>NZ_JAXBMA010000003.1:0-645754 GCF_033963885.1 Draconibacterium sp. IB214405
AGTATTGTATTTGCTGTTACCGACAGTTGTTCAACCGATACAGCTCGGGCCACCTTTACTGTAGTTCCTGACACAGTAGCACCAATAATCACCGTTGATGCCTTCATTGACTCAGTTTGTAATGGAAATCCACCGGATACATTGTGGGCTTCATGGACTGACGAATGTGGTGATAGTGGAGAATTGTTTGCTCTTCCTGTCTTATCTTCTGCTCCTGATTGTGAGGATGTATATGCTTATACTTTCTATGCGGAAGACAATTGTGAAAATAGTTCCGACACAACAATTTACGTAACCAGGTATTATGACCAGGTTGGTGGTTGTGAAACAATGTTTGGTCGTTTGGACGATGACACTAAGGCAATTTGCTTCCTGGATGATGACATGTTTAACAGATGGGGATGGACCAATCAGATTACTGAAAGAGGTGTTACCTATACAATGAACATGTATGCCGGAGCAGCGCACTGTGACATTACAAACAGAGAGCCTGTTGGAACTGTCCAAGTTACCTGGCAAGGTGATAGTGTTCACGTTGTATACGAAATGAACCCAGGACAGTATCTGGATGAAATTCATGTATACGTAGGAGAAGATCAGTTCCCAACCTTGAATAAAGGCAAAAAACCAAAGAGAACTGTTGCTCCTGGTCAGTATACCATAAAAGACGAAGATTTGATTGTTAACAATGGAGCCGATTTCTGGATTCATGATGTTAATTATGAAGATTTCTTCTGGATAATAGCTCATGGTGTAGTTTGCGAATTGACTTGTAATTGTAGTGCTCCTTATCCTGAATTTGGAGGACCTGAGATTCAGACTGCTTATGCTAAGCCTGCAAGTGTGAAAAAATCTGTGGATATACTCTTAGGAGTTGATCCGGTTCTTCAGGATAGTGAACTCAAAGTATTCCCGAATCCATTTGATGAAGTGGTTAACTTTGAATTTGTTCCTGCAGTTAGTGGTCATGCCGTACTTGAAATTCACAATATGCTTGGACAACGAGTTGTTAGATTACTCGATCAACCTGTTGAAGCTGGTGAATTGCAGCGCGTAGAGTTCAGACCTGATTCCGAAATTTCAGGTGTCTATCTTTACAGACTGGATATCGATGGCGATGTTCGGATTGGAAAACTTATTTACCGAAACAGATAAATACTTTTTCAGAATCAATAATTACAACTTACTGAAAACAGTAATTGATTTCGGGAGGTTCTACTAAAAGTAAGATGAGAGGCTAGCTCAGAGGAGCAGCCTCTTTTCTTTTTATATCATTTGAAATCTTAGATTGTTTTTTGTATTTCATTAGCTTTTTAGAAAACTATCCGACTATAAGATAACTCAGTTACGAAAAGAATAATTGATTAATCTACCGATTGACTTATCAGGGGGTTGGAATATAAATGTTTATAGAATCAATTTAGTTATCGGCGAATTGTATTTGGTTAGAAGTGTTAGTCAAAATGAGGTTTATGGAAAGTTTCGTGAATATACCAGGCATGTTTTAATGTTGAATATGCTTGAAAGAGAAATGTTCAGATAGAATTTATATAAGTATAAATGTGAAGAAGATGCAGGATATTTCAATTTTTTCTTAACGTTGTTGTATCCCTTTTCCTACAAAGATTTAATCAAGCACTAATTCTTAATGATTAGTTTTTTGTGGAAATAATTTTCATTTACTCTTATCTGTAGGATGTATATTCCTGAAGTAATATCCAGATGGTTGGATGCTCTGCGATCCCAAACAAGTTGGTGAATTCCTAAGGGAAAAGACTGAGCGCTAACAAGAGAGCAAATAAATTGCCCGAATTGATTGTATAGTTTAGCATCAACAACTGATTCTTTGGCTAATTCCAGTTCTATTGTAACGCTATTTGTAAATGGATTAGGGTAGCATATTGCATTAAAATGCTCATTCCTTGCCGGATTTTCTATGTCGACAAATTGATTGGGAGATAAGCTCAAAATAGCAGACGCTTGTTTTGTAAATGTTTGCTCACCTGAAATGTAGTTGAAATCGGGTTCAAACTCTTTATCCAATTTTTGTTTCCAAACGCGAATACTATAATTATTACCCTCGCTAAAGCCAGGCATCCCAAGGTTATCATCCGATGATGCAGAAATATTTATAAGTTTATCGACGATGTTTTCTTTTTTTACGATTTTGGTACCAACACAAGTTGGGCCGTCAAATAGTGCTATTTCATCGCCTTCTTCAAAAATATCATCTTGAAAATCTACAAGGTAAAAATTCATATGGTCAACCCCATTACCCTTAAATGCAGTTTCGAAATATTTTGTTTCCGTTTGCGGGTAGGAATTTTTTAATTTCCAAGACAATTTTGATGATTTTAAATTGGTGTGCTCTGTTGTAATAAAGAAACCGTTTCCTGGATTTTTAGGTGTTTCCGAGATTGTGTCAGTGTTAACCTGGTAGATCCATAATGTATCATCAGCATTTACTTTTATTTTGTATCCTTCGCCAGGAATCATATTCCCAATGAAATTTTGCCAGCCACCGTATACACCAAGGTCTTCAATTGATTGTCCACTCTCATCCTGAACTTTTATAAGGGATTCGCCTGCAATTAACTGGCTAACAACCGCCATTGCGTCAATCGTGTCTAATAATGGAAACCCCATCAGATTCCAGCCTGTAGTTAAGGGTATTGGGTATGGATAATTGACTTCAGAACCACAAAAATTAATACTATCGGCATTTGTCATTTTAATTTTGTATCCTTCTGTTGGCAGAATATCGCCAATGTGGTTTGTCCATCCTCCAAATATTCCCATATTTTCCAGCGACCATCCAGTTTCATCTTGTATTTTGACCAATGAACCATTATCTATTAGTTCCTGAAAATTAGTTTTGATATTTGCAGTATCCAATAAAACGGGTGATGAGAGAATATTCCAACCAATTTCTAAATGAACGGTATAACATTGTTCTGTTGATTGCTTTGTAGCAGAAAGTTTAGCCGTAACCTCTTTATTATTAGTGATTATTTGATTTTTTAAATTGGTGTTTGAATCGTTGCGTGAAGTAAAAAAGTTTTTTGATAAAGCTGCATTCGAAGCAAAGAAAATAACAAAAAAAGTGACTATAATTCTTAATTGATTAATTAGTTGTTTTTTCGTCATCATTTGATTTGAATTGAACAGTTTCCGTACATACAATATACAAAATTGAATTCAGATTCAGAACAGATTCTTTTCTAAATAAGCTGTTTATCAGTAGAATAAGCGAATTCTATAATTAGTGAGTGAAAATTGTAAACTAATGATCATAACTCTATTGTATGATTTAATCGGAGGGAAAAACAGATAATTCAAGAATGAGAGGTAATATTATAAATTTAATAGCCTAAACTGCGGGGTATCAATTTGTCCAACCCGGTGGTTTTGGTTCATCTACTTGTTGAGTACTATTTACTTCCATGCTGATACCAATTTCAACATTACCACCATTACTTGTTACCGTGATTGATCCTGAATAGTTACCGGTGGATAAATCGGTTCTGTTTACGGTAATGGCAACCTGATCTGATTCAGAAGTTGTTTCTCCGTTTGGGGTACTAATTGTTAGCCAACTAATCTCTTCGGAGCATGACCACGATAGTATCCCTCCGCCAATATTATTTATGCTTATGTATTTTTGAGTGGAGACCGTATCAAAATCAAGCGAAGTAGGAGAGACGGAAAGTATTGGAGTTGTATTCGATAAAACTTCAATAAAATCATACTTTACATTTGAATCGGAACCAAAATTATTGGTGGCTGTTAATTTGACTGAATATATTCCTGCCGTAGAATAAATATGAGATGGATTTTGAATGGTACTGGTTTCTCCATCTCCAAATTCCCATTTCCATGATAACGGAGAATTTGTTGATAGATCGGAAAAAACAACTTCTTCGCCCTCATCAATCACCGTTTTATTTACTGTAAAATCAGCAATTGGAAGAAACGAATTAACCGTAATGTAATTTTGTTTCATAAGTGAGTCGATTCCAAAACCGTTGGAGACAACTAGCTTAACCGTATATATTCCGGTTGTTATGTATGTATGAGATGGATTTTGAATGGTACTGGTCTCTCCATCTCCAAATTCCCATTTCCAGGACGTTGGGGAATTTCCGGATTGATCAGAAAAGTATACCTCATCTCCTTGATTAATTGTAGTAGTGTTTGCCGTAAAAGCTGCAACCGGATTTAAGGTATTAATAATGATGAGATCTTGTTTTACGATGGTGTCGGTGCCATAAATATTTTCGGCAATTAATGTAACTGTATATGTTCCCGGTGTTAAATAGGTATGAGATGGATTTTGAATAGTACTGCTTTCTCCATCGCCAAAATCCCATGTCCAATCTGTAGGATTATTAGTCGATAAATCGAAAAAATCGATACTACTTCCTTGATTTACATTTTGCGCTGACACCTCAAAATTTGCATGTGGAAGAGAATCTGTTACATCAAATATAAAAGTATAAGTTTTGTCGCCGTTTGGTTTGTCATGGATAGCATCCGATACTATTTCTTTGGCATAACCCGTATATGTTAGACTGTCACCAAGACTATATTCAAATGTGTTATAACTATTTTTCGCGGATTTGAGTTCTCTATTAAGGAATTGCGTATCAGAGTTGCCGAATAATTTCAATTCTGGGAACTCGCTGGTATTGTTGCAAATAATCTTGGAAAACAAATGCAGGTTTGGTGAAGTGATCGTTAGAAAAAGTACCCCCTTTACATTTGATTTCAAAAGAAGTTTATTATCACCAGGCCTTATAAAATTAGTCCTCTCAATAATTTTTCTTCCATCCACTGAAAAAACTTTGATCAGAGCTCGTTCATATAACTCAGAATGAAAAATAATATGAACCGTGTTATCAAATGGATTGGGGAAGGCAGTAATTTTCTGGTTCTGATTTTGTTCCAATTCATCGATTGCTGTAATTAGAATCGAAAAAAAATTGCCAGTAACCAACGTGTCAGTGCTATTAGAGTTGTTTATTATATGAACACTATCAACAAGCATTGGCTCTTGATTAAAGCCATTTTCACCCAAAAAGTCAAATGTTCTGGTTTGACCATAGCTATTAATAATACAAAGAGTGAAAAAGATCAGATATATGTGCGAGTGTTTCATTATCGATTGATTATAGTAACTTGAATAATAGAAAGATATAATGGGTGTACTCAAAAGTTAATAGGTCCAGATAATCTTTTGACTATAATTGTAAGTTGCATTTTCAATATGTACCACATAAACTCCTGGTTTGGCAGAAAAATAAATTAAATTCTTATTCCCTTTATATACTTCTTGCGATACAAGTTTACGGCCAGCGATGTCAAATACACTTACCTGTGCAGGTTTTTCATAAGTAGAAATCAATTGTATATAACCATTCTCTCTATTCGTTCTAATTTCAAATGGATTGGGAATTTCCACAAGCGTATTATGAGTGACAAAATTGTTACTGGTGTGTAAATAAAGTGAACCGGAGTTTTTATATTTTTCGGAGTAAGTTATTGAATATAGATTTCCGGCTTTTAACGATGTAAATATACCTGTTACTTTATCTTCCAGTATAATCTCACATTCATCGGGGAGATTGAATAAAGCAGAAGAAAAAATGACTTCATTTCCAGGTTGGGCGTCGAGTCCAAATGGAATCACTAAATTATTATAATCTGGTGGAAGACACTGAATCGCAAAATCAACTCCATTATCATCAACGAGTCTTGAATACAATGAAAGTTCCGGATTTGCGTTAAACACACCGGCATCATAAGTTATATCCAAACCAGTTGTCATCGATGAATTAAACTTTATCAAAGTACTAGTGCTAATGTTCGTAATGGTTGCAGTTAGCTGTATTGCAGGCCATTCTGTATTCCCTGATTTTAATGGAACTCCCGGCTGATGCGCCTGCATTGCGGTTGTAATATCAAAAGTGCGGGAACTGTTGTCTTTTGCACGTACAAAAAAGCCCTGTCCAGCTTGAATATAATCCTGATTCAGCGTTCCTGCAAGGCTGCCTCCTGAATTATTTATGATTACATATTCCCCTGAATATCCGGAAGATGGATCCCATAAGTAGAGTCCTGCATAGCTTGGATCCAGATTATCGACATTTGATGCGGATAAGAGATGATCGATACTTGAAGCAGCATTGGTTGCTCCAATTGATGAAGTAAAGGGATTTCCTAGTAAATTCCATCCCTGATTTAAATACGAAATTGGAATATTGTTAACGTCATCTATATTTATTTGTCCTGTAAAAGTAACAGTCCCGGCAGATTCGCGGAGAGTTGAATAACCAGTACCAAGCATAAAATTAGTGCCGGGATCGCTTGTAGGATAATTACTCCAGTCGTCATTTTCTTCAACATAATCAGCGATTGCATATTTTGAGGCATTAATTGCTATGTCATTGCCTGCAGCGGTCGTCCATGTCCATAAATTTTGACCTGATACTGGAGAACTTATCAAGTGCCAGTTGACTCCTCCTGACAGATAACGTTCAAAGTTTATCGATGCATCAGAACTACCTTCTACTATTAATGATCCGTTACTGGTTTCGTTAGTAGCGGTAATCGTAACTGTTCCTGCATTGTTTAAATCACCACTTACTGTTAGTTCTCCGCCGCCGGTAATGGTTAATTCTCCATCCGATTCAATAGTTAGATTGTTACAAACAGCTCCACTTGCATTAATAATAGGAATATTAGTAGAATCCGGTATTAGAGCATTATCATAAACTGTTGGAATTGTATCTAATTCCCAATTGGTTTTTGTTAGCCAGTCGTTATTCGTAGTTCCCAACCAACGAGTGGTCGGAGTGAACCTATACGATAATCCATCATTAACGTAATTCTCCATACCATAAAACAACGTTTCTTCATCATCAGAAAATGTGTATGAAGGCTCTGTTCCAGGTATAATTCTCATAAAACTGTTGTTTCTATCATCGTTGATCCCAATGCTTATCCCTCCGTCGGACCAACTAAACCAACTGTAGGTTGAACTATCATCGCCATACCTGAATTCAATTATGTTAGTTCCTTCGTACAACCAAACCTGGTATTTTAAATGTATGTTGCCGCTTGTTTGGTCCGAAGCTCCTGTCCAGAACGCTAGATTATTAAATTCAATTTTTAATATTCTTTCTCCTTCAAGACCTGTTAATTCGTATCGGATGCCACCTCCGGTATTAATAACCAGATCATCCCATAAGGGGGCCAGAAAAAGGTGTCTTTGAATACTGGACAAATAATTATCATATAGCGAATCTTTCCATACAAAACTATTATCTAATGTCATAAAGCCATTAGCATTAACTTTAAATTCAGTATAAGGCTTAAAGTTATAAACGAAGGTAAAACCAATTGGAATTGCATCAGAAAGTCCGTCATCCCATGTGTTATAATCAAGATCATCTACGAATAAATCAACATAAGATGTAGTTAGCGCATTGTATGTGCTTCCTGTACTATAAGAAAATGTATACAGAGGTTGAGCGTGTGAAATATATGACAAAAGGGTAAATACTGTTAGGAATAGGAGATAATGAATACGAGAAATCCGGTTTGGGAGAATCTTAACGTGAGTTTCCATATAAAAAGCTTTTGTATGGGTTTTGAATTTCAAAGTATCTCGAATCCACTTAGATTCTATGTACTTATGCGATTCTAACTTTTGTTTTTACTTGTTATAATTTAAGGATTATAAACGATTTTGCCAAAAAATAATGTCTTGATTTTTAGCGATGTAGAAGTTTGGCGATGAGAATAAAATACCTTTATGATTTTTTGTTCAGTATCCCAGCTCATTCTTTTGTATCTTTCAATTATGGATATAATTCCTCATTCATGAGAATGTAAATCTATAATTGTTATAGGTCAACACTTAAGAGTACTAAACTTATGGAAACAAAAAACCATGTATTTATAGCCACAAGTATAGATGGTTATATTGCCGATAAAAATGGAAGCATCGAATTTCTGCAAACTATTCCTAATCCGGAAAATTTAGATTTTGGATACAATGCTTTCATTAAAAAGATGGATGCAATAGTAATGGGGCGCGGTACTTTCGAAACCGTATTGGAGTTCGGCATTTCTTGGCCCTATCAGATACCGGTATTTGTTGTTAGTTCACGAATACAGGATGTTTCCGATGATTTAGCAAGAAAAGTGGAGATCGTAAACGGAAGTCCAACTGAGATTACTCAAATGATGACCGAGCGGGGATTCACGAATATTTATATCGATGGTGGGATAACAATTCAACGATATTTACAGGAAGATATAATTGATGAAATGATAATTTCAACCATTCCGGTTATATTAGGTGGAGGTACTTCTTTGTTTGGAGAATTAACAGATCTACTCGAATTTGAATGGATTTCTTCAGAAATATTTCTAAATGCCATTACACAGGTTAAATACAGACGCAAACGATAAACAATATTCGTCTCCGCTAATTCTTTTTCCGCTTAACACCTTTCAATGGTTCAGCATTAAGAGGATTATCAGGCCAGTGATGTTTCGGATAACGTGCTTTCAATTCCTTTTTAACTTCGAAATAGGCATTGTTCCAAAAGCTGTTTAAATCATCGGTTACCTGAACCGGTTTGAATCCGGGCGATAATAAATGCAGTAAAACTTTTACACTTCCATTGTTAACGGTCGGTGTATCAAGCAAACCAAATACTTCCTGCAAACGTACGGCCAAAATCGGTGCTTCGCCGTTTGATCCATATTTTAGTTTAATGTTCGATCCGCTAGGAACTGCTATTCGTTCCGGCGCAAGCTTATCCAACAACTGTTGTAAGTCGAAACTCAAATGGTGTTGAAGTACTTCTTTTAGTTTAATTTTCTTAAGGTCTTCCGGCTTTTTCACATCAGTAAGATATGGTGAAAGCCATTCGGAATTGGTAGCAAGCAAATGGTTTGTACTTACATCAGGCCAATCATTAGTAGCATCCCAAAGCTTCAGACTATTTATTCGGTTTTGCCATTGTTCCACATCAGGATTAAAATCAAGCAGCCAGGCACCTTCTTTTTTTATGGCATCTGAAATGGCCTTTATTTTCATGTCTATATTATATTCCTGTAAGGGTTTTTGTTGAAGAATAATGCTGCCAATTCTCAATTCTGAAAATGCAGAAAATCCACCTCTTTTAGTGTCCCAGGAGACGGATTCCACAGTTTTGACCATTGGCGCCAGATCTCGAGGGTTTAGTGGCGATGCTAAAAATATGCGGCCAACTCCATCGCGCGCATTTACGCTTGCGATCGACAGCCAATCTTCATGTGCCAGATCGTCTTCGTGCCCGGCTGCTGCGATATTTCCGTTTGCCAGTTTAAATTGGGCATTGTTACCGGGAGTGGCGTGAGCAATGCGTTCAGGGTAAGCATAGGCGAGTAATAATCCGGTTTCAAATGGATCAATAGCAGAGTTGTCTTCCTCAATATTGAGCATTTTCTGGTATTGTGCCGAAACCTTTGCAATATGCTTCAAACGCTTGTTTTTTAAAGTTCCTGTACGGTAACGGCGCAAAGCTTCAATACGTAAATTTATGTCTATTCCGGCATCGCGGTTTAACGGATCGCGTTCTTCCAGAATGGCAGCAATGTCGCACGCAAGAGCTGTGAGATCATCGTTTTGTGCCAACAGTAACATGTGTGCCAATCGAGGATGACAAGGCAGACGATGAATCGCTTTTCCATGTTCTGTAATTGTTCCATCATCAGTGGCATTCAGTTGTTCCAACAATTCATTGGCTTGAGAAACATGACCTTTGGGTGGGGGAGTTAGCCATGTCAATTTGTTAATATCATCGACGCCCCATTTGGCCATTTCAAGTGCCAGCGAGGCTAGGTCTGCTTCTTCAATTTCAGGAGTACGGTGTTTGTTTAACCGATGATGCGTGGCTTTTGTCCACATACGATAACAAATACCGGGGCCAAGTCGGCCTGCACGTCCGGCTCTTTGGTCGGCTGAATCTAAAGTTATTTCAACGGTTTCAAGACGCGATAAACCTGTGTTTGGATTAAATTTTAGGGTTCGACTAAAACCGCAGTCGATAACAACTTTTACACCTTCAATCGTTAAACTGGTTTCGGCGATGGATGTGGCAAGAATGATTTTACGCCGTCCTTCGCGGCTGGGCATTATTGCTGCAAACTGCTTTTGCGGCGACAATTGTCCGTAAAGCGGATGAATGGCAATCCCTTTGTGCTTGTGTCGTAAAATAGCTTCTGTATTTTTAATTTCTCCTTCGCCGGGCAAGAATACCAAAATGTCACCATCGTGTTTTTCTACGGCTTTTGTAATTACACGGTTTGTCAATTCAGGAAGAAGTTTGAGGTCGTTGTCGCCTTCGTAATGAATTTCAACGGGATACTGGCGTCCTTCGCTAACTACCGACGGTGCTTTAAGTAGCTGCGTGAGTTGAGGCATATTCAAGGTGGCCGACATTATCATGATTCGCAAATCAGGACGCAAAATCTGCTGAGCCTCACGCGATAGAGCCAAAGCCACATCAGCAAAAAGACTTCGTTCGTGAAACTCATCGAAAATTACCATTCCGATGCCTTCCAAAGCATTGTCGCTTTGCAACATGCGCGTTAGTATTCCTTCAGTAACCACTTCTAACTGTGTGGCTTCACTTACACAGTTGTCAAAACGAATGCGATATCCAACACGTTTACCAACCTTTTCACCTAAAAGTTCTGCAAGACGGGTGGCAATACTTTTGGCTGCCAGACGGCGCGGTTCAAGCATGATGATCTTTTGCCCTTTTAGCCAGCTTTCTTCCAGCAAAACAAGTGGAATTACCGTACTTTTTCCGGCTCCCGGAGGCGCATGTACAATTAAGGTATTTTCTCGTTGTAAATGTTGTTTTACTTCGTCAATAACATCAACGATGGGTAAATTGGTAGTATGTGGATCGAAATTCAATTTCTCAGATTTAAACTATAAAGTGCAAAAGTAGGGTGTTTTTATAAAACAACAGCGGATGAATTAAAACTCACCCGCTGAAAAGTATTTTATGTTTTGCCGATTAACCGGCTATTTCAATTCCAACCGGACAGTGGTCGGAACCCATAACTTCGTTTAAAATATATGCTTTTTGTAATTGCGGAATAAAACTTTCGGAAACGAGGAAATAGTCGATTCTCCAGCCGATGTTCTTGCCGCGTGCTCCGGCCCGGTAACTCCACCACGAGTATTTATCAGTAGCATCGGGGTAAAAATGGCGGAACGAATCAACCAGTCCGCCTTGCGTAAAACGATCCATTCCATCAATTTCCTCTTGCATAAAACCGGCCGATTTATTGTAGTTAGGTTTTGGTCGTGCCAAATCGATAGGGCGGTGGGCCACATTAAAATCGCCACACACCAAAACCGGTTTTGTTTTTTCCAGTTCTTTCAGGTAATTAAAAAATGCGAGATCCCATTCCTGGCGGTAATCGAGGCGTTTTAATTCGCTGCCCGAGTTGGGCACATAAACATTTACCAAATAGAACTTCTCATATTCAAGGCGTAACACACGGCCTTCAGTATCATGGACATCAATTCCCATATCGCGCGAAACGCTTACCGGTTCTGTTTTTGAAAGGATGGCCGTTCCCGAGTAACCTTTCTTTTCGGCCGAATTGGAATAAATATGATATCCGTTTATTGACTCCAGTGTTTCGGCAACCTGATCATCCTGTGCTTTGGTTTCCTGCAGACAAAGTATGTCGGCATCCATTTGTTTAAAATCTTCAAAAAAATTCTTTTTGGCAACGGCACGTATTCCGTTTACATTCCACGATATGAGTTTCATTTTTAATAATTATTTCCGGTTAAAATAATAATTACAGTTTAATAGCAGAAGTGTTCACCGCAAAAATAAAAAGCCCGGACAAAAGCCCGGGCCCAAAATATATTGTTTTGTAATTTTTGGAGTATCAAACTCAAATAATCGGTTTAGAACGAGAATCCAAGTTCCAGTTCAAACTGATTCATTTCAATTTCAATGGTTTGTCCTGATGGAGGATCCATTGGATTTGCACCTTCAACGCTAGTGTTCATCGCATAATTAAATGCCAAATGGAACTGGTTTCCTGATTTTCCAACTTCTTTAGAAAGTCCTAATGCAATTTGATTTTCAATTACACCTGGTGCTAAAATATTAAACATTACTTCTGAAGACTGAATTGGATTGTCGCCAATTGAAAGTCCGGCACGGAATTCCCAAGTATCAACTCCAGCATAGTTAAATCCAAGTTTGTAAACCATAATGTTGTCCCATCCAAAACCTGCGCCTTCATCAGAACCAAGAGGAGAAGTCATCAGGTTTGGAAGCATTGGGTTCCCGATTGATTTTACATCGCCAAACATAATTTGTTTTACATCGGCCATAACAGTAAAATCTTCAACTACTTCCCAAGCAATACCTGCTGTCCAGCTCGATGGAATATCAAAATCTCCCTGTTCTGCAAAAAGACCAGCATATTCATCGAATTCACTCATCCAAACTTTCGATTGGTAGGTAACACCAACTGAGAAGTTATCAGTTAGTTGTCCGAGGTAACCGATTTTAAAACCATATCCAAAACCACTGTCAGTACCGTTTCCAGATAAAGCTGTAGCATCTGAAGAAAAAGCGCCAAATGACATCAGTCCTTTTGCCTCGAAATATTGGTAGGCCAAAACACCGGTTACACCAATACTGTGTTTTTCGCCCAGTTTCTGCGAGTAAGTAATGTTTCCATACATCTGAGCCAGGTTAACACCGGTAGTTTCTGATGTTGGATCGTAGAAAGTAGCAGTCGGATAATCAGTGTTCATTCCACCGTTTCCGAATAAGGCTGCAGAAATACTCGAGTTATCGCTAACCATCCAGTTGGCACCTGCTGAAGGCATAAGGAATAATTTACTGTCGCTTTCAATTGTTCCCGGCATTAAACCAAATGTACCTTCCATTCCTGATGGATTACCTGCAACTGTGTACTTCCGGTTTGGATTAAAAAAGTTTACTCCTACCTGGTATTTAGTTCCTAAAAATACATTTCCTGCAGGGTTTCCGTTAATCAATGATCCCTGGTAAAATGCGATTCCCGCACCGGCTAAACCTTTATTTATGGTTCCGTATCCAACGCTGAAATAGCCATCGGTGGCGGCTACCTGAGAAGTAATAAAAAGACCTGCAATAAATAGAACAAGACCTTTTAAATAATTTAAGTGTTTCATTTAATTAATAATTTTAAGGTTATATGGCAGTCTTTGGCATTTGCACAAACTACTGAATTAGTCTAAAAACATAAACCCAAATCCTTATGCTAAAGTCACTCTGCCCAATAATTTTATTGTTAGATTTTACAAAGGTATTTTTGAAAATAAAATGGGATTAAAAAGGGTTTATGATACATATCATAACAGTAACATAAGTTAGAAATACTCGTATATCCGTTCAAAAAACCAAGACACATACATTTTATTGAATGTTGGATCTCAGGGTTAACAAAACACTAACGAATTACTGTTTTATCGTTAATAAAGAAAATTTAGAGGATTGAACAAACTTCAATTCCGTATTTTTGTTAATGGATTAGAAATACAATTATTATGAGTAAAAGTTCTGCGCCTTCCAAACAAAGGAAAAGAGACCGTCGGGATATGATTCAGTATATAAATCTTCAGTTGGCTTCATTAGGTCAACCATCGTTTATTGATGAATCTGATTCCGGCATTAAATATGCCAATGCAAAATTCCAAACCTTAACCGAAGGTTTGGTAAGAAGTTTTCAGGAAAAATCGCGTTTACTGAGCGAACACATGTCGCCGGTTGATGCACGTATTCAAAATTTTATAGACGACTACCTTAAGGAACTTGAGTTTGAAAAAGCTTACCGTTTGCCCAATAATACTTTGGTGTTGAACCAAAAAAATATGGCCCGCGAGTTAAGTTTACCACCTAATGGTAAAGAGTTCAAAAGCGATTTATTAAGTTCTTATCGTTTAAAACAGGGAATTTTAAATAACCCTGCCAAAGATAAACGTACTACCAAAGGAACTTTCCATATTGTTCGAGGTGGGCTTCCGGTACCGGCTGATAAAAAAGAGGTGCCAAAAATCACTTTTGCACATCTTTTACATACGGCGCTTAATCCTACTGAAGAATTAAAGTTATTGCCTTTTACATCGGCGCAGGAAGAAAAAGCAAAAGTTATCGTGTCGTTACTGTTACGTCCGGTTGTTTGTCCAGAAGTGCCCGGTATTATAAGTGAAAAGAGCATGGAAGTGCGTTTCTTTGCTCCGGGAAGTTTGGTGAGTAACCTCGATTTTGTTGAAACAATTTTTGGTAACGCCGGCGATCCAAACCTTGCCGTTAACGATGCTGCGCTTGATATTGAGCACTGGACCGGTCACACAGGTTGTATAATTCTGGCACCACATTTAACTCAACTTAAAAAGAAAGATGTTGGCCTGCCACACTACGACGATGCTTCGGAGCGCCAAAAACGCGATGGCATGTGCTGGAAAGATGAAAACGAACTGTATAACGATGGATCGGCCTTTAAACTTACCTGTCGTGATGAACGTGGGGTAGTGGTTACCATTATTGCCGATAACTACTACGGATATTCCAAAAAAGAAATAAAAACACAAATCAGCTACTCGGCCAACCTGTTTGGGTTGGTTGAAGAAGAACATGCCGGTGGAGCCATTGCTTTTCCGCGTGGAAATATGAGCGACAGTGTGTTTGGAAATAATTTTACCAAAAAGTTTGATCAGCCGTATTCGTTCGAAGAGGTTAAAAAACTATTGGGAAACCGAATTGAACTGCAGGAAGGAAACTATGCAGTGGATAATAGATATCCGGATGTGGTTTACATTCCTGAAAATGCTGATATCGACATTGAAACCAGTGCTGTTAGCTGGACTTATAAAGGTAAAGATTACAGCCTTAAACTTTCGCCGCAAAAGGTTTATGTGCACCCAACCGGGCACAAATTTCAGCTGGTAAAACATCCAACACAATCAATGTGGCGAATAATTGACACCGCACCTGAAGGAATGTTCTGTCATAAACCAAGTACCGTTTCCGGTGGTGGAAAATCAGAGATTTCTAAATCGATGCAAAACGCCATTAAATTTGGATCGTTTTACATTGAAGACCTGGAACTGGTTGAAAACATGGTGGATGAGATCATCAATAAAGACTATTCAGACCGATGGAAGAATGTTCGCCCCGATGCAGATCCTTCGCGTTCGTTCCTTAGTAAAGAACGTACTCTCGGTTCGGCAGTTAAGCTTTTAACTCCTTCCGATCAGTATAGCGATGAATACAATAAATACCTGAAAGACCTGCCAAATAATGTGCGCACTTTGGCCTTTTTTGTAAAACGTCACTACCGTGGAAACGAGGAGCGTGGATTAAAATGGCGCGAGTTGTTTAATGTTGAAATCGTTAATGGCCGTCCGGGTAATGTGTTGCGTTACAAACACAATCCAATTACTGCCAGTTATGTGCGAATTGGTTTTAACGAAGAAGGTCGCTGGTATTTGCACAAGTTGCGTTCCGACTTTGTTCCGTCGATGAAAATTCAGACAGAAGATGATATTTCGGCTACTATAACTGTTCCGTCGAACCAGTTGAAGAACTTGAATAAGGAATACTCCAACCCAAGTGTGAAGCTGGTTACCAACTGCGAGAGTTACTTATTCCAGCGTCCCGACGAGGCAGTTATCAGAGGTTACGATAAAGAAGCAGAACAGGAAATTGTGGATAACAACACTTTCCTGACGAACTACGAGCCACTAACACGCGAAGATGCACAGGACTTGTTGGATAACGCCATAAGTTTTGAGAAATATACCGATCCGGTAAAACACTTTATTACTGAAGTGGCTTCTACTGATGGTGATAATTATTTTGTTACACCATCGCATCCACGAATTGTAGACGGTGAACCGACTAAAAATCCGCGCTATCTGCAACGAAATATTTTCAAGAACGAAACGCAGGATTCCTACCTCGGCGAGATTGGTGTACGACTTCATCGGAAGATAAAAGATAAAGACCCGGTTGTTTGGCCGGTTAACGCTGTATTACCGGGACGAAGAAATAATCCTGCCGACAAAGAAGCAGGTATTCGCCCGCTGGCAGTATACAATCCGATACATTACCAGGAGTTGCCTGAGTTGTTTATGGATTTTGTTGCAAGTATTACCGGAAAATCGCCATCGACAACAGGTGCCGGACTGGAAGGAGCACTTACAAAAGGGCCATTTAATATGTTGGTTCCAACTACCGATTTGAACAATGCACTGTTATCGTACATTCTTACCGAATACCAGGGATTTAGTTCGGCAGCCGGTTACATTGGTTCTGAAAATCGTTTCGATCATGATATCAGTATTTTGATTCCTGAAATCTGGGCTCGTTTGGTTCCTGAAGACCGCGATCCGAAAAAACTGATTGAAAATGGTTGTTTGGAAAAACTGGAAGATTTTGAATACAATGGACAAAAAGTATTGGCTAGCCGCTTAGGATATAGAATTACAGAAAAATTTGCTTTCCGTTGTATGAACAGATTGTTTGATGAGCCGCTGGCTGTATTTAACGAACGAATGCTGAAGCCTGAGGTACAAAATATGGAAGATTATGTTGACGGTATTAATAATATAACAGAAGCGATGCAACGTGCAGCTCAGCCTTTCTTCGAAGACGGAAGTGTTGAAGGTGCGATTCCTCCGTTGAAAGTATTGTTACACATAATGGCTTATGGTAATTACGAAGGAAAAGATATCAGCGATCCGGAATTGCGTAAACTTTTCGACAGGGAAGAGGTACTAAAAAGCGACTGGTACAAAGCCCGTCTGAAATTAAAACAAGAAAAGGATATTGCGTTGATGGTTGAACAGGTTGGTTACTTGGAAGACTTTAAAGCAAATGCCAATAATGCGGCTCTGGTTGCCGAAATGGATATTGATGGCCGTTTGGCCTTGGCAAAAGAGCGTCTGAAAAATGTTGAATCGAAGCAATATTTAAAAGAGCTGGTTGGCACCATTGGTGTTGATCCGTTGTTTAAGAAGTAGAAGATTTCACGATTTATATTGTAAGGTTCCGTTTGTGTTTACGAACGGAACCTTTTTTTTGCTGTAAACAAAAGGACGAGAGATTTGGTTATTATTCAGAAAATTACCTTTTGTTAACAGAATATATTTAGGATATGAATACAAGGAAACTCTCGATCATCACCGGCACAAGTTATCTGATCATCTTTTTTGCCGCCATTTTTGCCAATTTTGTTATGTTAGAATCCCTTAAACAAGATCCGCTTGAAACGATCAGGCTTAATCATATGGCTGTGCGGTTTGGTATTTTAGCCTTCTTAATCACGGTATTGTTTGATGTTGTCGTAGCCTGGGGACTTTTTGAATTATACCGCAAGCACATTTATACCCGACTAAGTACTTATTTCAGAATAATGCATGCAGCAATAATGGGAGTTGCTGTTTTTGCGTTGGTTTTAACGCTTAATTCTGATTCAGCTATGGATATTTTGCACCATGTAAATGTTTTTGAAATAATCTGGCTAATCGGCTTGTTCTTTTTTGGAGCCCATCTTATACTCTTGTCCTCAATAATTCAACGGCCTAAGTGGATAACAGTTTTTCTTTTAATTGCAGGAATAATGTATATGATTGATACTGCAGCTCACTTTCTGTTGCCTAATTACAGTGATTTTGCAGATGTATTTCTTGCTTTAGTTGCAGTGCCTAGTATTTTGGGTGAAATGGCGTTTACAGTTTGGCTGCTGGTTAAAGGAGGGAAAGAAAGCAAATGATGATTTCTGAATATTCAGGTTTTCTACTTTTCGGACTTTCAGAATAAAAAAAACGGTCTGCCCGATAAAATCAGGCAAACCGTAACAGCTTAACTATAACTTAAAATTACTATTCTTCTATATCCCACCAAACAGGAGTGGTCATATATTCATTTTCAAATACACCAAGTGCTTCAACTTTCGATGCATTGTAATAACGCTCGTAATAAGCCATTTGGTAACGACGAATGTAATCGTCGTCTTGTGGGAATGCAGTTTCGTAAACATAGGTCGGACGTTTAAATCCTTTGTAAACACCTGCATCGTAATCGTATGTTCCATCTGCCCCAATACAGTAATCACAACGTCTCATATCTGTCCATGCTTCAGGACTGTAGGTAAGTGTGATATATTTTTGGATCATAATGTGGCTCAATGTTAACTCGCTCGCAGTTTGAGCAACGGCTGCACTTGCCAAAAATTCAGCACTCTGATCAGCAGGAATTCCCAATACATCCATATTTGCCTGAATTGCTTCCTTGTAAGAAGTTAAGGCACTTCCTGTATTTCCCTGGCGGAAATAAGTTTCTGCCTCAATAAATTTCAATTCAGAATAGGTTATAAGGAAATACGGTGATGCTTTATCCGTATAAAATAATGGATTGTCTTCGCTTGCACGCATACCCACATAATTTTCATCACTAGTGGTTGGCGATGCATTTGTATAAGCCAAGTCAACCGCATAAGAATACTGTCCGGCATTTTCGCCAGAAACAATTTTTGGCAGTAAAACTTCAGCACGCGGGTCAACCACGCCACTGTTCCAGCTTTCTCCGGCACCGTTAATTGTATCAACAGTGTTCATGAGATAATCTTTCCAAAGTTTACCCGGTTTATTCGACGAACTAATGTTTTGACGCTGAATACACCATCTTGCAGAAATATCTCCATCTTCAGTAGGAATTGCGGCATCGTCGGCATTCGAATCGAATGATTTCGAGATGTTAGCAAGAATAGCACTAGGATTGTAAGAAAGCAAGTCAGTTCCTTCAGCTTTCTTTGTAAGGTGGCTCATGAAACGGGCTTTAACTCCGTATGCAAATTTTAACCATTTATCGATATCTCCGTTGTACATAACATCTCCAACTGAAAGGGCAGGGGCATCTGCGTCCTGGCTTTTCTGAAGATCCTCGATACCTTCGTCGATTAATGGAAGAATTTGGCTGTAAACGTATTCTGCATCGTCGTAATCAGGCTGAATATTTCCGGCAATACCATCCTGGTAAGCCATATATCCGTAGGCATCTACCAACTCGCCGTTACCAAATGCTTTCAGAATTTTACCAACACCTACATAGTGCCAGGCACCAATGTCTTTAGCGTCTTTCATCATTTCTTCGATGTTTACCCAGGCATAACCGTACCAACACTGCCATACCCATGCGTCGGCGTTGTTGGCAAACTGCCAGTTCTGAAACATATAATAGCGATAGCCCGGACGGTATGCATAACCCAATTGTTGGGTGAGGTGTGCAGTTCTAGTTCCGTGGCTACCATAAAAATCAGTCGTTTCGGCCAAAATATATGGCAAGCGCTGATCCGGGCCCGCTTCCTGCGTGGCATTCGGAGAGTTGTTGATATCAAGGTCGTAATCACAAGAGGTGAAAAATACCCCAATCAAAAACATAAATATTATCGTTATCTTTTTCATATCTAATCCTTTTTAAAACTGAACATTTAAACCGAATGAAACACTCGTTGTTGCTGGAACTCCACAGTAATCAATACCAGAAGATCCGGCTCCTAAAATACCAGAACCACCCGCACTCACTTCAGGGTCCATGCCTTTATAGTTGGTGAACAACAATAAATTAGTTCCCGACAATGAAAGGTCGATTCCTTTTACAAAACCAATTCGGTTACAAAGTGTAGCAGGCACTGAATAGCTTAAAGAAGCAGAACGTAAGCGGAACCAATTCACGCTTGTGATAAATGGAGTGGCTTCAGCTGTGTAAATGTTCTGATAGTAATCCTGATCAAGTGTAATGGTGCTGGTTGCCGGTTCGTATTCGCCGGTTTCAGAGTTCATCATTACACCTTCAATGGTTTGTGTATTTCCACGGTTTTCAGTTACCTTACTCATACCTGCGTAGGTCATTGAATATTCGGTAGCATTATAAACATCTCCGCCAACCCGTACATCAATCAAGAATGAAAGGTTCCAGTTTTTATGTGTAATGCTGTTATTCCAACCCAAAAGCATATCCGGCTCGCGGTTACCAACTACGTTGGTTGCATCGGTTGAGGTAATCGGACGTCCTGTGTCTGAATCTAAAATAATGTCGCCATCCTCAGTTCTTTCCCACAACTGACCTGTTAATCCAAGGAAAATTCCTTCGCCTACAGAAGCTGATTTAGCAGGTCCGATCTGTACATCAGTTACATAAAGTAACTCAACACCTTCAGGAAGATCGGTAACAGTACCGTCGTTGTGAGAGATGTTTAACGTGGTATTCCATTTCCAGTCTCTTGTTTGAATTGGTTTTCCAGTTAAAGTCAATTCGAAACCTTTATTGATTACTGTTCCGAAGTTTACATACTGGAAGATATATCCGGTCGCCATACTAACCCTTGGCGAGATAATCTGGTCTTTACTTCGTGTGTCATAATAAGTGAAATCAGCACCCAGTTTTCCGTTGAAGAAACGAACATCTAAACCAAGTTCTGTTGATTCGGTAGTTTCCGGTTTCAGGTATGGATTACCACCGGTGTATGCATTTTTATAACCTCCACCGATTACACTTACGGTTTCAAGGTATGTTGCAGTTTGATAAACAGGAGCGTCTTTACCCACCTGCGACCACGATGCACGTAACTTACCAAATGAGAAGGTTTCTTTTAAGTCTTCGCCAAATAATTCAGAGAATACAAAACTACCGCTTACTGATGGGTAGAAGAACGAACGGTTTTCTTCCGAAAGGGTAGAAGACCAGTCGTTACGGCCTGTTACACTTAAGAACGCGATATTCTTGTAGCTGGCTGTAAATTCACCAAAAGCACTGTATAATCTCTTTTTCGATTGGTAATTCGAGAACGATTTACTGTCTCTGTCTGCATTGTTCACACTGATAAACTCAGTAAGCAAGCCAATGGCTCGCTGCCTTTGGCTGAAATATGTACTTTGTTCGTAGTTGTGTCCCAACATCAGGCCCAGATTAAAATCATCCACTTCTTTATTGGCAGAAACAGTAAGGTTCGATGTTAAGATGTTGTTTTCGCGCTGAGATTCTGTTACTGCTCCATCAAGGTATGATTCAGTTACCGCAGAACCCGGAAATACTAAGTTGCGAGAGAATGTATTATAATGGTCGATACCGGCTCTGTATGTCGCAGTTAACCATTCGGTTGGTTGCATGGTAACATAGCCCGATCCGATAAAACGGTGAAGATCATCGGTAACAGGATTTTTGTATACTGTCCAATATGGATTATCAACGTCATCTGCCGGATCAACATCAGGCAAAAGCGGAACTCTTTGTCCGGCTTCAATCCAGTTGCTCATATCGTTTGTAATAGGCCATCTTAACAATCCTAACATCGCACCGCTACCGCTTGAACCGTACAAGCCCGAACCGGTAAGTGTTTTGGTTGTTTGCGAATAAATGTAGTTTGAATTCATTCCGAAAGTAAACCAGCCTTTTCGTTGTTCTCCGTTAATACGGAATGAATTGGTTGCATATTCGGTAGTTGGAACAATTCCGTTTTGATCCAAACGGTGAACAGAAATAAAGTAATTACCATTGTCGTTACCTCCCGATACACTACCGGTTACGTCGTAAGAAAATGCAGGCTCTAAAAATTCGCCCATGTTGTCGTAGGTAGTAGCGTTGCCAATTGGAGCTCCCCATGAGAATGCAGTTCCATCGTCGAAAGCACCGTCGCTACCCTGACCGTACAGTTCCTGATTTTCAGGTAATTTGTTGGCAACGTCAACTTTGAATTTTGAACTTACATTAACTTTAGTTGCACCACTTTCACCTTTTTTAGTGGTAATAACAATAGCTCCGGCAGCTGCTTTCAAACCATATAATGCCGCTGCAGCAGGTCCTTTAAGTACCGATATCGACTCGATGTCATCAGAGTTGATATCCATACCACGGTTACCACTGTAGGTAGAAGTTGCACTTAACCCTGCACCGTAATCGGCACCTACAGTGCTGTTGTCGATCGGAATTCCATCAACAATAAACAGTGGCTGGTTGTCTCCGGTTAACGAAGTACTACCACGAATAATAATCTGCGATGAAGTACCTGCACCACCACCTGAGTTGGTAACATTTACCCCGGCAATTTTACCATTTAAAGAGTTTACCAGGTTGGGCTCTTTAACCTTTACAATTTCGGTGCCTTCAATAGCCTGCACCGCATAGCCAAGTGCTTTGGTTTCTTTACGAATACCCATTGCAGTTACAACAACTTCATCCACCTGTTCCGAGGATGGTACAAGCATTACTTCAATGGTAGAAGAAGAACCCACAACGACCTCTTTCGATTCGAGTCCGATGTATGAAACAACAAGTGTTGCTCCCTGTTCTACAGAAAGGGAAAATTCACCGTCGACATTTGTCACCGTTCCATTCGAAGTCCCTTTTTCCAGTACTGTTACTCCGGGGAGTAAATCATTGGTAGATTGTTCTCGTACGACACCATTTATGGTGCGTTTCTGCGCCGTTGCAAATAATGTAACCGCGCTCATCAACAAGATTGTAAATAAGAATCTTTTCATAGAGAATTATTTGTGTTATAAAAAGTAAATTGATTATTTGTAGAGTTTACTGTATTTCTAGTTGTTTCGAAGAATTTTTTAGTTAGTTACTTTCTGGCTAATTGTTTGTTGTTCTGTAGATATTATAGCTTTTGGTATTGATTGTTATAAATATTACAACTTTAGTATTGTAATTTTTACAATCTCATGCAATATTGTAAATAATATTGAGAAATGACATCATATTGTAATATATATTATAACTATTAATATAAATACCAATTTTAAAGGTATGGAAATGCTGGAAATTAATTGCTTTATGTTGGGTGGAATTTTGAATAAATTTTGAATGTGCGAAATGTTAACTTTGTAAAAGCATGACATAGAGAATATTGTGAAATATTTATATATTTACATTTGATGTATCCTTACAAAGCCAATTAAAAGTTATGGGAATAATGGGTGATCAATAATAATTCTATTTGTAAGTTATTATTGATGTTAAATTTGTATTACATATTTTCATAATGACATAAAAAAGCTAATTATAAAGTTATAATTAGCTTTCTGAATTGCTTGTTAAAGGTGTATTTTTTTTGACGAACCTTTGGTTAGCTGAGTCGTATTCTAGTATCCGGCTGCCTGACCATCTTTTCTCGATTCAGAGGCACCATAGAATACTTTATTTTCCTTATCCCAAAGAATAGCCTGGTAGCCTCCGTATGGACCAAGTGCATAACCAATACGGTGTCCTTTGCTCATTAATTCGCGAATGGTTTGGTATTCAAAGCCACTTTCCAAAGATACTCGTCCGCCATCATTCATTTTTTCACCGGTTGGCTGGCTCGAGCCATCGTGGCTTATCCGTGGCGCATCACCGGCTTCCTGCAGGTTCATTCCAAAGTCGATCAGGTTGCAAACAATCTGTACGTGTCCCTGTGGTTGCATGGCTCCACCCATCAAACCAAAGCTAATGTATGGCTCGCCATCTTTGGTAATAAATGCCGGAATGATAGTGTGGAAAGGACGTTTGTGTGGTTCGTAAACGTTCATGTGTCCTTCCTCCAGAGCAAACAATTCTCCACGGTCTTGAAGGATAAATCCAAGCTTTCCGGGAGTCATTCCGGATCCCATTCCACGGTAGTTACTTTGAATAAGCGAAACCATATTGCCGTCTTTGTCGGCAGTTGTCAGGTAAATGGTATTTCCCTGCTCCAGTTCGCCGGCTGGATAGGAGCGTGCTGCGCGGTTTTCGTTTATCAACGCTGCCCTTTCTTTTCCGTATTCTTTTGAGATCAATCCTTCGATTGGCAGATCGTTAAAATCCATATCTGAATAGTATTTTGCGCGATCTTCATAAGCCAGTTTTTTCGCCTCAATAAACAGGTGCATATATTCCGGAGAACCAAATCCCATGCTGGCGATATCGTAGTTTTCAAGAATGTTTAGCATTTGTAATACTGCAGTTCCCTGGCCGTTGGGAGGAAGTTCCCAAACATCGTAACCACGGTAATTGGTAGAAATTGGTTCAACCCATTCTGAATGGTGATCTTCAAAATCTTTCATACTTAAAAAACCTCCTTGTTCGCGAACATATTTTACAATTTTCTCGGCAATTTCACCTTTGTAAAAAACATCGCGGCCCTGTTCTGCTACCAGACGAAGCGTGCTTGCGAGGTATGGATTTTTAAAAACTTCACCTTTTTTAGGTGCTTTGCCATTGGGCATATAAATTTCCTCGAAACCGGGATAGCGACTTAAGAAATTGGCGCTGCGTCCCCAGTAATAGGCAATGAGTTCAGTTAAAGGGAATCCGTTTTCCGCATACGAAATAGCTGGATTCAAGACATCGGTCATTGGGAGCTTTCCAAATTTATTATGTAGTTCAAACCACCCGTCAACACAACCTGGCACCGAAACCGGTAGCGGGCCGTAGGATGGTATTTTTTCGTAGCCGTTTTCTTTAAAATAATCGAGTGTTAAATCATAAGGCGATCTGCCGCTGGCATTTAAGCCATACAGTTTTTTTGTTTCGGCATCCCAAACAATGGCAAAAAGATCGCCACCCATACCATTTCCTGTAGGTTCTACCAGGCCCAAAACAGCATTGGCAGCAATGGCGGCGTCAATAGCATTTCCGCCGGCTTTTAGAATGTCGAGTGCAGCTTGTGTCGCCAGTGGCTGACTTGTACACGCCATTCCGTTTTGTGCGATAACCTCGCTGCGGGTGGCAAAGTTAAGGCCGGTAATACGGTCTTGTGCAACTAGTTGAAAAGTGAAAATGAGGGATAAGACAGACAGTGCAAGTTTTTTCATATTGATTTGTAAATGAATTATACAATTAGGAAATAACGAAAGCTCTAAAATAAGAAAATTTTCTTGCATCAATTTCTTGTTTATTCAGGCTAAACTATGAACTTTAAACCCTTGAACGTTGAACTGAATTATGGAACGATTTCTCTCGCAATGCGCTAAATATATTTATCATAAACACCAACATGAATTAAAAGACCTCTGTTTGGTATTTCCGAACCGAAGGGCCGGTGTATTCTTTACGCAGTATTTGCAAGAGACGGTACAAGTTCCCGTAATCGGGCCGAAAACAACAACCGTGAGTGAGTTAATGGCCTCGTATTCTTCCATGCAAAAAGGAGAGAAGTTGCAGTTGATTTCGCTGCTATACGATGTTTTTTGTAAGCATACTAAGACCACCGAAACCTTTGATGAATTTTACTTTTGGGGTGAAATTCTTTTGGCCGATTTTAACGATATCGATCGCTATTTGGTAAATGCAAAGGACCTTTTTACAAATGTTTCTGATCTGAAAGAAATTGAATCGGTTTTTGACTACCTCACAGATGATCAGAAAAAGGCGCTGGAGCAGTTTTGGGGAAGTATGGCCGTTGTTGACAAAAAAGGCTTTAAAGAAAAATATATTACTATTTGGGATAAGTTGTATCCTGTTTGCGCTGATTTTAAGAAGCTTCTGACTGAACGTCAATTGGCATATTCGGGAATGCAGGATCGCGAAGTGGTTGAGAGCCTGAAAAATGAAGGGAAGGATTTTGGTTTTACAAAATATTACATCATTGGCCTGAATGCGTTAAATACCTGTGAAAAGCAATTTTTTAATCACTTGCAGCGTTTGGGGAAGGCAGAATTTTTGTGGGATTACGACGAAGCCTATCTCAATGATGAACAAAATGAGGCCGGTTATTTTATGCGTTCCAATCTTAAAGAGTTTCCGCCGCCCGAAGATTTTATTTTTGATACCACCAGTTTTAGTCGCCCTAAAGACATTAAAATGGTTGCTGTCTCTTCTGTTTATGGTCAGTCGCAGCAAATTCCTATTTTTTTGAACGATACCAAACTGTCTTTTAAGAAAGAGTTTGACAATTCGGCCGTGGTTCTGGCAGATGAGAGTTTGTTGTTCTCTGCGCTCGGCACGGTGCCCGCGAACATTGATAAAGTAAATGTTACAATGGGCTATTCGGTGCGCAATTCCGTTGTTTATGGATTTTTGAATTTGCTGGTTACTCTGCTGAAAAACAAAAGGAAAGATGGCGAAGAATTTGTGGCCTATCATCGGTATGTAACCGATGTTTTGAACCATCAGTTGTTGGGTGATACCGCCACAGAAGAGTGTAAGGCATACATAGATCAACTAAAGAAAAACAATAAGGTTGCTGTTAACCTTTCTGAAATTGATTTTTCTCCAATACATAAACAACTATTTACACTACCTGGGCAAACTGCTGATTATAGTCGGTATTTTTTGCAGGTGTTGGCCATGTTTTATACTCAGCTCAAAGAAAGTGAAGCTGAAAATACGATGTTGCTTGAATTGATCTATACCATTTATCAGGCCATAGAAAAACTAAAAACAGTGGTTGATGAAGTGTTGCTTGAGGAAAAACGTGAAATTAGCGAGGCGGTTTATTTCAGGTTGTTTTCGCAGTATTTGGGACAGGTTTCGGTGTCGTTTGAAGGTGAACCTTTAAGTGGAATGCAGGTGATGGGAATTCTTGAAACCCGTTGTCTTGATTTTGAAAATCTGATCATTTTAGGATTGAATGAAAATAAATGGCCGCGTAAATTTACAGCGCCGTCATTTATCCCGTTTAATATTCGTCTGGGATTTGGTTTGCCCGGCATCGACGAGCAGGACGCGATGTATGCGTATTATTTCTATCGACTTATTCAGCGTGCAAAAAATGTTACAACTACTTATAGCGTGGTAAAAGAGGGCATTGGAACGGGCGAATTAAGTCGCTATGGTTATCAGTTGCAGTACGATTCGGTGCATAAACCTTCGATGTTAAACCTCGATTTTTCATTTTCAAACGATCCGGTTGAGGAAATTCGCATAAAAAGTTCGAAAGAGATTGTCGCAAAATTATCGGCACGAAACTCAGAGGATCATCCGCTTTCACCCAGCGCCATCAATACTTATCTGAATTGTAAACTAAAATTTTACTTTAAATATATCGTTGATCTGCCGGAACCGGAGGAGGTGAAAGAAGAGATTGACGGGGTGGTGTTTGGTAATATTTTTCACGATACCCTGGAAGAATTGTATAAACCTTTTGTTGGTCGTGTTGTAGAGAAAGATCATATCGAAAAGATACAGAAAGATCGTGTTTGGTTGGAAAACGAGGTGACCAAGCAGATTGCCATACATTACTTAAAAAAGAAACTTCCGTTAAAAGGCGAAATAAAGCTGGAAGGCAAAACTCTGCTGATTTTTGAGAATGCCATAACCTATTTGCGACAGCTTTTAAAAATTGATAAAGATTTGGCCCCTTTTACGGTAGTTAGTTTGGAGCAAAAATACAAGCGTTGGATAAAAACCGGCGAGAAGGCTATTTGTGTGGGAGGAATGATCGACAGAGTTGACAGAAAAGAAGGCGTAACCCGTGTGTTGGACTACAAAACCGGGAATGTTAAGGCTGTTGGCTTTAAAGTTGTCGACGAGTTGTTTGAAAGAGATGCAAAAGAGCCCAAAAAGGAGATTCTGCAGGCTTTGATCTATTCATGGGGATTGGCAACCGATGGAAATGCAGATACTATTCAGGCGGCCATTTATCCTTTGCGCAGTTTGTTCTCTGATAGTTTTAGCGCACAAGTGAAAATGAATTACAAGGAGTTTTTCTTTTCGGAAGTTGCGGAGGAGT
The DNA here is from genome assembly GCF_033963885.1 of Draconibacterium sp. IB214405. Lineage (NCBI taxonomy): Bacteria > Pseudomonadati > Bacteroidota > Bacteroidia > Marinilabiliales > Prolixibacteraceae > Draconibacterium > Draconibacterium sp. IB214405. Next base: position 27,784 of record NZ_JAXBMA010000003.1, read on the forward strand.
TTGAAGCAGAATTGACGGGTTTAGTTTCCGAAATCTTCTCAGAAGCTAATGAGTATACACAAACCGAGCACGATAAAAAGTGTGAATACTGCGCCTATCGAGGAATCTGCAGAAGATTTTGAAAAGCTTGAAGTGAAGGATGTTCTGAAAACTGTTCACTGCAACTGAAAACTAATAAGCTGCCAGCCAATCAAAGATCTTTTCGGTTTTAGTATAAATACTTTCGTAAGCTTCTTCGTCGTCGTACTCCAGCGTTATGGTTGGAATGTTACGTTCCACACCGCAGTATGTTCCAAACGATCCGGGAGTAGGGTAACCCAAATCTGCAATAACAGGGTAATCGCAAAATTCAGAGATTTTCTCTGCCAGTTCTTTGGCCGGGCCATCATAGTTTACACATTTTAAAGGGGCGTGCAAGGTCAGAATGATATCGGGTTTTACATCTTCTAAGAGATCAATCATTTGACGAGTCGTAATCTCCGAAGCCGCATGTGTTCCTGAGTAATATTCGTCTTTTTCGGTTTCTATCCAGTTTTTTGTTGGGTAGTTGCGGTTTAAATCTACACCATTATGGTTTCCCCGAACACTACGATCCTTTCCCCAGGGGTTTAAGCAGGGAATAAAGTTTAAATGATTATTCAGACTTGTGAAATCACTCTCCTCAAGATACTTGTTGATCACGTATTCACCTTGTGGTTCTTCGCCATGAAAAACACCTATAATCAGTATCGTTTTTGCGTTGAGGTTAATCGAAGATTTCTTTATCAATTCAATTGTGCTGGTTGTCGTTATGTTTTCCATAGATTATTCTTCTCCAAGATATTTTTTATACAAATCAGGGCGTAGTGTTTTTGTTCTTTCAATGGCCTGGTCGTGTTTCCAGTCTTCCACCAATTTGTCGTTTCCACTAAGTAAAATTTCAGGCACTTTCATGCCTTTATATTCAGCGGGACGAGTATAGACAGGTGGACTTAAAAGGTGATCCTGGAATGAATCGGTAAGAGCGGAAGTTTCATCGGAAAGTACTCCCGGCAAAAGGCGAACGACTGCATCGGTAATTATTGCTGCAGCTAATTCGCCTCCTGTTAGCACAAAATCACCAACCGATATTTCTTTGGTGATGTAGGTGTCCCGAATTCGCTGATCGATACCTTTATAATGTCCGCAAAGAATGATCAAATTTTTCCTTAACGAGAGTTTATTTGCTTCCTGCTGATCAAAAACTCCTCCGTCAGGAGTCGTGAAAATTATCTCATCATAATCGCGTTCGGCTTTTAATGTTTCGATTGCTTTTTCAATAGGTTGGATGGCCATTACCATACCTGCACCCTTGCCAAACGAATAGTCATCAACGCGTCGGTGTTTGTCTTCCGAAAAATCGCGTAAATTATGAATATGGATTTCTGCCAGCCCTTTATCCTGTGCCCGTTTAATGATTGAGTGTTGAAACGGACTTTCAATAATTTCCGGCAAAACTGTTATGATATCGATCCTCATTCCTGGAAAATTTTGCCCAAAGGTAACAATATTTTCAGCTTTGATTGCTGTTGATTAAACATCCACAAAATTAGATAATATGTCAAAACAGCAGGCTGGAAACATAAAAGCAGTCAATGTGGCATTGTTTTGGTCGGCAAAAATGACAAGAACGGTAGGAAAAGTTTGTTGGAACAGGAATTGATTTATGGCAAACAGTTATTTGAAAACAAAATTTTTAACAAAACAATTTAAAATATTAGGAGGAAAAGTCATGAATTTAGTAAGATTTGAAAATCCACGTTACAACGTAAACAGAACTTTAGTTGATGAATTATTCAACAATTTCCTTAAAAGTGACTACCACGAAAACTATGTGAATAATAGTGGTGTATCGCCGGCAACCAACGTTTTTGAAACAGAAAAAGAATTCAAAATTGAAGTATTGTTGCCCGGTTTTGTAAAAGAAGATCTTCAGTTGAATGTTCACAAAAATGTATTGACTGTTAAGGTTGAAAAAGAAGAAAAAGAAAACAACGAGGTCTATAAATATGCACACCGTGAATTTGGTGCTAAGAATTTCGAAAAGAAATATCGCTTGCCAAAATCGGTTGATGCTGAAAAGATTAGCGCAAAATTCGAAAATGGAATTCTGAACATTGAACTTCCGAAAAAAGAAGAAGCGCTTGAAAAAGAGCCGCTTGAAATTAAAGTGTCATAATTGGTTTTTAGAGGAAAGTTAATAACGCAAGCCTGTTCTAGTAGAAATACGAAAGCAGGCTTTTTTTATCCTTTTGATTGCCGAAACTACATTTTGCAAATTGTGACTTTTAAGGTTTGAAATATTATATTTGTGAATATTACAATAACTAAATCAATAAAGCATGTTTCGAGCCTTTTTCTGTACAATGTTACTGAACATTTTCGTGTTCAATCTTTCTGCAAAAGAATTTGAATTAAAATCCCCTGACGGGAAAGTCGTTGTGGCTGTCTCAGTTGGTGAACAAATGGGATACACAGTTAATTATAACAGCAATAAAGTGCTGGACTTTTCTACGATCGCTTTCGAGTTTGTTGAAGCTGCACCGATTGGGAAAGAATTTGCAGTGCTCGATTCAAAACAAACAACAGTTAATGAAACCTGGAAACCGGTTTTAAAGCGGTACGACGAAATTCAAAATAATTATAACAGTCTGATTTTGTTTACGCAGGAAAGCCGTTTCCCGAAACGCTTGGTGAATGTTGAATTTCGCGCATACAACGACGGTGTTGCATACCGTGTTGAGTTTCCGGAACAGTTTGCAAATCGCGAGAATACAATGACCGATGAATTTTCGGTATTTAATTTTGCCGATGATTTTACCTGCTGGTCGGCGGATTACAAAAACTACAAAAGTTCACAGGAGACAGAATTCTGGAAAAAGAACATCTCGGATATCACTGATAAAATGGTAACCGGGTTGCCGATAACCATTGAAGTGGCTGATAATTGTTATGCTGCACTTACAGAGGCTGATTTGATAGATTATTCCGGAATGTTTATAAAACCTTATCCAAAGGCTGGAAAATTTGCTTTACGTTCTGATCTGGCTCCGCTGCCCGAACAGCCCGAAAATGGAAACAAAGTGGTATTTAAATTTCCCCATTATACACCATGGCGTGTGCTCATGCTTGGCGAAACTCCTGGCGATTTGGTGGAATCGGAGATCGTCCAGAACCTGAATGATCCTTGTGAAATTGAAGATCCTTCATGGATAAAACCCGGAATTAGTGCCTGGGATCATTGGTGGAGCGGCGAAGTAAAAATGGAGCAGGATGTGATTTTGCAATACATTGATCTGGCCTCGGAAATGGGCTGGGATTATATGCTGATTGATTGGCAGTGGTACGGAATGTACAACCAACCCGAAGCAGATATTACAACTCCGGCTGAACAACTGGATATGCCGGCCATTTTTGAGTACGCAAAAAGCAAAAATGTAAGATGCTGGTTGTGGATGTACTGGACAGACGTTGATCGCTCGGATTTTGATGCGGCCTGCGCTTTGTATCACGAATGGGGAGCTGCCGGGATTAAAATCGATTTTATGGATCGCAGCGACCAGGAAATGGTAAACTGGTACCACAGGATTGTTACCACGGCAGCAAAACACCAGCTGATGGTTGATTTTCATGGGGCTTATAAACCAACTGGTTGGCGCCGGACTTATCCGAACTTAATGACACGCGAAGGAGTGATGGGAAATGAGTACAACAAATGGTCGTTGTGTATGACGCCCGAACATCTTTGTACTTTGCCATTTACCCGAATGCTGGCCGGCCCTATGGACTACACTCCGGGAGGATTTTTAAACCGTATGCCCGATCAATTCAGAAATGGAACGCCCGCAAATGTTTTGGGAAGCCGCGCTAACACCTTGGCTCAGTTTGTTATTTATGATAGTCCCTACCAGGTGGCCTGCGATCATCCTGATAATTACAGAGGACAAACCGGTGTCGAATTTCTGAAGAAAGTAAAAACAGTTTGGGGCGATACGCATGTTTTAAATGGAAAGGTTGGCGAATATATTACCATGGCGCGCCGTAGCGAAAGCAACTGGTTTATTGGAGCAATGACAAATAGTGAAGACCGCAAACTGGAAGTTACGCTGGCTTTTCTATCGGAAGGAAAATATAAAATGACAATTTATTCTGATACAGATGAAACACCAAATAAAGGAGAAGCTGTAAGTAAATCGGAAATTATTGTAAAAAAAGGAGATGTAATTGAAATTGAAATGGTTGCCGGTGGTGGTTATGCTGCCGTTTTGGAGCCGGTTCAATAACATATATGATATTCAAACAAAAATGGCGGGAACTTTAATTGAAAAGTTCCCGCCATTTTTTATTAGAGTTTGTCTATTATTCTTCAAAACAATACAAGTTCTCAAATCCTCTTAAAATAAGCTGGTTGCCAACAAATATTGGCGACGCATGAAAAGTATCATCTAGAACGTTTGAGGCCAGAATTTCAAAATCTTCACCGGCTTTTACAACCAAACAAATTCCTGTTGCAGCAATGTATATTTTGCCGTCAGCTCCTGAAGGTGATGAGAAAATAGTGCTTATACCTTCCAGTCTTTCTTTAGAGTAATTTACACTTCCGTCTTTAGCGTTGAGACATGTCAGAACTCCGTTATTTGCACGTAAGAAATAAAGTTTACCATCCATTAAAAGAGGGGTTGGTGTGTATGGAGTATCCTGGTCGTAGCTCCAGATAATGGCATCAGAATCTGTAATGTCGCCACTGGCTTTCGAGAGATCGATCGCTTTTAATAAGGTTCCTCTGAATCCGCTCATTAGGTAAACAATACCATTTTCATATACAGGAACAGGAATTACATTCGCTGTTAATCCTTTCCCTGACCATATTGTTTCGCCGGTTTCGAAATCGTAACTAATCATTTGGTTTGTTCCGCTCGTAATTACCTGAGTTTTTCCGTTGGCTTCCACCACAAAAGGTGTCGACCATGATGTTGGTTCGTCTCTTTCCAGTGTCCACACATCTTCTCCGGTCTTTTTATCCACTGCATAAAAGTGCGAATCGCCTTCGTGATCCCATTGAATAAAAAGTCGGTCTTTGTATAGGTATGGCGACGCACCATCACCAAAATTCATGCGTTTTTCCATGGTGCCAAAATCGCGTTTCCAGATAATATTTCCGTCAAAATCGAGGCAATATAGTCCTCGAGAGCCAAAATAAGCATAAATAAATTCGCCGTCGGTGCAGGGAGAATTCGAAGCCCAGCTGCTTAAATCGTGTATTTTTCCTTCCGGAATCTCAGTGGCAACAGTTTTTTCCCAGATAATACTACCATCGTTTCTGTTCACCAGAACTACGTTAAAGTTGTGTTCCACACTAGGCGAAACCTGAGGATCGGCGGATGGATCAGTTGGAACAGCAGTTAATACTACAATCTTGTCTCCGTAAACTATTGGGGTGGCGTTTCCTCTGCCCGGTATTGCGATTTTCCATTTCAGGTTTTTGGTTTCGCTGAATTCAACCGGGGGATTAGCTTTCAAAGCCACGCCGTTATTCAGTGGACCGCGCCATTGCATCCAGTTGTCGTTGGCATTGGGTTGCGCTTTGCTCGTTGAAACAGCAAAAAGAAAAAGAAGAGATAATAGAATGAGTTGAGATTTCATGGTAAATTTTTTTGGTTTATTTTGATTCTGACTGAAAATACGCTTTTTAGTTTAAAGTCCTAATCGCTTTCTACTTCAAAACTGTTTACGGTTTCAAATTGCCATATTTCTACCACCTGCGAAACCGGAATTTCGTAAGGCGAATAATTTCTGTTTAACGAAACCAGCAAGAAGTTTTTGTCTTCTAGACGTTTGTAAACCAGCTTAAAAACTATGCCTTCGTCTTTTGTTACAACAATGCAGGCTTTGCCATCTTTTATGTTGGTCCAGTCTTCAACAAACGAACAGGTTACCCATGAGCCTTCTTTTATAGGGAGCATCGAATCGCCCTGGATCTGGAAAGTGCGGTATGTTTTGTCTTCCGGCAGGAATGGAAGTTTAAATTTTGGTAGCGACGCAATAAAATCCAAGTCACCGAAGCTGTTGGTATATCCTGCCTGTGCTTTTACCGGAACCATTTCGATATTTTCTTTTCCCTCTTTGTCCACAGAGATTGTCAGTAGCCGTAGCTTTCGGCCGGTAACATCCACATCAAATCCTTTTTCGATTTGCGAAAGCTGCTGTTCTGATAAAACTTCCAGCCGGTATTTTATCAGTGCGTCGAGCGACACATTAAAATACTCCGACATTTTTATCAGCACCGGAAAAGGTGGCTGCACATTTTTCTCGTATCCGGAAAGGGTAGTGCGCGTTAGTCCCAGCTCTGTTGCCAGATCCATCTGCGATCTGTTGCGGCGTTTTCTTAGGAATTTTAGGTTGTTTGCGAAATGCATAAGCAGTACTCTTGATTATTCTGTCATTTCGACGACGAAGGAGGAGAAATCTGTTCATTTAAGTTAGAGATTTCTCAGTCGTGCCTCCTTTGAAATGACAATTATTTATTTGTCAAATCTCAAAAATCTCATCATCTGCAAATACAAATATAACAAAAAATGACTAAATTATAGTCTGAAAATTGACGAAAATATCGACATTTTGAATCGAAATATTGTACATATTGATCTGGACACCTTTTTTGTGTCGTGTGAAAGGCTGATGAACCGTGAGTTGATCGGCAAACCGGTGTTGGTTGGAGGTACCAGTGGACGGGGAGTGGTGGCGGCCTGCAGTTACGAAGCGCGGCAATATGGCATACATTCGGCCATGCCCATGCAAATGGCCCGCCGGCTTTGTCCCGAGGCCATTGTGGTAAAAGGAAACAGTTCCATTTACAGCAAATTCTCCGATGAGATTACCGATATTATTAAAGAACAAGCACCGCTTTATGAAAAATCATCCATTGACGAGTTTTACATCGATGTGAGTGGAATGGATAAATTTTACGGCTGCTACAAATGGGCGCAGGAATTGCGCGAACGAATTATCGATCAAACGCATTTGCCTATTTCTTTCGGACTATCGACCAATAAAACGGTGTCGAAAGTGGCTACTGGAGAAATAAAACCCAATGGATTTCAGCAGATTGAATACGGGCATGAAAAAGAGTTTCTGGCACCGCTGCCGGTGAAAAAAATTCCGATGGTGGGCGATCAGACTTATAAAATGCTACTGAGCATGGGAATCCGTTATGTGAAAACCATCCAGGAAATGCCTATCGAGCTGATGGACAAAGTGATGGGAAAGAATGGGATTGTTTTGTGGAAAAAGGCACAGGGAATTGATAATTCGTTGGTAGAACCTTATCACGAGCGGAAATCTGTTTCATCGTCGCTGACTTTCGAGAAAGATACCATTGATGTGCAGGCGTTGAAAAACCTGTTACTGGCCATGGCCGAAAAACTGGCTTTTTACCTGCGCAACGGAAACAAACTAACGTCGTGTGTTACGGTAACCGTGCGTTATTCTGATTTTGATACCCGCACCCGCCAAAAGCGTATTCCGTACACCTCGCTCGATCATACGCTTATTCAAACAACGATGGAGCTTTTCGATCAGCTGTACACGCGCCGGGTTTTGGTACGGCTGGTGGGCGTACGTTTTAGTCATTTGGTGGGTGGAAGTTATCAGATGAAACTGTTTGAAGACGATACCAAACTGATAAACCTGTACCAACGCATGGATAAGATCCGCAACCGCTTTGGACAGAATGCCGTGCAGCGCGCCTCAACCATGGGAACCCGTGGCATCGGACAAATGACAAATCCGTTTAACGGCCAGCCACCGGTAATTCCGGCACACAGGAGGATGTGAAAGAAAAAAGATTGATAAAGATTGAATGAGATTGAGGGGATTGAAAGAGGGACAGTATGCAAATTCCAACTCGCAACTAGAATCTCGTAACTCGTAACTAAAAATGCTACTAAATTGCCATACCTATTACAGCTACAAATTCGGCACGCTTTCCATCGACGAGTTGATTGATGAAGCGACCGGAAAAGGTTACAATTCGCTGGTATTGACCGATATCAATAATACTTCGGCTACCATTGATTTTATACGCCGCTGCGAGGGAAAAGACTTGCGTCCGGTTGTTGGCATCGATTTCAGAAATGGCGCACAGCAACAATATATTGGCATTGCACGAAATAACAGTGGTTTTCAGCAATTGACCGAACACCTGACGATGCATTTGCACGGAGAAGCTGATTTTGGAGAACGAGCACCTGAAATGGGGGACGTGTATTTTATTTATCCGGTTGGAAAAATACATCCCAAACTGTTACGCGAGAATGAATTTATCGGAGTAAAGCCAACGCAGATCAGCAAGATTTTTGGCGATCTGCGCAACCACCGGGAAAAACTGCTTGTGTTGCAGCCAGTCACTTTTCGGAATAAACGCGATTTTAATATCCACCGGCTTTTGCGTACGATGGACAACAATACACTGTTGAGCCGCCTGCCCAAAAGCGAAGAAGCCTGTCCGGATGAGATTATGTTTCCGCAGGAAAAGATTAGGGAAGTATTTCGCGATTTTTCGGATATTATTGAGAATACGCAGCGCCTGATTAACAATTGTTCCATTCATTTTACGTTCAAAAAAGCCAAGAACAAAAAGTGTTTTACCAACTCGCCCGAAGAGGATTTTGAATTACTGACAAAGCTGGCGAACGAAGGATTAAAATATCGTTTTAGCAATCCTTCGGAGGCCGTCGTTGCGCGAATGAATAAAGAGCTGGCGGTAATCCGGCAGATGGATTTTGCCTCGTATTTTCTCATCAATTGGGACCTGGTGGAGTACGCCCGCCGAGAAGGTTGTTACTATGTGGGGCGGGGAAGTGGCGCCAACAGTATGGTGGCCTACCTGCTTCGTATTACCGATGTAGATCCGATTGAATTGGACCTGTATTTCGAGCGTTTTATCAATCCTTCGCGGCAAAGTCCGCCTGATTTTGACATTGATTTTGCTTCGCGTGACCGCGATCATATTACCCGCTACATTTTCGACCGGCACGGATGGGGTCATACAGCACTGGTGGGAACCTACATAACATTTCAATACAAATCAGTGGTTCGCGAGCTGGGAAAGGTGTTTGGTTTGCCTACGCACGAGATTGAAAAATTGCAAAAGGTGAAAGATTTTGGTAGTCTTGATGAGATCAGCCGGCTGGTGTTGCAGTACAGTAAACTGATTCACGGTTTCCCGAGCCATTTAAGTGTGCACTCCAGCGGGATTCTTATTTCCGAAGAGCCCATCAGCTCATATTCAGCAACTATTATGCCGCCAAAAGGTTTTCCAACCGTTCACTTTAGCATGCTCGAAGCTGAAGACATTGGTTTTGCCAAGTTCGATATTCTGGGGCAGCGTGGCTTGAGTAAAATTCAGGATGCCATTCAGCTGGTACACGAAAATGCCGGTGCCGAAATCGATATTCACGACCTGAAAACTTTTAAGGAAGATCCGCAAATAAAAGAGTTGCTGAAACGTGGAAATACCATCGGTTGTTTTTATGTGGAATCGCCGGCAATGCGTATGCTGCTCACCAAGCTGGAGGCCGACGATTACCTGCGTTTGGTGGCGGCCAGCTCTATTATTCGCCCGGGCGTGGCGCAAAGCGGAATGATGCGCGAGTATATTTTGCGTTACCGCGATCGTAGTCGTTGTGTAGTAGCCAAAGACGAAGCACCGGCACTTTACAACCTGCTGCAAGAAACCTATGGCGTGATGGTATACCAGGAAGATGTGATAAAAGTGGCACACCTTTTTGCCGGACTCACACTGGCCGAGGCGGATATTTTGCGGCGTGGTATGTCGTGGAAATTTAAGCAGCGCAACGAGTTTGGAAAGATCAAAGACAAATTTTTTTCGAATTGTACTGAAAAAGGTTATGCCCCCGACCTGATCAAACGGATATGGGAGCAGATCGAAAGTTTTGCCAATTACGCGTTTGCCAAGGGGCACTCGGCATCGTATGCGGTGGAGAGTTTCCAGGCGCTGTTTATAAAGGCGTATTACCCGCTGGAATATATTGTGGCAACCATCAACAACGGCGGTGGTTTTTACCGCACCGAACTGTATGTGCACGAGGCGCGAATGCACGGGGCAACGATTTTTCCGCCCTGTGTAAACCGCAGCGAAAAACAGACCGTGATCAACGGAAAAGTCATTCATCTCGGTCTGGGATTTTTAAAAAGCCTGGAAACGAATACCATAAATGCTGTTTTAAAAGAGCGTTACAGGAGCGGTTATTACCAGAGTCTGCAGGATTTTCTTGCGCGTGTGCCCATTTCGCTGGAGCAGCTGAGTATTTTAATCCGGATTGGCGCTTTTAATTTTACGCGCAAATCGAAAAAGGAACTGCTGTGGAATGCACATTTTATCCTGTCGAAATCGAAAAAAACGGCACCCGAGCGCACTTTGTTCAAGCAGGAAGTGAAGGAGTTTAAAATTCCGGAGTTGTATTATCATCCGCTGGAAAATGCTTACGACGAAATTGAGTTGCTGGGATTTCCGGTTACCTGTTCGCCTTTTCATTTGCTGGAAGCTATGCAGTTGCCGCCAACCACTGCCGGCGATCTGCCTTTTCTGATTAACCAGAACGTGGCCATTGTAGGAAGTTTGGTGCATGTAAAACGCACCCGCACCAACGATGGAAAAAGCATGAGTTTTGGCGTATTTATTGATTTTAAAGGGTACTGGATCGACACGGTGCAGTTTCCGGAGATTGCCGTGCGTTACCCCTTTTCGGGCGGCGGCTGCTACCTGATAAAAGGAAAAGTGGTAGAAGAATTTGGCTTCCTAAGTATTGAAGTGGCCGAAATCTACCGGCTGCCCAATGAGAATATGGAAGAACCGTCAACACGGTTGAAGGCGCCGGATAAAAGTCGGTTGTTGGGAACGAATTATGTGGAAGAAGGGAACTGCAAAATTGTTAAATTGAAAAACTGAAAAATTGTATTGATTGCTAAAGTTTTGCGCCATGCTTTAGCTTGGCGATTCAGAAAGTAACAACTTGGGTGGCTTTAGCCTTTAATCTCATTTTAAAGGCTAAAGCCATTTTTATTGCTACTACAAATCACCGCACTAAAGTACGGTGCAAAAACATAATGATTCCTTTTAGTCTTCGTGTCTTTGTGGTAAAAACGAACCACTAGACACGAAGAGCACAAAGTCTTTTAAAATATCCTTTCCTTTTCAAATTACTTCTAACTACATTTGAGATTAACAAAAGTATGCTCAATGAAGGCTGTTTACTACGAAGAATTTCAGGGAAAAGTTGATGTAAGGGAAGTACCCAATCCAGCGGTTTCGCCCGATAGTGTGATTGTAAAAGTTGAAGCCACCGGACTGTGTCGCAGCGATTGGCATGGCTGGATGGGACACGATCCGGATATTATTTTACCACATGTTCCCGGTCACGAGCTGGCCGGAACAATCGCTGAAGTTGGATCGGAAATCAAAAACTTTAAGGTCGGCGACCGTGTTACAGTTCCGTTTGTAAGTGGTTGCGGCTGCTGTCCCGAATGCCAGACAGGCAATCAGCAGGTATGCGATAATCAGTTTCAACCCGGATTCACCGCCTGGGGATCGTTTGCCGAGCTGGTAGAAATAAAATATGCCGATATCAACCTGGTACTTTTGCCCGATGAAATAGATTTTGTGACAGCTGCCAGCCTGGGATGCCGGTTTATTACCTCTTTTCGGGCGGTTATCGACCAGGGAAAAGTTACTGCCGGACAATGGGTGGCCGTGCATGGTTGTGGTGGAGTTGGTTTGTCGGCCATAAATATTGCTTCGGGTGCTGGTGCGAATGTAATTGCGGTTGATATTGATGATGAAAAATTGCAGTTGGCTAAAAAGTTAGGCGCAAACGTTCTCATCAATGCCAAAGAAATAAACGACGTTCCTGCTGAAATTGTAAAAGTTACCGGTCGCGGAGCACATCTATCGATCGATGCGTTGGGCAGCCAGGAAACCTGTTTTAATTCTATTTCCTGTTTGAGAAAACGGGGAAAACATGTGCAGGTTGGTTTAACAACTGCCGACCATAAACACCCGAAAGTTCCAATGGATAAAGTGGTGGCTCACGAGATTGAAATTCTTGGCAGCCATGGAATGCAAGCCTTTCGTTACAATGCCGTTTTCGAAATGATAAAAAAAGGGAAAGTACATCCGGAGTTGATGCTGGGCAAAACCATCTCACTAAAAGAAGCACCTGAGGCACTTGTCAGTATGAATGAATTTGAGAACCTGGGAGTTACTGTTATCAATAATTTTTAATCTGCGTTTATCTGCGTATTCTGCGAGAAACAAAATGAAAAACCTAAAAATAACCATCATACAACCCGATATCATTTGGGAGAATCCACAGGCAAACCTGGAAAAGTATTCTAAATGGCTGGAAAATAGTGACGAAACAAATGTGATTATACTTCCGGAAATGTTTACGACCGGCTTTTCAATGCATCCTGAGAAGTTAAAAGAGCCAATGAATGGTCCGTCAGTAAAATGGATGCAGCAAGTAGCTGGTGATAAAAATGCGGCAGTGGTTGGAAGCTTGATCATTGAAGTTGATGGAATGGTTTATAACCGTGCGCTTTGGGTATTTCCCGACGGTAAAATGGAAACGTATGATAAACACCATTTGTACAGCATGGGGCAGGAGCATCTTCATTACGACCCCGGCAAAGACAAGTTGATTGTGGATTACAAAGGCTGGAAATTCTGTCCGCAAATCTGTTACGACCTCCGTTTTCCTGTGTTTGCCCGAAATTTGGAAGATTACGATGTTATTTTTTACATGGCCAACTGGCCATCTCCGCGTCACCATGTTTGGAAAAACCTGCTTATTTCACGAGCTATTGAAAATCAGGCTTATTCTTTTGGTATCAATCGTGTTGGAACCGATGGAACCGGATTAAAATATTTGGGTGATTCATCGTGCATCTCACCAAAAGGATTTGCCGAATTTATGGGTGAGAACGAAACGATTAAAACATTTGAAATTTCTTACACCGAATTACACGATTTTAGACAAAAATTTCCATTACTATCTGATCGGGATAACTTTAAGATCCTCTAAAAACCCTTTTATTTAAAACTTCTGGGTAATTATGTAACTAAAATGTTAGTTGTATAACAAGTAGAAATACAGCCAATTAAAAATATGAAAATTAAATAACTAAATATTTAGTTTGAAAACTAATTTATTAGTTATATGTTTGTTTGCATAAAAGGAAAACTGAAGAATAGTCAGAAAAGCATATTGTTTTTACTAAAAATGAACGGTAAATTTTAAAGTAACAACAAAATTTTGACGATTATGGAAGTAAAAAAAGTACAAAACGCAGATCTGGAAGGCAAACGAAACACCTTCTTTTTAATTGGTTTGGTGATTGCCCTCGGAACAACGCTGGTAGCCTTTGAATGGACAACAGCACCGGCAAAGGCCGACTCACTAGGAGTAATTCAATCGCTTGAGGTGGAGGAAGAAATTATTCCGATTACGCGGGAAGCAGAAGTAAAACCACCGCCACCACCGCCACCTCCACAAGTTGTTGAGGTACTAAATATCGTTGATGATGATATTGAAATAGAAGATGAACTGATGATTGAAGACTCCGAGGCTGATGATGAAACAGTGATTGATGTACAGCCTATAATTGAGAGTACGGAGGAAGAAGAGGAAGTTGACGAAATTTTTGTGATTGTGGAAGAGGCACCTGAATTTCCGGGTGGAACTAGAGCGCTGTATCAGTACATTAATTCGCATGTTCGGTATCCGGTAATTGCGCAGGAAAACGGCATTCAGGGAAAGGTTTATATAAAATTCGTGGTTGACGAAAGCGGAAATGTGGCCGATGCCGAAGTGTTACGCCCTGTAGAAACGTCGCTGGATAAAGAAGCACTGCGGGTAATTAACAGCCTGCCACGTTTTAAACCCGGTAAACAACGCGGAAAGCCGGTAAAAGTATATTACAACGCGCAAATTACATTTAAGCTGCAATAACATTTTTGATTTAACCATTATAAAATAGAATTATGAGAAAATTTGTTTTAATTGTTTTGAGTTTACTGCTGACAATAAGCGTATTTGCACAAGAGAAAGGTCATGATGAAGTTTTCATTATCGTGGAAGAAATGCCCGAGTTTCCAGGTGGCGACGAAGGCTTACGCACTTTTATCGCTAATACGGTAAAATATCCTGAAGATGCGCATAAAAATGGAATCCAGGGTAAAGTATACGTAAAATTTGTAGTAGATAAAGATGGTTCTGTTGATGATGCCAAAATTGCACGTGGCGTTGATCCGTCGCTCGATAAAGAAGCCCTTCGTGTAATTAACGCATTGCCGAAATGGAAACCGGGTAAACAACGAGGTGAAGCTGTTCGTGTTGAATACACCGTACCGATAAAATTTGCATTGAAAGGAGATTCGTCGGAAGAACAGAAAACATCAAACGGAACTGATACTGATCAAATATTTTTTATTGTAGAGGATATGCCTGAATTTCCGGGAGGCGATGATGCACTGAAAAAGTACATTGCCAATTCTCTTTCTTATCCTGAAGATGCCCATAAAAATGGAATCCAGGGCAAAGTGTATGTTTCGTTTGTGGTAGAAAAAGATGGTTCTGTTGGTGAGGCAAAAATAGAACGAGGTGTCGATCCTTCATTGGACAAAGAAGCACTTCGCGTGGTAAAAGCACTTCCGCAATGGAAACCCGGTAAACAGCGAGGCAAAGCTGTTCGTGTAAAATACACGGTACCAATAAATTTTGCATTAAACTAATCGTTCAATTTTAAAACTGTACCTAATTGAATAGTTGAATAACTAAAATTTTAGGTATAGTTTTTGTAGTTTAGCAGAAATTAGAAATAAACGAACAAAATGAAGGAACTTACCAAAGCCGAAGAACAGGTGATGCAATTGCTCTGGCAACTCGAAAAAGCATTTGTTAAAGATATCATTGAACAAATGCCAATTCCAAAACCTGCTTATAACACGGTTTCTACCATTATCCGAATTTTAGAAAAGAAAGGTTTTGTGGGGCACAACGCCTATGGCAAAACACACGAATATTATCCTTTGATTTCGCGCAAAGAATACACGCGTTCGTTTATGAAGAATTTTATGCGAAACTATTTTAGTGGATCGTTCCAGGAAATGGTTTCGTTTTTTGCCAAAGAAGACAACATGAGTTTGTCGGAACTGGATGAATTAATGGAGGATGTGAAACGCGATATTGAAAACGAAAACCGGGAAATAGATGAATAATCTGGTAAATTTTATCATCGAGTCAGGAGTAAGTCTGTCGTTGCTGGCGCTTATTTACGTGCTGTTTCTCCGAAAAGAAACATTCTTCCGGCTAAATCGTCTGTTCCTGCTTTTTTCCATTCTGTTTTCAGTAATTCTTCCATTTCTGCATTTTAGGGTTTACGCACCCCAGTCGAACATGCTGGCAGAAGTTACCGTAACTCCGTATCGGAATCTACTGGAAGCAGTTACAATTTACGGTCAGGATCTTTCGGGAGCAATGGTAAAATCGATCAGTTCAAGTAAAATCATTATTTCAATTTATTTATTGGGATTAACGTTTTTCCTTGGGCGAATGATTTTCAGGATCATTCAGGTTATGTTGATCATTGTGAAAAATGAGGTTCAATACATTGATAATTATCGTTTTGTGATGGTTGATAAAGATTTTAGTCCGTTTTCTTTTTTGGGCTATATTTTTATTAATCCGAACCTGAAAAGCAAACCCGGTTACGAAAGAATGGTGACACATGAAATGGAGCACATAAAACAAGGCCATTCTTTTGATGTATTGATTCTGGAAACTTTAACTGTTTTTCAGTGGTTTAATCCGTTTATGTGGCTGTTAAAACGTGCCATTCGCGAAAATCACGAATACCTGGCCGACAGCGCGGTTCTCAATTCCGGCATCAGCACAAGTCAATATAAACAATTGCTTTTAAGTCAGGCGGTTGGTTTCCAGTTGGATATTGCCAATAACTTTAATTCGTCGCTGATAAAAAAGCGGATTCAGATGATCTCGAAAATTCGATCTTCAAAATTTGCTAACCTCAAATATATTTTAGGTTTCTTATCGCTTCTTGCTTTGGTAATAATCTTTGCATGCGAACAAAAGAAAACGGCACAAATTACAAAGGTTGGCGACAGTAACGAACGTAAAATTACCATTTCCTTGCTCGACGATCGGCTAAAAGTAGATGGAGAGCAGGAAGATCTGGAAGTTTTGTACAGTTTGGTAAATGAAAAAAATAAGTACGAATTTGATACCGATAGCACAGGAACAATGTTTCTGGTTAAAAGTAAGGTGGAAGAGCCGCGCCAGTTAGACGAAGAAGACCAGGTATTTTTTATTGTTGAGGAAATGCCGGAATTTCCGGGAGGCGATATCGCGTTGCGAAAATACATCGCTGCCTCTATCAAATATCCGGATCTTGCCATTCAAAACGGAATACAAGGAAAAGTATACGTAAGTTTTGTGGTCACAACCGAAGGCGCAATCGCAAACGCCAAAATTGCACGAGGAGTTGATCCTTCGATCGACAGAGAAGCGTTGCGCGTTGTTAATTCGTTACCAAAATGGAAACCCGGTTATCAGCGTGGAGTGCCTGTTAACGTAAGTTACACGGTGCCAATAAACTTTGTTCTTCAATAAATAAAAGACATGAAATACAATGTTTCCCTTTTTGCCATCATTCTGTTTTTTATCCCGATTTATACTCAGGCCCAGAATAATATTGATGTACTTATACTTAACAAAAATTACGATCAAGCGCTGGCCGAACTTGATAAAGAGATAGCAAAGTCGCCAGATGCTGCATTGTATCTGAAACAAGGAATTGTGTATGAAAACATGCAGGATTACCAAAATGCATTGCGGGCATTTCTTAACGGGCTTCAAACTGATCCGAATAATATTATAATGTTGGAAGAAACGGCAGAATGTTTTTCGATTTTGGGCAACAACCGTGATGCGGTTGCCTTTTACGAGAAAGCGTTGCAGGTTGATCCGAATAACCTGGCATTGGCCGGTAAGCTTGGGCGTGTTCATATTAACATGGATGACTATAAAACAGCTTTCAACGTGTTTTCCGGAATTTATGAAAAAGACTCAAGCAATGTGTATTGGAACAAACAGTTGGCCTATTGTTCCTATCGAGTTTTTCAACGCGAAAAAGCACGCGATCTGTATGAAAAAGTGCTTGCTGCCAATCCTCGCGATCATGGAACTTATATCAACCTGATTCATTGTTACAACTGGAAAAAGGAAGGCGATGCGATAATGGCTACTATCGATTCCGGTCTTGTTCAGTTTCCGGCAGATAAGGAATTGATATTTGAGAAGGCTATGTTTTATTATCGGGCAAAACGTTATGAATTGGCCATGTTACAGTTTGAGAAATACCTCGAAACAGAAAAACAGCCTGCTTTCGAAACGCTTATGAATTACGGAATTAGCACCTATTTTGCCGGACAGGAAGAGAAAGCCATGGATATTTTTGGCGATTTAAAACTTTTGAGTCCAAACGATCCGTTGGTGATGTACTACCAGAGTTTGTGTAACCGAAAATTGAAAAACTTTGATGATGCAATTGAACTGATGACTTTTGCAATTGAAGCAACCGTTCCTGATTACGTGTCGGAAATGTATCATCATTTGGGACAAATGTATGGTCAGCAACGTATGTTTAAAGAGTCGATTGAGGCGCTGAATAAAGCATACGAGTTAAATCCGGGAAAAACAGAATTACTCTTTGAAATTGCGACAACATACGAAGAGTATAACTCGAATAAAACACTGGCATTAAATTATTACCGTATTTATTTAACCGAGGCCGGAGAAAGTGCAAAAAATGCAATTTATGCTTTGGAGCGGATTGAACGTTTGAAAGAAGATATGTTCTTTGATGAATAGGAGAACTAATTAGATCCTGTTTTTTCGCGAACAAGGTTTGCCAGCTGAACACGGCTTTTTACACCTGTTTTTGTAAATATCCGGTGGTTGTGATCCTTAACAGTTTGTAAGGTGATAAACAGTTTATCGGCAATTGCCTTATTTGATTTTCCACTGCAAATTTCCTCGATAATTTCTGCTTCACGTTTTGAGATTTCAAAAAACGCACAAAATGCCTGGAAATCCATGTTTTTATCTGCCTCGGTCATCCGGTTTGTAAACCGAATAATGGCAGGTAGCATCAAATTACAGGCAAAAAGAATGATCAAACTTATACAGGTCGAGATATATCCGAACACATTAAAAAAGAACATTACTCCTGAATAGAGCAGTGTGCCTGCAAAAATTAATAGCACGAGTTTTTTATCCAGTCCGGTTTCTTTTAATAAACCAACATCCTTTGTTTTTCTGAAAAAAGGCAGCAAAACAAACAGGTGAACCAGTAAGTTTAGAATGATTAATATACGAACAACAAAAAGGTCAGCGTCGCCCGAAATTGTAATTATTCCTTTATGAATAAGGAAAACAAGGGCAAATGCCATCACTACAAAAGTTGGAAAGAAGGTAAAAATGAATGTTTTTGTAAACCGGCGCCCGTTAACGTTATTGGCAAATTTTAAAAGCATAAACCAACTTACAATCATAAACGGGATTCCAATAATTGGTATAAATACAGCTAATTTTGAACTTAGCGCATCACTAATATTTAAATCGGCAACTACCAGTCGCAGGCTAATATTTCCCCAAACACCATAAAACAAAAATGAGAACAGAAATATTTGCTGGTAGAGCAAAGTCGTAAATACAGGCTTTTTATTCTGCTGGTAAATCTGATACGCAAGCATTATTCCCAAAGCCGAAATGCCGGCCGAAATAATAAATGTTACTGAATATGCTAAAATTTCAATTCCCATAAAAACTACTTAAGTAGTGCTCTGCAATTTTACGCACTTTGCCCATGTGGCGCTAACTACGAAAGTAGTGAAATTACTAAATCCAACTTTAGTAGGAAGGATTTTTTTGAGCTTTGCAGTAGATTTGGATAACAATTACAAAAAACAATGTTCAAGCGCCGAAAGGTGCTACTTGGAAAACAGAAAACAAAAACATTAAAAACAAAAACAATGGAAAGCTTAAAGTATTTTGAATTGAGACCATCGGCAGGTGGAAGTTTTAGTTACGGTTGGAGAAAAATGTTTGAGAAATCATTTTTACCACTTTTGGTAGCAGTTATTCTTGTGGGACTTTTAAGCGGGCCGGCAGCTGGTTTTAAAGGAGATTGGCATAGCGATGATTTTATCGGTCCTGCATTATTTCTTCTGCCGCTTGCTTTATTTGGCTTAGCTTATGGTGTATTATTTATGCCCATAATTAAGTACGGAGAAAAAAAGTTGTTCTTAAATGCTATGAGAGATGAAGAAGCAGATCTTAAAGTAATGTTCGAAGGATTTAAAAAGCAATATTTAAATATTGTTTTAGCAAACCTAATTGTTATCGCGCTAACAATGATTGGCTTTTTTATGCTGATAATTCCCGGTATAATTGTGGCATGCCGCTTGGCATTTGTGCCTTACCTGGTTATGGATAAAGAATTGGATGCGATGAAGGCTATTGAAAAAAGCTGGCAAATGACACGTGGTCATGGTTGGACAATTTTCGGAATGGCGATTTTATCCTTCTTTATCGCTATTGCCGGATTGATTGTATTCTTTGTAGGCATTATTTTTTCAATAATGTGGATTCATGCAGCATTTGCAACACTTTATGCATCGGTTGCCGGTGAAGTAGAAGACGAAAATCCGATACCAATTTTAGGAGTTAACGAAGTAGAAGAATAAAAAACAAAACATGTTCAAACATAAGGCCCGGATTTTTCCGGGCTTTTTGTTTTTATATAATTTCGTTTGTGTATTTTGGCAATTCATTTTTTTAGCTTAAAATGAAGAATATATTTCTATTGCTCCTTCTATTGGCAACAATTGTTGTTCGCGCTCAGTATTTCGAAACCGGTCAGGATCCGGCTTCTCTGAAATGGAGACAGATAAATACTACAAATTTCCAACTGATTTACCCTGATTATTACGAAGATCAGGCGCAGGTTTTAGCCCAAAAATTGGAGTTGGTTTACGATTTTGGAAGTTATACTTTAAATCATAAGCCAAAGAAAATTTCGGTTATTCTGCATACGCAAACAGTTCATTCAAACGGTCTGGTGGCCTATGCTCCAAAACGATCGGAATTTTATACTACGCCACACCAGGGAATTTATCCTCAGGATTGGCTGGAGCAACTGGCTTTGCACGAGTTTCGACATGTGGTACAAATTGATAAGTTGAATGCAGACCTTCCTGACCTGATTAAAATTTTGTTGGGCGAACAGGGAACCGCATTATTATTCGGAGCTTACCTCCCGTGGTGGTTTATTGAAGGCGATGCAGTTGTTACAGAAACGGCATTAGGTAAATTTGGACGTGGACGATTTCCTTCATTTTTGGTAGAACATCGTGCGCAGTTGGTTGACAATAAAATATTTTCGTACGACAAAGCTTACCTCGGTTCTTTTAAAGATTACGTTCCCAATCACTATCAACTTGGCTATTATCTGGTAGCAAATTCGAGAGAACGATACGGAACTGATATTTGGGAAAAAGCCTTAGAAAGAGTTGGGACAAAGCCGTTTTCGATTACTCCGTTTAATAAAGCTGTAAAGTTGGAAACAGGTTTTGGGAAAGTGCAACTTTACGAATCGATTTTTGACAGCCTGGCAATCGAATGGAAAAAGGCTGATAAACAATTTGAAGAAATTCCGTTAACACAACTTTCGAAAGACAATAAAACGTACACCAATTATTTGTACAAAAACTGGCTTAACGACAATGAACTGGTTGTATACAAAACCGGTTTGGATGTGGTTCCTGCTTTTGTGAAAATGAACAAGCAAACCGGTGACGAGACGAAATTGATAACGCCGGGATCTGTATTTGAGGAATCAATAAATTTCAGTGGAGAATGGATTGTTTGGGCAGAGAAAGTTCCGGATGTTCGCTGGACGCACAGTGGGATTTCTCGAATAAGAATCTTTAATGCGAACACTAAAAAAATGTACACCGTTGCTCCTGAATTTAAAGCTTTTGCCCCGGTGTTATCGCCTAATTTAAAAGAAGTTGCAGTTGTTGAAACCAATTTTACCAATGCCAACTATTTAACGGTTTATGATATTACCAGCGGAAAAATGAAATACCGCTACCAAACCGAGGAAAACAACTATTTATTCTCGCCGGTTTGGCTTAACAACCACGAAATAATTTTTGCGTTTTTAGACGAAAATGGAAAACGAATTGCAAAAGTTGATTTGCAAACGAACGAGCAGACTATTCTTCCGGGAACCGAATTGGGTGAGATAAAACAGTTAAAGATTTTTGATGATCAGTTGTATTTCATCAGTAGCTATTCAGGTAAAAATTCACTTTACGTTTACGACTTAACCAGCTCAGAAATTAAACAGATTTACGAACCTCGTTTTGATGCTGCTTATCCGGCCATTCAAGAATCAGGTTTAATTGCACTTAGCGATTACACAGGAGATGGTTTTCGTATTATAGAATTCCAACCTGAAAATACAATCCCGATAAACAATGTTACACCTGCAAGCTGGCCCCTGGCAAACTCCATGCAGCAGCAAGAGCCCGGTATTGTTGATTTTACAAGTGTTGATACAACAAAACAATTTTCTTCACAGTCGTATAGCAAACCCCGGCATTTGTTCAATTTTCACAGTTGGGCCCCCGTTTTTGTGGATCCTGATACTTACGAATTTTTGCCCGGCGTAAGTTTGATGTCGCAAAATAAATTAGGTACAGCACTCACCACTTTGGGCTATAAATGGGATACCAGCCAGAAAACCGGTCATTTTTACGGAAAATATTCATACAAAGGTTGGTTCCCGGTTTTCGATTTTGAAGTTAGTGGCGGAAAGCGCGCTTCGCAATATTGGTTGATTAAAGAATACCGTGATCAGGGTGATCAGGTTGTTCGCAGAGACACCACACTTGAGAATTATAAATGGAATGAAACAAGTTTAAATGCGAATGTGCGTCTCCCGTTTAATTTGTCGCACGGAGCATATTTGCGGTTTTTGCAACCCGAAGTTGATTATCAAATGGCACATTACGGCAAGGAAAAATCCACACCCGATGAGTTTAATGAGGGAAACTATCATTCGTTGTCATACCGATTATACTACTACCAACTGCTACGAAAAAGTCACCAGGATATATATCCAAATTTTGGATTTGTTGTCGAAGGGAATATCCGTCATTCGCCCTGGCAGCCTGATGAAATGGGTAATTTATATGCGGCAGCAACAAATGTTTATCTTCCCGGATTTTTGAAAAACCACGGTGTACGTTTATATGGCGGTATACAGGAAAGAACTTCAGGAAAACTTTTTGGATTTTCAGATGCCGTACGATTTCCACGAGGATGGACAAAAATTGATACGGAAGAAATGAGTAGCTTGTCGCTAAATTATGCATTGCCACTTATTAATCCCGACTTGAGTATTGCAGGCATAACTTACATTCGTAGAATCAGCGCAACTCTTTATGCCGATTACGCAAATTTGAAAGGAAATTATCATGGCGGAGATGTGCTCGCCAAATTTAATACGAATATATCGTCGTATGGTGTAGAGTTGTTAGGCGATGTTAATTTCTTCCGTTTCTATGCTCCGGTAAAAATAGGAGTGCGAACCTCGTACCTCAAAGAACTGGAAGATATAAGTTTTGATTTTTTACTGTCCGTTGATTTTAATTCATTGTAGGCAACGTTTGATCAGAACCGCAATGGAAAAAATATAAGTTCTTTGGTCAAAAGGTTCAAAAATCAATATTTAAGTAATTTTTTTCTATTTGGTGTGAACATCCAATCATTGCAATTTTGTTTTAAATGCTTGTATACGTGCGCTTTTCAGATATTTTAGTCAGGTTTTAAGTCTCTGAGAATCGACTACTTTCATTTTTCTGAGGAATTACACATAAATATTTTCTGCATTTTTAGCAATAACACGAAAATGGGACAGAAAGTGGGAGATTTCTGAATAATATTATAAAACTTCAAAATCGCGTTTAGTGGTTGTAGTACAAAATGCGCATTGGAGTTTCTTTCTCTACATATTCACCTTTACATTCCATTACCCGAATGCACTTTTGTAAATACAGACCTAGTAACAGTTGTACCTATACAATTGTAACAGCTGTTGTTTTTGGAGCATAACTACAATTTACATTATTCTATTGAATCAATGTTACAATTGTATCCTGATTCGGTGAATCGATTTTTAACATTTATATTCTCAATTGAAAAGTGAGGGATAGGAATTTTCATAAATGTAACCCGAATAGGAGAGGTTGTTTAAATAAATAATTTTGAGTGCTACTATTCTAATATTTTATTGCCAAATAGCAAATGTATAAATATACAATCATGTTATATTTGCTTATTTGTCTATATTTTAGCTGTTTAAGAAACTCTATTGAAGTTTAATAATGGTGCTGTATCGTAAAAATGATAAATTCATGTAAAACCACACATCTCAATATCAATATACACTGTTAATCAGTGGTTTAATATACATATATAAAGTTTATTAATGGCACGTATTGAGATGTTTGCAAGTAAATGTGATTTTACAATTAATAAAAAGGAGTTGTTATTTTCGAAAAGAATATTTACATTTGTTTCTTAAGCATACATAAAGTCTGTTGGACGCATGACAAATGTATCGTTGCTACAAACCTTGTAAAATGAAAGATCGAATTAAAAATTTTATCGAAGCAAAAGGAATCTCAGCTGGTGAATTGGCTGCAGTTCTTGATGTGCAACGATCTAATATCTCACATATTCTTAACGGTAGGAACAAACCAGGTGCTTCCTTTATCGAGAGATTGCTGGTAGAGTTTCCTGATTTAAACGCCCGATGGCTACTTACCGGGCAGGGTGATATGTTTAATGGTGAAGCACCTGTAACTATCAGCCCACAACAAAAGCTACCTATTGTAGAGGAGGCGGTTAGTAAACATCCGGTAATTGAAAATACAACTAAGGAGAAGGATGTTGTTAATGATCCTATTAAAAGTTCAACAGAGGTGTTAAGTACAGAAGTTGATAAAATGATTATTATATACCGGGACGGTACGTTTGACATATATAAACAACGTTAACTGAACGGTATTAATAATTAATATACATCGTCAACAGTGGTCGAAGTAATCAATTATTAAATACTTTTCTAATAAGGTTGATAAGTAACAGATAGAATAAAATCGTTAATGACACAGAACAAAAACATTTGTATATATATGTTGTAGAGAATTGTAATCGTTTTAAAAAAGGTATTTGACTTCCAAGCGGTGGTTAAACCAGAGTAACAAAGAGGGCTGTATTTTTACAGGCCTCTTTTGTTTTTAGGGACTACGAAGTAGTGTTTACAAAAATATCACAAAATAAAACAAATATAATCAGCACATTTCTAAGTAGATACAAATAAATACAAAAAAGTTTACAAAAATATCACCTGAAAGTTTGCATATGTAAATTTTTGTCTCCATATTTGTATCAACAAAAGTAAACAACAATACGACAGGATGATTAATACAATATAGATTAAATTTACAAACCCAATTTTAGTTGATAAATCCAGAAGTCGCTTGGCCACTAGTAATAGTGGCCTTTTCTGGTTTATAGGGGAAGTGATAAGAAACAGAAATAATGTTAAAAAAGTTCGATTTCCATTTGTAAATAAAGAATAGTTCGTTACATTTGTACACATATAAATAAAGACCCTTATTTTTTACCTAATTTAAATATTACATAAGAAGGCCGTTTTTCAGCGGTCTTTTCTTTTAGTACAAATTCAGATCGCTTAATTCAATAATTATTCTATTATCTTTGCGGCAAAATCAGAATACATGCCAAAAAAGTTTGTTAAAGAATTCAACGTAATTGAAAATAGTGCACTAAACGCTACAAACTTTCTTATCAAAGTTCAGTCGGATACCCAACTTCCGGAGATAAAACCAGGTCAATTTGTAAATGTCGAAATTAAGGAGGCGGAAGAAATTTTTCTACGTAGGCCCTTTTCGATATTTGAAGTGGATTACGAGCAGAATGTAATCTCAATGATCGTAAAAATACTCGGACGGGGATCTCGCAAGTTAACTGAGATAAAAGTAGGAAGTAAGCTCAGTATAGTGTATCCATTGGGAAAAACCTTTACCTATCCGTCGGAAAACGATAAAATCTTACTGATTGGTGGTGGTAGTGGGGTTGCGCCAATGCTTTTCTTAGCGAAAGAATCGGGTTTACCGGTAGAGAATGTTGACATTTTACTTGGAGCGAGATCAAAAGAAGATCACATTAATGTAGATGACTATAAAGAATATGCGAATTTACATTATGCATCAGAAGACGGCTCGCTTGGTGATAAAGGTTTTGTTACACAACATTCGGTATTCACTAATAATCTGAACAGATATACAAAAATATACGCCTGCGGTCCGGATGGTATGATGCGAGCCATTGCAAAAGAGGCAAAAGCTGCCAACGTATTTTGCGAAGTATCGCTCGAAAACCTTATGGCTTGCGGATTTGGTGTTTGTTTGTGTTGTATTGAGCCTACAAACAAAGGAAACCAATGTGTGTGTACTGATGGTCCGGTGTTTAACATTAATGATTTGAAATGGTAGATTTAAAAGTAAAATTACACGATATAGAATTTAAAAATCCGGTAACACTGGCATCGGGAACCTGCGGATTTGCGCGCGAAACAGCTGAATTCTTTGAACCGGGACTACTTGGAGGTTATTTCCTTAAAGGTACAACACTTAAAAACCGTGATGGTAATAACTACCCACGAATGGCGGAAACGCCGTCGGGTATGCTAAATGCGGTTGGTTTACAAAATAAAGGCATCGATTACTTTATTGAAAACATTTATCCTGAAATTGTTGACTACGATACACAATTGATTATAAATGTAAACGGATCGACTGTTGAAGATTACATCGCATTAACCGAAAAAGTTAATGAGCTGGACAAAATAAATGCGATTGAGCTCAATATTTCTTGTCCTAACGTTAAAGAAGGCGGTATGGCCTTTGGTGTAAGCTGCCCTGGAGCAGAAATGGTAACTCGCGAAGTGCGTAAAGTTTACGATAAAACAATGATCGTGAAATTGTCGCCAAATGTTACCGATATTACTGAAATTGCTAAGGCGGTGGAAGGACAGGGCGCTGATGCAGTGTCGTTAGTAAACACTTTCCTGGGAATGGCGATAGACGCAGAAAGCAGAAAACCACTTTTATCTACTATAACCGGCGGATTATCCGGACCGGCAATTAAACCGATTGCTTTGCGTATGGTTTGGCAGGTTGCCAACGCAGTTAAAATTCCTGTTGTTGGAATTGGAGGCATAATGAATGCTGCCGACGCCATCGAATTTATGCTGGCTGGCGCTTCAGTAGTGCAGGTTGGCACAGCAATATTTAAAGATCCGATGATTCCGGTGAAGATTGTAGAAGGCATCGAAGATTATTTAAAACGCCAGAACATGCATTCGGTTAATGAATTAATTGGAGGTTTACAAGTGTAATATACATTTGTTTTAGTACACTTCTGTATAATACTTTTGTCATTCGATAAAATCTATCTGAGATAAATACTATTTAGTACGATTTTCCCCGATTTTCGCAGTTAAAATACTTTTAACTCTATTTTTGCACAAAATTAAAATTGCAATCTGAACATTTCAATTTTAGTTCTGTTGTTATAAGTGCAAATAGCAAAACATAGATTTAAAGTATTTATTATGGCAAGTTTTAATATCGTTATGCCTAAACTGGGCGAAAGTATCCAGGAAGGCACCATTACTAAATGGTTCGTAAAAGAGGGAGACACTATTGAAGAGGATGATATGCTCTTCGAAGTTGCTACCGACAAGGTAGATTCAGAGATCCCGTCGCCTGTAGATGGCGTAATCACAAAAATTAATTATCCGGAAGACAGCCTTGTTGCTGTTGGAGAAGTTCTGGCGGTAGTAAGTCTTGATGGTGAAGTTGAAGCTCCTGTAGCGGATACAGCAAGCAAAGACGAAGCTGCCAAAACAGATGATACACCTGTAAAGGCCGAAACAGCCGATTCTTCGGTTGATGACAGTAGAAAACTTTCAAACCGTTTCTATTCTCCTTTGGTAAAAACCATTGCTAAAGAAGAGAACGTTTCACTCAATGAGCTGGAAAGCATTGAAGGCTCAGGAGTAGGTGGCCGTGTTCAGAAGAAAGACATAATGGCTTATTTGGATAACAGAGGCGGTTCTTCTGCTCAGCCGGAACAAAAACAAGTGGTAAGTGCACCAGCTGCACCTGCAGCACCGGTTGTTGAGAAAAAAGCTGCACCTCCGGTTTCAGTGGGAGCAGGCGACACTGTTGTTGAAATGGATCGCATCAGAAAGTTGATCGCTGATCACATGGTAATGTCTAAACAAGTATCTCCACACGTAACTTCAGTTGTTGAAGCCGATGTTACCGAACTGGTAATTTGGAGAAACAAAAACAAAGACGCTTTCCAGAAAAAATATGGCGACAAAATAACATTTATGCCAATATTTACAGAGGCAGTTGCCGCTGCATTGGCTGAATTTCCAATGGTAAACTCTTCAGTTAACGGTGATAAAATCATCATGAAGAAAGATATAAACGTTGGAATTGCAGTTGCCAAACCCGATGGAAACCTTATTGTTCCTGTAATTAAAAATGCAGAGCAGCGTAACCTGGTTGGTATTACAAAAGAATTGAACCGACTGGCGGATGCAGCACGTAACAATAAACTTGATCCATCAGATATTCAGGGGGGAACATTCACTGTAACCAATTTCGGATCGTTTGGAAATATTATCGGAACACCAATTATTAACCAACCGCAAGTTGCTATTCTGGCAACCGGAATTATTGAAAAGAAACCAGCTGTTTTAGAGACACCAAGCGGCGATGTAATTGCAATCCGCCACAAAATGTACCTGTCGTTATCGTACGATCACCGTATTATCGATGGTGCACTGGGAGGAGCTTTCCTGCGTCGCATTGCTGATCACCTGGAACAATTTGATATAAACCGCGCAATATAATTTACTATGAAGGATTTAAAAGTACCAAAGCAATATACAATTAAAACCACTCCGAAGGAGACATTGGAGAATTGGTACCGGTTAATGAAAGTTGGCCGTGCTATTGATGAAAAAGCACCCAATTACCTGAAACAGGCCATTGGTTGGTCGTACCATGCTCCTTATGCCGGTCATGATGGAATTCAGCTGGCTGTAGGACAAAATTTTGAAAAAAACAAAGACCATTTATATATGTACTACCGCGATATGTTGACTGCTCTTGCGGGCGGAATGACATCGGAAGAGATCATATTAAATGGTATTTCGAAAGCAACTGACCCATCGAGTGCAGGACGTCACATGTCGAACCACCTGGCAAAACCTGAGTGGAACATGCACAGTGTTTCGTCGGCAACAGGAAACCATACTTTGCACGCTGTTGGAACCGGACGCGCTATTAAATATTATGGCGAGAAAGCGGTTTCAATCAGTAGCCAGGGAGAATCTTCGGTAAGTGAAGGTTACGTTTACGAAGCGATTACCGGTGCTGATAAAGAAGAATTGCCTGTAATTTTTGTGGTTCAGGATAACGGTTATGGTATTTCGGTACCTAAAAAAGACCAGACTGCACAACGAAAAGTGGCCAATAACTTTACAGGTTTTAAAAACCTGCGCATTATTCACTGTAACGGTAAAGATGTTTTCGATTCGATGAACGCAATGGCAGAAGCCAAACGTTACGCTATCGAAGAAAGCAAACCGGTACTGCTGCAGGCCAACTGTGTGCGTATGGGATCGCATTCAAACTCTGATGATCATTTACTTTATCGTTCAGATGCGGAAAGAAACTATGTAGTGGAATACGATCCGCTGGCAAAATACAGAAGATTGTTGCTTCGTTACGAACGTTTCACTGAAGAAGAGCTGGAAAAGATTGATGCTGAAGTAAAAGCTGAGATTAAAGCAGCACACAAAGCGGCGATGGCTGCGCCGGATCCTGATCCTGCATCGATTTACGACCACGTATTTTCGGAGCCAATGGTTTCTGTAAAATATCCTGAGGGTTTGCATAACGAAGAAGGAGAGAAGACGAAATTTATTACAGCTCTTAACGAGACTTTAAAGGCTGAATTCCGTGAGAATCCGGATACTTTTATCTGGGGACAGGATATGGCCAACAAAGATAAAGGCGGTATTTTCAACGTATCGAAAGGTATGCAGGCTGAGTTCGGCGATAAGCGCGTATTTAACGGCCCGATTGCTGAAGATTTTATTCTTGGAACAGCCAACGGTATGTCGCGCTACGATAAAAAAATTCGTGTGGTAGTTGAAGGTGCTGAGTTTGCCGACTATTTCTGGCCGGCAATGGAACAGTATGTTGATACCAGTCACGACCTGTGGCGATCGAACGGTAAATTCTCTCCGAATATCACCATTCGCCTTGCGTCAGGTGGGTATATCGGTGGTGGAATGTACCATTCGCAAAATATTGAAGGTTCGCTTGCTGCGATTCCGGGAGTGCGTATTGTTTATCCGTCTTTTGCTGATGATGCTGCAGGTTTATTGCGTACATCGATGCGATCAGAAGGTTTAACCATGTTTATGGAACCAAAGGCACTTTACCAGGATCCAAAAGCTGCAACTGTTGTTCCTGACGACTTTGAAGTTCCGTTTGGAAAAGCAAGAGTTCGCAGAGAAGGTAGCGACCTAACCATTCTTACTTATGGAAACACTACTCACTTAAGTCTCGACGCTGCTAATAAACTGGCAGAAGAAGGTGTGGCTAATGTTGAAGTTATCGATTTGCGTTCATTGGTTCCACTTGATGAAGAAACCATTTTGAACTCGATCAAGAAAACCAACAAAGTATTGGTTGTTCACGAAGACAAAGTGTTTGGTGGTTTTGGTGGCGAGTTAAGTGCGCTCATCAACGAAAAAGGTTTTGAATACCTTGATGCACCTATCAAACGTGTAGGTTCGCCGTTTACTCCGGTTGGTTTTAACCGTATTTTGGAGAAAGCGATCTTACCAAATACAGAGCGTATTTACACAGCAGCAAAAGAATTAATTGAATACTAAAAATCGGAAAAATGAGTAAAACCGCAATTATATACAGTTACAATACTCAAAAATCGAAAAAGGTAGCAGAAAAAGTAACTGCTGCATTTGGCGAGAAAGAGATTGAAGCAGTTAATGCAGAAGAGCTAAGCAAAGATGTGTTGACGAAATATGACAATTTTATTCTTAGCGCACCGACCTGGTTCGACGGCGAATTACCTAACTATTGGGATGAATTTGTTCCTGACCTGGAAGAAATGGATCTTAAAAAGAAGAAGTTTGCCATTTTCGGATTAGGCGACCAGAAAGGATATACCGAGAATTTTTGCGATGCCATAGGTTTATTGGCAGAAATACTTGAAGAGTGTGGAGCAACCATAGTTGGAGAAACCTCGGTTGAGGGCTATACTTTTGAAGCATCGCGCGCACAACGAGGTGATAAATTTATAGGATTGCCGATTGATCAGGAAAACCAGGCCCGTAAAACCAAACAACGGGTAGAAGACTGGGTAGAACAACTCAAAAAAGAGTTTAAATAGAAATTAACGTTTAGAGAAAAACTCTTGCTATAAGGTTTTTCTATTTGCATAAGGCCGTTGGTGTTGACCAATGGCCTTTTTGCGTATTGTATACAAATGTATATCGGTCGATACTCCTGTATTACTGGCTTTCCGCTGTGATAGACAAGTCTAAATATTATCGCGCAATACAAATGTGAATATGTGGATTTTACAAATGTATTCATTTTTGTAAACGAAAAGTTTAAGTTTTTATACTCCTGATATTTTTTGATATTTCGATTAACTGATCAGGAAGATTGAAATAAGCTCAGGAAAACGATTTAATTATTGTTAAACAGAAGGCAGTTTTTAATAGCTCATTGTTATTAACTATTTGCTATATCGGTTAAATTGCCGGTTCATTAGTTTACGGTTCGTATTAATTGATTAATTTTGTGGCTTCGAATTATAAATAAATTTACCGTGCCTGAAACTAGATACATATTTGTTACCGGTGGAGTTACTTCGTCGTTGGGAAAAGGTATTTTAGCCTCGTCGCTAGCCAAGTTGCTACAATCTCGTGGTTACAATGTTACCATACAAAAGTTGGATCCGTATATTAACGTTGATCCGGGAACGCTAAATCCGTATGAACACGGAGAGTGTTTTGTTACCGAAGACGGAGCCGAAACCGACCTCGATCTGGGACATTACGAGCGTTTCTTAAATACTGCAACTTCGCAGGCTAACAACGTAACAACCGGAAGAATTTACCAATCGGTTATCGATAAAGAACGCCGGGGTGACTACCTTGGAAAGACCGTTCAGATTATTCCACACATTACCGACGAAATAAAACGAAGAATTAAAATTCTTGGTTCAAAAGGTAAATACGATATCGTGATCACCGAGATTGGCGGTACGGTAGGCGACATTGAATCGTTACCTTATATTGAAGCAGTTCGTCAGTTAAAATGGGAATTGGGAAGCCGCGCTATGGTTATTCACTTAACGCTGGTTCCTTACCTGTCGGCAACAGGCGAATTAAAAACAAAGCCAACACAGCACTCGGTTAAAATGTTATTGGAAACCGGAGTTCAGCCTGATATTCTGGTACTTCGCACCGAACATGATATTGAATTATCTGTTCGCCAAAAAGTTGCGCTGTTCTGTAATGTTGGATTAGAATCTGTAATTCAGTCGGTTAATGTGCCAACAATTTACGATGTTCCGTTAAAGATGTTGGAAGAAAAGCTTGATATCACGGTATTGAAAAAGCTTGGTTTAACCATTAACGAAGAAATTGATCTTTCGGCCTGGAATGATTTCCTTGCACGTCATAAAAACCCAACACAAACCGTTGAAATTGGTTTGGTTGGTAAATACGTAGAACTACACGACGCTTATAAATCGATTGCTGAAGCTTTGGTACACGCCGGAGCTGAAAACCGTTGTAAGGTAAATATTAACTGGATTCACTCTGAAGAGTTGAATGCTGAGAATATTGACGAACAGTTGAAAGACATGAACGGTATTATCGTTGCTCCGGGATTTGGTCATCGTGGTATGAAAGGAAAAATTCTGGCAGCACAATATGCCCGCGAAAACAACATTACTTTCCTCGGTATTTGTTTGGGAATGCAGGTTGCTGTTATTGAGTTTGCGCGAAATGTAATTAATCTGGAAAATGCAGACTCATCAGAAATGAATCCAAAAACTCCACATCCGGTAATCGACCTTATGGAACAACAAAAAGGCATTACTAATTACGGTGGAACAATGCGTTTAGGAGCTTACGAATGTCGTATTATCGATGAGAATTCAAACGTAAGCAAAGCATACAATAAATTAACGGTTCACGAAAGACACCGTCATCGTTACGAATTTAACGAAACATACCGTCAGCAGTATATCGACGCCGGAATGGTACCAACAGGTATAAATCCTGATACCGACCTGGTTGAAATTGTTGAAATACCTGAACACAAGTGGTTTGTGGGTGTTCAATTCCACCCGGAATACAGAAGTACGGTATTAAATCCCCATCCGTTGTTTATTGATTTTATTAAGAACTCATTACCTGAAAAATAAAAAATGGATAAAAAGTCGATTATTGGAATCGTTTTAATCTTTGTGATTCTGGTTGTATTTTCATTAATCAACCAGCCATCGAAAGAAGAAGTTGAAGCTGCAAGGCAACGACGCGATTCCATAGCACAAGTAGAAGCACAACAAGCGCTGGAGCTGCAGAAAATGCAGGAACAGCAAGAATTGCAAAATGCGGCAATGGAAGCCGACACTGCAGTTCAAAACCAAATAATGCAACAAAAAGTTGAGGAACTGGGAGCTTTTGGTACTGCCTCTGTTGGTACCGAAGAGTTTACCACCCTCGAAAACAACCAGGTGAAAATTACTTTCTCGAACAAGGGGGGACGTATTTACTCGGTTGAGTTGAAAGATTATAAAACATACGACGAGCGCCCGTTAATTCTTTTTGATGGACAGGAAACGATGTTTGGTCTGAATTTCTTTGCCCAAAACAGAAGCATTACTACTGATAATCTGTATTTTGAGCAGGTTGGTGGTGCCAAAAATGTTGTTGTTAACGGTCCGGAAGTTGAGAAAGGCGACGAAGGAAAAATTAAATTTAATAAGCAAAACCCAGGTGGAAAAGAAACAGTTTCGTTTCGTTTAGAAGTAGCACCGGGTAATTTTATTGAATACGTTTATACGCTGAGCTACAACTCGTTTATGGTTGATTTTGATGTGAATATGCAGGGAATGGATAGCTACATTTCACGAAATCAATCGTACCTGAACTTTAGCTGGGCATTCGATGTTCCGCGTCAGGAGCACTATTCGCGTTTTGGTGAAGACCGCTACACTTATATGACCTATAAGTTTAATGAGGACGAAGTTGATAACCTGGATAAAAACAAATCGGACGAGGAAAACCTGCCAACCAGTATTAAATGGATCGGTTTTAAGCAGTTATTCTTTAACTCGACAATAATCAGCGACGAAGCTTTTCCAAATGCGCAGGTGCGTCAGGAGAAATACGATTATGAAGACAATCAAAATTATTTAGGGAATTTCAGAGCTGATATTGCAGTTCCTTTTAACGGAACTCAAAACGAAAATATTGGCATGCAGTTCTATTTTGGTCCTAACCACTATCAAACCCTAAAACAATACGGGCTTGATATGGAGCGCCAAATCGACCTGGGTTATGCCATCGTGCGTCCGGTTAACCGTTACGTAATTATTCCGGTATTTAACTGGTTACGCCGCTCAATCGACAACTTTGGAATCATCATCCTGTTGCTTACAGTGATGATTAAAGTGGTACTGTTCCCGTTTACCTACAAATCATACATGTCGCAGGCAAAAATGCGTGCATTAAAGCCTGAAGTTGATGAAATTAATGCGAAGTTTCCGGGGCAGGAAAAAGCCATGGAAAAACAACAGGCAACAATGGCCTTGTACCGAAAAGCGGGTGTTAATCCGATGGGAGGTTGTTTGCCAATGGTATTACAGATGCCGATTTTGTTTGCAATGTTCTTTTTCTTCCCAACCTCAATTGAGTTAAGGGGTGAAAGTTTCTTGTGGGCAAATGACTTATCGACCTATGATTCGATTCTTAGTTGGGATTTCACGATTCCAATTATTGGAAACTTTATGGGTAATCACCTGAGTTTATTTACCATTTTAATGACCATCACGACAATCATTTCTACAAAGCTAAGCCAATCGGCTACTTCAAGCCAGGGAATGCCGGGAATGAAAACGATGATGTACATGATGCCGGTAATGTTCTTCTTCCTGTTAAACAGTTATCCTTCAGGATTAAGTTATTACTATTTCCTTGCCAACCTTATTACAATTGGTCAGACTTACCTGATCCGCTCGTTTGTTGATGATGAGAAAATCAGGGCACAACTGCAAGCCAACAAAAAGAAACCGGCTAAAAAGCAGTCGAATTTCCAGAAACGTTTGGAAGAAATGGCGAAACAACGCGGAGTTCAAACTCCAAAAAGAAAATAATATACGATTCGTATAAAGCAAAGCCGGTTAAGAAATTTCTTAACCGGCTTTTTTGTGCGCTGATGTTGTGTAATTGTTTTCTGTTATAACCTTTTAAAACAGCAATCCGAGGCTTATTGAGGCCATTTTGTTGTGCAGGTCGGCTTCCGTCTTGTAAACTTCAACCAATCCCATATCGTAGTTTAAACCAACTTGTAAGGCTTTTTGGTTAAATACCGGGAACTCCATTCCCAATTCCAGCCCGATACCTGCATCAAAATCTTTGGTGTCGCTGTTCAGATTAAATGCAACCCCATCAAGTTTTCCTTCAGCATCGAGCATGTAACTCAAATACGGGCCGGCAGCAAAGTATAATCGTTGTCCCTTTTTAAACCCGGCCTTTTCTCCTGCCGAAAATTCAGCTTTTACGGGCAGTGTCAAATACTGAAGTTTATTCGTAACATCTACATTGTTTTCCGTAAAACTTCGTCCTTTTTGCTGGTACTCCAGGCCACTTTTTAGCGCAAAACCTTCAGTAAGCTGATACTTTGTAATAAAACCTACGGACGGGCTAAAACGCACATCGCAATTGTTGGCAATTTGAAGTAGATCGGATTGGCAAGCAGCGCCTGCACCCAATTTAAAACCATAACTAACTTGGGCTTCTGAAGCTAAAGACAGGCCCATTGTTAACACTCCTGCAAGCAATATTGCGTAGAGTCTTTTTCCTGAAAAAATTGTTTTCTGATTCATTTTAATTCTGTTTTCTATGTTTTACAACTTTGTATTATTTGAACTATATTCTAAAATATTCGAAAAAGAGAGCAAAAAAAATTTAGGTACAAATACCGTAAAAGAACATTTCTATTCCGCTGTTGATTTTAGCAACTGATTCTTCAAACGTGGTCGATTTCGTTAATAATGGAACTTCAAATCCAATCATTCCCGTGAGAATAAGTTCTGCAGTAAAAGCAGCATTAACAGCTTTAAATTCCTTTTTCTCAATTCCTTCATTAATAATTCCTGCAATCAGTTCAATTTCAAAACCGCGGTAATTATCTCTGATCTTCTCGATAAAAGAGAAAGTCGCTAAAAAATTGTCGTTTAACGCGGTGGCCAGGTTACCACGTTTTACAAAACGTTTCATCCGCACACTCATGTAGCTTTTTAGCTTCTCAACCGCTGATGATGAGCCGGAAATAGCCGTATTTATTTCGTTAACAAGGTTTTCAGCTTCGTAAGCAACAACAGCCTCAAATACTTCTTCTTTATTTTTAAAGTAGTAATAGAGCGAGCTTTTACCTTTTCCGGCAGCGTATGCAATATCGTCCATGGTTGTTTTTTTAAATCCATAACGTTCAAAAGTTATTCCAGCTGCCACTATTATTTGTTGTTTCGAATTTCCGCTCATCACACTATGTTTTATTCGACGATTTTGTTCCAAATGTACAAAGTTCTTTATTATTCTTTTTGAACGGATTAACTGAGATGAGAAATCTAAATCGTGAATTGATATTTTTGAGTAATGAACTGAAGGTTGATATTTTAATGAGTATTTAATAAAGCATAATATTTTGTTTTTCTATTTTTGCAGCCATGCAAAAATTATACGTACTATTATTTATCCTTTTAAGCCTCAATAGTTTTGCACAGGAGCGCCAGTTTGAACTCTGGAATAAAAATCAGCTTTCAGCTACTCCCTGGAAGAATATAAGTATAGATGTTGCAGAAAAAATGCACTACTCACCAAAACGTTCAATTCTCGATTTAAAATATGGCGAGATTTATATTGGCCATCAGGTTTTAAACTGGTTGGAATATGGAGCCGGTTTTCGCGTCAGCAGCACCAATCTGCAGATTGGCGAATGGCTGCAGGAAAACAGACCTATGGCTTTTGTAAACTTCGGAAAGGATGTCGGTAAAATTGAATTTGATTTTTATAACCGCTTTGAATACCGTACTTATAAAACACTTAAAAACTATTTCAGATACAGGCAATCGTTACGTATGAAGTTTCCTGCAATTACCGACTGGGGAATGCAGTTTTATCTTCAGGAAGAATCGTTTTTAAAACTAAATGGTGCAGGAACACACCTGGCGCGTTTATATTCGGGACTTACTGCATTTGAAAAAGAGCATGTGGAAATAAAAATTTACTACGCACTTCAAAAACAAGAGATTCTAAGCCATTGGCTTACCTCGGATATTTTAGGACTGAACCTAACTTTTGAAATCTAAACAACAACTCTGCGAATTAAACTAATCGTCTGACATGCAGTCTAATCTGCTGATTTCACAATTAAAACAGATAGCATGAAAAGACTAGTATTTTTATTCGTAGTTGTTCTGCTTGGAACAACAATGACGATGGCACAGAACAGGGGAGGACAACGCCAGTTTGACCCTGAAACCATGGCAAAAAGACAAACAGAACAATTTAAAACCGACCTGAAACTCAACGACACTCAGGCTGAAAAAATGGAAAAGGTTCTGCTTGCTTCTTACAAAGAAATGGGTGCTGCACGCCAGGAAATGAGTGGGGAAGAAGACCGTAGTAAAATGCGGGAAAAGATGACGGCAATGCGTGCAGATCAGGAGAAGGAGATCAAAAAGATCCTGACCGATGAACAGTTTGAGAAGTACCAAAAAATAATGGAAGAAAGACGCTCCAGAAGAGGCGGAGGTCCCGGTGCCAGACAATAAACTGTATTGTTTTAGCCGGTTAATTAAATCGGGTTAATTGATTTTTGAACGCATAAATAACCAGGTTAACAGTGTTAAAAGTCTCTGTTTTCTGGAAGAGATTACTTTTATGTTTCTCCACTGTTTTTGGGCTCAAATGAATTAATTCGGCAATTTGCTCGTTATTTAATCCTTCACAAATAAGGTTTAAAATTTCTTTTTCGCGTGTAGTGAAATTTGCAAGTATTTGCTCGCCCGATTTGCGCTCTTTGTCTTTATACAAATTGCGTGAAATAACTTTTATTATTTCCGAAGAAAAGTAACTACCACCTTCGGCCACTTTTTTTATTGCCGTTTCAAAATCCTCAATATCAGAACGTTTAAGCATATAGCCTTCTACTCCGGAGGATATCATTTGCTCTATGTATTCATCGTCGGCAAATGAGGTTAGGGCAATAACTTTTAAATCGGGATATTTTTTTAGTGCCTGTTTGGTGGCTTCAATGCCGTTCATTTTGGGCATATTAATGTCCATCAGAACGATATCCGGTTGCACATTCTCGATAAGTTCCAGAAACTCTTCGCCATTTGCTGCCTGTCCGATAACCGATACAAAATCGAAATTGCTTAGTAACAAAATCAAACCATCTCTGAAAATTTTGTGGTCGTCAACTATTATAATCGATGTTTTTTCCATGTACGTTATAAATTGATACTTAGCATTATTTCCACTCCTTTTCCTTCGCCGCTGTTAATCGCGTATTTACCCCCGAACGATTCAATTCGCTTGATAATATTTCGTAATCCCATTTTTTCTTCATCAAAAGTTGGAATGAGATCCGGATTAAATCCTTTTCCGTTGTCGCGATACAAGATAACCACTGTCTTTTTAATTTGTTGTATGTCGATGGATAATATCGATGCCCCGGCGTGTTTAAGCGTGTTATTTATTAGCTCGTTACAAATGCGGTACATGTTCAACTCCATATTCGGGTCTAACTTTATTTCTGAATCCGCAGAGTTAACGGAGCAGGTAACTTCCCCAATATCGTTTATTTTATCGCATAATATCTCTAACGACTTTATTAGCCCGTACTTATTCAGGATTGATGGATTGAGGTTATTTATGGTAGCCTCGAGGTTTTCTAATGCGATTCCCGAGAGCTCTTTAACCTGAATCAAACTTTTATTTTCAGCATTGTTCGAGCAGTCTTTCTCTATTAATTTTATAAAAAGAGCAATACTCGAGAGAATTGATCCCAGGCCATCGTGCAGATCGGCCGCAATTCTTTTACGTTCTTTAAATTCAACTTCAAGTGCTCTAAGCGCCTGCTGTTTCTCGATTGTATTGTACGAATTGATGATCCGCTGAATTAAAAATATACATAAAAGAAGCAGAAAAAAGGTGAGCAGAACGAGCGTAAACACGCTTTGTTTGAATTGGCTATTTTCGTCTTGAATATACTGTTCAAGTTTATTGTCCAACTCCTGATAAGCAAGCTGAAAATTACGATAATCGGTTAAAACTGCCGTGTCAAAACTTTCCGGGTTGTTTACAAGGAAAGTTGATACTCTATTCTGTAACTGTTCAACAGTTGCAATAACTGCTTCAAGTGAAGATTGAAGATCAGTCTCGTTGTTTCCTTTATATTTTTCGGCAATAAGGGAGTTAAGCGAAGTCGTGTATTTGCCGGCGTTTGAAAAGCAACTTAAAACAGCTGCTTTTTTAGGCGATTCGTTTAACAAAAAGTAATCATCCAGAAATATCCGGCTGTGGGAGATTTCGAGGTCAATGTTTTTCGAGAGTTCGAGTAGTGAAAGGTGTTCGCGATCGAGCCGTAAACTTTTTATGGAGGTGTAAATAATTCCTGTACAGGTAATTGTAGTGAAAATAATGATTGCTAATAAAACTCTACCGCGAAATAA
The DNA here is from genome assembly GCF_033963885.1 of Draconibacterium sp. IB214405. Classification (NCBI taxonomy): domain Bacteria; kingdom Pseudomonadati; phylum Bacteroidota; class Bacteroidia; order Marinilabiliales; family Prolixibacteraceae; genus Draconibacterium; species Draconibacterium sp. IB214405. The sequence continues at coordinate 67,158 of NZ_JAXBMA010000003.1, forward strand.
TATCTTTAAACTCATCTGGAAAATTCAGTAATTTCTTAGATAAAGATATTCAAATCGATTTACATATTAAATAAAAAACCCCCGCTGAAATCAGCGAGGGCAATATTTTTCTATTCAATTTTTGCGTATTAAGCGCCCGGAATTCCTCCCATACCAAATACCATGGCAAGAAGTGCAACCGTTTCGATAATACCCATCGCACCGATGTACATACCAGCCCCTTGTTTATCATCAACAGCGAGGTTAGCACAAGCAGCGGCACCAACTTTACCCTGCATAATTGCCGAGGCTGCAATGGCGATACCTACAAAAAATGCCCAGATCATCTGGTTGGTATAACTGTCGGGACTAAGATTAGCGCCAATCATCGAATTCATAAAGATCATACCATAAATTACCTGGCTCAATGGCATACCTACCATTGCCAACGCCAGCGAAGGAAGTTTTTTCTTGTCTCTGATTGATTGTTTCCAAAGTCCTAAAGCTCCCATTCCTGCAATACCGGTTCCGATTGCCGAACCTACACCTGCTATTCCCAGTGCAATGGCGTGACCGCCAAAGCCTGTAACTGTTGTTGCTAAAATTGTTGTTAAAGTCATTGTTATACTATTTTAAAAATTTTTATTGTTTGTTGTCCTTCAAATTGAAGGGTTTATATTCATTTCCAGAAAATTCAACTTCTGCATGACCGGCGTATTCCAGCATGTTTAATCGTACTCCGTGAACCAGTACTGCCATAGCTGCCAGAATCATATTTAATCCGTGTCCGAGTATTAAAACTAGCACAGCACCGATTCCGGAAAACACTGTGGTAATACCGTCTCCAATCGCCATTTGGTTAAAACTTGCGGCCATTAATACAGTTGACAAACCAACCGCATAAAGCCGGATATACGAAATAATGTCGGAAAAACCGTTTATTATACTTAGCGGCAAATTACCAATGGAAGAAATCATTCCTTTAAACAAGTTCGGACCCGGTTTCGAGAACAAGGCCACCAGCAGTGCTCCTCCAACAAATAACCAAACCATAAACGCCGGTGCTTCAATTCCTAAAACCATTTGGTTTACAATCAGGAATAAGCCCCAAATTATTGCTATCCAGCCAAATTGCGCAATGGCTCTAACACTGTTGTTAAATTTCCACGCCACTTGTAAATGCCCAACGGTGAGGTGAACTGCTCCAATCAAAAACATGAGTTTTTGAATAATCAGACTGTCGCCACCAAAACTGGCCAGTGCTTCAATTTTTAAGCTGCGTAGTACCGGTAGTTCTGCAATTGCTTCCGATCCAAAATAGGTTCCTGTTAGCACACCCCAAAACATAATCGACACCGAAAGTGTATATATCAAACCAAACTCAATTTGTCTGGCAAACTTTTTCTTCCGGTGAACCAAAAAGGTAATCAGTAAGAACACCAGTCCGTAGCCGGCATCGCCCACAAGAATTCCGGTAAAAAAGGTAAAGAATACCATAAATACCCGAGAAACATCCATTTCCTTGTAACCCGGAACCAGACCCATAAAATCCATTACCGGTTGGATTCGTTGTGCCCATTTTGGCGTTTTTACAAGGGTAGGGACCTCTTCCATTTCTTCGGGCAGAGGATCTTCAATTATGTAGCCCCAGTGGCGTTCTTCGGCGGTTTCAATAAATTCATCAACGTGTTCCAATGGAATAAAACCTTTCCAAAAACGAACATGTTTATCCACTGCCAAACCACCAAATTGTACATTCCGTACATCGTAACGACGCAGGCGTTCTTTTAATCCGTCTTCCAACACGGCTTTCTGTGCGTGTAACTGAAGTAAAAACTTCCGATTAGTTTCCAGATCGTTGTTGGTGGCGTTTAATAGCTCACTTGCGTTCTCCAACTCATTCTGAGGAAAAGGCGTTTCCTCCATACCCGGAAGTTCTTCGTCAGCATCTTTGGCGAGCAAAATAACCTGAGTTAGATCGTTTAATTTGCCAACAACCTTAATGTCTTCACGATCGGATACTTTCTTAAATTCCCTTTCATCAAGCAGGTATGGTTTTATCCATATTCCCTTGTTGTTAAGGTCTTTTATATCTTTTAGCGTAATATTTCCCCAATTCTCAAACCAGGCAATTTCGCCGGCTAAATTGAGCTTAATATTTTCCAGTTCCTGACGATGGTGTTCAGCATCCAATACTGTTTCCATGAGGAAAACCGCGCCTCTTTCCAGTTGCGAATAATCGGTAATTTCTTCATTCCCGGTATCAGACAGTTGCTCGTCATCGTAACGATTAAGAACTGAAATAGCCTGTTGAAGCTGTTTTATACGTGCATCAACCCGTTCAATCGATTCGTGTTTAGCCGCCTGTAAGGGAGCAATGTGTAATACTCCAAGTTGTCCAAGCGCGGTAAGCTCCGCATCGATATCAACAGCAGAGTCGGGCATAAACAGCATTAATTTTTTCATTTCTGCTATCATAGTTTGCCCTCCAATAGTTTGCTTGTTTTTACCACTTTTGCCGTTGCAATTGTCAATCGTTCGTCGTCCTGCAACTTTTGCCCAATCTTACGAATGGCCAGTTTTGCATTCGGAATACGGCGATTTTCAAACAGTTTTACCCGTGCACGCACATCCAGCAATTCTTCCTCTAAAAGTTCGATTTGCTCTTTCAGACATTCGATTTCGGCCAGCAATTGCAGTTGTTCCTGCATCAGCTCGATTGCGTCGTCCACCCACAAGGGCGTGTCTTCGTTAATCGGCATAACGTTAAAATCAACTTTTACGTATTGCTGAACACGAACACCGGCCACATCAATGGTTTTGGTAATGATTTTATTCACCGAGATAAATTCATCGATGTTTACCAACGAATCGCTCATTACGGCTGTCCAAGGCTCTGCAGCTATGCGGTTCTTTTCAATTTCTTCGCGAATTTGCTCAATCCGTTCAGCGATGGTATTAATGGTTGCCATCAACGATTTTTCCATCGCTTCAAACAACGGCAGCATCCTTTCCGAAACCTTCAGAATTTTCTTCTGACGGGCCCGTTCGGTTTTTGTATATTTTATTTTTATACCTGCCATTATTTGTCCTCCTTGTTTTTACCGGGATTTACAACCGATGCCAGCACTTTAGCACCTTGCTTTTCGTCGAACGAAAAGGCCCGGGTTACCAGCTGCAGTTTCAGTTTATACACCAAAACTTCGGTTAATGAAAATGTTTTACCGGCCTCAATATCTTGTAGTTCCTGCCACTGCCAACGCATAATATTTAATTCACGCTCCAAGGGATTTCCGCGAAGAGCAGCGTTTGGTAACCGTTCAGTTTTTGCCTGACGGTTTTGTACTTTGGCTTTTCGAACTTCTGAAAGATCTTCTTTAATATCTTTTAATAACGAGGAAATACTTTTTACACCAACATTGGTTTCCAACTTTTGAATATCAGTCGATTGCAGCAGTTTGAAGTGTCGGGAAGACAACTGTTTTTTTGCTTCATCGTTAAATTCATTAATTGAAATCGGTGGTGCCTGATCAAAGGACAACGATGGCAAACTGGTCATAAGATAAACCATGTTTGACATATTTAATCCTCCTGAGTTTTAGTGATTCGATCAACCAAATCCTTGTTCAATAACGAAAACAGGCCACTCTCAATTTCTTTTGAGCTTACCACGAAACTGATTCCGTCTTTGTCGGTTGATTTTACTTTTATTTTGGCCTTACTTGCCGAAAGTGGTTGTAAAGTTACCTCTTCCTGGAGCGCTTCTTTTAACAAAAAGGCTTCCATTTCCTGATGTAACTCCGGCGGTACTTTAATAGATTTTTTCCCTGAAATAGAATCGATAACCACTTTAAGCAGTTCTTTCAGGTATTCTTCCTGGCGGAATAAAGTTTTACACTCTTTGCCAAATACCTGTTTCATGTGATTTAGCAGCGCAATTTTTGTGGCTTCAACCATATCGCGCGAAGCCTGTGCAATTGCTTTTTCCGCATTTTTTTCGGTTTGAGAAGCTTTAGTTTCTGCTTCTTCAACAATCTTTTTGCTGGTAGCTTTTGCTTCGGCAATCAGTTTGTCAGCCTCCTGTTTTGCGTTTTCAATTATACGTTGCTTTTCCGCTTCGCCGGCATTTATTCCCTGCTCCTTAAGTTTGGAAACAATTCCTTCCAGGTTTTCTTTATTTTTTGTCATTTCTTTTCTGATTAGTGGTTAATTCCAATATTGCTCGATCAATTTTTTACTCAACCCGGTTTCGGTTGGTTCAAAATGTCGTTTCAAAATATCCCAGCATTTGTCTAATGCGGCTTCCAGCTCAATTGGTTCGCCAAATGGCTCTTCCATATTTGCAATAAAATCTTCGCGGTAACGCAGTAATTTTTGCGAGAATGTATCGTTTGCGGCACCAACTTCAGCAGCTTCGTATGCTTTCTCAGCGTCGGCAAGCAAGGATGCCATAACGGTCATAATAGGGCGGTGGTCGTTTCGGGTAGTGTCGTTCACCTGCTGCTTTAAACGCGACAGCGAACGCGCCAGTTTCAGCTTGCCATTGTCAAGGAAGAACTGTCCCTCTGTAATGTATCCTGTATTATCAGGAACCGGATCTTCAAGCGATTCAAGCGTTGTTGCACCGATAATGGTGATCGATCCTGCGCCTTCAATGTCGGCAGCAACTTCGTAACGTTTTGCCAGCTCAGAGTACAACGAACCGGGATATCCCTGTAACGAAGGAATCTGATCCTGGTAGTTAGCCACGTTACGCAAAATATTCGACCAGTTGGTCATGTCGGTAAGCAGCACCAAAACATCTTTTCCCTGATCGGCAAATTCGCGAGAAACACTTAATGCCACATCGGGTAACATTAGGCCTTTAATCTGCGAGTCACCTGCAAGGTGAGTGAACATGATCGTTTTATCGATATTTCCCGATTGCGACAACTGCTCTTTGAAATAGTGGTACTCATCGAATTTCAAACCGATACCGGCAAAAATAATTACATCGGCCTGTGCTCCCTGTGCAATCTGCGAAAGCAAACGGTTGTATGGTTCGGTAGGACCGGCGAAAATTGGAATCTTTTGCGATTTTACAAGCGTGTTAAACACATCGATCATCGGGATACCAGTCCATAGCGGTTGCTTGGGAACCAAACGAACCGTTGGATTTAAGGTATCTAATCGTGTTGAAACATGTTTGTCGAAAATAATTTCAGGACCACCGTCGGCAACATCGCCAATACCATCGAAACTACGACCAAGCATATTGTACGAGAAACCAGCAGTTAGCGGAACCTCGTGCATGCGTATTTTGGTTTGAGTGCTCAATCCCTGTGTTCCGTTGAACACCTGGAAACGCGTTGAGTCTTCGGTAATATTAATCGCTTTGGCAAACGACAGACTTTGGTTGGTTTTGGCTTCCAGCAGTTCAACCACGTGGTTGAGTGCCACTCCCGGATTTCCTTCAACCGAAATCAGCGCTTTACCAACTTCGCTTATTCTATTTATTTCTTTTCGTATCATAGTGTGTACTCTTCTTGTAAAATAAATTGTTCGATTTTCTGTGGAAGAACGGCCATTTCATCGATGCTTTCAGCTGTGGCATTCCAGTCTTTCCACCACTGGCGCAATTCATCAAATTTTGCTTTTACCATCTCTTTTACTTCTTCATCCTCTTTATCATCCTGCACAAAATTGATGGTGCTATCGATAAGCTTTTGAACGGCCTCGTTAATTACGATAAGGCGTTCAGGACGTGTACATGCATCAACTTTGTGAAATGCGTTTTGTTGCAATACACAGAAATCGATAGTAAGTCCTTTTTGAAAAAGCACATATTTTTCTACCGGAACTTTTTTCAAACCGATAGTACTGATAGTTTGATCGATACCATTTGCTTCGTAAAGCGTTTGCAACATTTTATTGCGGTCGTTCCACGAAATAAAACTGTCGTATACCGAAGATGTGTAAGCCAGCGGATCGATTGCCGGATATTTTTTTGCATCGGCACGGTCTTGCGATAATCCCCAGAAACCGCCGGTTGCATCCATTGTTGCTTGAGTTACCGGCTCCTGGAAGTTACCACCAGCAGGCGATACTGTTCCGATAAAAGTTAGCGAACCTCCTGTTCCCTGATCGGCACCGGCACGCTGATACATCCCTTTAATCTGATCCGGAATATCCATAGGGAAGGCCTCCGGTCCGGGAATGTCTCCCTGGCGTCCACTTCGTTCGCGAAGTGCTTGCGCCCAACGTGAAGTAGAATCGGCCAAAAGCACCACATTGTAACCCTGGTAGCGATAATATTCACCAACAGTTAATGCGATAAATACACTGGCCTCACGCGCCGCAACAGGCATCGAACTGGTATTACCAAAAATACACATCCTGTTCATCAGCGAGTCGCCGGTTGACGGATCTTCCAATTCAGCAAAATCTTTAAACACCTCAACAGCCTCACCGGCACGTTCGCCACAAGCTGCCATAATTATGATATCGGCAAGTGCATATTTACACAAGGCATGTTGTAATACGGTTTTTCCTGCACCAAATGGGCCCGGATTTCCAACAGTACCACCATAACTAACCGGTGCCAGTAAATCGATAACACGTACTCCGGTTGAGATTGTTTTACTTGGAATTGCGCGCTCTTTAAACGGAATTGGTGATTTTACCGCCCAACGGAATGCCAGTTTTAACTCATGTTTTACTTCATGACTGTCAATAATAACAGCAACTGTTTCCGTAATATTTACTTCGCTTTTCTCTATAATGCTTTCAACAGTACATTTGCCGAAATTGAAAGGAACCAGGATACTCTGTGTCAATCGCCCTTCTGGAACTGTACCAATGGAATCGCCACCTTTAACCTTGTCTCCAATGGCAACCGATGGGGTAAACTCCCATAACTTTTCTTCATCAAGCGCCGGAGCTTTCATGCCGGGCACCAAATACGGATCTTGCTCACCCAGTTTGTACAAAGGATTTTGAAGTCCGTCCCAAATACTGGTTAAAAGTCCGGGACCAAGAAGTACGGATAAAGATTTTCCTGTAAATTCCACCTGATCGCCAATCTGAGCACCGGTTAAATCTTCAAAAACCTGCATTTCTACAATACCGGCGTCCGCATTTTTCGGATCCGGATTAATTTGTAAAACTTCGGCTTGCAACGACTTACCATCTACTATAACATTGGCAGTTTCACCCATTATCACATTTCCGTAAAATCGTGCTTTTACCAGCGAATCCTGAATGGATATGAGTTGACCTGTTCTTGTTGTATTTTTATTCATGTTCTTTTATATAGAATGTCTAAAAACTCTTAAAATATATTGTTTCCTAAATATGGCGTAACCTTTACTATTTTTTTGAGCAATATTTTAATAAATCTTAACGTATAACTAGTTATTGTCACTTCGACACTTTGATATTGAAAATAGCATAACTATACCGAAAATAACGTTTAAAATAGCTGCCGCAAATACTCATCTCACTGTTACTAATTGTGTTATAAAGTTGCTTCGCGTTAAACCTATATGATTTTAAATTTAGCAGGCATGATATATTCGCGAATTGATCAATAATTTATTCAAATATTAAAGAAAAAGTGAATCGACAGGATTTGGTGTATAGTTTACAGCAAACACAGGCAACTTACTTCCGTGTACAATTTCTGCGGCAAATTTCCCAATATTGGTATTTGAGAAAATTGACTCCTGATGTGTACGTATAATTAGCAGTTCAGGTTTTTCTTCTTTCATATAATCGAGAATAACCTGATGCGATTCCTGGTTGTAAACCTTTAGAATTTTAATATCACACTCCAAATCATGCTCCCAAAGTGATTGTTGAATTTTACGCGCATTTTTTAATGCAAGGCTCTTGTTTACATCGATATCGGCTTTAAGTGTCGATAAAATCGTAATTTTTGCCTGGTGTTTTTTTGCCAGAAACTTAGCCCATAAAAGCCTCTTTTTAGTCGATTGTGCGATATCAATCGGGATGGCAATATTTTTAATTTCAGGAACGCCAAAGTCTTTGTCCACCGTTAATACCGGACATCTCGACAAACTTACCAGTTCATTTATTTCGTCTTTACTTAAAGCGCCCGGGTAAGTATTACTGCTTTTATCAACCAAAATAAATTCCAAACGATCTGCTTTTGATTTTTCAAGCAGAACATTCACCGGATTTCCGGCGCGCACCGAAAGAACGATGTCCTTAGGAATTTTTTTCCCAACTACTTTTTTTACAAAGTTCGTTAACTCTGTTTTGGCATCGTTAATTGCAGCTTCCGACTCTTCAGTCTGAAAATTGCGTTCAAAAAAGCCCGGTTCTTTTATAACATTAAGTATTACAAGTTTTACCTGCAAGGTGCTTTGCAGATAAAGCGCCTCTTTTAAAACTGTTTCTCCTTCTTTATTTGGCGAAATAAGTGCCAAAATGCTGTATTCTTTCTGTTTCATAGCTGTTGTTTTATTCTGATACCGACCCGACTATTCGTTTTCAACCACAATTAAATCCCTGTTGGTGTTGTCGAGGTAATTGTTAATCCCTTTACATTTTGTTTTCGCCTGTATCGTACTAAATGTAATATCAGTGCCGTTACAGAAGTCGTGAAAACACGTTTGTACCTTATCCGAAACTTTGTGGTTTTGTGATTCTAATACAAAAAGCACTTCGAGGTTTGATTGTGTTTTTTTACATATTTCGAGTACCTGTTTGCAGAGATCTTCCGACGGATTTTTGTCGGGATTACCAACAAACAGGATCTTTTTCGAAGTTTCGCCTTCGAATGTTTCGGGCAAAATAAACAGGGGATGTTTTGCCGTATCGATAATTTTTTCCAAACATCCGTTCTGACGTTTACACGAATCCTCAAAAGAATTATAGGTGGATAAAACCAGGTTGTGCCGGCCTTTAATTATCGGTTTGTAACTCAAAACCGAATTCAATTCGCCTTCAATAGAGAGGGTATTTATCTTTTGCTTTTCAATAGTGAAATGCTTTAATATCCTGTTCTTTAAGGCGCTTAATTCATTCTTTGTGATTCTTTTTAAGTGAAGACTAAGTTTTCGCACCATTAAGTGCCCCCAACCCGGATTTTGATAGGTTTGTAAAAGCGTCACAGGTGATTTTTCAGTATAAAGAAATCTCATGGCAAAAGATGTAGCATGCCAGCTACCATCCGAAAAATCTGCCAGTATCATTATCGAAGGTTGATTATGTCGCAATCTCACACTCATTTTCACAATTATTTTGTTTTGAACAAAATTACGGGCAGATGGCAAGAGTTCCTACAGGCGAAAACCTACTTGATATAGGGAGAACATCTAAGAAAAGGTAGGGAAACCCCTACCTGTAGTTTATGTGTGTGATTGTATGAAATGCCGCAATTCTATTTTACAATATGAAATAATTTGAACAATTCTCCCTTAAGAGCCGGCATCCCGAGGATATGATTTTTAAATAATTATTTTTAACGATAAAATCTTACAACAATGACTAAACGAATCAAACTGTTTGCAAAAACATATGGTGTACTCCTTTTATTTTTAATTTCCTGCAGCAAAGATCCGGACCTGACAATGGCTGCATTATCATTTGTTACATCATCGCTTTCATCCGAAAGCCTTTCATACGAAGGCGGTACAGTTGATATTGACGTGGAATGGGAACACACAGAGTGGAAAATCAAAAGCGGCAGTACCATCGAAGGTAACGGAATTATTTCCGGAATCAGTCCTAAAAGTTTCGGATCGGTTGATAGCGAAAGTACCGTTACAACTGTTACGGTTACCTATATTTCAAATTCTAATCTAACGGCTAATCGTCAGGAATTGATTTTGTACTCTACTACCGACAATTTGAGCGATACAATAATTCTTGCACAGGAAGCCAAGCCGGCTCCAAAACTTTCTATTGAAATCGATCCGGAACTAACTTACCAGGTAATTTCTGGTTTTGGCGGTGCAAATATGATTTGGGGAAGCGATTATCTTACTTCATCAGAAATGGATAAGGCTTTTGGTACAGGCGAAGGTCAACTCGGACTTTCCATATTTCGCGTCCGTCTTTCATCCAGTAAAAGCGAGTGGGCAGGATTGGTTAATTCGGTTAAAGGCGCCAATGATAAAGGAGTTTCTGTGCTTGCTTCGCCATGGTCGCCACCCGCAATTTGGAAAAGTAATAACAGTGTTAACGGAGGCGGGTACCTGCTAAAAGAACATTACGCCGATTTTGCAGCTTATATCAACGAATTTATCCAGTTTATGGCTGATAACGGAGCAAAAATTGACGTGGTATCTATTCAGAATGAGCCGGACTGGCAGGCATCCTACGAGGGATGTGAATATACGGCCGAGGAATTGCTCGATTTCGTAAAAAACTATGCTGATACGATTCAAGGAGCAAAAGTTATGGCTGCCGAGTCGTTAAACACCAACCACGCTTATACCGATGACATTCTGAATGATCCGGTTGCAGCAGAGAATCTCGATATTGTTGGTGGTCACTTGTACGGATCGGGACTGGCACCGTACGCTTTGGTTCACGAGAAAGGGAAGGAACTCTGGATGACAGAGCACCTTTTGAACCTCGACAGCGGAAATAATCCTGATAACTGGACGGCAAGTTCCGATCCAACTGTAATTTGGGAGGAAACCATGGAAATGGTAACCGAAGTTCAAACAGCGATGACGTACAACTGGAACGCCTACATTTGGTGGTACATTCGCCGTTATTACTCGTTTTTAGGCGATGGCGAAAAAGGAAACACCCGAGGCGAGATCTTAAAACGCGGGCATGCTTTTTCGCAGTTCTCAAAATTTATCCGACCAGGCTACCAACGAATTGATGCACAGCTTGAAAATGCTTCAACAAAAGCAACAGTTACTGCATTTAAAAGCGAAAACGATATTGTAATCGTTCTTGTAAATCCTTCCGATTCTGAACCTTCCGAAATGAGTTTCACCTTGCCTGGAGCGTATTCAAAAGCAACTGCATATACAACATCACTGTCGCAAAACAGCGAAAAAGAAGAATTGTCGCTTAGTAATTCAGAAGTGAATTTTACCTTGGAACCGGGAAGTGTAAAAACATTGGTTATCAATAATTAAACCACAGCTATGAACAGGAAACTTAGCTTTATTAAATCCCTGGAAATTCAGCAAAATTTTAGAATTCAAAACTTCATTTTTGGGTTGTTGTTTTTATTGACTGCCTGTAATCCACAGCAAACCGAAACACGTGAACGAATAAGTCTCAACCGGGATTGGCAGTTCTTCAAATATACATCCGATTCGTTGGCTGATCAGCTAATTTATGATGTTCGTCCGGCAATAAATGAAGGAAACCTGGTGAAGGATGCCGACTCGAAACCTACCGAAGCTGTTGAAGTTGAAAGTACACAAAAGGTACTGAAAGATTGGATTTTACCTACAGCAAATGATTTTATCAATGATTCGAATAATAAACATCAACGGCCGGATGGAAATCCGGGAAGTGATTTCCCTTTTGTAAAAGCCGGTTTTGATGATGCTAGTTGGGAAACAGTAAATCTGCCTCATGATTGGGCAATAAAAGGTCCTTTCCAAACCGGATGGAATTCGGAAGTTGGCGGAGGAATGGGGCGTTTGCCGGTGAACGGAGTAGCCTGGTATCGCAAAAAGTTGGACATTCCGGAAACGGATAAAGACAAACGTATTTTTCTTGATATCGACGGAGCCATGTCGTACGCTATGGTTTGGTTAAATGGAAATTTGGTGGGCGGCTGGCCATATGGTTATGCTTCTTTCCGCCTCGATCTCACTCCTTATATTGTTCCCTGTGCAGAAAATCAGTTGGCCATCCGTTTGGATAATCCCAATTATTCTGCCCGTTGGTATCCGGGAGCCGGTCTTTACCGCAATGTCTGGCTGGTAAAAACCAATCCGGTTCATGTGGCACAATACGGAACTTACATAACATGTGAAAATGTTTCCGAAAAGTCGGCAACCATCAACCTAGAAGTGACAATTGACAATGACTCTGAATCGGATGCCAATGTTGAAGTGCTTACAGAACTGTTTGAATTAAAGGAGGCTGGAAAGCGGGCAGAAGAAGCAACAGCAGTTTTTGAAAGCCAAATTTCGGAAGTAAAATCAGGGAAAAGTTCTGAATTTAAAAGTTCGATTGTTGTTGAAAATCCAAAGCTTTGGGGACCACCACCTACGCAGCAGCCCAATTTGTATGTGGCTGTTACCACTGTTTTTCAGGATGGCAAACCAATCGATTCGTACGAAACACGTTTTGGAATTCGATCGTTAGAGTTTGATCCTGAAAAAGGAGTGTTGGTAAACGGAGAACTGATCAAACTGCAAGGTGTAAACAATCATCACGACCTGGGAGCCTTAGGTGCGGCGTTCAACAAAAGAGCAGCCGAACGACAGCTGGAGATTTTACGTAAAATGGGTTGTAATGCCATTCGAACAGCGCACAATCCACCGGCACCGGAGTTGCTAGAACTGACCGATAAAATGGGGTTTCTGGTATTGGATGAGATATTTGATTCGTGGGAGCGCAAAAAAACTGATCACGATTTTCACCTTATTTTCGAAGAATGGTCTGAACCGGATACAAGAGCTTTTATTCGCCGCGACAGAAACTGTCCGTCAGTAATTATCTGGAGTTTTGGAAACGAAGTTGGCGAACAATATACGGAAGCCGATGGTGCTGCTGTTGCCCGCAGACTCTATGATTTTGTAAAGGAAGAAGACAGAATCCGACCAACTATAACAGCGATGAACTTTGCCAAGCCGTTAATGAAAATGCCTGAAGTTGCCGATTTTATCGGTTTGAATTACCAGGGAGAGGGAATAAGGCAAGATCCGATGTTTGAAGGTACAGAGCGGATTCAGACCGTGCCGATGTATGATGCTTTCCATGAAAAATATCCTGAAAAAGTAATCATTAGTACCGAAACTGCCTCGGCATTTAGCAGCAGGGGAATTTATTTCTTCCCGGTGACTGATAAGTTGAGTTCGCCGGTTCGTGATGGAATGGGAGGAGATTCAGAGCAAATGCAGGTCAGTTCGTATGAACTTTATGCGGTTGATTTTGGATCGAGCGTCGACAAAGTTTTTGCTGCCGTTGACAGTCATCCTTTTGTAGCCGGCGAGTTTGTCTGGAATGGCTTTGATTACATTGGCGAACCAACTCCTTATTATGGGGCACGAAGTTCATATTCCGGAATAATTGACCTGGCCGGTATCCCAAAAGACCGTTACTATTTGTATCAATCAAAATGGCGCCCGGAGTTACCGATGGTGCATATTTTGCCGCATTGGAACTGGCCTGAAAGAGTTGGTAAAACTACACCAGTTCATATTTTTACTTCGGGAGATGAAGTGGAACTGTTTCTGAATGGCAAATCATTGGGCAAAAAGAAAAAGGGCGAATTAACGTATCGTTTGCGTTGGGATGACGTGGTTTACGAACCCGGAGAATTAAAAGCAGTTGCATGGAAAAAAGGAGAGAAGTGGGCTGAACAAATTATAACCACAAGTGGAAAAGCCAATTCGCTGCAAGCTGTTGCCGACCGGAAAGTAATAAATGCGGATGGAAATGATTTGTCGTATATTACTGTTCGCATGGTTGATGAGAATCAGAATTTTGTTCCTAAGGCCAATAATCAGGTTGAATTTTCAATCGAGGGACCAGGAAATATCATCGCAAGCGATAACGGCGATGCAACTGATATGACTTCTTTTACCTCTTTAAAACGAAATGCTTTTAGCGGAGTTGTTGTGGCCATTGTTCAAACAACCGACGAAGCCGGAACAATTACAGTTACTGCAAAGGCCGATGGTTTAAAACCTGCCGAAATTCAGATTGAAAGTATTAAATAGTTTGGTCGGTTTGTTGTTTACTGGCAAACTCGGTAGGCGACATTCCGTAATGACTTTTAAACGAATTGCTAAAGTGCGACAGGTTGGAATATCCCAGCGAATAAGCCACTTCGCTAACCGTTAACTTTTTATTGGTAAGAAGGTAGGTCGCTTGTTTCATGCGAATGTTGCGGATAAAGTCGCGTGCCGACTGGTTGGTAAGTTCTTTCAGTTTTCTGTGCATGTGTACACGGCTGATACCAACACCTTCTGCCAACATTTCCACGTTTAGTTTTTCGTTCGAAATATTGTCTTTAATGATATTCATTACTTTCTCCATCAAAATCTCGTCGTGCGATTTTAACTCAATCTGATCGACGTCGAACTGACCGTTTTCAGCTTTTAGCTGCTCAAAAACTTTCTTACGGTTTTCCAGAAGATTGGCAATTATCTTTTTGATGAATTCGCTGCTAAACGGTTTAACTATGTACATGTCGGCGCCGGTCTCAATACCTTCAGCACGGTTTTCGTCTTTCGAAAGTGCGGTTAACAAAACCACAGGAATATGTCCGGTTTGCATGTTGCCTTTTATCTTTTTACAGAGCGTTATCCCGTCCATTTCCGGCATCATAATGTCGCTGATCACCAGGCTTGGTTTTTCTTCCATCAACAGCTCAAAAGCGTGTTTCCCATCGGCAGCACTGATTACCGTGTATTTTTCCGAGAGTTCGCTGGTAAGATAATCCCTGATTTCCTGTTCATCATCAACAACAAGTATTTTGTGCGCTCTTTTACCGCCTTTTTCAGCTTTCGCTTCTGTTTTTGAGATGCCCGGGAAGAACTGACGGTGAATGCGGTGTATCGGCGCAGGCAGGGTATTTTCATTAGTTACGATGTCTTCGGCAGGCAAATGTTCGTTACCCAATGGCAACTCGATAATAAACCTGGAACCGGGTCCGTCAGCTTTATTTTCGGCTTTCAAAACTCCTTTATGCAGATTTACCAAAGCCCGCGACAAATGCAACCCGACACCGGTTCCTCCGCGATGCGACGGATCTTTCGATTCGACCTGGTAAAAACGGTTAAAAATACGTTCAATCTCAGTTTCTTTAATACCGACACCGGTGTCGCTTACCGCAATTTTAACCGCGTCAACAGCTTTGTTATCTTCGGTTTGCATTACCGTGTGTGTAATTTTCAATTCAATACTTCCTTCGGGAGGAGTAAATTTAAATGCGTTCGACAAAAGATTGAGAATAACCTTTTCAAAATTCAGGGGATCAATCCAAACTTCAATATTTTCATCCGGCGCGTAGATATTAAATTGAATGTTCTTTTCGGCCGATAGAATCTCGTACGATTGTGCAATCTCGCGAATAAAATTGTACAGATTGGTTTTTTGAAACTTAACTAAAATAACGCCCTTGTCAATACGCCGAACATCCATTAATTGATTGACCAAACGCGATATACGGTGGGCATTCTGGTCGATAAGGTTGTACAAACGCGACGTTTTTGGATCCGTTTTTTGTAGCATCAGTTTTTCTATTGGATCAATTATAAGGGTGAGTGGTGTTTTAATTTCGTGCGAGATATTGATAAAAAACTGCATCTTCATTTCGTTCATTTTCTCCAAATGACGACGCTGGATCATTTCTTTATAAAACATCACAATTCCGAAAAACAAGGTGCCTAAAAGTAAAGTCCACAATATTTTGGCCCAGGTGGTTTTATACCACAATGGATAAATTATTATTGTAAGTTTTCGAGGGGTAGAGTAGAGGCCTTTATCCACACCGCGCACTTTAAATGTATACGTTCCATAATGCAGGTTGGTATAGGTGGCACGCCTGTTTTGGGCATTTGTACCAATCCAGTTTTCATCGAAACCTTCCATCATGTATTCGTAACTTATTCGCGACTGGCTGGCCAATTCTCCCGATGTAAAACCAATGGAAAAAACATTGTCCTTTTCATGCAAACGAATGGTGTCGGCCAAAACAATCGACTTTTTCAGAATGACGTGTTTTCCCGATTTATCGCCAATTTCAACAGGTTTATTAAACCGGTTAAACTCGGTTAACAATACATCGCGAATTCTTCTTGTGTAATCAAGGTAGTTACGTTTAATCTCTGTCATTCCGTTGATCCCACCAAAAAACAACTCATTTTTATTGCTTCGGAATGTGGAGTTTTTGTAGAACTCATTCGCCTGAATACCGTCGTATGCGTAGTAATTAGTAAACGTATTATTTTCAGGATCAAAACGCGAAAGCCCGTCGTGTGTGCTTATCCAGATTTTTCCAAACTCATCTTCATTAATTGCGCTAACCACGTTGTTACACAAACCGTCTTCGGTATTGTAATATCGGGTATCAAAGGTATTTACGTCAATCCGAACCAGCCCGCTGTAGGTGCCTGCCCAAATATTTCCACTTCGATCGGCCTGAATAGCGCTTACCGTGTTGTTATTTATATTTCCGTTGGCGGTATTAAAAAGTTTAAGCTTATCGTTCTGAACATCGTAATAAAGCAGACCGACATAGGTGCCAAGCCAGAAATTTTGTTTTCGATCGATAAAAATGGTATTTACCCACATCGGCAACTTGCTGTTCAGTTCATCGTCGCCGGTTAGGCCCTGCCGGAAGGTTTCGCTTTTGGGATCGAAACGACAAATACCACCACCCAACGTTCCGAGCCAAAGTAAACCCGAGCGGTCTTCTGCAATACAGGTAATATTGTCGTTACTTATACTATTTGGGTTTTCCGGATCGTGTTTATAGTTTTTTATTTCGCCGGTTCGTTTGTTGTAACGAATTAACCCGTTAAAGTAGGTTCCCAGCCACGCGTATTCATCTTTTCCGTTGTGAATGGTAAGAATATTATTGGCATCATTTTCCTGGTTTTCACCCGTTAGAAGTACGTGTTTAATGCTGTTATTCTGGCGATTAATCTGGAACAAACCATCGCCATCGGTACCCACCCAAAGTTTATCGTCTATACCTGCAATTGAAGTTACACAACTTGATCCAATACTGTTTTCGCCAAAAGCATGGTAACCATAGTGCTGAAAAATCTCAGGTGATTCAGGGAAAAGAAATAATCCTTTTTGGAAAATACTGGCCCAAATATTACCACCATTATCTTCAATTAGGCAATGAATTTTACTTTTTGCAAAATCGAAAGGAGAGGTGTTCGGCGAAAAACTGCTTAAGAGTTGGTTCTCCGGATTAAAACGTTTCAATCCAAAACCATCAGTTCCAACCCACAAACGTTTTTTCGAGTCGAACAGCAGGCTTTTTACCGGCAATATGGTTTCATCTTTCTTTTCGGAATGAATTTCAACAACTTGTTCGTTAAATTTCGGAATCTGAATTAAACCGCCTTTCAAACTGCCTACATAAATATTTCCCAGGTCATCTTCGCAAATCGATGAAATATTGTTGCTTGGTAAAACATTTCCGTTATCCGACGATTCGGTAAAGAGTTTAACTTCGCCACTTATCGGATCGTAAGTGTTTAGTCCGTCATTCTCGGAGCCAATCCACAAAACACCATTCGAATCTTCAAAAATAACGCGTAAATTTTGACTGCAAAGTTGTTTGTTTAATGTTTCGTTGTAATCTACCGCTCCGGTTTTATGATCGATACGAATTATCCCGTAACCTGAAGTAGTCATCCAGATATCGTTATTGGCAACCATAATAATGGAGCTTATATAAAGATGAATTCGTTCGTCGGATATATACAGAGGAATTTCAGTAAACGACTCGCTTTCAGGATGATAGATCTGAAGTCCGTTAATTTGACCAACTAGTAAGTTCCCGTTATTGTCTTCGCCAAGTGCGGTTACAAAATTGTTTTTCAGCGAATTATCGTCGTTTGGAGTTGCAAAAAACGTTTTAAAATGAATGCCATCAAAACGGTTTAAACCATCTTCGGTTGCTACCCAGATAAAACCTTTTTTATCCTGGTGCATGGCATTTATTAAGCTATTGGATAAACCTTCTTTATAATCGAAAAAATTGTTGCTTTGAGCATTTGTCAGACCAGACAAAAGTATTAAACAAACCAGTAAGAAGACGTTAGTTCTGATTTTCATAAGTACCACTTAGGAAGAGTCGCTAAGGTAGCAAAATAGTTTCAAAATTATGAGCATGTAACCAATGTATAACAATATGTAACCAACAGAAAAGCCATGTAACACGAGTTAAAATGCCCGTTACAGGCGGTCAAGTTCTTAAGGAAGCTTCGGTTGTAAATTTGTGTTTAAGATTTCGAGACAGTTTTCGAAATTTTATAAACCAAACTGAAGAAGACTTATCCGATGAAACTGATCCTAAAAAGAGTTGTGTGTATTGTGCTGTTTTTTGCAGCGGCTAATGTTATGTTAGCTTCCGGCACAAACGACGGTTCAAAACTCTGGTTTACCAATTTTTCTTTGCCTGCTGATTATAACGGACATGAATTTTCATCGGTAGTAATTTCAGAATACTCTCCAACATTCGAAATCATCCAAAACGAATTTATTAGTAGCCTGAACCAATTGTTCACCCAAAACACTAAAAGCAACTCGAAAACATCTGCCGGAAGTATTTGTATTGGTACCTTACAAAACGATTTTATTGCCAATTCTATTCAGCCCGAAATTCTAAAAAATGCCGGGAGCGATGGTTTTATTATCAAGTATCTGGCTGACGACGATATTACAATAATTGCAGCCAATACAGATAACGGATGTTTATACGGAACTTATCATTTTCTGCGCCTCTTGTGCACCAATCCTCAAGCATTAAACGACCTAATTGTTGAAAATCCTGCTTATAAACGAAGAATATTAAATCATTGGGATAATCTTGACGGAACGGTTGAAAGAGGTTACGCAGGACGTTCTATTTGGCTTTGGGACGACCTGCCCGAAAAACTTAATCCGCGAATTATTGATTATGCACGAGCCAATGCATCGATCGGAATAAACGGAACGGTATTAAATAATGTAAATGCAAGTCCTGCTATATTAAAAGAAGAATACCTGCAAAAAGTAAAGGTCGTTGCTGATGTTTTGAGGCCTTATGGGATTCAGGTGTATTTATCGGTGAATTTTTCGTCGCCAAAAATACTGGGCGGATTGCCTGATTCTGATCCCTTAAAACCGGAAGTGAAAGACTGGTGGAATAACAAAGTAGCAGAGATTTATCAGCTAATTCCAGACTTTGGCGGTTTTGTGGTAAAAGCAAATTCTGAAGGCCAGCCCGGTCCGCAGGATTATGGCAGAACACATGCCGACGGTGCAAATATGCTTGCCGATGCGCTCAATCCTTATAAGGGAATAGTAATGTGGCGCGCTTTTGTTTACAATCCTTCGGGCGACGACCGTGCCAAACAAGCTTACAACGAGTTTAAGCCGCTCGATGGTAAATTTCGCAACAATGTAATGATACAGGTTAAAAATGGCCCGGTTGATTTCCAGCCACGCGAACCTATTAGCCCGTTATTTGGAGCGATGGAACACACTACTTTAATTCCAGAACTTCAGATAACGAAAGAATATTTGGGATTTTCAGATCATTGGGCTTATCTCGGCACTTTATTTCAGGAATTCCTGCAAACGGATACCTACCAAAAAGGCAGAAACACAACTGTTTCACGTGTTACCAACGGAGATGTGTTTAACGACTCGATAACCGGTATTGCAGGCGTGTCCAACATCGGACAGGATATTAACTGGTGCGGAAGTCATTCGGCACAGGCTAACTGGTACGTTTTTGGTCGACTGGCATGGAATCCTGACCTACCCGCAAAAACGATTGCCGAAGAGTGGCTGGAACAGACTTTTTCACACAATACAACATTTATTAAAGAAATGGGCCGTGTGATGATGGAATCGCGCGAAGCGGTAGTAAATTATATGACACCGCTTGGTTTGCATCACCTGATGGGGTGGAGCCACCACTATGGTCCTGAACCCTGGTGCGAAATTCCGGGTGCCCGCCCTGATTGGCTGCCTACTTATTACCACAAAGCCGATTCTTACGGAATTGGTTTCAATCGATCGTCAACAGGAAGTAATGCCGTTGAACAGTACGCAGAGCCATTAAAAACTATGTTCGACGATCCGCAACTATGCCCCGAGAAATTTCTGTTGTGGTTTCATCATCTGCCATGGGATTATACCATGAGTAACGGCCGCGAGCTGTGGGACGAGTTGTGCTACAAATACAGCGAAGGCGTTACACAGGCAAAACGTTTCAGGGAAACCTGGAACAGCATGGAAAAATTTGTTGACGAACGACAGTTTAAAGAGACAAGCGACAAACTGGATACTCAGGTGAAAGAAGCCATTTGGTGGCGCGATGCCTGTTTACTCTACTTCCAAACCTTTTCGAAACGCGAAATACCCGCTGAACTGGATGAACCGGTGCATCAGCTGGACGAACTTAAAAAACTAAAATTCGACTTGAAACACCACAATTAATTAAGCTGGACAATAATATTTCAAATTAATAACCAATAAAATGATCTATGAAAACGACCTGTTTCCTTTCCAAAAAAGTAATTACCGCACCTGCGGCACGAGACGATACGGCAAGTATCACAAGAACTGTTAAAACAGAAACTAACGCAACGATCCAATTTGCAATTTGAACGAGTAACACTACTTCAGATTGTATAATTAAACGACACTAAAAATTGAAACTTAGTATTATCAATCATATTAAAACTTAACGATTTAAAAGGCATTATTTAGCACTAAATCAATCTATTATGAATAAAAAACTGAACAAAGTAAGCAAACGTCATTTTCTGAGAGCTCTTGGATTACTGATGTTCTTCTTTCTGAGTACAACTGTGCTTTATGCACAAACCGTTGTATCAGGAACTGTTAAAGATGAATCTGGCCCCATACCGGGAGCCAACGTAGTTGTAAAAGGTACTACAAACGGTGTTTCTACCGATGTAAACGGACAGTTTACCATTGGTGATGTACCTGCCGACGGCATTCTTGTAGTTAGTTTTATCGGTTATACACAGCAGGAAGTTGCTGTTGACGGCCGAAGTACCATTGACATTATTCTGGAAGAAACAACTACTGCATTAGACGAAGTAATTGTTGTTGGATACGGATCTATGGAAAAATCGAACGTAACCGGAGCAATTGCCACTGTTAATGTGGCCGACGTAGTTAAAACACCTGTGCCAAACGTTGTGGAAGCACTGCGTGGTCAGGTAGCAGGACTTCAGGTAACAAGAGGTTCGGGCCAGCCGGGATCGGGAGTTAATTTCCGTATTCGTGGTTTAAACTCTTTGGGTGGTGGTTCTGAATCAGTAGGTTCGGCCAACCAGCCAATCATTGTTATCGACGGAGTTCCAATGATAGGTGGAAACTTATCGGAATTAAATCCCGACGACATTGCAAGTATCAACATTTTAAAAGATGCCGGAGCTGCCTCAATTTACGGAGCCAGCGGTGCAAACGGTGTAATTTTAATTACCACCAAAAAAGGTAAGGCTGGTGCCGGAGTTGTTACTGTAAACGCCAACATCGGGATGGTTGACCTTAGCCATAAACTGGATGTTATGGATGTTGATCAGTATATTCAGTACCGACTTGATGCGCAGGTTACTGCAGGAAATACCGGAGCTACAGTAAACAATATCCTCGATGGAAACGAGCTTCGTAATTACATCGCAGGTAAATCTGTCGACTGGCAGGACGAGTTGCTAAGAACCGGATTACAGAGCAATGTAAGTGTTGCTGCTTCGGGTGGTAGCGACAAAGGAACGTATTACCTGAGTGCCGATATGTTTACCGAAGAAGGTATTGTACAGAGTTCGGATTACAACCGTTTTTCGATTCGTTTTAACGGCGATTTTACACCAACAACCTGGTTGAAAGTTGGTGCCAATGTGCAAATGACTAAAAGTTTTGCCGACGAAACTGCCAACGCAATTTCAGAGTTTAATATTAACGGCGGTTTTGCACCGATCCTTCCTATTTTGATTAACACTCCACTTGGCGACATGTACGATGAAAACGGTGATCTGACCTATGTAATTGTTGATGGTCAGCAATTCCAGATTAACCCGTTGTACCGTTACCGCGAATCGGAAATCGACCGAAAAATTACCCGCTCGTACATCAATCCTTATGTTGAGATTAAATTGTACCAGGGACTGACTTACCGCTTGAATACTTTTGCTGAAGACCGTCAGGAATTCTACGGACGTTTCTACTCAAGCGACTATCAGATTCCGGGAGGAAACAACGAAGCGCAAATTCAAAACCAGCACGCCGAAACCTATCTGCTCGATAATATTCTTAGCTATAAAAACACATTTGGAAAACATAGTTTCGATGCAACTGCCGTTTATGGTTTTCAGCGCTACAAATGGGAGCAGTTTAATAAACAAGCCGACAGAATGGCAACTGACTTGTTAAGTTACCACGCCATCGACGACTCGCCAACCGATCGTCAGACATTTAGCTGGGATACCGACGACTGGGGACAGGTTTACCTGGTAGGACGTATTGGTTACAGCTACGACGAGCGTTACAATGCAACGGTTACAGTGCGTCGCGATGGTTCTTCCAAGTTCGGAGGAAACAACAAATACGGGGTATTCCCATCAGCTTCGGTTGCATGGAATATGCATAACGAAAGTTTCCTGGAAAGCAATAAAACGATCGACTTCCTGAAAATGCGTTTAAGCTACGGAACCATGGGTAACGACAGGATCAGAACTTTTGCTTACCTCGATGGCGCAAGCGTTACACGCGGAATTGTTGTTAACGACAGCGGCGAAGAGCAGGAAGTTGTTGGTTACGGTTTCGGATCGCTTCCAAATCCTGATTTGAAATGGGAGGAAAGTCAGCAGATAAATATTGGTGTTGATTTTGGCCTTTTTGACAGTCGTTTAAACGGATCGGTTGATTATTTCAAAACAACAACAAAAGACCTGTTACTGAGTGAAAAAATTCCGATTATTAACGGCGACGACGTGATTTTAAGTAACGTTGGTGAAACCCAAAATACCGGTTTGGAAATAAGTCTTAACGGTGACATCGTTGATTATAACGGATTTACCTGGACAGCTTCAGTTAACTGGTCGAAAAACAACGATAAAATTATTAGCCTGACGCGTGGCGATGTGGATGCCGACGGTAATCCGATCGATAACGTGGCCAACGAATGGTTTATTGGCGAAAACCTTAGCGTAATCTACAACTACGATGCTATTGGAATCTGGCAGCTTGGCGAAGAAGCCGAAGCCGCTGTTTATGGTGCTGAACCTGGCGATATTAAAATCCGCGACATTGATGACAACGGAGTGATAGACCAGAACGACCGTTCGATTTTGGGTAGCGATGTTACTCCTGATTGGTACGGTGGTATCAGAAACACTTTCTCTTTTAAAGGATTTGAATTGGATGTGTTGTTCGAAACCGTTCAGGGAATTCAACGAATAAATAATTTCTATGGATCGTACACAGGTCGTGAAAACGAACTTTACATTAACTACTGGACTCCTGAGAATCCTTCGAACGAGTTTCCTGCAGCAGGTAAATTTACCGGCGACTATGCCACTGCTGTAAAAATACAGGATGCTTCATTCGTAGCACTGCGTAACGTATCGTTAAGTTACCAACTGCCAAGCAGTATTTTGGCAAGAACTCCATTTTCTGCTGTTTCATTCTCAATTCGTGGAAACAACCTGAAATACTGGACCGACTATACCGATGCATATTCTCCTGAAGCTGGTAGAGGAGCTTATCCAATAACCAGAACATGGATCTTTGGAACCAAAATTTCGTTTTAACCATTAAAACCTGAATAATGAAAAAGATTACAAATATAATATGGCTCTTTAGCTTCCTGATCATTTTCTCGAATTGCGACGATGCAATTATTGATCTGGACGAAAGAGATAGATTACCTGCCTCGCAGGCAGTGGCAAGTATCGATGGATTGAACTCTTTAATGTTGCAGGTATATGAGCGTGCACGTTCCATCCACGAGAACAACGAGATTTGCTTGTATAAGCAATGCGGAACTGATATTGTAACAGCAGGAACCCACCTGCTCGACGTGGCCGACGGAGGTATGGAAGCCATGATGTTGTACACATCAAACCTTTCGCCTTTAAGCCCTCAGATCGAGGATATTTTTAATGGTTTGATCGAGTCGATCACTGCTTGTAATACGGTTATTCAATACGGTGGTAATTTTGTACCGTCAACCGATACACAGGCCGAAGAAGTGGATTTTATCATTGGTCAGGCGTACGCTTTACGCGCCTATGTTTATATGGAAATGGTTGTACGTTGGGAAAATGTTGTAATTATTCCCAACCGTCTGGAGCCGGGCGAAGAAATTCGTTACGATGTTGAATTAAGTACTTCGGAGGAAGTTCTACCATTGATTGTTGAAGACTGTGAAAATGCAATAGCCTTGTTGCCAAAACGTTCAACCGGTTTAGGTGTTGGCGATGCGTCGCAAGGACTGGCTTATCACTTATTATCGAAAGCCTACATGTTAATGGGCGATTACGGTGCTGCTGCTTCAGCTGCAGAATCGGTAATTGCTGATGGATCGTACACACTTCAGCCACTTGATTATATCTTTGGCCTCGATGGAGGAAAACAGGGGGAAGAAAGCAACGAAGAGATTATTCTTTCGTGGGTTTTCAACCCGGCAATTTCAAACCGTCCACAGCGTACAATGCAGCAATATGTGCCGCTTTACCGTTTGGTTGACGGACTTACAACTGCACTCGATCAGGGTGGTCGCCCATGGTCACGACTTTCTCCATCAGAATACTACTGGACGTTGTTTGAAGAAGAAGATGGCCGTTTGGATGCATGGCACAAACGTGTGTGGTATTACAACGACGAAGACAACCTGCCTGCAGGAAAAAGTCTTGGCGATCCTGCAACATACGAAGACCTGGTAGCTCAGTTTGGAGCCGATGCCGGACGTCCGTTGCGTTACCTCGATCCAACGATCAATAAATTGTTCGAAGATGGCACGTACAACCGTGAAGTGAATGACGCTGAAGGTTTCAGAAACATTATCGTTTATCGTTTATCGGAAGCCTACATTATTGCTGCCGAAGCGCATTTAAGAAACGGAAACGATGCACGTGCACTTGAATTGATTAATACCGTTAGAGAAAGAGCTTACGGAAACTCAGACCACAATTTCACCAGTATCGACATGGATAAGATTATCGACGAACATGCTCGCGAACTGGGACACGAAGGTTTGCGTTGGGCTTTTATGAAACGTCAGGGATTATTGGTTGAGCGTGCAAATATGTATGCCAAAGATGCCGACAGCAATCCGATTTATATGAAAGATTACCATTTAAGATGGCCTATTCCACAGGCTTTTATCGATTTAACTGGTGTTCAGCAAAACCCTGGTTATTAACAGTTAAAACAATCTATCATGAAAGAATATTTTAAGTATTTAATAATAAGCATCATGGCAGTGGCTGTTTTAACAACAGGCTGCCAGGACGAAGATGATATCTTCGGAAGTGTTACTATAACCGGTATCAGTGTTGAATCGGCGTTTATTAACGATCCGGTCTCAATTGACGGAACAAACTTTAACCTGATAAACTTTGTGTTTGTTGGCGAACGACAGGCCGAGTTTACGCTCGATGGAAATACCGTAACCTTTAATGTGCCTGAAGGGGCTAAAGTTGGTCAGTCAGTAATTACACTGGTAATGAACGATAATTACCGCGAAACTATTGATTTTGAAGTATTGTTACGCCCTGTTCCTGTAATTCAGTCGCTAAGTTCAAATGCGGTTGCTTCAGGTGAAGAATTAGTAATTCAAGGTCTGAGTTTGAACAGCGAATACAGTCCGGAAGTAATGATTGGCGATGTAGTTGCAACAATTAATTCAGCAACACCAACTTCACTTACAGTAGTAGTTCCTGCAGGTTTGCCGGCAAATGAACTGGCCGAAATTGAGATTACAACAATCCACGGTTCTACTAAATCTAATTTTATGTTCTACGCAGGCGAAAACCTGATCACTAACGGCAACTTCGAAGCTGGTGAAGGCGACGAATTTACTAACTGGTCGAAACTAAACGGTGGCGACGGAATGACTGCAATTAGTGGCGATGATGCATATTATGGCAGATCAGTGAGAGTGGTTGGTGCAGCAAGTAATCCTTGGAATACACAGTTCGCTACCGATCCGATTGATGTAGTGGCCGGAACTGAATATACCGTAGTACTTTGGGCAAAAGGTGAAGCTGATGGCGCGGTAATGCGTGTTTCTGTTTCGCAATGGCCTGAAGATTATTTCTATGGCGGCGATGTAAGTATCACAACAGAATGGGCGCAATACACCTGGACATTTACCGGTCAGGAGCTGCCTAACGGAAGTAAAATTGTATTGGATATGGGAACAACAAATGTTCCGTTTGCTATCGACAATGTTACCTTAATTGCCGGTGCAGGTGGTTCTTTAGGAGCTCCTGAATTGTTGACCAATGCAAGTTTTGAAGACGACCTTACAGGATGGGAAACATTAAATGGAACATTTAATATTTCAACAGCTGAAGCTTATTGCGGAAGTAAATCACTGGAAGCAATCGGATCTGGAGGAAACTACTGGGATGTACAAATTGCCTCAAGTGCAATCGAGCTTGAAGCCGGAACACAATATGAACTGGGTTTCTGGGCGAAAGCTGCCGGAGCCGATGGAATTATGAGAGTTTCTTGTTCACGTTGGGCAAGCGGTCAGGCAGACGACTTCTTCTACTCGCCTGATGTTACCGTTGCAACCGACTGGACGTATTACAGCTTTGTATTTACTGCCCAGACAACTTCAACCGGAAATCACCAGATTGTAATGGACTTCGGTAAAACAACTCAAACATTCTATATCGATGCAGTGAGTTTGAAAGAATACGAAGAGCAAACCAGTTTATACGCCAACGGAGGTTTTGAAGAAGATTTAACTGGCTGGGAAGTGTTGAATGGTGCAGCCACTGCAACCACCGACGATGCACACAGCGGATCTAAATCTCTTACTGTTACAGGTACAGGTGGAAATCCTTGGGATGTTCAGATCGCGGCCAATGCAGTTGCGCTGACTGTTGATCAGAAATACAAAGTTAGTTTCTGGGGTAAAGCAGCCGGTCCTGATGGAGTAATGCGTTTATCAGCTTCGCGCTGGGCAAGCGGTCAGGCAGATGACTTCTTTTACTCGCCTGATATTACAATTGCCACCGACTGGACATATTACAGTTTTGTGTTTACTGCAGGGGCTACCTCAACAGGTGATCACCATATTCTGCTGGATATGGGCGCATCAACACAAACATTTTTTATCGATGATGTAGTTGTTACGGAATACGAGAGTCCGTGTGAATAGCTTAATAGATGAGTAAAAAAGGGGAGCCGTTAAAATGGCGGCTTCCCTTTTATCTCAATAAAAAACAATCGACTTGTTTAGAGAAAACAAAAGACAAATACAAAATTTACGCTAGTTTATATTGCCGATATGATGACAATATCTTATAAAAATATCTTGTTTATTTTCTCGCTTTTGCTTTTTGTTGCGTGTGGCGAGAGTAGTGATGAGTTCATTCCCGAAGAGGAAGAAGAGGAAGAGGAGACACGACCAACAAATATTGCTGAATACAATGCCAGCGACGAGGGACTAAAGGATTATTACCTTCCTGAAGAATATTTTCAGATTGGTGCTGCCATCGAGCCGTCGGCAATTACAAATAGCTACGATGTTAAACTATTGAAACGCCACATTAACAGTTTAACCGCTGAAAATGTAATGAAGTGGTCGACATTGCAGGCTACCGAAGGTAATTTCAACTACACCCAAGCCGACAAAATAGTTGCTTTTGCACAAGCTAACGGAATGAAAGTTCGTGGGCATACTTTGTGTTGGCACAACCAGGTTCCATCCTGGGTTTTTCGCGATGGAAGCCAGGAAGCATCGAAAGAACTGGTTTTAGAGCGACTTCGCACTCATATTACAAATGTGGTTACACATTTTAAGGGAAAAGTATATGTGTGGGATGTGGTGAACGAAGCCATAGACGATGGTGGAAGCCAGTATAAAAATACCGATTGGTATCGCATTTGCGGCGAAGATTATATTTTCGAAGCTTTTAAAGCGGCTCGTCAGGCCGATCCCGATGCTAAATTATTTTACAACGATTATTCAGCTACAAGTCCAAATAAACGCGATAAAATCTACACGCTACTCAGTAAGCTACACACCCAAAACCTGGTTGATGGAATCGGGATGCAGGGGCACTGGAATATTGATGCACCATCGAGTAACAATATTACTTCAGCTTTCGACAAGTACGCTTACCTGGATCTGGAAATCCAAATTACAGAATTGGATGTTTCGGTTTACACCAGCGATGCCAATGCCGAAAGTGAGTACACTTCGGATATTGCTTCTCAGCAAAAAAGTGCGTACAACAGGTATTTTAGCTTGTTCAGAGATTATAAAGATAATATTACAAGTATAACCTTTTGGGGAGTTTGCGACAACCACACCTGGCTCGATAATTTCCCGGTAAACAACCGAAAAAATTATCCATTTTTGTTCGATATCAACTACGATCCTAAACCGGCGTATTTTTCGGTGATCGATTTTTAAAAACATTATATGCGACCAAAAAACCTGCTATTAATTGTCATTGCCTTTGGCCTGTTTTTCCCAACAACAGTTTTTGGAAGTACTGTTGCACCGGGTTCAAAAACCACGAAGTATGTGAGTTATGTAAAGGAGGCCAATACTTTTTCATTGTCCGAAAAGAACACGGGAGTTGTTCCGGTGATTATTAGTGCCAATGATTTTGAAGGGGTAAAAATGGTCGCCGAATACCTTCAGGAAGACATTCGGAAAGTTACGGGAACAAAACCGGAACTACTGCAGGATGAACTCCCGGCTGGTAAAAATTTGGTAATTATTGGTACGCTTGGACAGAGCAAGCTGATCGATGAACTGGTTGCAAAAAATAAAATAGACATTGACGATATAAAAGGGAATTGGGAATCGTCGCTTACACAAGTGGTTGAAAATCCGTTTCCAAACGTAGATAAAGCACTGGTAATTGCCGGAAGCGACAAGAGGGGAACCATATTCGGGATGCTCGAATTGTCGCAGCAAATCGGTGTTTCGCCGTGGTACTGGTGGGCCGATGTTCCGGTGAAAAAACAAGAAAATATATTTGTTAAAAGTGGACGCTACATTATTAGCGAACCAAAAGTAAAATACCGCGGTATTTTCTTAAACGACGAAGAACCTGCTTTGGGAAACTGGACCAGAGAGAACTTTGGCGATTTCAACCAGCAGTTTTACGAAAAAGTTTTTGAGTTGATTTTGCGATTGCGCGGCAACTTTCTTTGGCCTGCCATGTGGGGAAAAGCGTTTTACGACGACGATCCGCAAAATGCCGTTTTGGCCGATAAATTGGGCATTGTGATAAACACAACCCACCACGAACCGCTGGGAAGAGCGCATGTAGAGTGGGAGAGATATGGCACCGGCCCGTGGGATTATTCAAAAAATGAGAAGGTGCTAAAAGCATTTTGGCGCGAAGGAATGGAGCGCTGCAATCCCTATGAAAAATTTATAACTGTTGGTATGCGTGGCGACGGCGACGAAGCAATGACTGAAGATACAAACATTGCGTTGCTCGAACAAGTTGTAAAGGATCAGCGAGAAATAATAAGTGATGTAACGGGTAAAAAACCGGAAGAAACGCCCCAGGTTTGGGCGCTGTATAAAGAGGTGCAGGATTATTACGATAAAGGAATGCGCGTTCCTGATGATGTTACGCTGCTATTGTGCGACGATAACTGGGGCGATGTGCGCAAACTCCCTGCGATTGATGCACCTAAACACAAAGGCGGCTACGGGATGTACTATCATTTCGATTATGTTGGTGCCCCGCGAAACTACAAGTGGATAAATGTAACTCAAATTCAGCGTGTTTGGGAACAGATGAATTTGACTTACAGCCATGGTGTAGATAAAATTTGGGTGGTAAACGTGGGGGATCTCAAACCTATGGAATTCCCGATCAGTTTCTTCCTTGATATGGCGTGGGAACCTGAACAATTTAATCCGGATAATTTGCTGGAATACACCAAAAATTGGTGTGCCGATCAGTTTGGAGAACCATATGCCGCTGAAGCAGCAAGAATAATCAATCAATACACAAAATACAACCACCGGGTAACACCAGAATTGCTGAACGCCGACACTTACAGTCTGGAAAATTATAATGAATTCGAGCGGGAGCGAAACAATTATCGCGATCTGGCTTTGGACGCTTTACGTTTGTACAACCTGATTCCGAATGATACAAAAGACGCATTCGATCAGTTGGTGCTTTATCCTACAAATGCTACATCGAACCTGTATGAAATGTATTACGCACAGGCCATGAATAAAAAGTTGGCCGCTCAAAACAATCCAGCAGCAAACGATTGGGCCGACGAAGTGATTAAGTGTTATCAGCGCGATTCGATACTCACAATCCACTACAACCAACAAATTGCCGATGGAAAATGGAACCACATGATGGACCAGGTTCGAATTGGGTACACCTACTGGCAGCAGCCTGATTTTTCTAAGTGCCCCGAGGTACAGCGTGTAGAGGTGAAAGAAATTCCGCGTGAAAAACTGGCTTTTGCAGAGGCTGACGGTTTTGTATCAATCCAGGCCGAGAATTATCAATTGGCAATAAGTAATGATAAAATCAACTGGAAGGTGATACCTGACCTGGGAAAAACAGGATCTGCGATTACAACATTACCACAAAATGTTTACCCGGCAGAAGGCGATGAAATTTACCTAGAATATGCTGTTAAATTTTCTTCAACAGGAGATTGTGATGTAAGTGTGTTGGTTTCGCCAACGTTGAATTTTAATGCCAATAAAGGATTACGTTATGCAATTTCTTTTGATGGAGGTCCGGAGCAGGTGGTAAATATCAATGAAGCATACCGTGGGGAATTGGGACCATGGCAAGCCAATAGAATTATTGAAACAACAACAAAACACAAAATAGAAAATGCAGGTTTGCACCGTTTGCGAATTCGTGTATTGGAGCCGGGAATTGTTCTGCAAAAAATCCTGATTGATACCGGAGGTTTAAAACCGAGCTATCTGGGCGCACCTGAAAGTAAGCAAGTTAAAATTGAGGAATGAGAATAATTCGAATACAATATTGCCTATTAAGTTTAGTACTGATTTTTGCGTTATGCAGAGAAGTAAATGCCGCCATAAAATTGCCGCAACTCGTGAGCAACGGAATGGTGCTTCAGCGCAATGAACCGGTGCGTATTTGGGGGTGGGCCGATGCAGGAGAAAAAGTACAAGTTGATTTTTTAGGTACAGCATATAAAACAACAGCCGACAATAATGGAAACTGGCAACTTGAACTGGCAGCAATGGATGCAGGTGGTCCGTATTCCATAACGATAAACGACATTGAGTTGACTGACATTCTGGTTGGCGATGTGTGGCTGGCTTCCGGTCAGTCGAACATGGAGTTGCAACTCCGCCGTGTGATGGATTTATATGCCGACGAGATTCTGAAAATTAATACCGATCAGATTCGTCTTTTCCGATCATCAACACGCGAAAACGCGGAGAATGAAAAAGGCGATTATCCGGATGGCAAATGGCTGTCGTCAACACCTGAAAATATTATGGAATTTTCGGCTGTTGCCTGGTTTTTTGCGGACAAAATTCGTCAAAGCCACAATGTTCCGGTTGGTATAATCAGCACGGCAATTGGCGGTTCACCGGCCGAAGCCTGGTTGAGCAAAAACACGGTAACTCCTTTCCTAAACAAATGGATTGAAGAGTGTGCACAAGTTGATTCGATGCGTGATGCCGACATCGAAAAGAATGGCGAAATAGAACCATACAACTGGTATGCAGAAGTGAATAAAAACGATCCGGGCACAGGGAAATGGTCGAAAAACGATGTTGATGTTTCCGGTTGGCCACAGATTTCTCTGCCTGGATACTGGACCGATAAAGGCGTTGATTTTTGGAACGGCTCGATTTGGTTTTACAAAGAATTTGAATTGGATGAATCGTTGGCCGGAGCAGAAGCTATTTTACGTTTGGGACGTATAATCGACAGCGATTCAGCTTTTGTAAACGGCACGTTTGTGGGCAACATTACTTATCAATATCCACCGCGCATTTACACCATTCCCGAAGGCCTTTTAAAAGCCGGAACCAATAAAGTTATGGTACGCGTATTTAATCCGGGCGGACGGGGAGGTTTTGTGGAAGAAAAACCATACGAAGTGCGTGTTGGAAACGAAGTGATTGACATGACAGGCGATTGGCAATACCATATTGGAGCTGAGTTAAATCCTCCAAAAACAAATTTTAATTATCCTGGATTTCGTCCAGGAGGTTTGTACAATTCGCTCATAAATCCGATGAAAAATTATACGGTAAAAGGTGTGATTTGGTACCAGGGAGAAACAAATGCCGGACGTGGATTTGAATACCGACAGTTGTTTAAAGACCTTATCGTAGATTGGAGAGATGAGCTAGATAACGCTGAAATGCCTTTCCTTTTTGTTCAGCTGGCAAATCTGGGTCTTCCGAACAAACAGCCTGTTGAAAATGGTTGGGCCGAAACACGTGACGCCCAGCGACAGGCACTTGAATTGCCCAACACAGGAATGGCCGTCGCTTTCGACATTGGCGAATGGAACGATATTCATCCTTTAAATAAAAAAGAAGTAGCACGCCGCTTGTATTTAGAAGCCGAAAGAGTGGCCTATGGAAACAAAGATATTGTGAGTGCCGGTCCGTTGTACCAGTCAATGAAAATCGATGGCGGAAGTATTCTGCTTACATTTTCATCTGTTGGTTCAGGAATGTATGCCAACAGTTTACTCGAAGGATTTCAAATTGCTGGCGACGACGGCAAATTTGTTTGGGCAAAAGCCGTGGTGATGAATAAAAACACGGTTAAGGTATGGAGTCCGGATATCAAAAAACCGGTGGCCGTGCGTTATGCATGGGATGGCAATCCTGCGGGATCGAACCTTAAAAACATAGAAGGTTTGCCCGCCTCACCGTTTACAACCGAAGATTAATAAAAAAAATAAAACCAATAATATGAAAATGAATACACAGAAAATTTCAGTACTTGAAAAAATCGGATACAGTTTTGGCGACCTCGCCGCTAACCTTGTATTTCAGACTTTGGTAACGTTTCTCGCTTTTTTCTATACTGACATTTATGGACTGCAGAATGAGCATGCCTCGGTCATAATGCTGGTAGTGGGATTGGTTGCAGCTTTTGCTTTTAACCCAATCATTGGCGCTTTGGCAGACCGGACGCATTCGAGATGGGGTAAATTTCGTCCGTGGATTTTATTTACAGCCATACCCTTGGGAGTAGTCGCTTTGCTGGCTTTTACAACCCCCGATTTTTCATACAAAGGAAAACTGATTTATGCGGCCGGAACTTATACCTTACTGTTGCTTGCGTATGCGGCAAGTAACCTACCGTATTCGGCGCTTAGCGGAGTAATAACCGGCGATATGTCGGAACGAAACAGTTTGTCGTCATACAGGTTTGGAGCAGTTATGTTTGCCCAGTTTTTTGTGCAGGTATTTATGCTCCCAATTATCTTGTATGTGGGCAAGGGCGACAAAGCAGCAGGAATTGAATCGGTAATGACATGGATGGCCGCAATCGGTACTGTTCTTTTACTGATTACCTTTTTGACAACAAAAGAACGTATTGTTCCAAGTCCTGAACAAAAATCAACATTAAAAGAAGATCTGGGCGATTTATTTAAAAATAAACCCTGGATCATAATGCTAACGCTGACTGTGCTGATTTTTATAACGCTGGCCATGAAAGGCGGATCGTACGTATATTATTTCAATAACTATGTTGACGAAGTGGCACTTCAACAATTTATTCAGCCGATTCTGGATTTTCTTTCAGCAATTGGATTGAACTTTTTTGAATCGGATGTTGCATCGGCAGGTTTTGGATTATTCAATGCGGGAGGAATTGTTTTCTCTATGATCGGTATTGCCGTATCCAGAAAACTGGCGGATCAGTTTGGTAAACGCGACGTGTTCGGAACAACTTTGTTTATCGCCACCTTGTTTATCGCGTCCTTCATTTTATACAACCCAAAAGATGTGCGTTTGATGTTTATTACACAGGCACTGCACATGTTTTTCTACGGAGTAACAACTCCAATTCTTTGGGCGATGATTGCCGATGTTGCCGATTATTCGGAGTGGAAAAACAACCGCAGAGCAACTGCCATAATTTTTTCGGCAATGATGGTTGGTCTTAAAGCCGGACTCGCAATTGGTGGTGCAATTGTTACCGGAATACTTGGATTATACGGTTACATTTCGAAGGATGCAGCAGCGGCAGGTCAGGAAGTTATTCAGCCAGAGACAGTGGCACAGGGTGCAAAAATGCTCGTTAGTGTTTATCCTGCAATCCCTTTTCTTATTGGTGTCGCCTTGCTTTTCTTTTACGAAATAAACAAAAAGAAAGAACTACAGATTCAGAAAGAACTGGAAACCAGAAGACAATAAATAAAATATCGATATCTGTTGTGAAGAAAAAATAAAACCAAAAACCTTTATTATGAAAAAGATAAATCAAATCGCCATAATTATGCTTTTAGCCGGATTTATTGCGTCGTGTAGCAATAGAACACAAACGCAATCGGAAAAACCGGCAACTTTAAAAGAAGCTCTAGCCGGCAACTTTTATATTGGCACCGCTTTAAACGAATGGCAAATTACCGGAAAAGATACAGCAGGAGTTAAAGTAATTAAAGAGCAGTTTAATGCGATTGTTGCTGAAAACTGTATGAAAAGTGAAGAGATTCAGCCTATTGAAGGAGAGTTTGATTTTTCGCTTGCGGATCAGTTTGTCGATTTTGGCGAACAAAACGATAAGTTTATTACCGGCCACTGTCTGATCTGGCACTCGCAGGCACCAAGTTGGTTTTTCAGCGATGAAAATGGTGAAGATGTTTCGCGCGAGGTGATGGTCGAACGAATGAAAAATCACATTTATACCGTGGTTGGCCGTTATAAAGGCCGCATAAAAGGCTGGGATGTGGTGAATGAAGCTTTCCTGGAAGACGGTAGCTGGCGTACCAGTAAATTCTACCAGATAGTTGGAGAAGACTTTATAAAGCTGGCCTTTCAGTTTGCAAATGAAGCCGATCCGGATGCCGAATTGTATTATAACGATTATAATGAGTGGTATCCGGGACGACGCGACGCTGTGGTTCAAATGGTGCGCGATTTTAAGGCCGAAGGAATTCGCATTGATGGTATTGGAATGCAGGGACATATTGGAATGGACGGTCCTTCGATTGACGAGTACGAAGAAGCTATTAACGCTTATGCCGCCGAAGGGATGAAAGTGATGATTACCGAGCTTGATATGTCCATTTTACCACAACCGCGACACGATGTTGGTGCCGATATTTCAACCAGTTTTGAATACCAGCAGCAGCTAAATCCCTACACGGCGGGTCTTCCGCATAACGAAATGGAAGTGTGGGATATGCGCATGCTCGATTTCTTTCGATTGTTTCTGAAACACTCCGATGTAATTTCACGTGTTACACTTTGGGGAGTATCCGACGCAACATCATGGAAAAACGGTTTCCCGGTACCGGGACGTACCGATTATCCGCTCTTGTTCGATCGTAATTATCAACCAAAAAGTATAGTTCCAAAAATAATCGGAGAAGCTGCAAAAACAGAACATATTGATTAGTTAGTTTAGATAGTTAGTTAGTATTCCGGGGGTTGCAGAGTAGAGTAACTCCCGGGATTTTTTTATTTTATTTAAAAGATTTTAGAAAATGAAGAAAGCGAGATACCTTGTAAACGACCTATATACTGCCGATCCGGCAGTTCATGTTTTTAACGGGAAAATTTACATTTACCCTTCGCACGATGTTGAATCGGGTATTCCCGAAAACGATTTGGGCGACCATTTTGATATGCGCGATTACCATGTTTATTCTATGGATGATATCGACGGAGAAGCTACTGATCATGGCGTGGTTTTAGATGTAAAAGACATTCCTTGGTCGGGGCGCCAGCTGTGGGACAGCGACTGTGCCTTTAAAAACGGAAAATATTACCTCTATTTTCCGCTAAAAGATCAAACAGACATTTTCCGGATTGGTGTGGCGATCAGCGACAAACCTGAAGGACCGTTTGTACCACAGGAAGCGCCAATGAAAGGTAGTTACTCCATCGACCCGTGTGTTTTTGAGGACGAAGATGGCAGTTTTTATATGTATTTTGGTGGTTTATGGGGCGGCCAGTTGCAGCGTTACCGCGATAATAAAGCCATTGAATGTGGCCAAGAACCTGCCGACGATGAGCAGGCATTACCTGCACGTATTGCCAAATTAAGCGACGATATGCTGGAATTCGGCGAAGAACCAAAAGCGCTGGTTATTCTGGATGAAAATGGCGAGCCGATAAAAGCCGGCGATCACGACCGACGTTTCTTCGAAGCCTCGTGGATGCACAAATACAAGGGTAAATACTATTTCTCGTATTCCACCGGCAACACGCACAAATTGTGCTACGCCATTGGCGATAATCCTTATGGTCCGTTTACTTACCAGGGTGTAATTTTAACGCCGGTTGTGGGTTGGACAACACATCACTCCATTATTGAATTTAAAGGAAAATGGTACCTGTTCCATCACGATTGTGTACCTTCAAATGGCAAAACCTGGTTGCGAAGTATGAAGGTTGTGGAGCTGGAGTACGATGCCGACGGGAAAATTATTACTATTGAAGGAACAGCGGAATAAAAATAATCAGAAAAGAAATGTTTAGTTTAAAAGATAAGGTTGCTATAGTAACCGGCGGAGGTGGAGTTTTGGGTGGAAGTATCGCCCGCAGTTTAATCGAGGCAGGCGTAAAAGTTGCTATTCTCGATATTCGCGAGGAAAATGTAAATAACCGGGTTGAAGAACTAAAACAAATTGGAGGTGAAGCGCTAGGTATTGTTTCAAGTGTTTTGAACATGAGTGAGTTAAAACAAACTCGCGAAACGATACTGGAAAAATGGGGACAGATTGATATTCTGATAAACGCTGCCGGAGGAAATCTTCCTGGTGCTACATTAACCGAGGAGCAAACTGTTTTTGACATGAAAATCGAGGACTTCGAACGCGTTAATGATTTAAATATGAACGGAACGGTTTATCCAAGTCTGGTATTTGGAGAAGCTATGGCAAAACGAGGAGAGGGAAGTATTATCACCATTTCGTCGATGGCAACTTACTCAGCAATTACAAGGGTGTTGGGTTATTCTACAGCCAAAACGGCCATTAATATTTTCACCCAGTGGATGGCGATGGAAATGGCCACCAAATTCAGCGAAAGAATACGGGTAAATGCGATTGCTCCGGGCTTTTTTATTGGCGACCAAAACCGAAATGTGTTGATCAATCCCGACGGGTCGTATACCGAGCGCAGCAAAAAAGTGCTGGCCCGCACACCGATGGGACGTTTTGGCGACATCAAAGAGTTAAACGGTGCCGTACAGTTTTTATGCTCCGAAGCCGCATCATTTATAACCGGAGTAATTCTTCCTGTTGATGGAGGTTTTAGCTCGTTTAGCGGAGTTTAAATTGAACCTGACAGTTTACTTACTTGTTTTAGAGATAGAATAAAAAGTGGTGTGCCTCCTTTGGCATAACCACTTTAGTTTTTGAACGACCTTATAATAGATACATAAATGGCTTTAGAGAAAACGTGGCGTTGGTTTGGGGAGAAAGATCTTGTAACGCTTGATGATTTGCAACAAATGGGAGTGGAAGGAGTTGTTACTGCTCTGCATCATATTCCCAATGGTGAGGTTTGGCCGGTTGAAGAAATTCTGAAAGTAAAGTCGGCTATCGAAAAGCGGGGAATGCGTTGGAGTGTAGTAGAGAGTCTTCCTGTTTCTGAGGGAATAAAAATCTGCTCAAGCGACCGCGAACGTTTAATTGCCAATTACCAACAATCCGTTCGTAACCTTGGCGAATGCGGTATTGATACCATTTGCTACAATTTTATGCCGGTTCTGGACTGGGCCCGCACCGACCTGCATTTTAAACTTAAAAATGGGGGAGAATCGATGTATTTCGATTTCCCGACATTTGTGGCTTTTGATGTTTTTATTCTAAAACGACCGGGTGCAGCAGACGAT
The DNA here is from genome assembly GCF_033963885.1 of Draconibacterium sp. IB214405. Lineage (NCBI taxonomy): Bacteria > Pseudomonadati > Bacteroidota > Bacteroidia > Marinilabiliales > Prolixibacteraceae > Draconibacterium > Draconibacterium sp. IB214405. Next base: position 105,263 of record NZ_JAXBMA010000003.1, read on the forward strand.
TATCCAGCGGATATCGTTGAAAAAGCCAAAACGGTTTTTGAGGAGATGACGGAACAGGAAGCAGAAGAACTGGCCTACAACATCATTGTTGTCACTCAGGGTTTTATCGACGGAGTGGTTGATGGTTCAGTTGCCGATCCTAAAGCCCTTTTTCTGGAGTTTATCGATCGTTACAAAAGCATTGGGAAGGAACAGTTGCGGAACAACTTAAAAGCCTTTCTAAACGATATAATTCATGTTGCCGAAGAAGCTGGTGTAAAACTTGCAATTCATCCTGACGATCCGCCGTTTCCGGTACTGGGAATACCACGGATTATTGGTCAGTTGAATGATTACGAATGGCTTTTTAACGCTAATACTTCGCCAAACAATGGTGTAACATTCTGTGCCGGATCGTTATCGGCAAGAAAGGAAAATGATTTGCAGGAAATTATTGAAAAAACCTGCGACCGAATTCATTTTGTGCATTTGCGAAATACTTTGTTACTTGAAGATGGAAGTTTTTACGAATCGGGGCATTTAAGCGGATCTCAGAATATGATGAAAATAATGTACGCCCTGATTAAAGAGCAGAAACGTAGAATAAAAGCAGGCAGAAGCGATGTTAAAATGCCAGTACGCCCCGATCACGGTATTCGAATTATGGATGACTACAAACACGATTACAATCCCGGATATCCGCTTATTGGCCGTTTAAAAGGTCTTGCCGAATTGGACGGACTCATGCACGGAATTGAGTTTATGTTGGCGGAATAATTCTCACTACTATTAAAATACAAAAGCTCAATAATCTACTGATTATCAAGCTTTGTCTCTGTCGGGATGACAGGATTTGAACCTGCGACCCCGTCGTCCCGAACGACGTACGCTACCGGACTGCGCTACATCCCGAATAAGGTTGCTAATTTAAGTAAAAATTAAAATAATTGTCTTGCGTTGGAAAAGAAAAAATGTTCGCAATTATTCTGAATTACAATTCGTATTTTGAGCATGAGTTCAACAACTTTAGTATGACAGATTTTAAAAAAGTAGAAATGAGTGTGATCGGCACAATTTCTACACCACATAAAACACTTTCTAATATTCCAATTCAGTCGGTTGGGGCAGAAGAGTTTATTGGAATAATAGAACTTGAGCCGCATTTAACCGATGCGTTGGATGGGTTGGAAGGCTTTTCAAATTTGATATTGTTGTATCATTTGCACTTATCAAAAGGGTATAAAACCAGGGTAACACCATTTATGGATGATAAAGAACACGGATTGTTTGCCACACGCTCGCCAAAACGTCCGTCGCCCATTGGAATGTCAACCGTGGAGTTGCTAAAAATTGAGGGAAACAAAATCTGGTTTAAAGGTGCTGATATGTTGGACGGAACTCCGTTGATCGATATCAAACCCTTTTTTCGGCAGGTAGATAATAGGCCCAATGCAGTTAGCGGCTGGCTGGATGCAAAAGACGATGACCTGCCAACAAAACACCGTTCGGACGATCGGTTTGTTTAATTCTTTTACTTGTCCTTTTTCTTAAAAATACCTTTGATCTTTTTCCAAATCTGACCTTTATCGTCGTCAGCCGGTTTGGCATTGGGGCGATTTTTTAAATCTTCAGATTTTTTCTTTCCGAAAATGCTGGCAAAATTAAATTCATGCTTATCAATTTCCAGCATTTCTTTAAACGACGGCTCATTTAACATGGCCAGCAATTCAGGCTCCGGATCACGAAAAGTACTGTATTTTAAATGCTCAAACTTTTTGTCGCGATATGTTTTGTAAAAAAACTTCCCAACGATTGGCATGGCCATATAAGCACCCTGTCCGTAGGTTGTTGTTCTGAAATGAACGCGGGGATCATCAGCTCCAACCCAACATCCTGTCACCAATTCAGGTGTGAGGCCGATAAACCATCCATCCGAATTATTCTGTGTGGTTCCGGTTTTACCTGCAAACTCTCCTGGAATTTTATAAACCGTACGAATTCCCCTTCCGGTACCTTCATCAACAACGGCTTCCATCATATTAATTACCGCCCTGCAATTTTCAGGCGATACCACCGGATCGTCAGAAAGTTCGTAATTAAACGTTTCCAGTATTTTACCGTTTTTATCGGCTATTTGTAACAGGTAATTCGATTTTACAGGTCGGCCATCGTTTACAATTCCGGCAAAGGCTTCAACCATCTCTTTTAACGAAACAGAGGCCACTCCAAGTGCCAGTGAGGGATAATCCGGCAACTCGGCCGAAATACCCAGCTTTTCTGCAATCTCAATGGTTTCGTCGATACCGGCTTCCAGCAAGACTTCTACCGACACCGTGTTCAGCGACTTTGCCAGAGCACCTTTCATACTGTAAAATCCACCGTAGTCATCGTGCGAATTTCGCGGAGCCCAGTCGTTATATTCGGTGTAAACTTTGTGTTGATTTACAAAGTAAGCATCGGCCGGAATATCTTCTTCAAGAGCTGTCAGGTATACAAATGGTTTAAAGGTAGAACCGGTTTGTCGTGGTGCGGTTACGTGGTCGTATTGAAAGAAGCGGTAATCGATTCCGCCCACCCAGGCTTTTAACTGCGCGCTGTGTGGATCAATTGCAATAAAACCGGCGTTCAATAGCTTTAAATAATGTTTTAACGAATCCAGACGCGAAACTTCCATACTTTCAACACCATCCCACGAAAACAGCGTGGCATGTGTTTTTTCCGAATATTTTTTCAACTCTTCAGAATACGAAGCACCACTGGTGTTTTGGTTTTGAATGGCACTTCTCAGAATCTCCGGATTTTCTTTGAAAATATCTCTCGATTTCCAGTGGTTGTCAAAAACCTGCTGGAGATTTTTCATGTACTCCTTTACCGATTGTTGCGCATAACGTTGAAGGTTATAATCGATTGTGGTAGTAATCTTTAAACCGTCGGTGTACAGGTTGTAGGGCTCTCCGTTTTCATTCGTATTATCTTCGCACCATTCCAATAATTCCGGTCTTAATTTTTCAAGAAAATACGGAGCAGGTCCCTGGTTGTACGATATCAAACGGTAATGTATACCCAATGGTTTCTCCTTGTATTTTTCGGCATCTGCGGCATTCAGGTAGTCATTTTTCACCATGAGGTCGATCACCACATTCCGTCTGCCGGTTGCACGATCCGGGTGGGTTCGCGGGTTGTAATAATTGTTGGCTTTTAGCATTCCAACCAACACTGCAGCTTCGTGCACATCCAGACTTTTAGGCGATTTGGAAAAGAAACGCTCAGCAGCAACTTCAATTCCGTATACATTTTCGGCAAAAGGAACGGTATTCAGGTACAAAGCCAAAATCTCCTGTTTGCTGTAAATACGCTCTAAACGATAAGCAATTATTGCTTCACGAAGTTTATTTACCGGCATCGATAAAGGGCCGTAATCAACACGCGGAAACAGGTTCTTAGCAATTTGCTGACTAATTGTACTTCCGCCACCCGCTGCATCGTTACGCATTAAAATAGACTTTACCAGCACCCTGGCAAGAGCAATTTCGTCAATTCCACGGTGTTCGTAAAACCGCGAATCTTCAGTTGCAATCAATGCGTTAATTACGTTTGGCGATATCTCATCAAAAGTTGCATAACTCCGGTTCTCAACGTAATAGCGCCCGAGTATTTTCCCGTCGATGGAGTAAACTTCCGAAGCCAGCGGATTATTGATCTGATGTAATTGCGATTTTGAAGGAACAGGACCTAAAACGCCCAGAAATACCAGAACAAAGAAAAGACAGCCCAGTAAAAAGACGACTATTCCGGCTTTAAAAATAAAGCTCAGAATGGGATATTTTTTCTTCGATTTTTTTGAATTGCCTTTTTTTCGGCTCACCGGTTTTTTGGTCCGGGAAGTTGTATTTGTATTCTTTTTTGCCACCTGACAAAAGTATTATTTTAAACCACTTCTATGGTAAATTAAACTAAAATGAAAGCGAAATATTATAAACGACCGACTGTTTATTTTGTGTTTGCTAAATGATCAACTCTTTCACAAAATACCAGGTCATCATTCCCGAAGTAATTAGTTTTAAAAGTGTTCCGGCCAGAAAACCTATAAACGATCCGAATCCTGATTTTAAAGCGGCTTTTGATTCTTTTCCTGCGGTGAGTTCTCCAACAACGGCACCCACGAATGGCCCAATAATAATTCCGAACGGAGGAAAGAAAAACATCCCGATTACCAATCCGATTATACTGCCCCAAACGCCACGTTTACTGCCACCAAATTTTTTGGTGCCCCAGGCCGGTATCAGGTAATCAAGTGCATAAACCACTACCGTTATTATTGCCCAAAGAATTAAAAACTTTGATGAGAACTGATAACGCTCGGTAAAATGAAGGATTAACAAACCGATGTAACTCAACGGCGGACCGGGAATAATGGGTAAAACACATCCTAAAATTCCACTGATTATAAAAATTGATCCAAGAATTATTAACAATATATCCATGCTGTTTCTGATTAATTAAAGGAAATAAAAGTAGTATTTACCACCATTGAATTTGAATATTTTCGGTGAAGTGCCGGATATCATCGGCGTTTGCCAAACCACGGGATACTTGTAAAATAGATTAGCACCACCGATAAAGCCATAACAAATCCACTTAGCATTAAAAGATTGTTGCGCTCTAAAAGGTAGATGGAATATTCGCGAATTTGTTCCCAGTAAGTAACCGACAGCAATACAAGTGTGTTATTTATAGAATGGCCAATAATAGCCACAAAAATGTTATTGGTGCGCAACATCAGCCAGCCAAGCAGTAGTCCCAATACAAACGTTGCCGGCATTTGCCACGGATTTAAATGAAACAACGAGAATAAAAGTGCCGACATAAACACGGCAACAAATCCGTTGTAATTCTTTCTGAATCCGTTTAACAGCAAGCCTCTGAAGATCAGTTCTTCAATAACCGGTGCCACAACTGCCACTTTCAGGAAAGCTCCCATAAAACCGTAATCGCCCTCAAAAATTCGGTCGAAAAGTTCCCAAAACCAGGGTGGGGCAGGCAACATTTTTTCTACCCAAATATTAACATCTTCAAGAACATTATGCGCTCCCCACAGAAAGGTTACAACCGGAATAAATATCAGTGGGTTAAATAATTTTACGGGAAATATTTCGAGTACAGGAGCTTTGGCTTTTCTAATCCCGTAAAGCAATATAAAAACGACGGACCCAACGCCCAACGCAATTTTCTTTATCGGATTATACAAATATTCGGTGCCTTTGTAATAATCGATTAAAGCCAGTGGAAAATCAACAACTGTTTGAATAAAAATATACAGGATAACCAGATGTATTCCCTGTAAAATAGTGGGGTAATATTTAATGCGGTACTCTTCCATACAGCTACTAAATATAGTACAATCCGAAAAACTTATGACAACCTGATGAAAAAATTATGAGCGGTTTCGTGCAGCAACCAGTTTCTTACCGGTTTTAAATGTAAAATAACGCTGCGCCATATAACTGTAAATAATTACCAATAGGGTAGTTATGATTTTTGCCATGGTAGCGTACATTCCAAAATACTCAACAAATAGTTTGAGAAAAACATAATTAAGAACAATAGAACCACCAACTGTTAACAGGTAACGGAACAACTGAATGCGTCCTTTTAGTTCGGAAGAAGTAAAGGTTACGTATTTCGCCAGAAAGAAACCTGTTGTAAAAGTTATCGGGAAAACCAAAAGAAAAGCAGCAATGTGCGGACTGATAGCAACAAAGCCAAGATCGACAATTTGCATTTTAATTACATAACGATAGAAAATAAAATACAAACTAATATCGAGCAGCGTATTTGCACCGCCGGTAGCTGCATACCGAAAAATCTCGCGTGGAAGAAAATGCAAAAATGGAAAATAGAACCAGTCAACAATGTTGATGATCATTTCGCCAATTTTTTCAAAAATATTCCGCATGCTTAAATTATTCAGAATTGAGATGCAAAGAAACAAAAATACTTGAATACTGGCTAATCCTATAGATAGAGTTGAACAGTTGGCATATAAATCATTGAATTGGAAATGTTTTCGCTGAAAAATTTAAAAAATCCGGTAGGGTAGATTGCTTTTTGTTCGGATAGAAAATATAGTAACAATAAAAAATCAACCATGAAAAAACTTTTACTCCGAATCCTGTTTTTGGGATTAATCGTTTGGTTTTTTCTCCCTTCATTAGCAATTGAAGGATATGGACAAAACCTGAAAACTCAGAGCAGAAATGCTTATGAGGCAAGCTACTATCCTAATTACTTCGTTCTTGAAAGCCAGAATCAACTTGATTCGATGGTTCAGTTCAGGTATTATGGGAACGACTCAGCTTATCAGTACAAATTTCAGTACAAAAACAGCACAAATGGTGGGCAGACTGTTAAAGAAGAAATTCAGTATCAGTGGCAAAACGGCTGGCAGGAGCGCGTGAAAAATGAGTACACCTACAATTCGGAAGGTGAACTTATGAAAAGTGCTGCATACGAAATGGACACTGTTACCAATCAGTGGCAGCAAACCGTTAAAAATGCTTATGCTTTTAAGAATGGGAAAAAGGACAACAATGTGGTGCAGAAAAGGGATTCTATTTCACATTCATGGAAAAATGCTTACAAGTATGAATATTCGTATAACAACAGTGACTCTTTAACCCAGCAGGTTCTTTATTGCTGGAATGAGGAAGCCAACGAATGGGAATACGATTACAAGCACGAGTATTTCTACAACAATTTGAATTGCCAGGATTCAAGCTGCCAGTACCAATGGGACAGTGTCGCCAATCAGTGGGCGCGGCAATACAAATATGAGTATCGGTACAATACCGGCAATCAACTTGAAAAACAGTACCAGTTTTGTTACGACAGTGTAAAATGCCAGTGGGATTCGTGTGTTTGCAATCTTTATGAGTACGACAATGAGCATTTATATAAGCACGAATATTGCACATTCGACAGTGTTAACAATGATTGGGATTACGAATGGAAACATGAGTATTTTTACAACGAAAACGGCCAAATTAAACAGTTGCACCGTTATCAGCATTCAAGTTTAAAAAGTACCGCTTCTGACTGGATTCTCGACTCCAAAGACTTTTATTATTATGCCAATACTGTAATGGGAATTACTGCTCAGGATAATCTGGTGTTCCAGGACCTCCGCATTTATCCCAATCCGGCACAGGAACAATTAACGTTTGAGTTGGGAGCTTTTGAAAATTGCCGCTTACAAATAATTGACATAACCGGAAGAATACTCAAACAGTACTCAATTCAGTCGAACAGAACAGTAATTCAGCTAAATGAGTTTAAACCCGGAGCATATTTCTTTATCGTGGATAATGGAGTAAGCAGAAACACAAGTAAGGTTATTATACAGTAGTAGTTCAGTGGGGAAACAGCAGCGGGCTGTTTAATTTTAGTTGTTTCATGAGTGGGTAAAAAGAGGTTGTCTCAAAAGTCAGAAAGGATGTCATTCAAAGATCCTGAAACAAGTTCAGGATGACGGACCGAAACTTTTGGGATAGCTTCTTTTTTTGATTGTCGTGGATGAAATGACAAAATTTTAAAATTCAGGGCCTTTTTTTCGCTGCTGCTTTTTCTCCGATTGTTGCTTTTTGGCTTCAAGCCTTTTAACCCGCGATGCCGCTGTGGGTTTGGTTTTAATCCGCCTTTTCTGCGGAGTTAAAGCTTTCTCAACCAAATCAAAAAACCGCTCAACAACCTTTTGTTTATTCTTTAGCTGAGTTCGTTCGCTGCTCGAAACAACAACAAGTTCATTCTCCGAATTGATCCGGTTTTTTAATTTGAGCAGTAGAACTTCTTTTTGCTTTTCAGTAAAATGTGTGGAATCATCAAGTGAAAACCGAAGCTCAACCTGTGTGTTTACCTTGTTTACATTCTGACCACCGGGACCGCTGCTTCTTGTGGCCGAAAACTTAAAATCGCTTTCAATTTGTTTTTTTCGTTCGTCTGAGAGCTTCATTATTACCCGTTCTTGCTCAGATCTTTCAGCATCGAAAGATTAGTGATTTCAATGTTTTTGCCAACAAGTTCTATAATCCCTTCCTTTTCAAATTCTTTTAAAAACTTAATGGCACTTTCGGCAGAAATGGAAGCAAAATCGGCAATGTCCTGACGCGATAAGTTTTCGAATATGTTTTTGCCGATAAAATCGTCCTGGCTCAGATAAAGCAGGGCAGAAGCCAGTTTTCCGCGCATTTGTTTGTACGACAGGTTTTTTATCAATTCAAATAAATGACGCTCGTTCCGGTAATTCTGCGATGTAATTTTTAAGGCAAACTCCGGGTTGTCCAACAATATCTTTTTCAGGCTCTCTTTTTCGATCATACATATTTGCGTAGAAGTAATGGCCTGTGCCGAATACGTGTGCACCGGCTCGCCAAATACCGACGAAAAGGCAAGGAAATCGCCGTCGGAAACAACGCTTAAACTTATATTTTTATCCACCCCGGTTTGCAGGTAAACTTTTACCAGTCCCTCAACAACATACATTACGTAAGGCGCAAAAGCTCCCTGTTTAAAAATGGTTTCGCCTTTTAAATACTCCACCCGGGTTTTGTAGGCATTCAGGCTGCTAAAGAGTTCTATATTGTCTTTTAAATCCAAATCAATCGAATATTAGTTGTTCAAATTTACATAAGAAAAAGAATTATTCAATTTTCAATCGGGGCAAACTGTCATACGACAGAAAAAAAACTGTTAAAGTTCATTTTTGTAGTTGTTACACTTCAGCGCACATTTTTCGTCTGACATTTGGTATTGAGTTAAATTTGTATCAGAGATTTTTCATAATGATTTGAGTTGATTTAATTGGTTTAGAAGGAAGATAAAACAGAGTAGCACGAGAATAAACTGCTACTCTGTTTTTCCAAAACAAAAAAATGAAAAAAGCAGCCATACCGATAGCGAACGAAAAAATTAGCGAATACATGAATGAGTGTTCGTATTTTGAATTGTATGATTTGGAAGCCAAAGATATCAGGGCGACAAAAAGTAACGCACCTGTATTTGAAAACGCCGAAGATGTTCGTTTATGGCTCGAAAAGAATGAAATTTCGGATGTAATTTTACATCGTGCAAAAAAGGAATTGTTGGCCATGTTAGCTTCATCGAAAATCAACCTTTTTGTTGGTGTGCCCCTGGCAAGTGGCAAACAAATTATTGAAGCTTACCAATGTGGTAAACTGGAATCGGATAAAAATATCATAACAGAAATAACAAATTAAAATTTTAATACAATGAAACTTTTAAGAACAGGATTACCCGAAATTGAATCGGCAGCAGAATTAGAAAAAGTATTGGCAGAAAACGAGAACGTAATGGTTTGTTGTGGACGAATGGGGCCAATGTGTTTTCCGGTGTACAATGTTATGGAACGCCTGGAAAAAGAACGCAGTAACGTAAAATTTATGGTTATGGCGTTTGATAACCCTGAAGCTGCTCCAATTCGTAATGCACCTGAGTGTCGTTCATTTATGGGATTGCCTTTTACCATGTATTACAAGAACGGCAAAGTGGCAAAAGCCACAACCAGTGTTCAAACCATGGAACAGGTTACTGATATTCTGGATGAGCAGTTCGGAAACTAACAGATAATAAACAGACAGATTTATTGTAGTTATGGCAAAACAAGAAGTTAAAGTTAGCTGGAAAGAAAAAATGGCTTTTGAAGCCGAAGTAAACGGGCACAAAATTATGCTTGATGCGGCTGAAGCTGTTGGCGGTGAAGATCAGGGACCACGTCCGAAACCTCTCATGCTTACTGCGCTGGCCGGATGCACCGGAATGGATGTAATTTCTATTCTGAAAAAAATGCGCGTTGAAGTGGAAGATTTTAACGTGGTTGTTGAAGGAGATTTAACCGACGAGCACCCAAAGCAGTATTATAAAATGAATGTTATCTATGAGTTCAAAGGTAAAGATCTTCCTTTGGAGAAACTAAAAAAAGCAGTTAGTTTGTCGGAAGAAAGGTATTGTGGAGTAAGTGCATTGTATAAAAAAGCCATTGAACTTACTTCTGAAATTAAAATCTTAGATTAAAACTATGTCTACTACAATTATTGTAATTCTTGTTGTGCTTGCCGCGCTGGTAGCACTTATCGCGGTAAATTATTTCCGCATGAAAAATGCCAAGCCGGTTGCAAACAGCAAGCGAATTAAAGTATTGAACAACAAAAATTTTAAAACAGCTACAAAAAGAGGCGTTGTATTGGTTGACTTTTGGGCGTCGTGGTGTGGTCCATGCAAAATTATTGCACCTACATTAAACGATATTGCCGACAGTCAGACTGATTTTGCCGTAGCAAAAGTTAATGTCGATCAATATCAGCAGTTGGCGCAGAAATTTAAAGTGCGCAACATTCCAACCATGTTAATTCTGAAGGATGGAAAAGAAGCCGGACGTATTGTTGGTGTAAAAACCAAACGATCGATACTAAAAGAGGTTGAGGCTGTTATGGCCAGTTAAGCCGTAAAAAAAAAACTAAAAACCCATATATTAAAGTCACTTATTCTGAATGGAGTAAGTGACTTTTTACTTTTTGTCACCTTTTGTTTCCTTTTGCCTCAGAAATGCTGAGTTTGCATAAGCATTTTAGAAGTTGATTTCAAACCTTTTATAAGCGCTAAATCAGGATATTATTTTCGATTATTTCCCCCGGCTGAACTATTTTTGCAGCATACAAATTAGAACACAAAACAAATTTATAGAGTCGCTTTCCGACAAATTTACAAGTCTGATATTTTCAGGCTTTTTTTTTGCTCTATACTTTCGTAGTCCCCAATAAATAATCAAAAACAGATATCTTATCGCCCTTTTCGCTAAATTCGTAATAACTTTACGCTAACTAATTTAATCTACTTGTCAAATCAAAAAGATATTTATATTGCAGCGCTGAATACAACCGTTTAAATTACGGCCGACTAGAAGGCGCTTCGAATAAGGATATTGCCGGTCTAATGATTGAAGCCATTGAGCGAGATTTAAAAACAAAAAAAAACATCATAAATGGCAGTTAAGGATTCCTTTTCTGCCATTTATTTTATATGCTTCCCAACAGCCAATCCTCAATCAGCAATTACGCATTTATCTATTTCCCCAATGTAAACTCCATTTTTAAATCTATCACTTTTTGTATATAAAAATTCGTTGCCAAGACTGCAAGTTAATCTTTACAAGGCTGTTTCTAAGCCTTTAGAATCCACAGTTGCATCATAATTCATGGTGGTGCATCATAATTTATATTCACTCGCGAAACTTCATATTGTTTAATTCATAAGTGATTGGACTGCATTGCCATTTATCTGAACTTTACACTAACAAAATCAGCAACATTAAAAACTACGATAACATGACACTACAAGAACTTATAATAAAACGAAGGTCGATAAGAAACTACCTGGACAAATCGGTTTCAATAGACCTAATTCAAAGTATTATAAAAGAAAGTATTTTGGCACCAAGTGCCGGTAACGGGCAACCCTGGCAATTTGTTATTGTTAGCAAGCGTGAAATGATCGACAAGATTTCGGTTGAGTGTAAAAAGAATTTTATTGAACGAATTGCAGCCAATCCAAACGATTATGCAAAAAGATATGAGAAGATGCTTCTCAACGAATCTTTTAATATTTTCTATCATGCTCCTGCAGTTGTATTTATTGTAGGAGAGTCGCATATAAAAAACCTGGTTGCTGACTGTAGTTTAGCTGCCTGTTATTTTATGTTTTCAGCCACATCAAAAGGATTGGGCACCTGCTGGGTGAACTTTGGCACCGAAATAAATGATCCAAAATTACGAAGAGAATTAGGTTTAACAGCCAACCATAAAATTATAGCTCCCCTGGCTGTGGGATATCCGAATAAATTACCCAGAGTTCCATTCAGAAAAGAACTTGAAGTATTAAAAATTATTGAATAAAAATATAGCCATGAAAAAACTTTTAAAAATTACAGGAATTGCAATCTTCTTTTTTGTGCTGGCCGCTGCTAGCTGTAACAGTACAAGTAAAAACTACAACTACCAGCCCCCGAAGCAAACAAATGATGGACTACAAGTTCAATCACTTGAAACTTTGGCCATTGACTCAACACTGATAATTGATGCTGCAGAACGGATTAAAAATGGGAAATACGGCGAAATACATTCGATGCTGATTTATAAAAATGATAAGTTGGTTTTCGAAGACTATTTCGAAGGGCATAAATACCAGTGGGATGCACCGGGGCATAAAGGTGATTATATTACCTGGGATCCAGCTACGTCGCATGTTCTGCAATCCGCCAGTAAAAGTTTTGTGTCGATATGTTTTGGGATTGCCATTGAAAAGGGATTTATCGAAAGTGTTGATCAGTCGATTTTTGATTACCTGCCAAACTACCAAAACTTCAATGCTGACAATAAAAATTACGTAACGATAAAAACTCTGTTAACCATGACATCGGGCTTTCAATGGGATGAATGGAGCGTCGCATTGAGCAGTACACAAAACGATGCTATCGGTATATATTTTTCAGAATTAGATCCCGTTGAATTTGTACTTGAGAGACCTTTAATTGCTGTTCCCGGAACATATTTTACCTACTCGGGGGGCGATATGCAAATTCTGGGCGAAATTCTAAAAAATGCAACCGGTATGAATATCGATGAATTTTCGCAAAAGTATTTATTCGGGCCACTCGGAATTGAATCGAATGATTGGTGGCTTAAATTCGAAAACGGTGCAATCAGTACAGGCGGAGGTTTAAAACTCACTCCGCGAGACATGCTAAAAGTTGGCGTATTGTTTTTAAACGATGGCGTTTGGAACGGACAGCAGATAATTTCTAAAGAATGGGTAGAAAAATGCGGAAATCCATTTGGCCCCAACTATGGAATTAAAATTCCGGGAGAAGATTTGGGAATCGTAGGCTATGGTTACACATGGTGGACCAAACAATACGACGAATACGGACGTATGTACTGCGCTCTTGGCTGGGGCGGACAGAAAATTATGGTTTTCCCCGATTTAAATGCAGTTATTGTGTTTACTGGCGCTAACTTCAAATCGAAAGTAAAACAGAATCATATTCTTGAAAAGTACGTTTTACCGGCACTTCAATAAGCCTCAGAATATCAATATCGGATTCTTGAGTATAGTCCTTCCTTCTATCAGAATCTTTTATTAATTTGGTAGTGACGTAATACCCGAACCTGTGCAAGTGGGTTTTACGATATTTTAAACTAACTAATACTAATAATCTGAGTAATGAAAAACAACAGTAATTCTTCCAGACGATCGTTTATCAAAAACACGGTACTTGGGACAGCTCTCGTTTCCACAGCTCCAACAATTATGGCAAATTCCTACAGCCAGCGAATCATGTTGAAATCCAGGGAATTTGAACCGGATCAATTTTCAGCCAACGATCAAATTCAATTAGCATTGATTGGCGCCGGAATTCAGGGAATTTACGATACAACTTCGGCGCTACAAGTTCCCGGAGTAAAACTGGTGGCTGCCTGCGATTTATATACTGGCCGTTTGCAGCGTGCAAAAGAACTTTGGGGCGATGATATTTTCACAACCCGCGATTACCGCGAAATTCTTGACCGGAATGATATTGATGCAGTTATTATTGCCACGCCTGATCACTGGCACATAAAGATCAGCACAGAAGCGTTAAACGCTGGGAAAGCTGTTTATTGCGAAAAGCCCATGGTGCAAAATTTCGATGAAGGTCATCCGCTGATTAAGGCGTGGAAAGATTCAGGCAAAGTAATGCAGATTGGTAGTCAGGGAATGTCGTCGCTGGGTAACGAAAAGGCAAAACAATTGTACGAAGATGGTGCCATTGGCGAGATTGTTATGCTCGACATGTTTAACGACCGTTATTCGGCAGAAGGTGCCTGGCAATATCCGATACCGCCTGATGCCAATCCCGATACTGTTGATTTTGATACTTTCCTGGGACGGGCCCCAAAAGTTCCTTTTGAACTCAAACGTTTCTTCCGCTGGAGAAATTACAAGGATTACGGTACCGGAGTAGCCGGCGATTTGTTTGTACATGCATTTTCTACTTTGCACTATGTAATCAGCTCAAACGGTCCTGAGCGCGCTCAGGCAACCGGTGGGTTACGATATTGGGACGATGGACGAGATGTTCCTGATGTTTCGATTACACTTTACGATTTTCCGAAAACCGACACACATGCCGCTTTTAATGCTGCTTTCCGTGTAAATTTCATTGCCGGAAATGGTGGCGGAGGTGGTTTCCGACTTGTGGGAACAGAAGGCGAAATGGAGATTGGTTCAAACAGTGTAAAACTCATCCGTTCGAAACTGAACATGAAACCACAAGGTTATTCGTTGATCGCGTACACCGAAGAGATGCAAAAGAAAATTAAGGAAGAGTATGACTTGAAATACCTCAACGAAAGAAAAGCGGATCTGAATCTTGGAGAAACGACTTACGAAGCTCCTCGGGATTACAAAGGTGCTCATTACGATCATTTTTATAATTTCTTCCAGGGAATTCGCGGACAGAAGAAAATTGTTGAAGATCCTGTTTTTGGGTTGCGTGCCGCCGGTGCAGCTTTGCTGGCTAACGAAAGCTATTACAATGCCAAACCGGTGCATTGGAATCCTGATACTATGAAATTAGCGTAATCTCTTTATTTCTTAGGGATATAAAAAAGGTGCATTTCATTTACGAAATGCACCTTTTATCTTATTAAATTCTGATTTGTCTTACATTGTTACTTTCCGATACAGAAGATTTAATTCATTTAAATCTAAAGAATTAAAAATTTTGGGTACAAAAATGAATCAGAACAAACACTTTATTGTTGACTGTCAATATTCTAATTCTTTATCCTTTGATTTCTGAAAAGTACTGTATTTTTTAAAGTAAACTACTTTAGAATAATTTCTCAAATAATTAGATGATTTAACTTTGACTCTTCATGATTCTCATAAGGAATAAAATAGAATCTATTTTCAGGTTCTAAAACCGTGGTGAGACCTTTTTTCTTATCAATCTATTCAATTCTAGATAATGGTATTAGCCATTTAATTAAAATAAACTTAATCATTCATCTGTAAGTCTATATCCGTCTATTGTAGTTTATAAAATTATTTCAAATTAATCGTAGGGTATTTAACAACGAACAGTACTTACATATATATGCTGTATTTAGTATTGATAATGTAATAGCAAATGGGTTTGAAAGAGGAGAAGTGCTATTAACATGGAATAGTTTAGTTAGTAAAGCATCTTTCTACAAAAGAAAGATGCTTTTATTAATTCTAAGTGTTAAAAATTGAATATTAATATGTTATACAAAAATTTCTATTAAGTTTGAGTTGAAAAACCAGAGACCTTGCTAAACCTAAATGAAATAGAAATATTAAAAAACCTTGCCTTGGGTGATAGTATGGCCTTCGCCCGAGTTGTTGAAGTATATGAAGAAAGGTTACTCTACTTTTCATTTCACTATTTAAACAACCATGAAATGGCCAAGGATGTAATCCAGGATGTATTTGTTTCAGTTTGGGAAGATCACGAAAAATTTCATAATGTTAAAAACCTTTCTTCGTGGTTGTTTACTATGACCAAGTATCAATGTTTGAAGAAAATTGATCATCTTAAAGTTCAGCAAAAACACATTAACAACCTTCAATTAAGGCAATTAAACCTAAATCATGATTCTTTGACTAATTTGGATACTTCTCCTCTGATATTTGATGAAGTAAATTTGATTCTACAACAAACACTTGCAAAATTACCAAAACAGACAAGATTAATTTTTGAAATGAGCAGGTTTGAAGAAAAAAAGAACCGTGAAATTGCAGAACAGTTAAATATCTCTATAAAAACTGTTGAAGCGGGTATCACCAAAGCTTTAAAACTACTCCGACCTGCCCTAAGACACTATATGCCTGTTGTGTTTTTATGATGGATTTATAGTGAATATTAAGTCCATGCGTGTTCATATTCTATAAAGTATACAACTAAAGTAATTTAGGTATTAATAGTTTGTACAATTTAAAGTGAAAATTGTATAGGGTATTTGGGCAATTACAGTACTTATTACTAAAAGCACCTGCATGAACAAGGAAATACTATACAATTTTGCATTAAATAAACTTACAAAAGATTCTGAAATAGAAGAAGTCATTAAATGGATTGAGAGTTCAGAAGAAAATAAAAAGGAATTTGAAACCATTAAAAATCTATGGGCGATCTCGGGATTTGAGAATTACGAATCATATGTTAAGAAAAAAACAAACCGAACCGTATTTAGCCGACCAAAGAGAATAATTCCGTCATCACTGTTTCGATATGCTGCCATTTTTATACTTGCATTTACGATCGGTAGTATTTCTGTTTATTTTCTTGGTTCTTATAATAAGGATGAGTTAACCTGGAACGAAATAATTGTACCGGAAGGCGAAAGTGCTGAAGTGTATCTCTCGGACAATACTCATGTATGGTTAAATTCCAACTCCAAACTAACTTATCCTTCACAATTTCAGGGAAAAGAACGTGAGGTAAAATTAAAGGGTGAAGCATACTTTGGTGTCACTCACAATCCTGAAAATCCTTTTTATGTTCATACTGATGAATTGAGTGTAGCTGTAACAGGAACAAGTTTTAACGTTCAGTCTTATAAACAAGATGATCATGTCAATGTAACTCTTGTTGAAGGAAAGGTAGAACTTCACAGCCCTGAGGGAAAGTGTATATCTGAACTTTCTCCGGGAGAAAATGCACAACTAAATATAACAAGGAATACGCTTTCGATACGTCAAGTCGATACGGAATATTATACTTCGTGGAAAGCTGGCTTTCTTGTATTTAAGAATGAAAGGCTGGAAGATATTGTACAGAAATTTGAACGTTGGTATAACATTCAGGTGATTTTTGAAGATGAAGAGATCAGACAAATTGAATATACCGGAACCATACTGAAAAATAAACCGATTGATCAGATCTTTAATATTCTAAAATTTACAGCAGAAATTGATTACTCCATTAAAAGAATAGACAATAAACCAAGTATAATTTATTTAAAAAAGAAACCAATGTAGAATTTAAAAGAAATGGCCGGAAAATATTGCGAGTATTTCCCGACCAGAATTCATTTACAATTAACTCTTCGGTAAGAAGATAATTATTAACAGTAAACAGGTCAAATTTATGAAAAAAACTTATTACCGCAATCGATTTGGGTTGCAGAGAGGATTTAAGATTATGAAAATAACAATCTTACTATGCCTAATTAGTATTATTCAGGTTTATGCCGTTCCTTCTATCGGACAGGTAAAACTAAACCTTAAAATGGAGAATACGACTATTGAAGAAGTCCTGGAAAGGATGGAAGAAAGTACAAATTTCCGTTTCTTCTACAAGAGTAAGGATCTAAACAACAAAGAACTTATTAGTGTTGACTATGAGCAAAAAGCAGTAAGTGACATTTTAGACGAAGTACTGCCTCCAATGCAATTGGGGTACGAGATTTTTGATAATTATATTGCGATCAGGTCGGTCAACGATAGAACTGGAATTCAGGAATCAGGCCTGGACCAAAAGTCACTTTCCGGAAAAATCACCGATTCCTCAGGAGCTCCACTTCCCGGCGTTACAGTTGTTGTAAAAGGAACTACAAAAGGTGCGATTACTAACAACGAAGGTGAATATTATATTGGAAATATATCAGACGATGCCGTTATTCAATTTTCGTTCATAGGAATGAAAACTCAGGAAATTCCGTTGGAAGGAAAAACTAAGATCGATGTTACAATGGTAGCGGATGCAATCGGTATCGACGAGGTTGTAGCTATAGGTTACGGAACCATGAAAAAAGCAGATATTACCGGTGCTGTTTCCAGCGTAAGAGGAGAACAGTTAACCGAAGCCAAAAGCTATTCCGTTGCTCAAGCCTTACAAGGCAAAGTCTCAGGTGTACAAATTACAAAAAATGGTGCTGCCGGATCTGATTCCAAAATCAGAATACGTGGTTTAAATACTATCGGTGTTAATAGTCCAATGGTGGTGGTTGATGGTATGACTACTGGTGTAAGCTTAGACGACATAAATCCAGCAGACATTGAATCAATCGATGTTTTAAAAGATGCTTCAGCGTTGTCAATTTTTGGATTAAGAGCCTCCAACGGGGTAATTATGGTAACCACTAAAAGAGGAAGTTATGGTAAGCGTGATCTTCGTGTTAGCCTTGACGCATCATACGGAATTGAATTTGTTTCAAAAAGACTGGACCTTACTACTCCTTCTCAATTAGTAGACATTATTGATGAAGCAAGGACAAATGAAAATGAACAGCTTGGGGGGAATTACAAGTTGTATGATGAAATTTGGCCGACTGATGATTGGGGAAGGCAGGAATTAACTGATTGGCAAGATGAATTATTTAATACCGGATATGTTCAGGACTATTCATTTTCGGCAGTTGGAGGTGCGGAAAAAGCGACCTATGGTTTTGGTTTGTCATATCGAAATCAAGATGGTTGTATGCCCGGAAACTATGCAAAACGTTATTCGCTAAGAGGAAGCTTCGAGACAAAATTATTGAATGACAAGTTAACGGTAGGTTCTACGATCAACTACACCATTAGTGAATCCAGAGGTTCTACTCAAGGAAATATTTGGTTTGCAGACATATTTAAAAATTCGATTATGCCTGGAAATATACCTGCATATAACGAAGATGGCACCCCATACCAGGAAGCAGACCAAGATAAAATTGCTTATTTTATGGCTGGGGAATTGTACCAGAATAATGTTATTGATTATGTTGATTATTCTAATCCTACGCATAAAGTATTCAATAGTTTTTATGCAGAATTGCAAATCATAAAGGGATTGTCCTTTAAATCATTATTATCACAGAATTATTCACAGAATTATTACCGTAATTATACGCTGCAGAGTTTGAATCCGGAGGGTAAGGATGCATCACTTGGAGTTAGTAGCTCTCGTTCGATGACCTATAGTTGGGATAATACTCTAACTTATAATAATAAGTTTGGTGAATTAAGTATAAATGCTTTAGTCGGAAGCAATTTGTATAATACTCAATACAATGGTTTTAGTGCAAGCCGCTCAAGTTATCCTGAAGGTGATCCTGAAGCTTTACGTTATCTTAATTTTGGAAGTGCAGATAGCCAAACTAATAGCGAGAGTGCATTTAATGTGAGGATGACTTCATATTTTAGCAGAATAAATCTTAATTACAAAGATAAATATTTGTTAACCGCAACTGTAAGACGTGACGGCTCATCACGGTTTTATGAAGATGTTCGTTGGGGAACTTTTCCTTCCTTCTCGTTAGGATGGCGAATTTCTGATGAAGAGTTTCTCAGTTCTTTAACATGGCTTGACTATTTAAAATTACGCGCCGGATGGGGACAAGTTGGTAACCAAAACGTGGGAAGCAATTATGCCTATATCAGTAGTGTTCGAAGTGGTTATGTTTCTGCCTGGGGAGATGGGGGAACTGATGCTGTTTTTGGTGAAGATGGAACCCGAAATACAGGTAGAGCTATATATGAGAGAGGAAATCAAAATGTCACCTGGGAAACAACAACCATGAAGAATATTGGTTTTGATTATTCAATTAAAGGTTTCAGCGGAAGCTTTGAGTTTTTCAAGAACAATACGGATGACATACTTGTTGATGCCCAATTCCCTGAATTTGTTGGATATTATCCCAAAACAAGTCAAAAAATAAATGGTGGAGAGATTGAAACCAAAGGATTTGATTTTAACATTAACTATTCGAAAAAGGCAGGTGACTTTTCATATACCGTTGGAGTTAATGCTTCTTATTCTGTCAATGAAATAATCAGTTTAAATGATCAGGAATATATTGAAGGAGCCAGCACTAATTGGAATACTGTAGCTTATTCGATGTCTCGTTCTTATGTTGGCGATCCTATTGGCTCCTTTTATGGATGGCAGTTAAATGGGATATTTAACACTCAGGCCGAGGTTGATGCAGCAAACCAAGCCGCCCGACAATATGCAGCCTCACAAGATGCCTCTTTAACCCAATCCGAATTGGATGGGATCTATTACATCAGTGCAAATACGGCTCCGGGCGATTATAAATTTAAAGATTTGAATGGAGATGGTATTATTACCGATGAAGATAAAACATACTTGGGCTGTGGTAACCCAAAATTCCAATTCGGAATAAACTACAATTGCGATTATAAGAACTTTGACCTGGGACTAAACTTTACCGGTGTTGCAGGAGTTAAAATCTATGCAATGATGGAACCAGGATTAACCTATGCTGCAACCTTTAATAGTTTAAGTTCACTTCTAGACCATTGGACTCCGGAGAATCAAACAGAGAATTATCCTCGTTTAACGATAAGTGATCCCAATAATAACCAAAGAGCCTCTGATAAATGGCTATATGACGGATCATATCTAAGATTACAAAATGTAGTTTTAGGCTATACCCTTCCAGCCAATTGGTCGAGAAAGATTGGATTGCAAAAACTGAGAATGTATGCCAATATCCAAAACGTATTCACCTTAACAAAGTATCCGTTTCTCGATCCTGAGGTTCAGGGAACCTCTTCGATGGGAGGGAATGAAAGTGTAGATACAAGTGCGGGAGTGGATGTTGGAAGTGCCCCAACTCCAACGACAGTTATTTTTGGAATAAATGTTAATTTTTAATACTTATAAATCAGATCAATATGAAACCAAAATATTTAATATCTACCTTACTAATTCTCCTGATCACTTTAACAAATTGTGATCAGTTCCTGGAAGATACTGAGCTGCAGAATGTTGAGACAGAAGAAAGTGGGATCTACTCGGAGGAGCATGCAGATGAATTAATAGTTGCAATTTATGCAGAATTCAAAGACAGAGACGGGCTGATCGCCTATGGAGGTTTGAATCAACTCGAAATGGCCACACAGGACCTTAAAATGGTACGTGAAGCAAATGCAATGAATAATTTTACCTTCAATAGTTCTTCTGATGAGCCTTCTTTTGCAGGTCTATGGAATGAACTATATGAAGTGATAGGAAGGTGTAATTCAGCCATTGAGATTGTACCACAAACAGAAGCCCCGGAGGCAAAAGTTTCGAGGTATAATTCCGAAGCAAAAGTATTCAGGGCATTGGCATATTACCATTTAATGATGTCTTATAATACCTGCCCGCTGGTACTCGAAACAATTGATCCGGGAGACAGCGAAGGTATGTTAACCGGTGACGCAACAAGAGAAGAGATATACTCTACAATGATTGCAGATCTTGAAGAAGCAATAGCGAATAGCAATTTCCCATGGGAAAAAGATTTATCATCTACAGAAAAAGGTCATATGGGACAAGGAACTGCCCGTACTATTCTTACCTATTTTTATCTGTCCAGGGCATGGGAAAATAATAGTACATCAGACTTTGAAAAAGCCAAAACTTATGCAAAAGAAATCATCGATGATGGAGGATTCTCCTTGGAACCGGTTTTGTGTGATATCTTTTATGATCCATACAATTCAGAAAGTATATTTACAGTAAATGGCTCGAATTCTGCGCTGGGATTAGGCACCCATATCGGCCAATGGTTTGCGCCACTAACTGTTCCTGATGGCGCCGATAGTAAATTTTATGGTGCATGGTTTAAAATGACTATGACTCAAAATTACTATGATGCTATGGAAGACGGAGATGCCAGACGCTATTTCTTAGCCAATCCAAATCATGGAGAAAATACATATTGGGCTCCTGTTTTTATGGGGGGAGATAAATATGGTGGTCCTGTGTTGGTAATCGATGATGTAACTGACGATGTATTTGGACTTCCAACTTATCAAAATGGAAAACCTGCAGGGTCACCTCAAATAAAGCACGATAAACTGTCTTCAGAACCAGGACAAGGAGCAGCAATTATTGTATATCGTTTAGCCGATGTATATCTTTTATACGCGGAAGCCTGTATAAAAACAGGTGAATATGACGAAGCACGAGAATATATTAATAAAGTTCGGGAAAGAGCCAGAAATGCGTGGACTGCTTATATTTCTATTGATGATCCTGATATGCCCGAACATATTGAAGGTGTACCTGCTGATATACCTTCGAGTGTTACAGGAGATGAACTTCTGGAAGTGCTTAAGAATGAGAGAAGGATCGAACTATCTGCTGAACTAAAGCGTGTAATTGATCTGAGAAGATGGAGTCTTGGCGGTGCATCAGATTGGCAAGATGAAGTTAGTATTTCCGGAACCTGGAGTACAAAATTTAAATGGTATCCAAAACCACAGGATGAGATTGATCTTAGTCAAGGAAATATCATTCAGAATCCTGGATACTAATAACGGCAATTATTTGTAATATGTGTTTAATATTGAGTAGGTTAATTTGTTTTGATCTACTCAATATTCACACTTCAATTTTAAACTCATTTTCTTTTAACATTGAATGTCAGAGCGGAGTATGTCTTTGTCTGATAGTTCATTAAATAGCTTGGTTAATGCAAAATAAAGAATTAACACAGTCATCATCCCGTTTGCTGTCGCTGGACTTTTTTCGCGGAGTAACAATGTTTCTTTTGATAGTTGAATTTACCCATTTATACGAGCATTTTGTATCTCCAGGGTTGGAAGGAACATGGCTATATGCAATCGGTACGCAGTTGCATCATCATCCCTGGCATGGTCTTCGGTTTTGGGATCATATTCAGCCATTCTTTATGTTTATTGTTGGAGTGGCAATGCCTCTATCCTACAATAAACGAATAAAAAGAGGCGAGTCGCATCAAACCATATTCCGGCACATTGCTTTGCGTTGTCTTTTATTGCTGGTATTAGGCTGGTGGTTGTATTGTATTCCCGAAGGCAGGATTGTATTTTATATGCAAAATGTATTGGCTCAACTTTCGGTAACAATATTCATTTCTTTTTTGATAATGCAAAAGAAACCGGCCTGGCAGATTTTAATATCGATTGGATTAATAGCATTAACAGAAGTGGTTTACCGTATTTTCTGGGTTGAAGGTTTTAATCAACCATTTACACCCGACAAAAACTTTGGTGCATGGTTCGACATGCTCATTGCAGGGAAGCTTTCCGATGGAAACTGGGTGTCAATCAATGCAATTCCAACAACAGCACATACAATTTGGGGCGTATTGGCTGGAAAATTATTAATGAGTAACAAGACTGATAAATACAAATTGTCTGTTTTGTTCATCGCTGGAGCCGCTGGATTAATAATTGGATACGGACTAAATCCGGTTACGCCAATAATTAAAAGAATTGCCACCTCTTCATTTGTATTTGCAAGTGGGGGCTGGACATTAATTGCTCTTGCGGTTTCGTATTGGATAATCGACATCCTGAAATTCAGAAAGGGAGTATTATTCTTTGCTATCGTTGGAATGAATCCCTTGTTTATTTATTTGTTCGCACATGTTGGAGGCGCTGAACTGGTCTCAGATATTTTTAAACCAATGGCATATTCTCTTTTTGGCTGGACAGGAGATTTAGGCGTTGAAATTATTACATCTGTACTGGCGTCTTTCTTATTGTGGTATATCTGTTATTCATTATACAAGCGTAAAATATTTATAAAAATATAGTAATCGAAAGATGGAAAAAATACAGGGATTTATAGCCCTTAGTATTTTTTATCTTCTGGTTTATAGCTTACTGGCATATTATTTTTGAAATGACAAAAACGAAATTCATATTATATATTCTCTTTTTTTTAGGGGTAATACAACTTAATGCACAACCTGCAAAAGAATTAATCCAGGTAATTGTTTCTCCTGATCACGCAGACTGGACCTACGAAACGGGTGAGAAAGCTGTATTTACAATTTCCGTTTTAAGAAATAGCGTTCCTCTTGATGGCATAGAAGTTAATTTCAGGATTCAACCTGAAAAAATGGATGGTTGGGAGGAAGGTACTGTAAAACTGAAAGATGGAAAAGTAACCCTGAAAGCTATAAAGTTCAATGAGCCCGGCTTTCTGCGTTGCCATGCATCTGTTGAGATAGACGGGAAAACATATTCTTCTTATTCAACAGCGGGATTTTCTCCAAAAGAAATTCAACCCACAACAACCTTACCCGATGATTTTAAAGAATTTTGGGACAAGGGGAAAGAAGAACTTGCAAAAATTCCGGTTAATCCGGTATTAACATTAATGCCCGAACGATGCACAGCTAAAGCAGATGTCTATCAGGTTTGTATTGATAATATCGAAGGGAAAATATATGGCATCCTTTGTAAACCTAAGGCTGAAGGAAAATACCCTGCCATTTTGCATGTCCCGGGTGCCGGAGTTGCCCCTGTAGATGGTGATATCACCGGAGCTGAGAACGGTTTTGTAACTTTTCAGATTGGGATTCATGGAATACCGGTTGACCTTGATCCGAAATTATACACAAGTTTGCGTTACGGAGCACTGAATAACTACTGGACTGCAAACATGGATGACAAAGACCATTATTATTACCGACGCGTTTACCTGGGATGTGTGCGTGCCGTTGATTTTATTGAAACGCTTGATTGTTTCGACGGCGAGAATATTGGTGTAACAGGAGCAAGTCAGGGAGGAGCTCTTTCGATAATTACAGCAGGGCTTGATAAACGTATTGATTATTTGGCGGCATTTGTACCGGCATTGTGCGATTTAACAGGCTTTTTACACGGACGGGCAGGAGGTTGGCCACAAATGTTTCGTGATGATTTCACCAATAAACCCGAAAAAGTTGAGACCTCGAAATATTACGATGCCGTAAACTTTGCCCGCTTTATAAAAGCTCCGGGTTGGTACAGTTGGGGATATAACGATAATGTTTGTCCACCTTCATCAACTTTTTCTGCTTATAATGTAATTCATGCGAAAAAGGAACTGCATGTTTTTCAGGAAACCCGTCACTGGACTTTTCCTGAACAAAGGGAATTAAGAGATGAATGGTTATATAGTCAATTGAAAAATAGTGATGGTAAATGAAGAATTAATAGAACAACATCTTTAATGGAATATTAATTATACCTAATATCATGAATAAGATTATCGTTATTACTTTGTTACTATTTATTTTTTCCTGTTCCGCGGAAAAGAAGTATTTACTACAATCTCCCGATCAAAATCTTCAACTGGAAGTCTTCAACGAAAAAGGAAATATTGCCTTTGATTTGATTGTTCAGAAGGATACAATCCTAAAAAAGTCGCCGATTGGGTTAACAATAAATTCTTTTGATTTTTCGGATAATGTTGTAATTAAAAAATTTGGCAAGACTTCATTTGATGAAACCTGGGAAACCGTAAATGGCAAAAATAAAACAGTCCGTAACCATTATAATGAATACACTTTTGGACTAAGTAAGCCCGGATTGGATTTGAGTTGCAATCTAATTTTCAGGTGTTACGATGACGGATTTGCCTACCGGTATGAGTTAGGTCGCGAATCGTCGGATTCCATTCAAATAAATAAAGAAATAACCACCCTTAATTTCAGCAAAGACTTTAGCTACTGGGCCTATAATGGAGAACATCCCAATCTTGGGCCGGTAAATAGGGCTGACACTTTGATTGGGGAAGTAAGGACTCCCGTTGTTCTGGAATTGAAAGACGATTTATTTATGGGCATTCACGAAGCAGAGATTGTTCATTACGCGCCTTTTAGTCTGAACACGGAAAATAAGTCTTCCGATATCAAATTTAATCTGGAAAAAACAGCAGACCAGAGTGAGTTAAAAACTTCGTGGAGGACATTTATTATAGGAAACACTCCGGGAGAACTGGTTGAATCTGATTTGATTGTTAATCTGAATGAACCTTGTAAAATAGACGACACATCGTGGATAAAACCGGGCAAATCGCTTTGGGACTGGCGTGTGTGGGGCTACAAAGCTGCAGACGGCTTTGAATACGGACTTAATACTGTTTCACACAAACGTTTTATTGATTTCGCCTCTAAAAACAATATTCAATACCTGCTGATAGATGCCGACTGGTATGGCCCTGAATTCAGTTCCGATTCTGATCCGACACAAGCAAGAGAAGGAGTTAATATAGAAGAATGTATGGCGTACGCCAAAGAGAAAGGTGTGGGTGTTATTTTGTATCTCAACGATGTAGGAGCAAAGAAATTTGGCCTGGAACGCGTTTTGAAACAGTTTGCCGAATGGGGAGCTGTTGGTGTTAAATATGGATTTATGCAGGGGGGTTGGCAGGATAAAGTCAGGCATACCCGCGACGTAGTTGAATTGTGTGCCAAATATAAATTGATGGTTGATTTCCACGATGGTCCGGTTCCTCCTAGCGGTGACCGACGAACATATCCAAACCTGGTAACCAAAGAATTTTGCCATGCACAAGCCGATGCAAAACGCTCCTATTTCCCTGAAACAGCAGTTACTTCACCCTTTATAAATATGTTAGCCGGTCCGCTGGATTATACCAATGGTTGGTTCGATTTGAACAATGCACAGTCGAGGGAAAAGGTTTTCCAGGAAATCCCGGGAACAGTTTCTGCCGAAGTTGCCAAATTAATTGTTACGTATTCAGGTTGGATGGTTTTGCCCGATAGTCCGGAAGAATATCTTAAAAAAGATGGTTTGTTTGATTGCATTAGAAAAATGCCTGCACAGTTCGACAGCTTTAAAGTTCTGAATGGAAAAATTGGTGAATACATAACTGTGGCACGTGGTTCTGGCGAAGATTGGTTTGTCGGCTCATTAACCAACCGCGATTCCAGAACGCTTGAGCTTGATCTCAGTTTTCTTGAAGATGGGCAAAAATATAAGGCAACTATTTATTCTGATACGAAAGACACCCATTTCCTTACAAATAAAGAATCGTACATGGTTAACGAAATGGAAGTTGACAGCAGCCTAAAACTTGATGTTTTCCTGGTGCCGGGTGGTGGTTGTGCAGTAAATATTGAGAAAATTAACGATGGGAAATAGAGGATTTAATGCAATTATAAAATGAATAAAAAGTCAATATTTTTTACTGTTTTAATACTGCTTATAAGTATAACCATTTTCGCAAAAGGCAATATCTCTGCAAATGAAATAAAGCCTTTTCGGGTGGCTGTTGTTATTGGTGACCAATGGAAAGATCCTTCGAGTTATCTGGTGTCAACAAAGGGATCAGATGAAACCCAACCTGCCGGTGTTGCTACGAAACCATCATCCACCGATTTCCATCAATTGGCTGAGTTACTTAAATCATGGAGTATCCCTTTTGATGTTATCCGGCTCGATCAGCAATTTCTCGACAGATACATGTTCCTCGATATGTATGATAATCCAAAGTACGGGGCAATTATCTGGGATGTAAATCAAAGCGATAAACTGTTGAGTCCTGATTATTCAATAATTACGGAAATGGTAAAAGATTATCATATGGGATTGATAGCCCTTTGCGACCGAATTGCACAACCGGAAATACAAAACTTATTAGGGATAAAATATATTGGCAGTTGGCGAAACAGAGCTTTTCTGGTGCTTGCAAACGAGCACTTTTTAACCAAAGATGTTGAATCTCCGCTTACGATTAATGATGAAATTGATGGCTACAGGAAACGAGAGCAGGTTACTTGTGAGGAAGGCACAACTGTAATTGCGACGCAGGATGGAATGCCACAGATAACTGCCAGAGAACTTTCTTCTGATACCCGTACCGTTTGGATTGGAAACGATCCTGATTTTCTTTTTTCTTTTGATGGAATTCGCACCATTTTACGAAATGCAATAACCTGGACCATCGGTTATACCATTTACAAAACCTACCCGAATGAAATTATCATGATTATGGATGATCCGGGAGGCAGCCAGAATCTTTATCTCGATAGTTGGAAATACCCGGAACTAACAGAATCCGAAATTCGGGAACATTTGATAAAACCTTTGCAAGAACATAATGCTGTACTTAATGTCAATTTTGTGCCGGCTATTGTAAATGAAAAGAAAGGCAGACTGGAACCCAGCTGGGCACAACAGTTTACCGATGATTTCGGCAACAAACAAGACTATGTTTCTTCGAAAAAGGGTTTCGATTATGGAATAAGCGAGGGAGTATTTGAAGTAATGTGCCACGGACTGACCCACATGCAACCCGATTTGGTTTCAGAGCCCGGATGGTACGGAGCAGACCTTGAAAAAGAAAAGGCAGAAGTTGGGTGGTACCGTGAGTTTGGAGACGTTCGCAGAAATAAGGAAATCCCTGCAGCTGAACAGCGTTGGCGCATGGAAACCTCGCTTGATTGGATTATTGAACAGTTTGGAGTGGTGCCTCTGGAGTTTTGTCCAGGCGGTGGCGCACAGTCGCGTACATTTTTTAATAATACCTGTTGTCTTGCCGGAAAACTTGGTTTTGGCTGGTACGGATGGGGGCAAGGCTATTTGGGAAAAGACATGGTAATTCCTGACTGGCAATTTTCAGGGAAAGAATCGCCTTTGGTAGTAGGCAGTTTGCCAAACGGCCACGATTACGGGATAACCTATGCTCCGGAAGAATTTGTAAAGATCTTTACAAAATATCCTGATGCAAGGTTTATCAGCGTCAATGAATTTATTGGTTATTTACATACCCAAACGTGCGGACAGTGGAACTCTTCTGAAAAATTAACCATTTCCCTTTCATACGATGCTCATTACTGCCAGTATTTTAAAAATCATAAAACAGCCTGGAACCTGGAATTTGCCGACTGGCTGATTCGCGAAAAAGGTTCTCCCCAAATTCATATTGACGGAAAAGAAACTGATGCGTTATCCAAAACAATTGAAGTGAAGCCCGGATTGGACGAGCACACTATTGAAGTTGAATTTCACAAATAAGGATTTATCAACGAAAGAAATAATTGTAACCAAATAAGTTTAATGGAATGATCTTATCAACTAAATATTTATTTAAGAATACCTGTAAAATCACTTGTCTCCTGTTCTCATTTTTTATCTTACATTCTTTTAATGGAATTGCCGGGGAGATACACTATAATATATGCGATTTTGGGGCAGTTGGTGATGGTCAAGCCTTATGTACCGATGCTTTTAATAAAGCGATTGATAAATGCAATGCTGACGGTGGAGGTACGGTAATTGTGCCCCGGGGAATATTTAAAAGCGGTACAATCGTTTTGAAAACTAATGTTAACCTTCATCTTGAAATGGGGGCAACAATTTCAGCCAGTACGAATCATGCTGATTTCCCTCGTCAAAAACAACCAGAATATCGTTCTCAAAAAGATCCCGGTGGTTGGTATGCCTTAATTTATGCCGAAGGTGCAAGTAATATTGCCGTTACTGGATTTGGTACTATTGAAGGAAATGGAAAAGAACAAACTCCGGCACCGGATCACACTCTGGATGGGGATCGTGATGGGCGGGTACGTAATCTCTTGTTTATTTCCTGTAATCAGGTTCGGATTGAAGGCATAAAAATGAGAAACTCCGGTATCTGGAACCAACATTTTTTAAATTGTGAAGATGTGATTGTTGACAGGATCAATGTTTATAATCATGCGAATGAAAACAACGATGCAATCGACATTGATGGTTGTCGCAGGTTTGTACTTTCAAACTCAATCCTCGATTCGGAAGATGATTGTATCGTATTAAAAAGTACAGGAATTGCACCAGCTGAGGATATCGTAATAACGAATTGTATTACTTCGAGTTATTGCAATGCCATAAAATTAGGAACAGAGTCAACCGGCGGATATCGTAATATTTCTATTAGCAATTGTGTGGTGAGGCCAAGTCGGTCTTCTGCCTCTGTTTATAAAACAAATCCCAAAATAGGTATATGTGGTATTGCTCTCGGAGTTACTGACGGAGGTGTGATGGAAGGGATAACAATTAGTAATATTACAATCAGTGGAACAGAATGCCCTTTCTTTATTCGTTTGGCAAACAGAGCCCGTAAACATGTCGAGAATGCACCGGAACCTCCAATTGGGCATATCCGAAATATATCGATTTCTAATATTACGGCATTCGATTGTGGAAATACAACAAGTTCAATAACAGCTATTCCCGGGTGTGCTATTGAAAATATAAATATAAATAATGTGCAGATTTATAATTCCGGGGGATTAAAAAGCGGGGGTTATATTGTTGATTACAAGGATGTAACAGAAGATGAAAAAGGATATCCCGAAGGTACAGGTTGGGGCAATCTGCCAGCCTCAACTTTTTTTATCCGTCATGTAAAGAACTTGGCCATTAACAATTTAATGTTTGGAAGCGACCAGCCGGATCCACGGATTCCGATTATTGCCATTGATGTTGAGAACATGCAGATTAATAAAACCATTTATGCCGGAGATGAAAATAAAAACACGCTTATAGTACTTGATCAGGTTCGTGATTTTTCTATTGAAAAACCTCAGGGTTGGGACAATGATAAATATATCAAACAAATAGACTGATCTAAGTATTTTTTGAAAATCTTAATGAGCCAACTATCCGATACAACAGACAATTCAGAGAATAATAAATGAAATATAAAACACAACAATTTAGAATATAATGATTAGTACAAGAAAAATTTTAGTCGGACTTTCTGTAATAGTAGTTTATCTCTTAACCACTGTTACAGTAGTCGAAGCTCATAAATACTCTCAGACTATAGCTGAAAATCAAGTTGATACAACACGTTTGTTACTCATCGGGAATAGCTTTTCTCATAATTCAACAAAATATTTAGCAGAACTTGCAGAAGAAGCCGGTTTCCCGTTGGTGTATGACCTGGCAACATTCGGAAGCGGTTCGATGCAGCAACATTGCGATTGGGCGAAGCTGGCTGAAGACGACCCTCAAAATCCCAAAGGAAAACCTTACCACGGAAAATCATTGAAAGAAATGTTAGCTAGTCAAAAGTGGGATATTGTCAGCATTCAGCAGGTTTCAATACTTAGCGGCGATGCGAATACTTACCGGCCATATGCGCAAAAACTTTATTCCATAATAAAAGAGATTCAGCCGGATACAAAAGTTGTAATGCTGGAAACCTGGGCTTACCGCGAAGATGCAGACGGTTATGCACAAATTGCTGAAAACAAACATGCGAAAAGCAGCAAAATGATGTATAAAAAATTAAAAAAGGCATATACAACAATTGCATCAGAACTTAATGTGGAGTTGCTTCCGGTTGGCGATGCATTTTATAAAGTGAGTAAAAGCAAAGAATGGAAGTACGATGGAGACAAGTCGTTTGATATGGAAAAAGCAGTATTTCCAGAACTGCCAAAACAGAAAAATTCGATGCATAACGGGTATTTCTGGGATGACGATAAAAACATTCATTTCGACACACATCATGCCAGCGAAGCAGGCCGTTATTTAGGCTCATTAATCTGGTATGCATATTTAACCGGTAATTCTCCCAAAGAGCTCGATTATGTGCCGGATTGTGTTCCTAAAGACTTTGCAGAATACCTTAAAGAAGTGGCTGCATCTGTTTCAAAGAAATAATAACATCAGAAAGAAAATTAAATCGTAATACAATGAAAAGAAATTTAATTTTAATAATCCTGTTTTTGCTTTGTTGTGGAGGAATGGTAAAAGGGCAGGATGATGCCAGTGTCGTTTTTTTACATCATTCAACAGGTGGCATTATAAGTGGAAAAGGACATGTTGCCGATTCTATTCAGGCGTATAACATACGAAACGGAACCGACTATTTGTATGTGGATAAAGCTTATCCGAATAAACCATATGGCTGGGCTAATTATGCTTATGATTACTGGAATCTCTGGATAAACGGTTACGGAAAACAATACAAAGGTCAGGAAAACTACCCCAATGTTGCATCCCTTGAAGACATTTGTAAGGATTACGATGTCATTATCTTTAAACATTGTTATCCCGGAGCTGATATATTGGAAGATACCGGTCACCCGGATATTACTTCGGACCGAAAAAGTCTGGAAAACTATAAATTACAATTTCGGACTTTAAGAGATAAATTCCAGGAATTTCCTGATAAAGACTTTGTTGTTTGGACATTGGTTCCCCGCCATCGTTTAGTGCCTGATGCGCCTGAAAATGCACAGCGAGCCAAAAAATTTGTTGACTGGGTTAAAAATGAGTGGTTAACGGAAAATGGCAAAACATACGATAATATCCATGTTTTTGATTATTTCTCGTTAGCTGCAGAGCTAGATAAAAATGTGAAAGCTCCCAGGGTTCCCTACTGTTTGAAATACGATTATGAAATAGATCATAACGATGATAATTCGCATCCCAATGAACTGGCTGCGCAGGAAATCGGGCCTCAATTCTATGAGTTCATAATCGATGTTTTAAAAAGCAGGTAAAAGAAATCCAACTATGATAAAAGCAATATTCATCATTCTTATTGCAGTTTTATTTGCATCGTGTAATTCTTCAAAAGAGAAAAACACCACAGAGAATTTCTACGATAAACTGTCGGAACAAATGAGTATTCTGGAAAAGAAAACTGCTAATCCGACAAAAGTGCCCAGAACGATTACACCTGACGGAGAATATCGTTTAGTCGGGTATACTGACTGGACCAGTGGTTTTTCGGGAGGCTCGTATTGGTACCTGTATGAATTGACTGGCGATGAAAACTGGAAAGAAAAAGCAATTGAAAATACGCTGAAAACTGATAGCGCAAAATATATGACCAGCACCCACGATCTTGGTTTTATGGTCTATTGTAGCTATGGAAATGCATACAGAACAACAGGAGAAAATAAATACCGGGATGTAATTATTCAGGCCTCCGAGTCCTTGATTACCCGCTTTGATCCGGTTACAGAATGTATTCGTTCATGGGATTTTAATAAGTGGCAATATCCGGTTATTATCGACAACATGATGAACCTGGAAATGCTATTTTTTGCATCAAAAGAAACCGGAGACCCTAAATATAAAGATATTGCAATTAAACATGCGAATAAAACGCTTGCCAACCATTTTCGTGAAGATATGAGTTCGTACCATCTGGTTGATTATGACACGATCACAGGGCAAGCCATTAAAAAACAAACCCATCAGGGCTTAAGAGACGACTCGTCGTGGGCGCGCGGGCAGGCATGGGGACTGTACGGATATACACTTTGTTATCGTGAAACCAAAGATCAAAAGTACTTGGATGCAGCGGTAAAAATTGCCGATTATATCTTATCAAATTTACCTGAAGATAGGATTTCTTACTGGGATTACAATGATCCCAAAATCCCAAACACTTATCGTGATGCATCTGCCGCAGCAGTTACTGCATCGGCATTATACGAGCTAAGTAAATACACAAATGACAAATATTTTGTTCAGGCAGAGGCGATTATAAAAAGTCTTTCTTCTGATAAATATTTAGCTGCAATCGGAACAAACAAAGGTTTCCTTCTAAAACATTCAGTTGGAAACTATCCTGCCAATTCAGAAATAGATTTTCCGCTTAATTATGCGGATTATTATTACCTGGAAGCTTTAAAACGAAAAAGAGATTATTAATTGAAAAAGGTTATGAAAATGAAGAAGATTGTAAGTTCTCTCTTACTTATTTTAATGATTGTTTCCCTTTCCTGTTCACGTAAAAATGTAACAGTGAAAATAAATTCAATAGATGTTGACGCACCTTTTGAAATGCCTGCAATAAAAGTTCCGGATTTTAGTGATTGTAAAGAATTTAATATTTGTGATTATGGTGCAGAGCCCGGAAACAAGGAAAAAACATCGCTGGCGATTAACAAAGCCATTGAGTGTTCAAACAAGATTGGAGGGGGAAAAGTAATTATTCCCGAAGGAGAATGGCTGGTTGGAAAAATACATTTTAAGAGTAACGTCAACCTGCATCTTGAAAAGGGCGCTGTCTTACTTTTTTCAGATGATCCGAATGATTACCTGCCACCTGTACAATCTACCTGGGAAGGCCTAGAATGTTATAACTATTCGCCATTAATTTATGCGTTTATGTGTGAAAATATTGCCATCACCGGCGAGGGGATATTGGAGGCTAAAATGGATGTGTGGAAAGTTTGGTTTGAAAGGCCTCCTTCACATATGCGAAATTCGGTGCGTTTATACAATATGGGCGCAAAAGATATCCCGATTGAAGAGCGTCAAATGGCAAATGATTCTGCCCGTTTCCGTCCTCATTTTATTCAGTTTAACCGTTGCGAAAATGTATTAATGGATGGTGTTTCAGTACAAGACAGTCCGTTCTGGACGATCCATCCTTTCATGTCCAAAAATGTCGTTATCAGAAATGTAAAGGAATATGCACACGGGCATAATAACGACGGCATTGATCCCGAAATGAGTCAGAATGTATTAATTGAAAACTGTGTGTTCGACCAGGGAGATGATGCTATTGCTGTAAAATCGGGCAGGAACCAGGATGCGTGGCGTTTAAATACACCTACCAAAAACCTTGTAATACGAAACTGTACCGTAAAAAATGGCCACCAGTTGCTGGCAATAGGGAGTGAACTCTCAGGAGGAATTGAAAATGTGTATATGACCAATTGTATCATTGCTGACAGCGCTGATGTACGCAACCTGGTTTACATTAAAACCAATGAACGAAGAGGAGGTTATGTTAAAAATATTTATGTGGAAAACATAAAAATTGGCAAAATATCAAGAGGGATAATCGAGATAGATACAGATGTGCTTTATCAGTGGCGTGACCTGGTTCCAACATACGAAAGAAGATTGACTGAAATTAAAGATGTTTTCCTGAAAAATATTGATGCAAACAATGTTCAATTTATCTCCAAAATTAATGGTACAGAGGAACTTCCTGTTGAAAATATAACCCTGACAAATATTAAAGCTGATGTTGTAAGGGATCAGGATTTAATAAATAAAAACGCCCTGAATTTTAAGATTAACTAAACCATTTAACAGCAAATATCATGAGCAATAAACTACTATTCCTTTTTCAGATTATTCTGATCAGCTTAGCTACTGCACCTGGAATTGCTTTTGCCCAATCTACAGATTCAAATTCTTTACCTAAAGAAAATCAGCAGCAATGGAAACAAATGCACAAATCCAAGAAACAGTCTTTGAAAGACTTTAATGATGCTAAGTTCGGCATGTTCATTCACTGGGGATTATATTCGAAACCTGCCGGGATTTGGAAAGGAGAAAAAATAAAAGGCCTTGGTGAATGGATTATGTACCATGCCGAGATTCCAAGAGATGAATACCGGGACATTGCAAAAGATTTTAATCCTGAAAAATTTGATGCAAAAGAATGGGTGAGTTGTGCAAAACAGGCAGGCATGAAATATATTGTAGCCATGCCCAAACACCACGATGGTTTTGCCATGTACGGCTCAAAAGTTTCCGATTACAACATTGTTGATGCCACACCTTTTGGTCGCGATCCCATGAAAGAATTGTATAACGAATGTAAAAAGCAGGGCATAAGATTTGGTATTTATTATTCGCATTCCATCGACTGGATGGATGGCGGCGATGCCGGTTATGCGCAAAAGATGAAGGAAGACCCAACAAATGAGGACCATTATGGAGCAAATCTGTGGGATCCGTCACCTAATACTTACACCGAATATCAGGAAAAGAAAGCAAAACCTCAGATGCGGGAATTGTTGAAGAAATTCCCCGATCTTTTTGAAATCTGGTACGATTTTCCTCGGTTTATGAACAGTCAGCAAAGTTTTGATTTTTACAAATTAGCTTATGAATTTCAACCTAAATGCCTTGTGAATAGCAGGGTTGGAAATCATCTTGGCGACTTTAAAACGGCGGGTGACAATCAAATACCAACTTCAGTTACAACTGATTATCCGGCCTGGGAAACTCCGGGCACACTCAACAATACCTGGGGTATAAAAAGTTACGATACCGACTGGAAATCGAACGACGAATTATTGTATTGGATAACCGAAATTACCAGCAAAGGCGGAAATTACCTTTTAAATGTTGGCCCAACAGCCGAAGGATTATTCCCCGAAGAAAGTATAAAACAATTGAAAGAAATTGGGGAGTGGATGTCGGTAAATGGTGAAGCGGTTTACGGAACAACAAGATGGAGAGTAAGGCACGAAGGGCCATATAGCGTAGAAATGAAAAGTACCACAGATCGTGAAAAAGAAGGTTTTAATGCCGGTTTTACATCAGAAGATTTCTGGTTCTCGCAAAAAGACAATGCTATTTATGTTACCAGTTTAAAATGGCCGGAGGACAAAAATATTCTGATAAGATCATTTGACGGTTCACAGGAAAAAATTAAAAAAGTGACTTTGTTGGGCAACAAAAGCAAACTGAAATGGGAACAGGATTCTGATGGTTTAAAAGTGAATTTACCAGCCAAACACCCACATGCAAAAGGTTATGCTTTGAAGATAGTTTTAGATAAATAACAAACAGACAGCTAAGAGATTTAAGACCAGTAATAAAACCAGTTATATTTTGAAAATCATGAGAATATTTAAGAGTGGATTAATTTTATTTTTATTATCAGGTGTTTGCAACGTTGTCCTTGGACAGAAATCAGAGCAATTTCCCTTTATAAACGAGAACTACAAATCATTTCAATTTTGTAATAAAGAGGCAAAACTTATTATCTCCAAAGAAACCGGACAAATCCAGGTTGCCGGTAACGATGGAAAAATACATTATTCGGAATACCGAAAACCATCGTTCTTAATCAACGACCAATGGGTTACTCCGAACGATTTTAAAATACTTGAAACGGTGGATAATAACAAAGTTGTTTTATCAGTACTCCCAACAAAGGAATATCAAATCAAATTATCAATAGAACGAGCTTCAACATATGGTTTTTCGTTGAAGTATTATTTAGATGAAGGAAATTTCTCAGAAATAAAAGGAACAGTAAAGTTAAATCCGGTTGAGGAAATTTACGGTTTTGGCGAGAGCTGGAACGGACACCTGGCGCAGCGGGGACAGAAAATTAAAATATGGGATAAAGGCGGCACCCCCGATGAATGTGCCTGGATGCCTTATTTTGTTTCCACCAATAATTACACATTTTCAATCGATTACGGAGGTGAGGTTAATTTTGATGTTGGTCAGCTAAAATCAGATGAATTAACGTTTGATTTATCTGCCAGTGAATTGTCATACACAATTTTGATTGGAGAAAATCTGGCATCATCAGTACAAAATTTTGTTGCCCTGCATGGAATGCCGTCGAAACCACCCCGGTGGTCGTTCGAACCCTGGTTTTGGTTAATGTCAGATCCTGATATTCCTGATGGACGTCCTTCGACATTACGTGGTTATCAAAATCTTGAAATGGTAAAAAAGTTGAAGGAGATGAATATTCCGGTGGGTGTTACCTGGTTTGAACCACCGTGGCAGGATGCAAGAACTTCTTTTATTCCCAATACTGAATTTACACCGGACTTAAAAGGTTTGATAAAAGAGTTGGATGATCTTGGTGTAAAAACGTTAGCGTGGACAGTTCCTTATACGAATCCGGAAGCGTCGAATTATGCAGAAGCAGTAGAAAAACGCTACCTGGTGAGAAAAGCGAATAGTGAAAGGGATAAAGGTAAAGTTAAAATCAGTAAGTCGGGTGAGCTGGCTGGAACGTATTATAATTTTATCGATTATTTTAATCCGGAAGCCAGTACCTGGTGGCAAAAGCAAATTGAACAGGCCATCGATCTCGGATTAAAAGGATTTAAACTTGACGCAGGTCAGGGGCTACCTAATGATGCTATTTTGTATGAAGGAAGAGAAGGTAAGGATGTGCATAATTCCTATGCACTGGAATATAACCGTGTGTTTCATGAAGTCCTGAGTAAAAAAATGGGCGATGACTTTTTGATGATTCCGCGTGCTGCATGGATTGGTTCGTGGGCACAAACAAACTCTAAATGGCCCGGGGATTTAAGTGCTAGTTTTGCAGCTAATGGCCTGCCTTCATCAGTATTATCTTCTCTGTCTCTTTCATTTAGCGGAATTCCTTTTGTTTCTACTGATATCGGTGGATTTGAAGGACGGCCGTCACCCGATAATGTCTGGATACGATGGGCTCAGTTTGGGGCATTTTTGCCCGGCATGCAAACATTAAATATGCCCTGGTGGTATCCCGAGGAGTTAATGGATCATTTCCGTTATCTGGCATGGTTGCATACCGATTTGATTCCCTACTGGGAAACGCTTGCAAATTTAGCCCATAAGGATGGTACTCCTATTTGCAAACCATTGGTTTTCGATTATCAGAAGGACCAAAACACATGGAGAGTTGAAAATGAATTCACTGTAGGTGAATATATTTTAGTGGCTCCGTTTACGGATGAAAGACCTTATCGTGACGTTTATCTGCCAGAAGGTACCTGGTTCGATTTCTGGAACGAAGATGTAAAATATGACGGAAAAACGACACTCAATTGGGGCGACGAAGAATTTACAAGAAAATGGGAATTCCCGGTCTTTGTGAAGGAAGGAGCTGTTATTCCGCTCGAAATTAAAAATGATGTAATCGGCTTTGGAAATGAATACTCAAGCGAATTTATTACGCTTGCCATATGGCCCGAAGCAGAAGCCGAGAATAAATTCATATTAAATGACAGGGAAGGGGAAGTTCCGATTGTAACAAACTGGAAAAATAAAAACGAACTCAAAATTTCGTGGACTGATTCATCTAAAGATTATTTGTTACGCGTTCATTTAAGCGAAAATATCACTCCCGAAAAAATCTATTCGGGCAATCAACAATTACAATACTCAAATAGCTACGAAGCCTTTTGTAAAGCGAAATCAAATGTTTGCTTTTTCGACGGGGAGTCAAACAATCTGTGGGTTAAAGCAATAAACAAAAAGAATATAGGACTTATAAAAGTCGAATTGAAATAGAAAATGTATGAGATGAATTTATATCAACTAATCATATTATTCACAGCCTTTGTCATTTTTACAAAAGCAGGTAATGCACAACAGAGGATAAACAAAGAAACTAAACCACCCAATATTGTATTTATTTTGCTGGATGACCTGGGATATGGGGATCTTTCATGTCAAGGCGGTAAAGACATTTATACCCCGAATATTGATAATCTTTTCGAAGAGGGAATAAAATTTAATAATTTTTATGCCAATAGCCCATGTTGTTCGCCTACTCGTGCAGCTTTAATGACAGGACGTTTCCCTGATATGGTTGGAGTCCCCGGACTAGTTCGCTCCAAGAAGGAAGCCAATTGGGGCTATTTACTGCCCGGTGTAAAATCGCTTCCTGAGATGTTAAAAAAAGTGGGTTACCATACTGCTATTGTTGGCAAATGGAATTTGGGGCTGGAATCTCCTAATTTGCCGAATGATAAAGGTTTCGATTTTTTTCATGGCTTTTTGGATGATATGATGGATGATTACTGGACGCATCTGAGACAAGGGGAAAACTATATGCGGTTCAATAAAGATGAAGTTAATCCGCAGGGACATGCAACAGATATTTTCTCGGATTGGTCCATTGATTATATTCGAAATGAGACCAAGCAAGAAAAACCATTTTTCCTTTATCTTGCCTATAATGCACCACATTTCCCTATACAACCTCCTGAAGAATGGCTGGATAAAGTAAAAAAAAGGGAGAAAAATATTGAAGAAAAACGAGCAAAAAATGTGGCTTTGGTTGAACATCTTGACCATGGAATAGGAAGAGTTATTAAGGCATTAAAAGAAGCTAATCAATATGAAAATACAATTATCATTTTTTCCTCAGATAATGGGGGATTATTATCAGTTGCTGCGTCTAATGGCAATCTGAGAGGAGGGAAAACGGATATGTATGAAGGAGGTATTAAAGTTCCAACCTGTATGGTCTGGAAAAATAAAATTAAGCCAGGTTCTAAAACCAATGTATTGGGGCTTACCATGGACTTCTATCCTACGCTATGTAAAATAGCGGGAGTTGAAATAGAACATGAAATTGATGGAATTGACTTAAATCCGTTAATTTCTGAGGAAAACCAGAAGGCTGTTGATAGAATGGTATTTTTTATGCGTAGAGACGGATATGACATAGGCGGCTTATGTTATTATGCCATGAGAAAAGGTCAATACAAACTTGTGCAAAATCGTCCTTTTGAAGAGTTGCAGTTGTTTAATACTGAGGTTGACCCAAAAGAAGAAAAGCCATTGGGTGATTCAGATCAACTATTTCGCAAGTTAAGATATGAATTGTCTCAACATATCCGCTACGCAGGTTCAATCCCATGGGAAAAGAAATCCTCAGAATAAGGTGTTTATAGGCTAACATTTTTTTAGATAGAATTTTAGATGAAAGTAGTTAATATCTTCGAAATAGTTATGAAAAACTTTTTCTACGCAGCGTTTGCGATTATTATTACTATAGTTAATACCAATGCTCAAACAACAAACAACAAAGTAAACACATCTCAATGGGAAGGAAAAAAGGTTGCCTTTTTAGGGGACTCAATGACCGAAAAATGGGATCCTGAAAATAAAATGTATTGGGAATACCTGACCGACTGGTTGCAAATTGAACCATTCGTATATGGAGTTAATGGAGATCAGTGGAGTGGCATATATAACCAGGCGAAGAAATTGCGTGCTGAAAGAGGAGTAGATATCGATGCGATTATCATTTTTGCAGGAACCAACGATTATAATGCCAACTTGCCTTTAGGGAAGTTTTTCGATGAAAAACTGGCCGAAACAAATCATAACGGAAAAATTGTTTTACGGAAATATAGAACGTTGATTGAAAACGATACGACATTCTGTGGTCGGATTAACAAAGTTATTTCTTACCTAAAAACAAATTTCCCTGACCAGCAAATTATTATTATGACTCCTATACACAGGGGGTATGCGAAATTTGGAGACAAAAATATTCAACCTGAAGAAAGCTTTGCGAATGACTTAGGTTTTTTTATCAATGGTTACGTAAATACTTTAAAAGAAGCATCAAGTTTGTGGTCTGTTCCTATTTTCGATTTATTTGCCGATAGCGGATTATATCCGATGAAAGAATCTCAGATAAAGTATTTTAAAAATGAGAAAACAGACATGTTACATATAGGAAGTCTTGGAAATTTTCGATTGGCAAAAACGATACAATTTCAATTGCTGAGTTTGCCATCAACATTTGTAATTGATAAATAGACAGCATACATTATGAAACCGATATTAATAATTATACTGGTACTTAGTTTTTATTCAGCAGCATTTGCCCAGCAGGGTAAAGTTGTTGAATCCCTTGAGTTTGAAAGCAAAATTGTCAACTATCCTGTTAAATATTCAATCTATTTTCCACCTGATTATGAAACATCGAACAGAAATTATCCTGTTTTGTATTTGCTGCATGGCTATTCCGATGATGATACAGGCTGGATTCAATACGGTGAAGCCAATATGACTGCTGACAAAGGAATTAAAAATGGTGACTTTGCTCCGTGCATAATTGTTATGCCTGACGGAAAACTTACCTGGTATAGTAACGCTTTTGACGGGAGTGATTCGTGGGAAGATATGTTTATACAGGAATTTATTCCGTTTATTGAATCGAATTATAGAATTCGGAGTCAGAAGCGATTTAGAGCCATTGCCGGCCTTTCGATGGGGGGAAATGGTGCCTTGTTTTTGGCGATGCATCATTCCGAGCTGTTCTCTTCCTGCGTTGCCTTAAGTGCAGCTACATTTACAGATGAGGAAATCTCAGATTCCGAAAAAAACGACCATTTTTTTGGAAATCTTTATGGTCCAAAGCCCGCAAATGGTGTAAGTGATTACTGGAAAAAATATTGCCCTTTACATATTATGGATAACACTGATCTGGAGAAAATTAAATCGGTTCATTATTATTTGGATTGTGGTGATGATGATTTTTTATACAAGGGAAATGCTGCTTTGCATGTAAAAATGAGAGATTTAGATATTCCACATGAATTTAGAATGAGAAACGGAGGACATTCGTGGGAGTATTGGCGAGTTGGTTTATACGATGGCCTGAAATTTATTTCACAATCCTTTCATAAATAAATAGCAAGCACGAGTTGTTTGATTTAAAGTAGTTGTTTACTTATGAAGAAGAATCTATTATTAATCATTTTTAGCTGGTCATGTTTATGTCTGACCGCACAAGTACAAAAAAATGAAACTCTTCCTCTAACGCAAGACGGGAAGTTTGTTTTAGGATGTAATTACTGGGCATCTCATGCCGGCACCAATATGTGGAATGATTGGCGCCCTGATGTAATTGACGAAGATCTGAAACAGATTTCAGAGGCTGGACTCCAGGTTATTCGTGTTTTCCCGATTTGGCCCGACTTTCAACCCATTTATCAGTATTATGGTGCGAAGGGTAATTTACAGGAAATACGGTTTAAAGATGGTCCGTTACCAGGCACCGGTCCCGGAAAAGACGGGGTTAGTGTAGTGCAACTCGACCATTTCAGGCAATTTGCAGATTTAGCAGAAAAGCACAATATTAAATTAATTGTAGGTTTAGTTACCGGCTGGATGAGTGGGCAACTTTTTATTCCTCCGGCACTGGAAGGAAGAAGAATTTTGTCGGATCCTGTTTCGATTATGTGGCAGGTGAAATTTGTACGAAACATGGTGCACGAATTCAAAAATCATTCGGCAATTGCAGCCTGGGATTTAGGAAATGAGTGCAATGTGATGGAATCGATGGAAAACTCGGAGGCTGCTTATGTTTGGACAGCTTCTATTGTAAATGCCATAAAAGCCGAAGATCAAAGCCGCCCGGTTGTATCGGGGATGCATAGCTTAAGTTGCGGTAGTAATGCGACCTGGCGCATTCAGGATCAGGCTGAATTGACAGATCTTCTTACCACTCATCCTTATCCATTTTGGTCGCCTCATACAAACCAGGATCCATCGAATACAATACGAACGATAATGCACTCAGCTGCCGAAACCCGCTTTTATGGCGACGTTGGAGGTAAACCATGTTTAGTGGAAGAAATAGGAATTATGGGACTCATGGAGGCGAACGAGCAGACCAAAACGGAGTTTCTTCGTTCTATTTTGTTTAATAATTGGGCGAACAATTGCCACGGCGTTTTGTGGTGGTGTGCTTACGACCAAAACCAACTCGATTTTACACCTTACGAATGGTACGCAGTAGAGCGCGATCTTGGCCTTTTTAAAACCGACCG
Organism: Draconibacterium sp. IB214405; assembly: GCF_033963885.1. NCBI lineage: Bacteria > Pseudomonadati > Bacteroidota > Bacteroidia > Marinilabiliales > Prolixibacteraceae > Draconibacterium > Draconibacterium sp. IB214405. Next base: position 148,390 of record NZ_JAXBMA010000003.1, read on the forward strand.
TTCGCCCAAACCCGTTGTTGGTGAATTGCAAAAATTTCGAAAGTTTATCGATGGTCTTCCCTTTGATTCTCTGCCACCACACAAAAAAGAAGCGGTTTGTATTCTCACCGACGGACAGGATCAGTGGGGAGCTGCATATTCAACTTACATTCTGGCAAAACAGGCAGGATTTGATATTGAATTTCAGTATGGTAACCAACCGTTAAAAGAGGCTCCTTTGTATATTATGCCGTCGATAAAAGGACTTACCCTCATTAACCGCAAAGAATGGTTAAGTATCCTCGACAAAGTGAAAAATGGAGCCACACTTTATGTTTCTTTCGACCTGGGTTTTCTTTCTCCCTTTGTTGAGCCGGCCGGTATTGATATTGTATCAAGTCAAAACCGAACCGAAGCGGCAGGTTTTATTTCGAACGACGGCAGCATTAAAACGTTCTCGATGGGAGCCAGCCGGAAGTTAAAAGTAAAACCTTCAACGGCAACAGTATTGGCTCACGAAAAAGATGGTAATCCTATTTTTACTGTAAATGATTATGGCAAAGGGAAAATCTATTTCCTGGGTTTCCCGATGGAAATGAATTTAACGAATACGCCGTCCGGTTTTACAGAAAATGCTCCGGAATGCTGGAAAGTTTATCAACGTATTGCTGATGAATTAATTGAGAAAAACCGTCTGGTAAGGAAAAATGATCCTTATATAGGAATTACCGAGCATAAACTTGCTGATGGCAGCATGGTTATTGTTTTGGTCAACTACAGTCCGGAAGACAAGAATGTGGAATTAACCATAAAAAACGGATGGAAAATAAAAAAAGCAATTTACGGAAAAGCTTCTGAGGATTCTAAGGTTTCAATTCCTGCGAATGATGCTTTTGTTCTTTTTTTATCTCAGGAATAAACTTAGTCGAAAGTGAATTTTTTACTGATTAATTATAAAATAATGACATAAAAATTATTGAACAAGGGAGTTAATAAACAATTCAATAAACTGAATCATGAGTATTTATTTACTTTCCGATGCAAAAATTCTTGAAAATATGACCCAAAACCTCTTCAGTGCCAACCTCTCCGGTGATCTCAGCCAGATAATGTAAACATTCGCGAATATCCTGTGCCAGGAAATCGCCGGTAATTTGCATATCAAGTCCGTTTAATACACGCAAAATCGCTGCGTGCGCATTTTTAAGTATTTCGTAATGGCGGGCATTGGTAACAATTACATCCTGTTGTTCAGCTTCCTCCATATTTATGGAATGAGTCATATAATCGATCAACTCCTCGAGATTTTCCTTTTGTTTTGCAGCTATAAATACGGCTTTTTCGTTATCGGTGAGTTCCATTAACTCAATTTGCTGAATGGTGTCTCGCAAACCGGAATCGATTTTATTCGCCACAATTATAAGTGTTTGATGCGGAGCAATTCGTTCGCGAATCTTTTGAATACGGCTTTCTACAAGCGGGTAGGGATTATTGGTATCAACTACCAGCAAAACAACAGTTGCCTGCTCCAGCTTGCTGTAACTACGCTCAATTCCCAGGTTTTCAATCTGGTCTTCGGTTTCACGAATTCCGGCAGTATCGAAAAAGCGGAATGCAGTTCCATGAATATTCACCACATCTTCAATCACATCACGTGTAGTACCATGGATATCCGAAACAATAGCCCGGTCTTCATTCAATAAAGCATTTAGAAGTGTAGATTTTCCAACGTTGGTTTCGCCAACGATGGCAACCGGAATACCATTTTTAATGGCATTTCCCAGTTGAAACGAATCTTTTAGCTTTCGTAACAACTTTTCGATTTGCTCGGTTAGTTTGTGCAAGGCAGTTCGATCAGCAAATTCCACATCTTCTTCGCTAAAATCCAACTCAAGTTCTACCATTGCAGTAAAATGCAAAAGCTGGTCGCGTAAAGCACTGATTTCTTTCGAAAAGCCACCGCGCATCTGGTTCATGGCCAGTTTGTGTGCAGCAGCATTCGAAGATGCAATTACGTCAGCCACCGCTTCCGCCTGCGAAAGGTCCATTTTTCCATTCAGAAATGCACGTTGCGTAAATTCACCTGGTAAAGCTAAGCGTGCTCCGTTTTCAACCAGCACATTCAAAATACGTTGCTGAATATATACAGAGCCATGACATGAAATTTCAATAATATCCTCGCCGGTAAACGAATGTGGCGCACGAAACAGTGCAATAACCACTTCGTCGATGGTTTCTTCACCCGAAACGATTTTTCCAAAATGAAGCGTATTTGCAGCCTGATCGGCAAGTGACTTACCTATTTTCGGACTTTCATAAACACTGTCGCATATTTTAATCGCATCGCTACCTGAAAGGCGAATTAACGCAATTGCTCCAACTCCCGGAGAGCTCGAAATAGCGCATATTGTTGACTGATCTAACATTTTCGAAATCTTTTCGCAAAGATAGACCATTATTTTGATTAGTTTTAAAGCAGTATAAAGGCATTTAAAAATGGATCTTCTACTAAAAGAAACGTCAAAAATCATTAAACAATCCAATTTCACAATTGCATTTACGGGTGCCGGAATTTCTGTCGAAAGCGGAATTCCTCCTTTTCGAGGAGGACATGGACTTTGGAACAAATATGATCCGCAAGTGCTGGATTTAAGCTACTTTTTAAACAACGCTGAACACTGCTGGACATACATTCGAGAGATATTTTATGACTTTTTTGCCGATGCCAAACCAAATGATGCTCACCGTGTATTGGCAAAAATGGAAAGCAACAATCTGTTAAATGCTGTTGTTACCCAAAATATCGACAATTTGCATTACGAGGCCGGAAGTAAAACTGTTTACGAATTTCATGGAAATTCAAAAAAACTTAAATGCCTGAAATGCGGAAAGGTTTATGATGCAAAAGACATTGATTTTGCGAATATTCCACCCAAATGTAATAACGACGGGGAAATACTTAAACCCGATTTTATATTTTTTGGAGAAGGAATACCACACGATGCTTATGCCGACTCGTTTGCTTCGGCCGAAAAAGCTGAGGTTTGTATCATTGTCGGATCTACAGGAGAAGTAACACCTGCATCGTACGTGCCTCGTACAGCAAAGCAGGCAGGAGCAACCATTATTGAAATTAATCCCGAAGAAACGATTTTTACATCGGCAATTACCGACATCCATTTAAAAGGAAAAGCCGCCGAAATTTTAAATCAATTAGACGAACTACTCTTTTGAATTTTTCAACCAAATGTTTGAAGTTTATAGTACGAGTGAACTTACTTTGCCCGTAAAGCAATTAATCTACAGTTCATTTTCCGTATAACTTGAAGAAAATTTATATTTGCGCTACGAAAAACAAATACGATGGCTACCTCATTACCGATCGTGGTCATCGAAATTAAAATTATAAAAGATGAAATTACTTGAAGGAAAAACAGCGATTATCACCGGTGCTTCTCGTGGTATTGGTAAAGCAATTGCTGTAAAGTATGCACAGGAAGGGTGCGATGTTGCCTTTACCGACCTTTTTGAAGATGACAATATGAAAGCTACGGAAGAGGAATTAAAAACCTACGGTGTAAAAGCCAAAGGATATGCTTCTGATGCAAGTAATTTTGAAGATACCGACCGTGTTGTAAACGAAATTGTTAAAGAATTTGGTCGTATCGACGTGTTGGTAAACAATGCTGGTATTACAAAAGATACGCTGTTAATGCGAATGACTGAAGACCAATGGGATGCAGTTATTAATGTTAACCTAAAATCTGTTTTTAACTTTACAAAAGCAGCTCAACGCACGATGTTAAAACAACGTTCGGGTTCAATTATCAACCTGAGTTCGGTTGTTGGTGTTAGCGGAAATGCAGGTCAGGCCAACTACTCGGCATCTAAAGCCGGTATTATTGGTTTTACCAAGTCTATCGCACGCGAACTAGGTTCTCGTGGTGTTCGTTCAAATGCCATCGCACCTGGTTTTATCATTACAGAAATGACCGGTAAAATCCCTGAAGAAGCACGTAAAGCATGGGAAGCTTCAATTCCATTAAAAAGAGGTGGAACACCTGAAGAAGTAGCAGGTGTTGCAACATTCCTTGCGTCTGATCTGTCGTCGTACGTTAGCGGACAGGTTATTACTGTTTGTGGAGCAATGAACACTTAAAAAACATTATAAAATCAAAGGAAAGCTGTCTGCAAAGGCAGCTTTTTTTGTTTCTTTGCGGTAATGAACCACAAAGCCTTATTCGTTGGATTGACCACAATCGACATTCAATATTTTATTGATCAGATTCCGGTCGTCAATACCAAAATTAAAACCAGCATTCCTGATATTCTTGTTGGAGGTCCGGCAACGAATGCTGCCGTTGCGTTTGCATATCTGAACAAAATGGCAACGCTTGCCAGTCCTGCAGGCTTGAATGCTTTTTCATCTTTTATCGATCAGGATCTGAATAGTGTAGGAGTAGAACATTTTGATCTGGCTTATGGTCAGGAATTTGAAACCATTTTGGCCACGGTCCTGACTTCTAAAAACGGCGATCGAACAATTATATCGCATAATCCGAAACAACTCGAGAGTACGATAATGCCACAGAAATTGATCGATCTGGTAAATCCTCAGCTATTATTAGTTGATGGCTTTTATCCTGAATTCAGCATTGAATGTGCTCGTATTTGTAAAGAGCGGGGTATACCTGTAGTTTCCGATTGTGGAAGTTGGAAACCTCAATTTCATGAGCTTTTTAACTATATCGACATTGCAATTTGTTCGGCAGATTTTATGCCACCAAACTGTACAACTCAGCAAGAATTGTTTGATTATATGAATTCGAAAAATGTAAAATCGATTGCCATTTCAAATGGCGGATCAGAAATTGAATATTTTTCACAGGGAAAGAAGGGTAGTGTTTCAGTTCCGGACGTTGAAGTGAAAGACACACTGGGTGCCGGAGATTTTCTCCACGGCGCATTTTGCTATTATTTTCTTGACCACAACAACTTTGAAACAGCCCTGCAAAAAGCTGCAGTTTTGGCTTCATTTACATGTCGTTTTGAGGGCACCCGCCAATGGTTAAATTTTAATCATAATGCTTGACTTCTAAAAAATAATCCGTAAATTGTTTTTATCGGGGGTAAGATAAATAGATAGTATGTTAAATAAATCAATCGCTTATCGATTAAGCGTTTATATCTCTTTGGCAGTTATAGGCGTCTTTATTGCTTTTATAGGCATATTCTTTCTGTTTAATCAAACATTAATTAAAGAAAGTGTCAAAAATCAGGCGATGACACAAAGTTCGGGAGTAACCGGCAATGTTCGACGCCATGTGGTTACTACTTCTGAAGTAGCGAAAAATATTGCCGACCAGGTAATTTTTTATGGTCAACAAGATCATGTCGACCTGTTTATTAAAAGTTTGATTGATAAGTATACGTTTTTGAATGCAATCTTTATCAATATTGATTCAACCGTTACCGATTTGCAACACTGGAGTTATTTCACATATAAAGAAGGCGATACAACAGCGCTGGTGAGGGGAGAGCATAGCTACCAGGAATGTATACAAGAACAGGAACATTTTGAAAATCTGCTTACCCATCCTTCAGGAGGCTGGTCGGAACCTTATTTATGCAAAAGAAATAATTCGGTGGTAGTAGCTTATTGCGCCCCGATTTTCATAAAAAATACTGATAAAAAAGAGATTCGTGTTGGGAATGTCATTTGTGAACTATCGCTCGCTGAGTTAAACAAAGAAGTCAACGGCATGAAAATCGGCGAGGAAGGTTTTGCACTTTTGTTATCGAAAGAAGGAGTTTATATTACACATCCAAAACCGGACTGGGTGTTAAACAGAAGTATTTACGATCTTCCTGGCGAAGTGTACAAAAGAAACATGAGTGCCAGAACCGACAGCATTCTGAAATCCCGGAAACCGGGAACTATGATTGGATACCCGGAAATGTTAAACTACGAAAAGGCAATGGTTTATTATACGCCGATTGTAGAAAACGGCTGGACACTGGTATCAGTGCTGCCTTATAATGAATTGTATGAACCGCTTTTTATGCCTGTTCTGCAAATGCTGTTTTTCTCTGTATTGGGAATCCTAATCATTTATCTAACTGTTACTTATATCATTAACAGACAGATTGAACCGTTAAGTAATGTAACACAACAGTTAAAACGCTTCAGTAATTTAACAGGGCCTTATACGAACATTCCGGAGAATGAAGTTATCCAGGTTGCTGAAAGTTTAAATTACATGAAATCGTGGTACGAAAAGTATCTTCAAACGCAATCGGATGAGAAGCGGAAAAGAGAACAGCGCCACGAGGATATGAAACAAGCTTCCGAAATTCAACAAAGTTTTATTAAAACTATCTATCCTGCATTTCCTGATCGCACAGATATTGATCTTTTTACGACTTATAAACCGGCAAGGGGAGTTAGCGGTGACTTGTTCGACTACTTTTTTATCGATGACGACCACCTTGTTTTAACAATGGGAGACGTCTCAGGGAAAGGAGTTCCGGCAGCATTTTTTATGAGTGTGGCACAAACAACAATAAAAACAAATGCGCTCGTTCCCGATGCCAAAAGCATTGTAAAAAGGGCGAATAAAGAACTTTGCACCAGCAATCAACATCAATTCTTTTTGACTTTATTTCTGGGAATATTAAACTTAAAAACCGGCAACCTCGAATATTGTAATGCCGCACATACTCCCGGTTATGTGTTAAAACGCAATGGCAAATTACTGGGACTCGATCAATCGCATGGTTTGCCTTTAGGATTGTACCCCGATAAATCATACAGTTCTGCAAACATTCAACTCGAGAAAAACGACACGCTGATTTTATATACCGATGGAGTTACCGAAATGCTAAACGAAGATGATATGCATTATGGAGTTGAGCGGTTTGAAGAGAATTTAAAATCGTTGGTGGGCCTTAGTCCAAAAGAGATGACAAAACGATTGGAAACCAGCTATAAAACCTACCGTGGACATGCATTACAATCGGATGACATTACCATGCTGATATTTAATTATAAAAAGGCATAAAAAAAGGAGGTTTTCAAACCTCCTTTTCCATTCTATCTTATTGAAAATCTTATTCTTTCAATGCTTTTTTATTGGATAAAATCCGCATTTGCAGCTTTTCATTTTTCTTATCGAAACCTACCGAAATTGTATCTCCTTCAGTAATCGATGCTTTAATGATTATTTCAGCCATTTCGTCTTCCAGGTATTTCTGGATGGCACGTTTTAATGGTCGTGCACCAAATTGTGGATCGTAACCTTTTTCTGCAATAAAATCTTTTGCTGCCGGAGAAATTTTCAACTTGTAGTTCAGTGCTTCCACACGTTTGTACAAATCTTCAATTTCAATATCGATGATACTGAAGATGTGTTTTTTCTCCAGCTGGTTAAACATTACCACGTCGTCAATTCTGTTCAGAAATTCCGGTGCAAATGCTTTTTTAAGCGCCTTTTGAATGATGTATTTTGCATGCTCATTTTCCTCTTCAGGCGTTTTTGCAGTAGAGAAACCAACACCGCGGCCAAAGTCTTTCAATTGGCGCGAACCGATGTTTGAAGTCATGATAACAATCGTATTTCTAAAATCGATATTACGTCCCAAACTATCTGTTAATCGTCCTTCGTCCATCAATTGCAGAAGGATATTAAACACATCGGGATGTGCTTTTTCAATCTCATCAAGCAGAACAACAGAATAAGGTTTTCTTCTAACTTTTTCAGTCAGCTGACCACCTTCTTCGTACCCAACATATCCAGGAGGCGCTCCAACCAGGCGAGAAACGGCAAATTTCTCCATGTATTCACTCATATCAATTCGGATCAACGAATCCAAATTATCGAACAAATACTTGGTTAATACTTTTGCCAGCTGGGTTTTTCCAACACCGGTAGGACCAAGGAAAATAAATGTTCCGATAGGGCGATTCGGATCTTTCAAACCTGCACGGTTACGTTGAATAGCTTTAACAATTTTTGCAATTGCTTCGTCTTGTCCAACAACCTTGCCTTTCAAATCGTTACCCATATTCATCAGGCGTTTGCCTTCAGCTTGTGCAATCCGTTGTACCGGAACTCCCGACATCATTGCAACTACTTCAGCAACTTTATGCTCGTCAACCGTTTCGCGATGATTCAAAAGATCTTTTTCCCACTTTTCTTTTGCATCTTCCAAAAGGGTGAGCAGGTTCTTTTCTTTATCACGATAATTGGCTGCCAACTCGAAATTCTGACTTTTTACCGCCGCAATTTTGTCTTCTTTGGTCTTCTCTATCTTTTCTTCCAGTTTAACGATACTGTCCGGAACATTAATATTCGAAATATGAACACGCGATCCGGCTTCATCCAATGCATCGATAGCTTTGTCCGGCAGATAACGATCGGTAATGTAACGCGCAGTCAATTTCACACAGCTTTCAATCGCTTCTGGTGTGAATATTACATTATGGTGATCTTCGTATCGTTCTTTAATGTTATTCAAAATCTCGATGGTCTCGTCGATTGAAGTTGGATCAACCATAACTTTCTGGAAACGACGTTCCAGCGCACCATCTTTTTCAATTTGCTGGCGGTATTCATCAAGGGTAGTGGCACCAATACATTGAATGTCGCCACGTGCAAGAGCCGGTTTTAACATGTTTGCCGCATCCAACGATCCGGTTGCACCACCTGCTCCAACAATGGTATGAATTTCGTCGATAAACAAAATTACATTGTTTACTTTCGACAGCTCATTCAATATAGCTTTCATACGCTCCTCGAATTGCCCACGGTATTTTGTGCCGGCAACAATCGAAGCTATATCCAGGCTAACCACGCGCTTGTCGAATAAAATGCGTGATACTTTTTTGCTTACAATACGCAGCGCCAAACCTTCGGCAATTGCCGATTTACCAACACCTGGCTCTCCAATAAGTATCGGGTTGTTTTTCTTTCTACGACTAAGAATTTGTGCCAAACGCTCAATTTCTTTTTCCCTGCCAACAATCGGATCAAGACTGTTTTCTTCTGCTAATTTGGTAATATCAATACCAAAATTATCAAGAACAGGCGTATCCGATTTTGCACCGGCAGCTTTCTTCGAACTTGAACTTCCCGAAGAAGATCCTTTTCCGAAACCTTCAGCAGGTTCATCGTCGTCGCTATCCGGAAAATCCGATTTTGCTTCCGGTTGTTTGTAGTCCTGAAGTTGCGATTTAACCATGTAGTAGTTAATTCCTAACTCAACTAAAAGTTGCGTTATCAAACTGTCATTGTCTTTCAATATAGCTAGCAGAAGATGCCCGCTGTTGGCTGTCGCACTTTTAAACGAACGTGCCTCCAAATAAATCAACTTCAATGTTTTTTCAGTTGATTTCAGCATGATCAAATCGGCTTTCTGATTTATATCTTTATCCGTGCGGACTTTGCTTTCAATGAGTCTTTTAACCTCGACCAGGTCAACACCTAAATTTTCAAGAATATCAGTAGCAGTACCTTCGCCTTCTCTCAAAATTCCTAAAAAAAGATGCTCTTGGCCAATGTAGTCATTTCCCAAACGAATTGCCTCCTCCCGGCTATATCCAATAATGTCTTTAATTCTTGGTGAAAATTGTGAATCCATATACAAGTATCCTTTTATCTCGTTTCAACAAATACTATTCCCAAAAGGTTGAAACACTAAATTAAATAAATTTTGAAGCGGCAACATGTCTTATTGGCAGAAGTTATCCAAAGGTAACCTAAACATCATGAATAATGTCAGTTGAAATGTTAATATCTTCTTATCAAAAACTTGTAAAAGGCTTTTAAATATGCGCGTTACACGGATGATTTTACTATTTTTGTGGGTCTTTTTATTTGATAAATAATTTTGAAAGGAGATATAATGACAGAAGGTGAAAAAATTATCAGAATAAACATTGAGGAGCAGATGAAATCTGCCTATATTGATTATTCCATGTCGGTAATTGTCTCGCGTGCACTACCAGATGTTCGCGATGGTTTTAAACCGGTACACCGCCGGGTTTTATTTGGCATGCACGAATTAGGAATTCTTTCCAATCGTCCATATAAAAAGTCGGCCAGGATTGTTGGGGAAGTACTTGGTAAGTACCACCCGCATGGCGACTCTTCAGTATATTTTACCATGGTACGTATGGCGCAAAACTGGTCGTTACGTTACCCAATGGTTGACGGACAGGGAAACTTTGGTTCTGTTGATGGCGATAGTCCAGCAGCGATGCGTTATACAGAAGCAAGGATGTCGAAAATTTCGGAAGAAACTTTAGCGGATTTAGATAAAAACACAGTTGATTTTCAACCTAACTTCGATGAATCGTTGGGAGAACCTACCGTGTTACCAACAAAAATCCCTCAGTTGCTTGTAAATGGAGCTTCGGGAATTGCTGTTGGTATGGCAACAAATATGGCTCCGCACAATCTTAGCGATGTAATTGACGCTACCATTGCGTACGTTGAAAACAACGACATCGAGATGGAAGAGCTTATCGATATTGTTAAGGCGCCTGATTTCCCAACAGGAGGAATCATTTATGGTTACCAGGGGGTAAAAGATGCCTACGAAACCGGTAAAGGGCGTATTGTTATCAGAGGTAAAGCTCACATTGAAAACGAAGGTGGTCGCGAGAAAATCGTTGTAACTGAAATTCCTTACATGGTTAACCGTGCAGAAATGATTCAAAAAACTGCCGACCTGGTTAACGAGAAGAAAATTGAAGGTATTTCGAATGTTAACGATGAATCGGACCGCGAAGGAATGCGTGTGGTTTACGATTTAAAACGCGATGCAATGAGCAACGTTGTTTTAAACAAATTGTATAAATACACTCAGCTACAAACGTCGTTTAGTGTTAACAGTATTGCACTGGTACATGGCCGTCCAAAAATTCTGAACCTGAAAGACCTGATCAAACATTTCGTTGATCACCGTCATGAAGTGGTTACACGCCGCACGCAATACGAATTGGAACAAGCTGAAAAGCGTGCCCACATTCTGCAAGGTTTAATCATTGCCAGCGACAATATTGATGAAGTAATTGCAATTATTCGTGGATCTTCAACTCCTGAAGAAGCCAGAAACAGATTAATCGAACGCTTCGAATTGTCTGAAGTTCAGTCGCGTGCAATTGTTGAAATGCGTCTGCGTCAGTTAACAGGTCTTGAACAAGACAAACTGCGTAAAGAATTTGAAGAAATAATGGCGCAAATCGAACATTTGAAAGCCATTCTTGCCGACGTTAATTTACGTATGGCAATCATAAAAGAAGAGCTTCAGGAAGTAAAAGATAAATACGGTGATGAACGACGCACAGAAATTGTTCCTAACGCCGAAGAATTTAATCCTGAAGATTTTTATGCTGATGAAGAAATGGTAATCACCATTTCGCATTTGGGCTACATTAAACGTACGCCGCTTACCGAGTTCAGAACTCAGGGAAGGGGAGGAATCGGTTCAAAAGGAAGTACCACCCGCGATGAAGACTTCTTAGAGCATATTATTATTGCCTCAATGCACAACACCCTTTTACTGTTTACAGAAAAAGGAAAGTGTTACTGGTTGAAGGTTTATGAAATTCCGGAAGGAACAAGAGCTTCAAAAGGTCGTGCAATTCAGAACATGCTGAACATTGAACCTGATGATAAAGTATTGACATTTATTAAAGTTAAAACACTTGCAGATCAGGAATTCATTAATAATAATTACATCATTCTTGCCACCAAAAAAGGAATTATCAAGAAAACCACATTGGAGGCTTATTCACGTCCACGTCAAAACGGAGTAAATGCAATTACCATTAAAGAAGGCGACCAACTACTTGAAGCTCGCTTAACAAACGGTAACAGCGAAGTTATGCTGGCTGTACGTTCGGGTAAAGCAATTCGTTTTAACGAAAGTATCGTTCGTGCTATCGGTAGAACAGCATCAGGAGTACGTGGAATTACCCTTGGTCACGAGAACGATGAAGTAATTGGTATGGTTTGTGTAATGGATGAGAACGAAGATATCCTGGTAATTGCCGAAAACGGATACGGAAAACGTTCTAAAATTGATGATTACCGTATTACCAACCGTGGTGGTAAAGGTGTAAAAACCATGAATATAACCGAGAAAACAGGTGAGTTGGTAGCCATTAAGAGCGTATCAGACGACAATGATCTGATGATAATTACGCACAAAGGAATTACCATCCGTTTAGCGGTTAGCACCATCTCGTTATTAGGTAGAGCAACACAAGGAGTGAGGGTTATTAACTTAAGAGATGATGACAGTATTGCATCGGTTGCACGTGTTAGCGTTGAAGAAGATGCAGAAGAAGCTCCTGAAGAGGGATCTGAAAATATTGATAATGAACAAAATAACTTAGAACAAGAATAAATTATTGTTTATTTTCAATGTTGTTTGAATAAAATTTGAAAACATATAATTTTGTGAACTTAACATTAGTTGAAAATTAAGTTGAACGATAATATTCTAAAATTTTTAAAAAGGTATAAAAATGAAAAAAACTATTATTCTACTAGCCCTGGTAATTTGTGGTTCTGCTGTTTTTGCGCAGAAAGGAAAGGTTACCAGTGCCCAGAATCTTAAAGACACAGGTAAATTGGATAAGGCTTTGGAAGCTATTAATGAAGCTGTAGATGCCTCAAACGAAAAAGCAGAGAAATCTCTTCCATGGCCAAAAACATGGGAAGTTAGAGGTGAAATTTATCAAGCTATTTTTGCAAGCCAGGATGAGAACATTAAAGCGTTAAGCGAAGATCCTCTTACTACAGCTTTGGAATCATACAAAAAAGCAATTGAACTTGATGACAAAGATAAATTTGGTAATAGTGTAAAAATCAAACTTACTTTATTAACCAACGACCTGACCAATCAGGCAGTTGAAGCATTTAACAACAACGATTACGAATTGGCGCTAAAATCATTCGAGCAAATTCTTGAAATTCAGGACATCCCTGTTGTTAAAAAAGACAATCCTGGTGCAATTGATACAGTTATTTTATTCAATTCAGGTTTAGCTGCATATAATGCTAAGAATTATAAAAAAGCGATTCACTACTACGGAGAATCAGCTAAATACGGATACAACGGTGCAAGAACTTACGCATTGATTTCTGATTCGTATATTCAAATGCAAGACACTGTAAATGCGTTAAAAACAGTTCAGGAAGGTTTCGAAAAATACCCTGAAGACAATAACGTTTTGACAAGCATGATTGACTTGTACATGAAAATGGGTAAGAACGAAGAAGCGTTGAAATACCTGGATATGGCAATTGAGCAAGATCCTAGCAACGTAACTTATTACTTTGCCAAAGGTGCATTATATGAAAAATTTGGTGAGGAAGAGAATGCAGTAGCAGCTTATACTAAAGCAGCTGAAGTTGATCCAACTTTCTTTAACGCGTATTATAACCTTGGCGCACTTTATTACAATAAAGGTGTAAAACAAATTGAGTTTGCTAACTCGATTCCAGCTAACGAAAACGAGAAATACGAAGCTGAAAGTAAAAAAGCAGACATTTGGTGGGAAAAAGCACTTCCTTACATGGAAAAATGTCGCGAGTTAAATCCGGAAGATGAAATGACATTGGAATCATTAAAGAACTTGTACTACCGTATGAAGAATATGGACAAGTACAACGAGATTCTTGAAGTGTTAGGTCAATAAGATATTATAAGGAAAGGAGGGAAATTCTCTCCTTTTTTTACATATATTAATATTTACATAATATCAATTATAGGACACGTGTATTATTTTGCATATTATGGAAATCTTTCAATAATACGCCCAGCTCTGCTGATTTTATGTAAAGATGTCTACAGTGTTTTTGCGATATAATTTCCCTATAATTTTAAATTATGTCTGCGTTCATTCCTCGCTTGCACTTGTTTAAATCCACTCGGGTAAATTAAAACGGACAAGCCTAAGGCGTCTTAGATTATGCTATTCTGAATAACTAATAACGTCCTTATCGCATTCGCTCAGATTTTGATTTACTGAACAGTTATAAGGAAATTAATTTTTAAGCAAATCTCAGCGCGTTAAGTTTTGAATAGATTTTTACCCATTGATAGATTACTATTGCAGAAAAGTCAAAACTTTCCGTAGCAAAATTAGACAACCATCCTACTTATCATAACGAGAATAGTAGCGAGATTTATAGAATAAGATTCTTCTATACGGATCTGCATAAAAAAAGCCGGCTAAATAACCGGCTTCTTCATTATATGGAATGATTTTATTCGTCTCCATCCATTTCATCAATTACCCTGATTTTATCCCGGAGTAATTCAATTTTCTGCTTGGTAACTTCAATTTTCTTTTTCACATCTTCGATCAACGACTCGGCGTTTTTCGATTTAGCAAAGAAACCAATATTATTATCCAATAAAACAAGGTCGTTCTCCAACTGTTTCATCTTATTCATATACTTATCGCGTTCCATGCGCATTTTATTCTGCCCACGTGACGATTCAGAGAAAGACGACATTTTATTTTTGAATTTCAACAAGTTACGTTTCTCTTCGTCGATATTCAATTCATCGAATAATTTGTTTATCGCGTCGCGGAACTCAACTTTAATGTCATCCTTTTTCTTAAACGGAACATGACCAATTTCTGTCCATTTACGCTGGAATTCTTTTAACGACTCCAGGTTTTTATCGTTGTCCTCTGCAGGCTTAAAGTTTTGAACTTCTTTAATCAGTTCTTCCTTAAGTTTTAAGTTATCAACCTGTTCGGTATCAACATCCGAAAAATGTTCCGATTTTTTATCAAAGAAAAAGTCGCAGGCTGCTCTGAATCTTTTCCATAAGATATCGGAATGTTTGCGCGGTACAGGCCCAATTTCTTTCCATTTCTTTTGGATATTGATAAAATCCTGCGTTGTTTTTTTCCAGTCGTCACTATCTTTTAACGATTCGGCCTGAACACATAAATCTGTTTTCAGCTGAAGGTTATTTTGCTGACTTTCTTTGTTTTTCGCATAAAATGCACGTTTCGTGTCAAAAAACTTATCACAAGCCGTACGGAAGCGCTCATAAATTTTGTTGTTATCTTTTCTTGGAGCAAAACCAATTGTACGCCAAACTTTTTGTAATTCAATAAGTTGTTTCGATTTTTCGTCCCAGTCTTTATGCTTGGTTATTTCTTCCAGTATAATCTCTTCAGCTTTTTCGCACAAGGCTGTTTTGGCTTCAAGATTTTTCTTTTGTTCTAATTTCCGATTCTCAAAAAAGTCCTGGTGTTTTTTGTTGATCTTAGTGGTAGCCGCTTTAAAGCGTTCCCAGATATCATCTTTTTGTTCGCGCGGAACCGGACCAATTTCACGCCACTGATCGTGATATTTCTGAAGTGTATTAAACGCTTTCAAGATCGAAGGTTCTTCAACCAGCAACTCCTCTGCCCTCTCGCAAAGTTTTATTTTTGCCTCCAGGTTTTTCTTTAAATCAAGGTCGCGTAACTCGCGGTTAATCTTAATATAATCGTAGAAATTCTCAACATGAAAATGGTAAGTATCCCAGAGATCTTTCATTTTTGATTGAGGAACCAGGCCAATCTCACGCCATTCGCGTTGCAGATCACGGAACTCGTTAAAGGTTTTATTAATTGATTCTTCGTTATTAATCAACCCTTTAATTTTCTCGATTACATCGTATTTTTTCTGCAGGTTGTCTTCTTTCTCGCCTTCCATCTTTTTGTTGAAGTCGATTCTGATCTGACGGTATTTTTTTAACAGGTCCTTGATATCCTTTTCATACGGATCATCCTCAGGCTTAAAATCGTCCTCAGTACCACCTGCATCAATAAATTTCTTCTTTTCTTCTTCAATTGTTTCGTTAAGATTTTTGTAGAAAACCGCTTTTATGGCCTCTACATCATCTTTTATCTCGTAGTCGTTATTCTCATCTTCAATAATATCACGAAGTGCATTCACTAGCTCCACCTGCGAGTGGTTTGAATAATCTACAGGTTCTTTTTCCGGAACCGGCTCCGCTTCTTGTTTTGGGGCTTTTGCCTCGTCTTTCGCTGTTTCCTGATCTTCTTTCTCTGATTCTTTTTGTTCTGCTTCAACAGTAGTTGTTTCTGTCTCCGTAACTTCTACTTCCGGTTCTGAAGCATCTTCCACTTTTACCTCTTCTTCAACAGCTGCATCTTCTACAGGAGTCTCAACTGGTTTCTCCTCTGGTTCTTCAGCCTTTGCTTCGGTTTTGGGTTCTTCTGCCGGAGTTTCTTCAACAGGTTCTTCGGTTTGTGCAGATACAGGTTCTGATGGTGTTTCAGCTACCTTTTCTTCGTTAACCGTTTCTGTAGTAACAGGTTTAGTCGCTTCATCCGAAGTTGTTTCAACTTCAGAATTCTTAGGTTCAGATTTTTCCGTACGCTTTAACTCTTCAGAGTTTTTTAGATCTTTAGGTTCCATTTACACAATTTTTACATCGTTTTTCAACGATTTACATGATATCATTCACCTACGAAAATAGGGAAAACCACATTAATACTCAATTATTAAGTAAAAATAATAGTTTCCTATTTATATAGCAGTTGTAAATCAAATGGTTAAGCGGACAATAAAATATATGTTACATGCGCTAAAGACCTTATAACGAGTATTTTTTAGCTCAAATAGGCGGATATCAAGGGATCGACAGTTATGAATCGGTTAGAAAATTGCAGAATATTAGCGTTTTCAGCAGTTTATGTGTACAAGTCTTATATGTTTTCTAAATATGTTCCTAAACATTCCTAAAAACTTAAATATCAACACATAAGACATTTTTTATGTGTTTCGATTATAGTAAATTACAACTTTCTAAAAATTCAGGGATACCTACTAAAATTTAAAAAATGGGATAAACATTTTATTCTTAAGCAAACGTAATTCGTGTCGGAGCCAAATGGCCGAAGCGATATTAAGAAACTACGACGATAAACTGAATATTTTTTCAGCCGGATTAGATCCCGTTGACCATGTTAGTCCGATAGCAATTGAGGTAATGGCTGAAGTCCGTATAAACCTCGAGCAAAGTGTTCCGCATTCTTACACGGATTATAAAGACATGGATTTTGATTACTTGATAACCGTTGGCGAAGGCACAAACGAAGAACTTAATATCCACAACGTACATTTCAAAAAGAAACTGCATTTGGGTTTCAGAAGCCCTTACAAAGGAGCTAAATCGCCGGAAGAAATAAGGGACAGATGTCGCGAAGTGCGCGACGAGTTACTCCTGGAAATGGATTATTTTTATCGCCGTATACTAAAAAACAAGGCATCCACGAATTAATGAATGCCTTGTTTTTGATTTATCCTTCCTGAACGATTCGTTCAACATCATCAGGATTGATTGGGACACGCTCCCCTATGATTTCGCTTCCGGTTTCGGTTATAACAATATCATCTTCGAGCCTTATTCCACCAAAGTCGCGGTATTCATTTACTTTATCAAAGTTTATAAAGTCATGATTAATTCCTTCCGTTTGCCACTTATCAATTAACGCAGGAATAAAATAACAACCCGGTTCGTTGGTTACCACAAATCCCGGCTTAAGACGTTTCCCCAGTCGCAAATAGGCAGTTCCAAATTGATCTACAGGTTGAATCTCCTCGTCGTACCCCACATAAATCTGCCCCAGATCTTCCATATCATGTACATCTAATCCCATCATATGTCCCAAACCATGTGGAAAGAACATCGCGTGAGCACCTGCAGCAACCGCTTCTTTAACATCTCCTTTCATCAAACCCAATTCTTTTAAACCGGATGCAATTACCTCAGCGGCGGCCAAATGCACCGAAAGATAGGTCACACCTGGTTTTGCGAGTTCTGTAGCTTTGTTATTTGCTGCCAGAACAATTTCGTATATCTCGCGCTGTTTTGTGGTGAATTTACCACCAACCGGAGTTGTACGTGTAAAGTCTGATGCATATTTTAGCAAAGATTCAGCACCGGCATCGCATAACATTAGTTTACCTTCCTCAAGAAGTTGAGAATGGCTATGGTTATGCAAGGTCTCTCCATTTTGCGAAAGAATAATCGGAAACGAAGCCATACCGCCACCAGCCAAAGAAATTCCTTCGATGGTTCCGGCAATTTTTTGCTCCCAGGTTCCCGGCTGAGCCATACGCATAGCGGCCACATGCATCTGGTATCCGGTTGCACAGGCTTTCTTAATTTCTTCGATCTCCTGCGCTTCTTTAATTTCACGAATTGAAATTACGGCCTTAATAAAATCCAGCGAAGCATGATCTTTTATACTCAATGCTGACAGTCCTGTTAACTTCTCGAGCAGAATTTTATTTTCGCCACGGTATGGAGGAAGAAAATGTACTTTTCGCCCGGCATTCATCGCAGCTTTAACAACATCAAAAAGCTTAACAAAAGGAGCGGTATTGCTAACTCCTACCTGGGCGGCATTATCTTTTAATGGCACCTGCGGCCCCATCCAAATAATATCTTCAATATCAACATCATCTCCAAAAATGAATTCTTCGCCACTATCGAAATCTATAACTCCGGCCAAACCCGGAAAATCGAGACCAAAGAAGTACAAAAACGTACTGTCCTGGCGATAATGATAAGTATTATCCTGGCAATTCATTGGCGATTCGCCATTCCCAAGGATTAAACCAATTCCGTTTAAACCTTTGGATTTCAATTTATTTCTTCTGCTGACGTAGGTATCTTTATTAAACATAGCTTTCTATTTATTTTCCAGATAACCTGAATAAATTATTCCTCAGTTATTTAGAATGTTTAAAAATTTTCCAGACTTCAAAAATAGTTTTTCAAATCCTTAATCCATCTGATTCTTATCATTCTTTGCACTTGTCGATCGCAAAATACTGTATAACAAACCCTTAAGAAGGAACAATAAATTTCAGGCTCATTCTTAATCAGTTCTGTTTTATATCATTGGAAACATTTCCCGGAATACCAGCATAACCTGTTTACCATAATTAGCGTACCTAAGATAAACTAATAAGCTATGGGAAATTCATTAATGAACTATTTAAACAGACGCCTGAAAGAGGCAAACCCGCTTGAATCGGGAAATTTAGGACAGGCAGGCCCTGTTATTACAATTTCGCGCGAAGTGGGATGCAACGGACTGGTTTTAGCACGAATGATTGCTGAACGACTGAATAAGCAACTGAGTAAAGGCTCGTGGAATGTGTTGAGTAAAGAAATATTTCGCGAAAGCGCTAAGGAGCTTGATCTTGATCCGGAAAAGGTTAGGCAAACATTTAAAAAGACCGACAGATATACTTTTGAGGAGATTTTAAATGCCTTTAAAGACAAACGTTACAAAAGCGAAGAAGTGATTATTAAAACAGTTAGAGAAGTGGTACGCACGCTGGCGGTTGATGGTTATTGTATTATTGTTGGTCGGGCAAGCCATATTATTGCCAGCGACATAAAAAATGCGTTGCACATCCGGTTAACGGCTCCGCTGGGGTATCGCATAAATACCATAATGACGAATAATAAGCTCAATCGAAACGAAGCAATTGCGTTTATCGAGAAAGTTGAAAAAGAGCGAACAGCATTCCGTAAAGCACTTAAAGAAAGTAGTCTCCGCGAAGAATTCTTTGACCTGACGATTAACCGCGGATCGTTTACGAACGAACAGGCAGTGGATTTGGTTGAGTATGCCGTTGAAAAGAAAGGACTTCTGCTCGACTACAAACCAAAAATCGAGTTTTATTAGACAATAATATTTCCCATAAAAAACGGGTAAGATCAAATTGGTCTTACCCGTTTTTTATCTGAACTTATCCTGTAATTTTATCGGGCAAACCTTTCACGTTTACCGGTTTTTCGGCATCCGGTTTGGGCTCAAACATATCGTTTGGCGTTAATTCGCACTCCTCCAGCATTTCAAGACAATACTCCAACTCACCAAGGTTTTTGGTTACATTGTTCGTGCCAAACGAGAATTTAACTCCCGCTTCTTTGGCCATTTTTATCATTTCTGCTTTTGGTGTTTTATAACGCGCATTTATTTCCAAAGCAATTCCGTTTTCTGCCAGAACCTTTACCACACGTTGCATACGTTCTTTCGTCCACAGTTGATCGTATTCAGGCATCAATTCATCCGGTAAAACCGTTGGATTCACATAAATATCAACCGGTTCCTGCGAGAATATTGCCTCTATTTTTGCCACAAGATCGTCCATAAACTGTTGCTTGTCATCCACCCAAACTTCTTCGGGAATCCAAATCCTGTTTCTGCGGCCTTTTTTATCGGTAAATGTCATTGCATCTGTAAATACATAATCAAATTTAGCAACAGCTTCCGGCGAAAACAGCGTGATCCACTCACGGCCTTCTGCCTGCATGCCTTTGTATGTTGAACTTCCTTTTACTTCGTTCATGTAGGCATACAACGATTCATCGTCGGTTACAGGGAAATACAGACCACAATTTGGTGCAACGCCGTAATTTATTCCCAAACGTTGCGAATTCTCAACCAAATCGTCGAGTGTTAATCCGCCTTTCAGGTGTACATGGAAATCAACCAATGGAAAACCTGCATACATCAGTTTTGTAACTTTTGAATCCCACTCCTTATCAACTTCAGGTGTTGTCGGTTCTGCATCAGGAAGTGCTTTTACACGGATATTTCGGTAGTAAGTTGTACTTCCCGGATCGTGTGCCTGCAAAGCAAAAGTTCCATGGCTTAATTTGGTGTTTTCACCGCCTTCCCAGCGCCAAGGATTTTCAGGTTCAATGTATTCATTCACTTTAACATCATTCACAAAAACTTCCACAACATTTTCAACCACTTTTATACGCATGGTAAACCACTCGTTGTCACCAGCCAGCGGATAATAAACGTTTCGAACATTGTAAATACTTCCGGTTTTTCGTCGCTCGGGATATTCCACCGAGCCACGATACGAATTATTCACCTGTATTTCGTAACCTTTCGAAGGCCATCCTTCCTCCTGATACTGTGTGTGAATAAACACTCCCGAATTGGAATGTTCCTGTGCTTTTATTTCGGCTTCAAACTCGAAATTTTTATAATCGCCGTTGTAAAACAGGTGCGAACGTTGTCCGGCACATTTTATCATTCCATCTTCAACGCTAATACTTTCAGTATTTTCGCCGGCTTTTTTCCAGCCGTCCAGCGTTTCTCCATCAAAAATAGAATGCCACTCTCCCACCGGAACTTTATTCTGGCAAGCACTAAAAAGGATTAAGATAATTACAGGAAAAAATAACTTTCTCATCGTTACAGGTTTAGATTATTATTGGTTCTTAAAACTAAAGAAAAATTCGTTAGCTGAATAACGATCTTCAATTTGATTTATAAATTAAGGCGCTTACATCGATGATATAAACGCCTTAATTGATTTTTACTCGTCAGCGAGTGGAATTAACCGTGCTGAGAGATCCGGATCTGCCATATCCATATCCAGCGGGAACATTGGGCGGTGAATACGTTTATAACCCAGTCGCTCCAAATCCTGATCAACACCGCCTGGAGTAAGTGCCATTAACCAACCGGCGCGCATATTATAAAGTTCAGGCACCAGGTAACCGATTTTAACCACTACAATATCGGCTTCGCGCGGATACAAACTTAAATCTGTAAAGTCCGTTTCGTGATGATAAGGTTTCCGTTTTTTTGTAACGATTACATCAACACTTCCAACGCTTATCACGACTTCAGTTTCGGCATAGCGGTCGCCTTGTTTAATGGCTTCCACAGTCCCTGTTAATTCAATTGGTCCGCAATAACGGTCATCAACCTCGGCGCCTACCATACCCGTAACTTTTTCGCCAATACCGGCTTCAACAGCTTTGGCTACAAGATCCGGTCCCGGGATAGAAGCATAAATCAGCGATGGTCCATTTTTCTTTTTGAATTCTTTTTGTTGCAATATTTCGTTCAAGGTCCAGGTAACATCGCCGGCACCACCCGCAGTTGGATTATCGCCCATATCGCTGATGATAAATGGTTTTTCTTTAAATGCAATCGCCCGGTCCAAACATTCGTCGAGAGAAGCTACAGGAGCCACAAATTCAAACTCATTTCGCACATACCAAAAGGCTTGCGCCAGCTCTTCGGCTGATTTGGTTACTGCTTCTTTATCATCGCCGTAAGCCATTACCATTGCACGGTTACGTGGCTCGTCGGCCCATGCGTAGCCCACCCAAATAGCAGCATCAATAACGCCTTCGCGTGCGGCTGCCGGGGCAACTTTGGCATAAAGACTTTTCCCCGGTTCGATACGGGTACTTGTCTTTTCACCCGGCAATAATATCGGAACCGGAATCCATGCTTTGTATTTTGGTTTACCTAAGCCACTTTCCAAACGATCGAGAAGATTGTTTAACGCCCGGTGCTTCGATTCAATGGCATCTTCGTGTGGTGCCATTCGGTAACAAGTGATCATATCGCTGCAATGCGCCAGTCGTTCGCTAACATTTCCGTGCAAATCCATCGATGTGGAAATAAGCACATCGTCGCCAATTATTTTACGAATTCGCTCGATAAAATCTCCTTCCGGATCATCCAAACCAACCACACTCATTGCTCCGTGAATATCAAAAAACAATCCGTCGTATGGCATATTTTCCTTTAAACGATCCAGTGTTTCTCCTACCAGCGTTTCATATGCTTCTCGGGTTACAATTCCACCGGGCAGCGCATGGCCACGCAAAGTCGGAAACCACTCCGCACGCTGACGGGTTGCTGCAGTATCGTCCATAAACGGATAATAAGTAAATATTTCATCTCCACGACGTGCCTGAAATGCCTCAATTCCCGACTGTGCAGGCGAAAAGGTGCTCGATTCGATGGCGAGTCCGGCAATGGCCACACGCGGAAGTTTGTTTTCCTTTTTCTTCTTACAACCTATGGTAAACACAAGGGTTGCGATAAATAATCCGAAAAGAATTCGTCTCATATCCTTCTAAAATTTTTTAAATTATCATACAATGAAAGCAAATTTACGCAGAAATGAAGGAAAGCAAATAAGAATGTTCATAAATGTTTAGGTTGTAAAACTGATGTAGCCCGGAAATCGTATAAGAAATTATTCAGCGTAAAGGTCCTGTGGATTATGCGCTTTAAAGCTAATAGTTGCAATAAGCAGGATGATACCAAGCAAAGCATAAATGGCATACGAATAACTTCCCAGGTGCGAATGCGACAAGCTAAAAACGATCGGTCCAAGCGCACTAAAGAAAACAATAATAGCCATTACAAATCCTGTGATTTTTCCCAAATGATCGCGGCCGTAAAAACGCGGCCAGGTAACACTTAACAACACATTATACATTCCACTGGGGATACCGCTGCCGATAATAAATGCATAGAAATAAAAACCGGTATTTATATTGGCAAGTGCAATTAGAGCCACAACCATTCCGGCCAACATCAGGTAAAGCAGGTACTGCAGTTTTATACGGTCGCTAATCCATCCGCCAACAAAAGCCAATACAACCGAAATCATCGATATAGGAATAAATACTGATAGCGCGTGCTCTTTGTCTATTCCGGCCTCGCCAAATACAGAAACCAGGTGAAATACATACCCTGTAATAAACATGGCGTAAATGGCTATTGGCAATACAAATAACCAAAAAGTCAGTCCGCTGCGCGCTTCTTTTAATGTAAACTGTTTAAATGGTTTGATGATTACATCATGTTCCTTATTCCCGTGTTTCTCTCCATCCGGAATCTGATTACAGTCTTCAGGATTATCTCGGAAGAAAATAAATACAAAAAGGAAAAATCCAACACCAATTCCAAGTGCCATTAGTAACCAGGCCCAGCGCCACGAAGTACCTTCAATAAGCATATCGAAGCTAAGTGGTGCAATGGAAAAGCCTAGCGATACAAATACCGATGAAATACCGTTTACCAGGCCCCTGCGTGCAATAAACCACTTCATCAGCATATTTCGTGAAACCATGGTAATTACACCTTGTCCCGAAAAACGCAGCATAAAAAAGAACACGATACACGTTGCCACTGCTACGCCAACATAAATGTTTGAATTTTGCGGAACTATGGCTTTTATAATACGGTCCGACTGGCTGAACAGAACTAAAACAAAACCAAGTGCAAGTGCTGCGGCCATCCCCACCCAGCGTGCACCGTATTTATCGTAGAGGGTCCCTGCGTAGGTAAGAATAAACGAACTTCCAATGGTTCCAAACATATAAGCGGTGCTTATCTGGTCGCGACTGATGCCAATATTTTCGATCAGATAATCGGTAAACGTTGACACTCCTGTCGTTTGCCCGGGCGCACTGCACAACACACCGATGGTGGCGGCAAACAGAATCACCCAGCCATAAAAGAACGGTACTTTTGATGGATTAAACGGGAAATTGTTGTATTTCTGCTTGAGCTTCATTAGTGTAAAGCTACTTATTGTTTAGCAGCAGAAGGTATGATAGGAGAACAGGAAATGATTTGGTAATGATTTGTTATTGGAGACTGAGGGATTGAGGGACTTAAGGACTGAAGAATTGACAAACTGGTAAATTGAAAAACTGATAAATTGTAGAAGTATATTTGTAAGATTTGTCTTTCGGCTCCGTCTAACTCTGTGACTTCTCTGTGAAACTTAGTGCTTCCTTTGTGTTGCTTTGTGATATATAAAATGCAGATGTTACTTTACAATCTTTATTTTGCTAACATCAAAGCCGCAATTTTTCCATTTTGCAATCAACTTATATAAATTGTTTTCTTCCTTTTCATCGGCAATCAAAAACTGACATTTGAAATTCTGGCGATCTTTTGTCAAAACCAAATAGTTATCATATCCAGAAAAAGAATTGAACGGGCCGATTATATCGCCCTGCATTCGTTTTCCATTATAACCACTATAAGTAATTTCCAGACTATCAAGAGTTGCAATATCTACAGTAAAATTCTGCTGTTCAGACTCAACATTAATCTGGGTGGTATTTAAATATATCTTCCCGGTGTTTTTCAACTTGTTTTTTGTAAAAAACAAAAAAAGGAATAAAGCCATTACAGCAAATGCAATCAAACCATAACTGTACTCCGGAATAAGAATATGAGAAACAATTAGAAAACCTGCCAATACGATTATTGGCATAAATAATGAATACTTTCGTTGTTCACTGTAAATCGGAAGTTCGAGCATGAATTAATTTTCTATAAAGTTAAAAGAATGCCTCGATTTAACAATAACAAGAATTCATATCATCGGTTATTGCCAATCCAATAAATACAAGTATTTCTCAATACCGGAAGTTATGGCCCACGAATCAAATTCGTAGTTGTGCCCGGTGGTAACAATTACGGCATCGAGAGTTGGAAAAATATAAATAAACTGGCTACCGAATCCATTGGCCCAAATACAGGGATACTCCTCTCCTTTTGCTTTTAATGTGAGATTCCACCACTGGTATGCGTAATCATCTTCTGGAACATTTGTGTGTGTTTTAGAGCTTGTCGATTGTTCTATCCATTCTTCCGAGACAACTTGCTGTCCGTTGAATTTACCTTTATTCAGCACCAGCATACCGATTTTTGCCAATTCGCGCGGTGTTATTTCCAACGAACCGGCCATACACGAATAGCCGTTTTGTTTACCAATTTCCCAATTGTACTGTGTTATAAGCAGCGGTTCAAACAAATATTCCCTGGCAAACTCATCAGCGTACATACCGGTTTTCTTTTTAATGATAGCCCCCAACAACTCTGTATTTCCGCCATCGTACTGAAATTTGGTTCCCGGTTCGTAATTCAATTCCCGCGACAGAATGGTTTTGATGCGATCGTTACTAAAATGAAGTTCTTCGTCGTTTGGTGTTAAACCAGATGTCATGGTAAGCAAATGTTTTAACGTGATCCACTTGTCAAAATCCGGTGCTTCCAGAATTGTTGCCACCGACTCATTTAAATCGGTTACAAATCCTTTGTCAACTGCAATTCCATTCAGCAGCGATGTAATACTTTTCGTTGTAGATTCTGCCTGATGCAGCGTGTTTTCTCCGAAGCCATAAAAATACTCCTCACAAATTAGCTGATTGTTTTTGATCAGCAAAAACGAATTGAGGCGGCCATATTCACCGTTTATAATTTCAGGCACAAGTGAATAGATAAAAATTGAATCTCCATCTCGTTTAATACGTGAAGTTTGCAAAAGATCATCATGTTGTATTGGTGTCTGGCAGTGATACTTGAAATCCTTTTCATGGCAACCCGGAAGCGCGTCTGTTAGAAACCGGGAAATTTTATCGTTTTTCACTAGTCGAACGGAGTCAAAAGGATCTCCTTCGCAGGCAAAACCACCATTTATAAAATTTCCTTCCCGTTCGCCTAAATAGGTGCAGTTCCAGTTCGGCACAAAAAACCGAATGGATTTATCAGTTGTTTTCAGGCTGTCGATTTGAAAACCTGAATCGTAAAAACCATTGTCGGTCCAGTAACCTTTTGCGTTCGTACTGTCGGAATCAAGAATCTGAACATAGAATTTTTTGTTGGGATCTTCGGGGTGTGGACCTTCCCAAAAGCCGGCAAAAGAATTGCTTTTATTCTGTGGTGTGCAAGCTGCACAAAACGCAACAAATACAAATAAGCTGACGAACCGAAACATGGCTATAGAATTTGGTTTTATTCAAATTTAGCCTTGTTTTGGCTGACATGCAACATTGGTTGATGAACAACAAAAAATGATGTATAAAGAGCTAAAATCCTTCGTTAAAACGGCTTTTGGATTTTAGTTAAAAACCGATGCCGCAAGTGTTGTTCCATCCAGTTTTATCTCGTAAGGCCAGTTTTCTTCAGGTGCTTTTTCGGCATCCTTTCCCCAGTTAAAAACAATTGGCCAGTGTTCTGTCGGGGCGCCCATAACCACCAACCACAAATACTCCGTATTTTCAGGAACGGTAAAACTGGTGCCGCTTTCATCTTTATTTTGCATCTCGCCATAAACACGGCTTCCATCTTTTAACGAAGCCACAAATCCATAGCGCCAGCCTGCTTTATCTATTTTTACCGCGTTGTAACCATCGGCACCGGCGATTCCTTTAAAATCGAAAACAACTTCAGTACCCGGTTCCGGAACGTCCAGTTGAATACCGTTGTAACCATAGTTTTGAGGACAATTTTCTACCGATACTTTGTACCAACCGTCAGCCGCAGCAATTAATTTGCAGTGGTGCTGATTGGCATATTGATGTGCCTCTTCCTGCACCCGATCGAGATCCCAGGTGATGAACCGGCGTGAAGCATCAAACATTTCATCGTTAAAAGTTTCCTGATCAATTCCGGTTAATCGTTTATAGGTAGTTACCGGGTCTTCCTTTTCCTGTGTTGCACGATACAATCGGCCCAAAAATTCTTTGCCGTGTATCTGCGACCAGTACTCCAGCACATACGGCGAATGGTACATGTTTATCGGGTTCAAAAACGCATAGTTAGTTTGTTTCATAAAATCAACCAGGTGGTAATTCTCAAATGTCATCCATTCGGGATAAACCTGCCACAACATGTATTGCGCCGACATTTCCATAATCGGGCCGTTTGGTCCGGTTCCGGCATCGGCATTTGAAATGTATTGAAATGAATGTGCCAACTCGTGTGCCAGTGCGCCGTATGGTTTTTTATTGATGCGAACAGCAGGAGTCCAAAGTATTCCAATCTTGTCTTCTTCCCCGCCACCAAAGGCCGTTGCTTCGTCTCCGCCAAAGACAATGATCAACATTTTATACTTGTCGGTAAGCGAATTTCCCTTCTCTACAATCTTTAATTCATCAACATAGTAGTTGTAAAAACGCTCGCATTCCTGCAGCGCTTGCTTCGGATCAAAACGTTTGCTTGAATCGGGATTTGCCATCGGATCATCGCCATATTCTTTATGCCAGAACAGTGCAAAATTATCGCTCGCCACCATGTGTTTCACACTAAACTCACTCTCCGGTTTTATGAAATCGTTGTTTTCGGGAACTTTATAAATGTTCTGTGGTATATAAAGTTCTTTTTCAACCTTAGATTGGTTGCTACAAGATTGGAAAATTGCAATACATACACTCAACAGAAAAACAAAAGTTTTGCGGGAAATATATTTTGGCTCAGACATTTAAATAAAGTTTAGAACTGAAAACTAAGAAAATTATGGCTCAGACCAATGTTAAAACTGTTTCAGAATTAGCGTATTGTGACATTTGTTAGTGTATTTTTTTGCCAAAAAAAAAGCTACCCGATAACAGGTAGCTTTTTCTGACATGCTAAATCAGCTAATTATTTTCTTTCCTTATGAACTTCATGATTGTGTTCGTGCCCTGCTTCATGAGTATGGGCTATAATTTCTTCGTATTCTTCCTGGGTGATTTTTTCTGCCTTGTAGCCTTTCTTTTTAATAGCTTGAGCCAGTTTTTCATCCGTATTCTTTCCGTCTTTGTATTCTACAAATATGGTATTCGACGCGTGATCAACTTTTAAGTCTTTAACACCTTTTTCAAATTTCAGGTATTCGTTAATGGTATTTTCACATTCCGAACAATCCATATCGCTTTTAAAACAAACTACTTTGTTTTCTTTTTTCTGTGCAAAAGTTTCATTAGCTGAAAACCCAATGAACATTGCCACGGCCAGTAGTACTATTAATTTTTTCATTTTGTATAAGTTTTATGCATAAAGCTTTTTGCTCTTGCTGGTTAATCATAATTCAAATTAAAACGTAGTCCAAGATAAATTTTTCTACCCATTGTAGGTCCCCAAATATTGGTGGCACTAAAACTGTCGCCAAACGGATCGTCGGCACCATCAATCGGATTACTTTGCGTAAAATCGGTAAGGTTCTCAACACCCAGGTAAATATTCCAGTAGCGGAAATATTTAGTTATCTGTGCATTCATAATAGTATATGGCGAAAATTCGGCGAAATCGGCCGACATATCTGCCGTGTTCATCCACTCTTCATAAACATACGGAATCCTTCCGCCGCCATTAAACTGAATAGTATAATCGAACATCCACTTCTTTAGGTTAGTGGTGTAATTCAGGTTAATAAGTCCCTTGTAATCACTCGCTAAAGGAGCTTTCATTAATTCGCCACCAATGGTTTCTTTGATGTTATTTACGCGGTAGGCCAGCAACATATCCAATCGTTCGATTGGTTGCCATCTAACATCAAATTGTAAACTGTTGGCGTAGGCTGTTTCAGTGGATGGCAGCAAGAGAATGTATTCCGATGATGTCTCCCGATCGAGAACCAGTTTACTCTGAAAATCGGTACGGAAAAACTCCGTATTAATGGTCAATTCGCGATCTAAAAGCATATAATTTTGAACGAAAGCCACACCGTAGTTCCAGGCTTCTTCCTGCATTACATCTTCGGTCCAGCTTATCGGGCGCGAGTTGGCCAGCATATATGAATTTTCCGAAATTACATTGGCTGTACGGTATCCTTTTCCGGCACTGGTACGAAATGTAAAATGATCGGCAAAATGGTAGCGGAAGTGCATTCGCGGAGTAACAAAATTTCCAAAAATGTTATGGAAATCGGCACGAACTCCGGCCATCAGCGTTAGATTGTCGTTGGGCTTAAAAGTATACTCCGTGAACAAGCCCGGCACTTTTTCAGTTCGCTGAACATCCTGATCATACAATTTCTCGTTAAAATCGTCGTAAATAAAACTGGCCCCGCTGTTCAGCACATGAATAGCAGCCTCGTCCAAATCCTGCGTGTAAACAACACTTCCGTAAAAACGTGTTTCATCGGCATCGTAGGTTGTTAATCCATAATACGATTCGGTTTCGTGGCGTGCAAAATTAGTAAGAATGGCCACCGCACGATGATTATCTTGCGAAACAATTCCCGACTTAAAAAACGCATCAACACGATTGTTTACGATGTTAACGCCATACGGATTAGCTAACGATGGTGTCATATCCCTGTCGGCACCAACCTGACCTCCCATCCTGTCGTCGCGAAGTAAGGTAATACCGGCCTGGGCCATGCCTCCTTTATGGTTGTTGTATTTCCAGCGATTGGCTACCTCAAAAGTTTCCGACAGCGGCGAATCGAGAAAACCGTCGTGGTTATGATCATTTTCTTTCGAAAGATTACTGGCATGTACAAAAACACCTGTGGTAAGTGTATCGCCAATTACTTTGATATTCGTGTTACCGTTAAATTCATACCGGCCTTCATTGTTACCATAAACATTCAGAAAAAGCTTTTCATTGCTGTCAGGCTTTTTCAATTCGGCATTAATTTGCCCGGCAATCGATTCATATCCGTTAAGTACAGAGGCCGCTCCTTTTGAAACCTGGATGGATTCCAACCACGGCCCCGGAATATAGGTTAATCCAAAAGTTGTCGCTAAACCGCGCAAATTCGGGATATTTTCTACCTGAAGCTGCGAATAGGTTCCGTCGAGTCCGAGTAACTTAATTTGTTTTGCACCTGTAACGGCGTCGCTGTAACTCACATCTACCGACGGATTGGTTTCAAAACTCTCGGCCAGATTACAACAAGCTGCTTTATGCAGTTCGGCACCACTAATACTTTCCGTTTGAATCGGATTAATAACCGACAGGTAAGTGCCACGATTCTTTTTTATAACGGTAACTTCTTCAATTTCCAAATTTGGCTGAAGTACAACTTCTATCGGATCTTCATCATGAACATGTACTGTTTGCGATTCGTAGCCTACAAAACTAAAAACCAACATGTGTTGATCGGATTTCTTTTTTAATTTAAAACTTCCGTCGGGTTTTGAGGCAGTACCTTCGCTGGTGCCTTCCCAAACCACATTCACTCCCGGAAGTGGTTGTTTTCCGTTCTCATCGTTGCTAAAAACTGTTCCTGAAATGGATTGCGATTTTGAGATAAACGGAAACAGGATAAATAATAGTAATATATATTTCTTCATTATTCTTAAGATTTCTATTTCAAAAAGTACATTTCGATTACGATCGAAATTCACTACAATATCACAGGCCAAATTGACCGGCAACTGGTTCTGAATAAAACAGAACAAATCTTAAGCTAATGAGGGTATTTTTAGATTTTGAATCCGGATAAGAAAATCAATTGAAGATGTAATTTTTGGCGGAGGATCTGTATAAAAAGACTTGGTAAGAAGCTCATCGGATTTAATCGTCAGTTCCTCCAAAAGCTCTGAACTTAACACTATCAGTTCAATCGGCTGCACTGCCACAAACTTTACCTCGTCGTCAACAGCCTTGTCTTTCAACTTCAGGAATATTGATTCCGGAGAGTCGCAACCACACGAATTAGAATGATCTTCGCAAGAATGACATTCGTGGCATTCATCCTCCAAACAGGCAATTTCGTTATGCGATTGATCGTGTTTGTGGTGTTGGTGAAACTCCGTTTCGCAAGTGGCAGGTTTTATAATTATACTCGTGTATTCTTCGCCCGAGCAGGTGCAATGGCTTTTATAAACAATAAATCCTGTTGACGAAAACAGGAACACTGTTAAAAGAAATAGAGTTGCTATGTTTACTAACCACTTCACCATACAAATATAACGTAAGTTAGCACAAAGAAGTTGTTAATAGCTTGTTAAACTATTTATGTATCATAATTTCAGAAACAATTAATAAAGCCGGAAAATCACTTTTTCCCGGCTTTATTATTCTATAAACCTAAAACTTCGGCACCCTGTTCAAAAACAATATCGCGAGGAATTCCTGACTCGCCGATTCGATCCAGATCTCTTTGAAGCGCTTCGCGAATAAAACCTTTTTCTTCAATGATTTGTTTGGCCGTCTCGTAGTCTCCATCACCCTGTATTTTCAGAATGATTTCAGACAGATTCATCATCGCGTCTTTCATTTTTTCGTAATCAACACGGTAGGTTCCTGTGGTTTCGTCACGCGTGAAAGCGCCCATTTCCTGGAAGTAGTAAAAACGCATCATATTGGCCTTTCCGTGTGCGCTGGCAGCACCAAAACGTACCGACCGGAAAATGCCCGCCATAAACGTTATAAAGTTGTCCATCATATCCTTTTCTCCCAACTCTCCCATTTCGTTAAGCTGGTATACACACCACAATCCGAGAATATCGGCTTTCCCTTCTTCAATAGAAGTGTAGGCGTCTTTTAAAGCTTCACGAACGGTAGTGTTTTGATCAACGGTATTTCCCAATCCAAGTCCGTGCGCCACTTCGTGAAACATGGTGTTTTCAAAAAAAGCGTCGAATTTTACATGCTGGCGCTGGTCTTCAGCAATAAGCAAATCTGCAATCGGCACCAAAATTTTATCGAATTTAGCCTGCATCGAATTTTTTAGTTGAAGCTTACGGCTACCTTTTGTTTCGCGAACTTCTTCGTCGTTAGGCAGATTGATTGCAATGGTTTTACTTCCCGCATTACAATCGCCGGCGTAATAAATGGCATCGTAAACATTCATGTCAGAATCTACTCCCGGCGTTTCATCTTTGTACGCCTGCTCGCATGGCAATGCTTTTTGCAGACCGGGCAATAATGCTGCATATTTTTCCAAACGTTTACTCCACTCCTTATCTTTTACCAGAATAAATGATTCGTGTGCCGCTTTGTAACCAAACAACTGATCTTCGTAATTTTCTATTGGGCCAATTATAAATTCGATGGTATTATTTTTCATTTCCATCCAGGCAACATCACTGGCAAAATAGTCATCAGTAAGCAGTGCTTTTGAGCGCTCCTCAAGGTATTTTTTTAGTCCGGCATCTTCAGCCAGTTCTGCAGCCTGAAGCAAAAGATCGGCAGCCTGTTTAATTTCATTTTCGAATGCGATGTGATACGGAATAGATTTCAAACTACCGTCTTCGCCTCTTCGAATCAAGGTGTACAAGCTGGTTTTAGAATCTTCGCCCCAGGCTTCAAATTCTTCTTTTGTTATATCCCCCGGATAGAAGTTTGCGCCTGCAGGTTTTGCCTTGTAACCGGGCAAATATGGTTTGTTGTCATTTAGTCGTTCCCACGGACCATAATTTATATGAAGGAATTTTTTGGTGTATTCATCCCAATCCTGATCAAATAGTTCTTCTTTATCGCCGTATGCTTCCTGCCAATATATCTGCTCCATGAGTTTAGCTGCGTCAAGTAAAAGTGGCAACATTTGCTTCTCTTTCTCCGAAAGTTCATTTAAATCAGTAGTTAACTTAAACGAAACAAATTCGTCTGCCTTTTCTTTTATGGTAGTATTTTCTTCCATTTCTATTTTCTGTTTTGTTTCTTTTTTCGTGTTGGTAGAACAACCAAATGCCATAGTTGTTGCAACGAACAAAATGAATAATTTTCTCATAAGTTTTGGTATTTATTTGTATTCAAAGCTAAAAAAAGCAGTTGCCAAATAAAACAATTGATCGCTGCTTTTAAATATAATCCATCATATTTTCGAATGGTTTTGAACAAAATTCGATGTGAAAAGTTAAAAAAGCAGACTTAATTACTGAATTATGACCATTCGTGAATAATTTATTTAAACTGAATTAACTTTGCACGCGTAATTTCATCTGCAGAAAACAGATGAATTTTGCATGTATATAATCATTGTCGTATAAGTAAAATTTTAGCTTACACGTTTCATAAAAACAAATTATGAGTAACAATTTATTAAAAGGAAAAAAGGGAATTATTTTCGGGGCTTTAAATCCCGATTCGATTGCCTGGAAGGTGGCTGTACGGGCACACGAAGAAGGCGCCACTGTAACATTATCAAATACCCCGGTTGCTATTCGTATGGGTGAAACCAACCAACTGGGTGAGCAAATTAATGCCGAAGTTATTGGAGCCGATGCAACCAACGTTGAAGATCTGGAAAAACTGATCAGCAAATCGATGGAAGTATTAGGCGGCAAAATTGACTTCATTTTACACTCCATTGGTATGTCTCCAAACGTAAGAAAGGGACGCCATTACAGTGATTTGGATTATAACTACCTCGACAAAACCCTTGATGTATCTGCAGTATCTTTCCATAAAGTACTTCAGGTAGCCCGTAAAATGGATGCCATTAACGAATGGGGATCGGTAGTTGCGTTGTCGTATGTTGCAGCTCAGCGTTCGTTCTTTGGATACAACGATATGGCTGATGCCAAAGCATTGCTGGAATCGATTGCCCGTAGTTTCGGTTATATTTATGGCCGTGAGCGTAATGTTAGGGTAAATACTATTTCGCAATCGCCAACAATTACAACTGCCGGAAACGGTGTTAAAGGTTTCGACCGCTTGCTGGACTTCTCGGAAAGAATGTCGCCACTTGGTAACGCAACCGGTGATGAGTGTGCCGATTACTGTATTACTCTTTTCTCTGACCTGACGAAAAAAGTTACCATGCAAAACCTTTTCCACGACGGAGGATTCTCAAATATGGGAATGAGTTTACGTGCGTTGGAGCAATATGAAAAAGGATTGGACAAACATTGCGCCTGCGATGATGAAAAACCTCATGCAGACGAACATCGCTACGACTAGTACAAACAAAAAGAATACTACAAAGGCCGTTTCTCTTTAGAGACGGCCTTTTTTATGAAAGTCACTTTGATAAAAACAAGAAAGTTCACGCATAGATCGCCAAGTTTTCGCAAAGCACGCAAAACAGATTCTTTACCTTTTCGAATTTTGCGCTTCTTCTTTTCTTTGTGTGAAACAATATTGATATCCTTTCATCACTGTTGGTGATTCCATAAATCATGAATGTTTTTTATGCTCTATTCTTAGAAAACAAAAAGGGTTGCCATGAAAATGACAACCCTTAATTGTATAATATCTAAATTATTAGTTACTAATAATTGTCGTTTTGAACCATATTAGAGTTCGCATCCATTTCAGCTTTCGGAATTGGCCATGCCATTCTGTAATCGCCGTAAGGAATAGTTGCAGCGAAGTTTTGCTGAAGTGAAATTTTTTCGATATCTGATCCTGTTCTTACCAAATCATCATAACGTCTTCCTTCAAAGATCAGCTCTTTTCTTCTTTCATCGATAAGGATATCCTTAGTTACTTCAGTATAAGCATCAATTCCACGTTCTGCTGCAAGTTGGTTAAGCGGAGTTAATGCATCACCACCTGTTTCAAGCTGTGCTTCAGCATAGTTCAAAAGAACTTCTTCGTAACGAATAACACCAACGTTGTCATAACCCTGGTTGTCAGGATATTTACCAATGTTTCTTAGCATATCGTCTTCCATTCCAAGAATTCCTTCACGAACGTCACCTTCATCATAAAGGTCAGCTACTTCGTCAAGAACCTGAACGTCGCCGTAGCTACCGCCACCGGTTGTTCTGTAGATATATGCCAAACCATTGATACCAACATTGTCGGTAGAGCTAAATGCTAATTCAAAAATTGAGTTAGGCGAAGCATCAACACCAAAGCTTGAAACATACTGATCGGCAGGTATAATAGAATACATACCAGAGTTAATTACTACCTCAGCAGCACTTTTAGCTACATCCCATTTTTTGAAATATACACCAACACTCGAAGCAATAGCTTTAGGAGCATATTTTGTGATAAACTCAGGAGAATCATCATAGTCTTCATTTAACATGCTGTAACCCATTTCAAGATCGGCTAAGATCATTGTAACACATTCATCAACAGACTTACGTGCCGGAGTCAAATCTTCTCCTTTAAATTCAGTTACATAAGGCACACCTAATGATCCACCTGCATTTTGCTGACCATATTGTTTTAACAAATCAAAATGAACAAGACCACGCAATACATAAGCCTGCCCCTGCATGTGTTTGATATAATCAACATCGCCGGTCATTTCATCAGGATTAACACCGATTACAATGTTTGCACTGGCAATTACGCGGTAAGCTTCATCCCAGAAAAATCCGGTATTTTCAGAATAGTTAAAACCTGCCTGAGTAGTAAAACGACCAGAGTTACCGTTTGAAAAACAGTTATCTGTTCTTACCTCATTGTTAATAATATAATCTCTACCGTAATAACCGCTTGCAGTCATTCGGCTGTATGCTCCTTTTACAATACCATAAAGGTTTGCATCCGACTCAATACCACCTTCAACCGGTTTGTTTTGTTCCGTAGAAGGATCCAAATCGTCGGTAGTACAAGCATTAATTGAAGCTATGAATAGAAAAACTATTGTAAGCTTAGATAAAATATTTAATGTTTTCATACTTTCTTAGAATTTTACGTTAACACCAAAAATGAACGATTTCACCGGAGGAGTTGCTAAGCCTGTTTCACCGCTAGGACCTACTTCCGGGTCGTATTTCAGGTAATCATCTTTTACCCAGGTATAAAGGTTTGTTCCGCGAACAAATACACGAACGCCACCTAATCCAATAGCATCTACAAGACTTGGGTTAAAGTCGTAACCAACGGTTACGTCTTTCAAACGGAAGTAATCACCATCGTATAAAAATTTAGAGTGACGCTGCCATGGACGACCTGTGTACTCAAATTTTCCGTAACGGGTAACATCACCCGGTTGTTGCCATCTGTCTAACAATAAATCAACTCCCTGGTAATAGAACACAGAGAATACGTCTGTTCCGTGAGTATAACGGTGCCAGCCCTCGTATACTTTATGACCACCTGCGTAGTATCCGTTTACATCAATAAATGCTCCTTTAAAGTCAAAGTGCAGGTTCAGACCGGCAGTAACTTTAGGAATAGCACTTCCACCTTGCCAAACTTGCTCAGCATCGTTGAAGTTACTTGAAGTTTCATCACTTTCTTCAGGATTGATGTACCACAACTCATCACCGGTATCAGGATCTACACCGGCCCATGTTGGCATGTACCATCCGTAAACAGGATGACCTGTTTCAACACGATCAATTGTACTTGTAATATTGATTTCTTCACCATTCAGGTCGGTTGCCAATTCAAGTACTTCGTTTTTGTTCGTACCTAAGTTACCGCCAATCGACAAGTTCATATCTCTTGAACGGATGATATCAACATTTAATTCAACCTCGTAACCTTTGTTTTCCATTCTACCAATGTTACGTGTCTGCTCGTTAAAACCAGTAGTTAAAGATAACGGTACATCAAGTAGCATGTCTTGTGTTTCGCGGTTGTAATATCCTATCGAACCGCTAATACGGTTTTGGAATAATCCAAAGTCAACACCTATATCCAGAGTTTTTGAAGTTTCCCAAGATAGGTCGTTGTTACCAAAAGTTCCAGGGTATGAAGCTCCTTCACCTGCATAATCAGAATCGTAACTCAATAATGCCTGGTATTGGTTCAAGCTAATGTTGGCGTTACCAGTTAAACCGTAAGAAGCTCTTAGTTTTAACATATCTACAACCTCAACATTCGACATGAAGTTTTCGCGTTGCATGTTCCATGCACCACCAACAGCCCAGAAATCACCCCAACGGTTGTCAGGAGCAAAACGTGAACTACCCTCTTTACGGTATGTTAGATCAACAACATATCTGCCATCGTAAGAGTAGTGTACCATTCCCAGGTAAGAAGCAACTTTCCAATCTGTATATTCAGAGAATGCAGAAGTTGGGTTACCTGCAGAACTTAAGTTAGTTAAACCAACATCGGTAAAGTTATCTGCATCAGCGTCCAAATAATATCTTCTGTTTTCCTGGTATTCCTGGATAGCTGAGAAATCGAAATTATGACCACCGTCTAAAGACAATGAATAATTTACCATATTTTGGAATACGTAGTTTACACTGTTTCGGTGAGCTTGCCAGCCATAACCGTTAGTAGCTCCATCACCATCACCACGTAACGGGTTACGATAACGTTTGTAGTTGTAAACTCTATAGTCAATGTTTACTCTGGTTGTGAAAGAAAGGTTCTCAACCGGAGTATCCCAGGTCAAACTGTTGTTTGAAAGGATTCTTGTCAATTTAGAATCATCAATATCTTCCTGTGCAATCCATAACGGGTTAGGAAGCGTTGTAGTTTCATAGTTAATACTTCCGTCTTCGTTATAAGCCTGATCGATAGAAGGCATAAAGAATTTTGAAGCACGAGGAGACGAGAAATATGCACTGGTTTCCAATAAACCATCCTGGTATGAATGAGATGCATTGTTTCTGGTGGTGAATTTCAAACTTGGAGATAAATCAACATCCAAAGTTAAAGCTCCCGAGAAACGTTCAAATTCAGAACCAATAACTGTTGCTTCCTGGCTCATATAACCAACTGAAGTATAGTACGACACTCCTTCAGTTCCACCGCTAGCAGACAAGTTATATTCTTGCATTGGTGCATTTTCGTTTGTGATCAGGTCAGCCCAGTCAGTTTCCGGTCTTCCTGCTTCATTCCAAAGTACATAGTCATTTCCGAAATAACCGGTTTCAGCATACCATTCGCCAGCTTCAGCAGGACTTGCCAAACCATAATCTTCACCATATGTATTATATAATGCTTCATATGCCAGCATTTCTCTTTCTGCACCGGTTAATACACCTGGTCCGTCGATAGCATCATTCGAGAAACCATAAGTTGCTGAGAAATTAATGTCAGCTTTTCCTGATTTACCTGATTTAGTAGTAATAACAATTACACCGTTAGCACCACGTGCTCCGTATGCTGCAGTAGCCGAAGCATCTTTCAAAACTGTAATACTTTCAATGTCGTTGCTATTCAATGTCGCAAGCATCGATAAGTTTGAACCTGAAGATGTAGCTGAAGAGTTACCGTTTACCATTGGAACACCGTCAATTACATAAAGTGGCTCGTTTCCTGCGGTAATCGAACTTCTACCACGAATACGAATGTTCTGTACAGAACCCGGAGTACCTGAAGAAGAAGAAATGTTTACACCGGCAATTTTACCTTGCAGTGCCTGGTCGACACTTGCAACAGGCATATTGGCCAGCGATTCACCACTTACCTGAACTGAAGAACCGGTTACCTCACTTTTACGGTGCGAAGTATAACCAGTAACAATCACTTCTTCAACTCCTACGTAATCTGCTTCCATAGTAGCATTAACCACTGACCCCGAAATTGGAGCCTCAATAGTTTTCATACCTACAAAAGAGAATACGATAGTTTGTGCATCATTTGGCACATCTAACTGATACTGACCATCAATGTTCGTCACTGTACCAATTGTAGTACCTTTAACACTTACTGAAACACCTGGGATCCCAGTACCATCCTCAGCACTTGTTACAGTACCGGTGATACTTTTCACCTGTGCTTCAACCATAAGCACGCCAAACAAGGCAATGCCCAATAGCATTAGCGCAATTTTTTTCATAGAATAAAATTTATAAATATTAGTAAATAACTCACTCACCTTAGTTACATAACACAAATTAGAGAAAAAAAACACCAATTAACAAATTTTTACATCAATAAGTAAAATTATACTACGCTGTAATTTCTATTTGTTTTGTATTCCAATTCTTCATAACTTATTGTTATTCGACCTCTTATCTAATCATACTTTTGACAAATTTAATTAATGGGCGACAAATAAATGCGACTTTTGTCACTTTTTATTAGCCCTAAACACGAATTTGCAAGAAATGTTTTAATATTCTTTAACAATTATATAAATGTACAAATCAGTTTAACAATTTCTGAATGACAATATATACTTAGTGACTTATTTATATGAAACGATTCTACTAACCGAAAAGACTACTGTTTTCCGAGGTATTTTCGTTTTTCCTTTTTGGTCATTTCCATTCCTACAACTGCATCGGGGTGATATACCTGATAAGGAACCGTGGAGTTTAAAATATCGTGTTTACCATCAGGAGAAAGCACAAATTGAGGAATAATAAACGACAGTATTTTGGTGTATAACGAATCGTGAAAAATTAAAACCACCAGTTCGTTACTGCCGGGTAGCATCTCCCCTATGTTTTGCCCGGCAAATACCTTGTCGCCGACGGCAATTTTTTCAGGATCGCAAGCAATTCCATGGTAACAGATTAATGTACCATCGGGATGTAACAGTGTAATGCAGTTCGTCCAGGTATGATACCAGTTACGCGAATCACCGGTTCTGACTTTACCTACAATTTCGGTTACGATACCGTTCCGACAGGCCAACACCGATGATCCTGGATCAGTATGAAAACCGACCGCATACCAGGAATCCAATCCTTCAGTTCCCCAAAAACCATCTATATTTTTCACATCAAAAAACTGAACCGTTTTCTTTTCCTCGAAAGGAATTAAATATGGAAAATCCAAATCTACATCAGCCGTTGGATTCGACCGGAAAGTCTTTATTTCATAATTAAAACGGGGCACATCTGCATCTAGATCGCGCTGCAAGGTAAAAAGGTTATTATAACCCAATGTCAGACGTTTTATATACGGCAGCGTTTCGTTAAATGTCGTATTCTCCAAATCTGCAATATTTAGGTGCAGGTACATTGGTACTTTGGCATTGTTGGTTGCACTAAAAACACAGTCACCTATCGAATTGTAATCAGCCTGAACCGTAACAAGTTGCGCGAACGAGACATTACATATAACGACCCCAATAAACAGAAACAGTAATTTTCGAACCATATTTTATCCGTTAAAAGCTTAAAAATAAAAATTAAATTTAGTTTACCTTTGGCGCATGTATTCCAGAGAAGAATTAAAACAATTAAAAGTTGACTTCTGGCAGTTGTTCGGAAAACGATGTGACGCACACCCCGAATTAAAATTCAGAAAAAGAAAATGGATGTTGCACAAAACGAAGATAAAAGGCGTTGCACTTCGTTTTGATGTAAGCCGAACAGATGCCAAAGTGATTTTAGAATTGGGAAACAAAAACGAAAAACTACGGTTAAAGGCTTACGAAATTCTTGAGCGATATAAAGTTATAATTGAAGAAGGTTTTCAAAACGGACTGGAATGGGAATTTTATCACGAACGCGAAGACAGCGGAGCAGCGGTTTGCCGGATTTTCACTCAGCTGAATGATGTCGATTTCCATCGGCAAAATCAATGGCCCGATATTTTCAACTTTTACATTGAGAATATGCTAAAACTGGAGTCCAATTTTCTTCAAATAAGAGATCTTTTGCAGGAAGAATTAAAGAATTAGTTTTTTGATTTCCTCGGCAAAATAAGGAAAGTCCTGAGCTAACGAATCATCGGCCAGCTCAAAATCATCGAAGTTAAATCCGGGAGAAACCGTACATCCCACCAAAGCATAACCGTTTGAATCGGTCAGCCGGGCAGCAAACCAGGTATTTTTAGGCACTACAAACTGAAATTGTTCGCCGGCGTCAAAATCACTGCCAAGCTTTTGCGACAATAAAGCTCCATTATGAAGATATAAAATTTCGATTGCTGATGAACCTGCATAATAATGCCATACTTCATCAGATTTTATACGATGAAACGATGATACATTTTCTTTTTCAAGCAGGTAATAAATTGATGTTGAGCAATTTCTTTCGCCACTAAAATTTTCGGGTAATGCTTCAGACGGAATTACATCTCCGGATCTATAAATTTCTTTGAACCAACCACCCTCGGGATGTTGTTGCAGATTAAGTTTTTTGATCCAGTAAGCTGCAGAGTGCATCAGATAAACAGTTCGTTCAGTGCCCCAAAGTAGTCTTCATCCCAGCCTTCTGAAATGTTATCGAATGCGTCATCAGGAATATTAGTTTGCTGTAATTCAAGGCTGGTTCCTTTTTTATGTGGATGTAATTTTATTACCACCATCGAATCTTCTTCTTCGCCAAAAAACCATTTCTGAACGATTTTCTTATCCTGTTCAAATTCAATGTTTACACCCGAAATACTTCCACCCCACAACGAAAATTCGGAGTTTGGTTCCAGCGGCATCACAGCTTCCTCGCCTGTCCAGATTTCCAGCATTTTTTCATTGGTGAGTGCGTTATAAACGTCTTTCGGGTCGGCGGTAATGATATAATAGCGTTTTAAGTCTTTCATTTGCTTGTACGATTTGATTACCGAAGGTATAAAATATCTTAACGAATACGGTGAGTTCGCATCACTTTCCTGTTAATTTTATACGAAAAGCCAATGGTAAAAAATTCTTTCACCTGAAGCTTTGCTTCTTCTCCGATTTTGCTGCCCTCACTATCGTAAATTGGGAACATCACGTCATCGTCATAAATAAAGTGAAGCATCAATTTTAAATCGATATAGGAATTCAGCGCCATCTTAAAATTGTTTTCCCAGTTGAGGTCAAATTTCTTAAATGGATCTTTATAATTAATGAACATTTTGTATTTCGTTTCATACGAAATGTCTTCAGTTAAATTGGTTTTATAAGTGAGATCGGCATTTAAACCAGGCTCCCAAAACGCTTTTCTTCCCGAGTCAATACCGAAGCTTGTTTGGTCTACCAATGCAGTATCGCGAACATAAACGTTTTTCATGGTGAGTGGCGACAGTAACAATGACACGTT
The DNA here is from genome assembly GCF_033963885.1 of Draconibacterium sp. IB214405. Lineage (NCBI taxonomy): Bacteria > Pseudomonadati > Bacteroidota > Bacteroidia > Marinilabiliales > Prolixibacteraceae > Draconibacterium > Draconibacterium sp. IB214405. The sequence goes on from NZ_JAXBMA010000003.1 coordinate 190,738, forward strand.
CTTGTTGGGTTTATAATCCAAACCAACTTTCAAATAGGTGGTTGATGGCGCCATAAATGCAGAAAGCGCATCGGGATTATCCGCCTTTGGATAGTTGTAACCTCTGAATATTTGCGTATTAAAGTTTAGCTCGGCACTATAGTACCACTTTTTAAATGCACTTATCCCGTATCGCGAGGTTAGTTCAAACTTATCGTCATTTTTCTGCAACTCCGAATCCTCGCCCCCGGGTTTTATCCATCCGTTTCTGAATTCGGCCGAATTTTCCCATTTTATTTTTCCATCCTTGCGCGAATAATTAGCAAATCCTTTCAGTACCATCAACGAAGCCAGTGAGCTTTTTCCCCCTTTTTTCCAATTATCGAGATATGTTTGGGTAAGTCCGATACTTCCGTCGCCACCAATATTCCAGGGTGTTTCGAGCTCATAACTTTTTCCAACACCTTTAAATTTATTAAAGTCGGGTTTCAAACTCCCAAAATCAAAATCTTTGGTTTGTTTTTCTTTAAATCGCGAAAACGTCACACCATCGTCAATCAACATCTGAACCGTACGGTTGTCAGTGTTTTTTACCATAACCGCCAGCGAATCATTCTGCTGGTTTTTTAACCAGATTCGGGAGTAGCGTTCATGCCCGTTTTGTAATAAAATATCTTCCCTTTCGCCATATAAATTAACAAACGAAATTTGGGTGGTATCGATGTAATCAGCGTATTGAATCAGTGCATCCAACACCGCTTTTATCGAATCGTTTACCTGAGCTACTACCTGATCGTTATATTCTTTCAGGACATTGTAATTGTTAAGTTTAACCTCGTCCTTATAACGTCGGATACGGTACCTTAGATTTTCATCGTATTTCTCAGCCTGATAGCTTTTAATGTATTCCGTTTTTAGCGAGTCGTTATAGGAAATCCTTTTCTCTTCCACAAATTCTCTTCTCAGACTATCTCTTCTTACCAATTCATTAAACATTTCCGGAGAGTTTAATACTGAATCGGGAATAACTTCAGGTATATATAATTCTTCCGGAAAGGCATAAACAGAATCAGCAATTAGTTGCATACCCTGCCCTTCTGGAATTTGTTCCACTAAGTTTTCGGCCTGTTGGCGCACGGAAGGTGGCACATTTATCTCCTCAGGTTTCATACTGGCCTGGTATTGCGACTCAATAATCCGAACCTCCATTTGCTGATCGGCATAAGGCACAAAGCCCGGAACGCTAAGACTATCTTCAACATTTTCAGGTAAACGCATTACATAGCCGTCGTTCGTTCGATTTGTGTCATTCAGATTTTTAATGATTTCACCAATGCGCTCATCTTCAACATAGTGAAGCAGTGCATCAACATCGTCGCCAACCTCTTTTTTAACAACATGCCAATTGTTATTTTCGATAAAATAGCTTCTTAAAACCTCAATATTTTGGCGCAACTGATCAGTTTCAATTTCAGGTTGCTGCGCAAATAAAAGTTTCGAGAAGCTGATAAATATTAGAATGAATAAAAGAATTTTCCCTTTTCCTGAGAACATATACTCTGTTTTTAACTTTCGGATAAAACGCAAAAATAATACCATTGTTATCTTATCTCACAATTTAAATACCCAAACAATTAACACTCGTCTTTTAATTTGCTTAGTCTCAAAAACTTGCTGTTTACCACGAAACAAAAGGATGTTCCGACAACCATGCATTAAAATAACGATGATCGGCACTCACCTCTTCTGTCACCCAGTCGGGCAGCTCAACTTTTTCGTTTTCATCCGACAATTCAACTTCCGCTAGTACGAGCCCATTATTTTTATCTTCAAATACATCTATTTCCCAGGTCATACCGTATATTTCTTCAACATAGCGCTTTTTACGAATAGGAAAATCGTGGCAGAGTTCCAATAAAACTTCGGCTTCCTGCACCGGTATTTCATATTCCATTTCAATACGCGAAATTCCTTGCGTTTTGCCTTTTATGGTTAACCATGCCCGATCACCTTTTATACGCACCCGCACTACCCTTTCTTTGTCGGTTGAAAGATAACCCTGCACAATAGGATTCCCCGAATCTTTTGGGCTCCATTTATTGGTATCGACAAGAAATTTCCGCTCGATTTCTATCATGATAATAAGTTTAGTTGTTGCGACAAATAACAACGACAAATTTATCACTATTTTTAAAGTGACGAATATAAACACTTTGATAATGATTACACGAGACGAAGCTCTTAACCTGCTTGAGACGAATGTTAAGGCAGAAAACATGCGAAAACATAGTCTGGCATCCGAAGCAGTGATGCGCGCAATTGCACAACGACTGGGGAAAAATGAAGACGAATGGGGACTGGCAGGTTTACTTCACGATATCGACGTGGAGATTACAAATGCCGATCCATACACTCACGGGCCTTATTCCGAAAAAATACTGGCAGGAAAAGTTACCGACGAAATGCTCGATGCAATTATTATGCATAACGAGGTGGCAACCGGGAAAGAACGCACCTCTGATTTTCAGCATGCACTGGCTGCGGGCGAAACAATTACAGGTTTAGTTACGGCAACCACTTTGGTATACCCGGATAAAAAGCTGGCCAGTGTAAAACCAAAATCGGTAACAAAACGAATGAAACAAAAGGCCTTTGCTGCATCGGTAAAACGCGAAAATATTCTGGAATGTGAAAAAATTGGAATACCTCTGCCTGAATTTTCTGAACTTGCAGTAAATGCAATGAAGAACATCAGCGATGAGTTGGGACTTTAAGAAAAACACTTTTTAACAATATATTACATTGTTTGACCGAAGTTTTTGTTTTTCTTGCAGTTGAAAACAGAAAAAAACCATGTACACCCAAAAAATTAAACAACTTTCCAAAGGTGGTTTGCGATTGTGCATCACCCTGATTTTACTACTTACCAGCACACTGGTAAACGGACAAGTTTTATCAGGAAAAATTCTCGATTCGGGAAAGAAGCCGATTCCCTACGCAACAATTTATATTGCCGAAACACGTCAAGGTACAACATCAAACAAAAACGGCGATTTTAGTTTTAACCTCTCGGAAGGAACCTATCATCTTACCATTCGGTCGATGGGTTATGAACAAGCAGACAAAACAATAAACCTGCAAACCGACAGCCTGTTTATTCCGGTTATTCTTAAATTTCAGAATTTTGAACTTGCCGAGATTAAGGTTTTTCCGGGAGATGAAGATCCGGCCTATTTTATCATACGAAAGGCCATTGCAAAAGCGCCTTATTACCGTGGAAAAATTAAACATTACAGCGCGGATTTATATATCAAGAGCAACTTCGCGTTTACCAACATTCCGAACCTGATTAAAAAACAGGAAGTTGAAGATGGCCGAAAATTCAAAGACTACTTTAAGGAGAACGTAACATATGTAATTGAGTCGCAAAACCGGATTACGTTTGACTATCCCGATCAGTACAACCAAAAAGTGATCAGTAAAAAAAGTTCGCTTACCGGTTTTGATGAGCCTCCGGTTATGGGATTGATGACAGCCAGTTTTTACGACGAACGTCCGAACGAGGTAATTTCACCCCTATCGGTGCTGGCATTAAAACATTACAACTTTGTTTACGAAGGATTTATTACCGTTGGAGAATTTGATGTTTTTAAAATTCGGGTAACGCCAAAACGCAAAAGCGACGAGCTGGTTGAAGGTTTTATTTACATTGTCGACAAACTGTGGTGCATTTATAACCTCGATTTTAGTTCAAGTTTCGAATTCTTTAACTACCACATAAAACAACAGTTTGAAAATCTTGGAGATGGCAACTGGCTTCCGGTTTCGCACAACATAAACGGCGATTTTGGCATGCTTGGACTTACAGGACAATTTTATTACGGTGCTTCGGTGAAATATGATTCGATAGCCAATAACTACGTCGACGAGCGTTATGTGAGTCCTACTGTTGCCGAGAACCAGGAAGTTCAGCCCGCAAGAGCAATCGGTGAAAAAGAAAAACAGCTGGCAAAAGAGCTTACGGCCCTGAATGCCAAAGAAGAACTCAGCAATGCAGATGTAAAAAAAGTGGCCCGTTTAAACCGGAAAATCTTGAAAGAACAGTATAAAGACACGACGATTGTTACGCCTGAATACGGAAATTACCAGATATTGGAAGAGGAAGATTCGTTACAAAACGATGTGGTTTGGGATACCGTTAGAAGCATTCCGCTTACCGAGGCCGAAGTTGCAAGTTATCGCATGGCCGATTCGCTAAAATTAATGAAAAGTGGTACGGTAAAAGATTCAACTTCAGGAAAAGAAACGTCGAATGGTTTTTGGGGTAAACTTTTTGCCGGAAGTTATGACATCTGCAAAGACTCCACAATCAGGATAGGTTACGACGGATTGTTGTCTCCCGTAAATTTTGATTTTAACGCGGTTGACGGCTACAAATACCGGCAGGAGCTACAAATACGTTTTCTGGTTGACTCGACAAAACGAATTTACCTTACCCCGCAGGTTGGTTATGCCTTTAACCGCAAATCAGTTTTTGGCAGTGTAAATACCCGCTTTGTCAACTTCCTTGGCGATGGAAACCAGATTGGTATTTATGCCGGTAAACAAAGCAATGATTTTAAAGGCGACCTCGGTATTACACCAGCCGTTAATGCTTTAAGTTCGTGGTTTTTTGGCGAAAACTACTCGCGGTTTTACGAGAACGAATACATACATCTGAATTTTTCGCAACGTTTTAAAAAGTATTTCAGAATGTATGCAGGTGTTAATTACGATCATTTTTATCCGCTCGAAAATAACATCTCATTCCCGCTGTCGGATTATAAAGATTTTGAACCGAACTTACCAGGAAATTTCACCGCCGACAATCCTGCTTTGATTGAACAAAAAAGTTTTAGCTACACCGTTGGAATGAATTTACGGAAGTCGCAGCGAAAACCATGGATGGAAGAATCGCCATTTTTGTTTATGAATGATTTTTATGAGTTCGACCTGAGTTTTAAACAAGGTATTCCTGACATTTTGAATGCCACTTCCGACTTCACCCGTATCGATTTTTCAGTGCATCAGCAGGCAAATATTACGCCAAGTGCCGGTATCGACTGGCAGCTAAACGCCGGCTACTATTTTAATGCCGATCAATTGCATTTTTCACAATTCAAACATTTTGGTTCGGCGGAAATACCGCTCATGCTGAAACCTTTCACACACCGTTTCCAGCTGGTTGATGATTATTTGCTGAGCACAAATGAGAGCTACTTAAATGTAATGGCCGAATTCAGAAGCGAATATTTGTTACTTCGATACTTCTCCATTTTAAACAAACGAACCTGGAGCGAAAGCCTACATTTAAACTACCTCACAACGCCTGAGTTCAACAATTACTGGGAAGTTGGTTATAGTTTAAACAACCTGTTTTTTGCCGGAAATGTTGGTGTATTTGCAGGTTTTAACGAATCGGATTTTGAAAGGATTCAGGTTAAACTGAGCATTTCTGTGTTTGATTAATCCATACCAACAAAAAAAGCAGTTTTTCTAGATTTCTGAAAAACTGCTTTTTTTCGAATAATTTCCTGCATTAATAGTCGGTGGTAAATAGCTCGGGGAATTTCCCTTTAATACCTTTCTCGCGGTAAAAATCTTTCATCCGTTTAATGTCGTCCTGCGCACTGTCCGAAAGTTCAAAAGGCTCGCCAATCGAAATTTCTTTTCTTCCCCAGTCAAAATAACCAAGATACACCGGAATCCCGGTTTCTTTGGCAATGATATGAAAACCGGCTTTCCACCTTTTATTCAAACTGCGTGTTCCTTCAGGAGTTAAGGCCAGATGAATGTAATCGCGTTTGTTAATCAATTGAATAGTTTGACGAATTACATTTGCCCCTTTTGAACGATCGATTGGAAGTCCGCCCATCTTTTTTACAAAATAACCAAGCGGCCAAAAGAAAAACTCCTTTTTAATTAAGATATTGGCAACAGCCCCTTTCGAAGTGTAAAACAAATACGAGATTACAAAATCCCACGCACTGGTATGTGGCGCCCCGATTATAATACATTTTTGCACCGGAGCATGACCTCCAACCGCTGTCCACCCCAAAAGTTTTAGTAAAAATCTACAAATTCCCTTCATTATATTGTTTGTATAGTTTCTAATTCAAAATTTTTGGCGCCGGCATATTCTGTCAACAATTCCTGCGCCTGTGTAGTTGCTTCTGCTATTGATTGAATAGGTTCGTAAGCTATAATAATCATCAAAAACCGTTTTGTTTTGTTCGTAACACAAGTACGCACCGAGTCGCTGGTTGGTGTTCCAAAAGCTCCTTTGGCATCCCGAAATACCGGCATAAATTCAATATTTAACTCGCCTCGTCCAATTCCTTCATACGGTTCGTTGTTTGCGCCAATGCCAAAGGTAATATCACCTTCAATTGTATCAGCATCGTAACCACCAATCGAAAAACCGCTCGAAATCGACACCAGATTTAGCTGATCAACCACATTATTCACCTGGTAAATCTCGCCGCGTTTTAATACCCTGCGAAGTAGTGCTTCTGCCGACAGACGGTAGCGAGCAGGATCTTTTCCGCATTTTTTATAGGCTCTTCGCGAAGCTGCAATAGCAGGAATTTTGCTGATTTCTTCTACCTTCAGTGTACTATTTAATTCTTTGATCTTTTCTCCAATTTCATTCCAAAGATCACCATTCTGCTCCTGGTAAACGACATCGCATTCAATACACGACAAAACAATTTCCGGTACTTTTTCAGCTATTTCCTTTCCAATTGTAATCCGGTGCATAGTTTTTTGATAATTATATTTTTATTATTCGAGATAATTCTTTTTAAATTTTTACAAAAGGTTTTACTTTTGTGTAGAAAGTATAAATCTTAAACCGTATCTAAAACCTATTTCAGCATGAAAAAAATTTTAGTTTTATGTCTGTCGTTATTTCTTGGAACAGTGCTTTCGGCACAGGAAATCTCCATTATTCCAAAACCGGCAGAAATGATTGCAAAGAAAGGAACTTTTGCGCTTGATGACAACTGTTCGCTAAATTACAATGCGTCGAATACAGAAGTTGCTACCATAGCGAGCTTTTTTGAAGATTATATCGAGCAGGTATATCAAATCAAACTGAATGGAGATGCTAAGAAAATTGAGTTGAAACTAATCAGCAGTCTTCCTATTGGAGATGAAGGTTACCTGTTAAAAGTTACCGAAAACTCGATCGTAATTACAGCCGCTAAACCAAATGGTTTATTTTATGGTGTACAGTCGCTTAAGCAGCTACTTCCTGTAGAATCGAAAACAAAACAGCTGGCAGTTCCATGTGTTGAAATAAAAGACGAACCACGTTTTGCCTGGCGTGGAAATATGTTGGATGTTGGCCGCCATTTTTTCCCGGTGAGTTTTTTGAAGAAGTACATCGACATTCTGGCCATGTACAAAATCAACACTTTTCACTGGCACCTCACCGAGGATCAGGGATGGCGTATTGAAATAAAAAAATATCCTTTACTGACCGAAATTTCGCACTGGCGCGACGAAACCGTTGTTGGCCATTACAGAAGCGGACAAGGCAACGACGGAATTGGTTACGGAGGTTTTTACACACAAGATCAATGCCGCGAAATTGTACGATATGCAGCTGAGCGTTATATCACAGTAGTTCCGGAGATTGAAATGCCCGGCCATTCGTCGGCAGCACTGGCTGCATATCCGAATTTGGGATGTACAGGTGGTCCGTACATTGTGCAACAAACCTGGGGTGTGCATAAAGATGTTTATTGCGCCGGAAAGGATGAAACCTTAGACTTTCTAAAAGATGTTTTAGACGAAGTGATGGATATTTTCCCATCGGAGTTTATACATATCGGAGGCGATGAATGTCCAAAAGATGAATGGGAAAAATGTGATGCTTGCCAGGCGCGAATTAAAGCCGAAGGCCTGAAAAACGAACACGAACTGCAAAGCTGGTTTATCACCCAAATGGATCATTACCTAACATCGAAAGGAAGACGTTTGATTGGATGGGACGAGATTCTGGAAGGTGGATTGGCACCACAGGCAACAGTAATGAGCTGGCGTGGTGTAAAAGGTGGAATTGAAGCTGCCAAACAAAATCACGATGTGGTGATGAGCCCGACAACCCACATGTACATCGATTATTATCAATCAAAAGACCAGGACAACGAGCCACTGGCAATAGGAGGTTTTCTGCCTGTTGAAAAAGTTTACAGTTACGAGCCTATTCCTGAAGAATTAACCGAGGAACAAGCAAAATATATTTTAGGTGTGCAAACCAATTTGTGGACGGAATATGTTGCGACAACCAAAAAAGCAGAATACATGTTGCTACCTCGTTTGCAGGCTGAAGCAGAAGTAGCCTGGACACCAAAAGAATTAAAAGATTTTGATGACTTTTCAGAACGCTTAGATACTGATTATAAACGTTTATCCAAACTTGGAATAAATTTCAGGAATCATAGAAACTGATTTTATTTAGTTAAACTGCACGAAAAGGGGTATGTTTTCATATCCCTTTTTCTTTGCCCGCATTGTAGAAAGCTTGGAATAATTTTTGTAATTTGATCAGAAAATTTAATGTCATGAAAAAAATATTATTGTTAAGTTTTCTGATCATCTCGATAGTAGCGGTACAGGCACAAGATCAAAGACTAAGCAAAAAAGAGAAAAAAGCTCAGCGTAAAGCGATGCTTACCGAACAAACAAAAGAAATTATTGAAGCCAACACCTGGCAGTTTGATGCCATCAGAATGCTTCCTACAACCGGGAAAGCCCGTAATTTAACCACGAATTACAGCGTGGTATTAAAAGACAATGAAGTAGATTCGTACCTCCCCTATTTTGGACGTGCTTATTCAGCCGATTATGGATCGAGCGATTCGCCAATGACATTTAAATCGAAAATTGAAGATTTAAGTGTGGAGGATGGGAAGAAAGGTGGATATATTATAAAGTTCACCGCAAAAAATAAAAACGACAGAGTAGATTTCACTTTTAGCGTGGGATCAACCGGTTCTACATCGCTGAGTGTTAGCAGCACAAATCGTCAACACATTTCTTACCAGGGAGACTTAATTCCTATTGAAGAGAAAAAGTAAAATATTTAGGATTTCAAAAGGCCGGGATAGATTAATCTGTTCCGGCTTTTTTAGATCTGAAAAGGTAATTTTCGGACAAACGTAATTTCTTCAGGAGTAACTTTTGCCTGCATCGGGAAGATTTCAACACCCGCTTCCCAAGCCTGTTTTAACAGAGCTGCGTAATCAGGGTCTATTTCTTTTGCCGGGCCAAAAATATGCACATCGCTTCGTTGAATAACATACAGCATTACAGCGCGCATTCCTTGCTTTTTTACTTCGATTAAAGTCTTTAAATGTTTTTGCCCGCGTGTTGTAACGGCATCCGGAAACAAAGCAAATTCATCCTGTTTCATCGAAACGTTTTTTACCTCCACAAAACACTTTTCGGTATCGTTTTCAGCGTAAACGTCAAAGCGCGAATCGCCAAATTTTACTTCCCTTTTCACGGTTGTATATCCTTCCAATCCGGGAATCAGTCCATTTGAAATTGCTTCGAAAGCCAGCTTGTTCGGATTTCCGGTATGAATGCCTACCCAATCGTTGTTAATCTTTATCATTTCCCAGGTAAACTTTGTCCTGCGTTTCGGATCGTCAACCGGAGTAAGATACACCTCTGCCCCATTTTCAAGGCAACTTTTCATCGAGCCGGAATTGGTGCAATGAGCCACAACAATTTCGCCTGTGTCAAGTTCAATATCAGCCAAAAAACGTTTATAACGTTTTATCAGCTTCCCATGCACCAATTCTTTATCAAATTTCAAAATGTGATTTTTACAGTTGGGTTCGTGCAAAAGGAACAGCATCCTGACCTACAAATTCCTTATTTAAATACTTGTAGTAACCGGTAATAGCAATCATTGCTGCATTATCCATTGTGTATTCAAATTTTGGAATGATCAGGTTCCAACGATGCTTTTTGGCATTTTCCTGCAAAGCATTTCGAAGTCCTGAATTTGCAGAAACACCACCGGCAACAGTAATTTCATTCACACCGGTTTCGCGGGCAGCGCGTTTTAATTTGCTAAGCAATATTTCAATAATCGTGTGTTGTAACGAAGCACATAGATCGGCCAGGTTTTCCTCGATAAATTTCTCGTTTGTTTTTAAGTTATCGCGCAGGAAATACAGGAAGTTGGTTTTTAGTCCACTAAAACTGTAGTCGAGCCCGGGAATTTTTGGACGCGAAAACTCAAACCTAAGCGGGTCGCCCTCTTTTGCCAGTCGATCCACATGCGGACCGCCCGGATATGGCAAGCCCATAACTTTTGCACATTTATCAAAAGCCTCGCCGGCAGCATCATCAATAGTTTGACCGATCACTTCCATATCAAGGTAATCGCGAACCATAATTATCTGCGAGTTTCCACCCGATACCAGCAAACATAAAAACGGAAATTTAGGCGGTGTAAATTCAACGCCATTTTCCTTTATAAACAGTGCCAAAACATGGCCCTGCAAATGGTTTACATCGATTAACGGAATTTTTGATGCCAGCGAGAAACCTTTGGCAAAAGATGTTCCCACCAATAACGAGCCCAATAAACCCGGTCCGCGGGTAAAAGCCACTGCCGAAATATCTGTGCGATTGAGACCTGCACGTTTCATGGCCAGATCAACTACCGGAATAATATTTTGCTGGTGCGCACGCGAAGCCAGTTCGGGTACAACACCTCCGTATTCTTCATGAACTTTCTGACTCGCAACTACATTCGACAGGATAACCCCATCGCGAATTATGGCAGCAGAAGTATCGTCGCATGATGATTCGATGCCCAATATTGTAATTCCTTTCGCGGTCATATAAATAATACCTTTTTTAACGTTACTAGAACAAGATAAACGCCATTGGGTTTATATCTTTGCACTTATTAAAAATGATTCGTTAACAAAACGCCTGATCCTTTTCCTGTTTATTAACTGAAATGGATTATGTTCGTTTAAAAATTGCAAAACTATTAAAAAAGGCTGGAAAATACTCATCATTCTGTTGGCAACGTTCATCATGTTGTTTAGTGCCGGTTTTGTAATACTTCAAAACAGCTGGATTCAAACACAGATTACGCGAAAAATTGCCAATAAGCTATCGAAAGATTTGCAAACCAACATTTCGATTGGCAAGGTTGATATCGGCTTTTTTAACCGGGTAAAACTCGAGGATGTGCTTATCGAAGACCAGGCGGGCGATACGTTAATTTACAGCGAACACATCAGCACCCGAATTGATACATTGAAGTTTAAAAACAAACAGATCGTATTGCGGGATCTGAGTTTTGGGAACAACAGCATAAATCTATCAAAAGACTCTACGGAGTTGTTCAATTTTGGTTTTCTCATTCGAAATATCGGAGCGGGTCCTAAAAAAGACACGATGAACATCTGGACTTTTGCGTGTCGTGAATTTGAGTTTGGCGATATGCAAATCACTTATTCGAATAACAGTACTGAAGATCATACCACAATTGAAGCCCGCGACCTGAATTTAAGTGTTTCGAACTTTTACTCCTACCGTGATTCGTTATCGTTTAGAATTGACGATTTAAGTGCCAGCGACGGTAAAGGACTGGTGCTTAAACATGCTTCGGCCGATGTGAAAAACGTTGGACAAACACTTTCGATCGACAATTTTAACATGGTGAGTTCGGGTTCATCAGTTACAAATACCAATATGCGTTTTCAGTTTTACACCGCTAACGACAGCATGAACCGGCCTTTTGATATGGATATTCAGGTGGCTGATTCTGAAATTGGCATTACGGAGTTGAGTTCGTTGATACCTTCATTAAAAGGAATGAACGAAAAAGTTAAACTTTCCGGAATTATATATGGTACGCTTAACGACTTAAAAGGACGGAATATTTATCTGCAAACAGGAAATGAAACCAGCGCTTTGCTCGATTTCTACATTAACGACCTGTTCGATCCTGTAAATATGTATTTGTTTCTGGATCTGAAAAATTCAAAAACATCGTTCGAGGACATTAGTAACATACGTTTGCCAAACAGTGCAAAGAACAGGTTTATCCGTTTTCCTGAAAGTTTTTACGAGGCTGGTCAGCTGCAGTTTAAAGGTAATTTTAGTGGTTTCTTAACCGACTTTGTAACCTTTGGAACACTAGAAAGCCAAATGGGAAGTTTAACAACTGATATTCTGGTAATGCCCGAGCAAAGCGGGATGGTTTATTACCGTGGAAATGTTGCTACCACCGACTTTCAACTTGGCGAACTTTTTAAACAGGAAAACCTGGGTGCAATTACTTTAAAAGGATCGGCCGACGGACAATTTAATAAAACCACCGAAGTAGTTTCAGGTATTTTTAAAGGAAGTATCGATAGCATTCATTACAACAATTACAACTATAAAAACCTGTCGTTCGACGGTATTTTACGCGAAAAGATGTTTGACGGACTGCTTGAGATTCAGGATCCGAATATTGATTTTACCTTTCTTGGCGAACTCGACCTGAACACAGCTGTCCCGCGTTTTGATTTTAACCTGAATTTGAGACATGCTTATCCGGGCAAATTAAACCTTACCAAAAACTTCCCGGCAACAAGTATGGCTTTTAAAATGGAAGCCAATTTTACCGGCGACAAAATCGATAACGTAAACGGATTGATTTCGGTAAAAGAAGGATTTTATGCCAACCGAAACGGAGAAGTAAACCTCGAAGGTATTGAATTCAGAGCTTTTCAGGAAGATGACAAAAACAAACTTGAGGTAAAATCAGATTTTCTCGATGCCGAAATTCTGGGTACCTACTATTTTCGTGATATTAAAAACGAATTGTTCCAGCTGGTAAACCATTATGTACCGGCTGCACATTTGCCTTTCCAGAAAAATACAGGCCGTAAAAACAAGTTTGACTTTAACCTTTATGTAAAGGAAATAAATCCCTTAATCGATATTTTTGTTCCTGATTTGGCTTTTGAAGCACCGTTTTTACTTTATGGTAAAATTGATGCTTCGCAAAACCTGCTGAGTTTAAATGGCAGTATTCCGGGGGTAAAATTTGGCAGCAACTGGGCCCGCGATATGTATATCGGGAATAATACTTCTGCCGGACGCTTTAATTCGAAGTTCAGAGTTGGTGAGCTTTACCAGGCAAATGGTTTTAAAATGTACAATTTTACGGTCGACTCCAAGGTGCAGGATAATGTGCTCGACAATGTTATTTCGTGGAGTAATTTTGATGAATTAACCTATAGCGGTGCAATACGAACGCAATCCGTTTTTTCGTTTGCCGATTCAACCGGGCACCGACACATCGATATTATAGGGCATCCATCAAGGATTTACATTGCCGATACACTTTGGTCGGTTGAACCTTTTACTGCAAGTATTGATTCTTCATCGTTTAGCATCGAAGGATTCAAAATTCATCACAACAACCAGGCCTTCGCTATTAACGGCAGCGTAACAAACAAAAAAGCCGACATTGTTCACCTTGACATGAGCAATATTGATTTGAGTTATCTCGATAAATATTTTGAAAAAGAAATTGATCTGGAAGGAAAGATAAACGGCTATTTTGGCTTTTCCCGGTTATTTGAAGAACCGATTGTTTTATCGGATTTGTCAATCGACAGCCTGTATTACAAAGACAAATACATGGGTGACATTTCCTTATCAAGTCAGTGGAATAAAGAAAATTCAGCCATCGATTCCGAGCTCAAAATTGTACGAAATAAGCAATTAAATTTCAATGCAGTTGGTGCTTACACTCCCGAAACCGGCGCACTCGATTTTGATATTAGTGTCGACAGCGCATCGGTGATAATTTTATCGGCTTTTATGCGCGAAAACTTTTCCGATTTCAGAGGATTGGCTTCGGGCAAAGTTCATTTGGGAGGAACAGCCAATAATATTCAATTAAATGGTGCGCTGTACGGAACAAATGCCGGACTAACAATTGATGTTACGCAAGTGCCATTAACGTTTACAGATTCGGTCTATTTTAGAGGAAACAGTATTGTTTTCGACAACATTACGGTTTATGACGACGATAATAATCCGGGAATTTTTGATGGAGAAATCGTTCATCAAAATTTTCAGAACATGACATACAACCTGAATTTCAGTTCGGAAAAGATAAAAGCGATGAATACCACTCCTGTTCAGAATGAACAGTTTTACGGTTTGGTAATGGCAAACGGACGCCTTGAAATCGTTGGAGAAGCCAGAACCGTTGATATTACTTGTTACGGAACCACTTTAGCCGGAACAGATATTAAAATATCGATGGAAAGCCAGAGCCAGTTATCGCAATACGAATTTTTGGAATTTGTAAAACCGGAAACCACTAAAGAATCCACATTTTTCTCAAACAGCTCGAAAGCTGACGATGGCGGTTACAACTTAAGTATTACGGTTGAAGCAACTCCCGATGCCGATGTTCAGCTTATTTACAATTCGCAAATTGGCGATATTATTCGTGCCCGTGGAGAAGGAATCCTCCTGTTTGAGATGGATGACGACTATAACATGAGCCTTTCGGGCAACTACAACCCTACTCAGGGAGATTACCTGTTTACATTGTATAATGTAATGAACAAACGTTTTTCCATCGAGCCGGGCGGTTCGATTGTATGGTCGGGCGATCCGTACAATGCTATAATCGATTTACAGGCAATCTATACTTTAAAAGCGTCGTTGTACGATGTGTTTATGGGCAGAGACGATCTGTTAAACCAGAAAAGTAGAGTTCAGGTTGAGTGTTTGATTAACCTGAGTGATGAGTTAATCAATCCAACCATTGCATTCGACATTGAGTTTCCGAACCTTGAAGAGCGGTTAAAAGAAGAATTGTCGCAATATTTTAGTACAGAAGAAGAGCTTAACAAGCAAATTCTTTCGTTAATTGTTCTGGGTAAATTTTACACTCCAGAGTATTTAAGAGGTAGTTTTGAAGCACAAAACGCCAATATGCTTGGAACAACTGCAAGTGAGCTATTTTCGAATCAGCTGAGTAACTGGCTCTCACAAATTGATGAAGACTGGGATATTGGAATTAACTATCGCCCCGGAAACGAAGTTACCGACGATGAAATTGAACTGGCTCTGAGCACGCAAATATTTAACGACCGTGTTACGCTTAACGGCAACATTGGAAACAATACCAACCAATACGGAATGAGCAACAACAGTAGCCAGATTGTTGGTGATTTTGAAATGAGTGTTAAACTTGTTCGCAGCGGGAAAATTCTGTTTAAAGCTTACAATCGTTCAAATAACAACCTGATTTACGAAACCGCTCCATACACGCAGGGAATTGGTTTATCGTTTAAAGAAGAGTACAACTCGATTGACGAACTGTTTAAAAAGCTCACCAAGCTTTTCAATAAGAATAAAAACTAGAACATAATTATTTCTTTTGCCCAAACAGTGTTTTACAATATTTAAAAATCATTAAAAAAACTGACACATTTCCTTTGCAGATATATTACTTCGGGTAAATTTGCAATACTTTATAGTAAAACTTAAACCTAAAATTATTTACTATGTTCATATTAATGGTTGTTGTATTTGTTCTGGGTTATACTGCAATAGCGCTGGAACATCCTCTTAAAGTCGATAAAGCTGCATCGGCTTTAATTATTGGCACATTATGCTGGGTAGTATATGTACTTGGCGCTGAAGGTATTTTACACCTCGGTTTCAGTCCTGCCTGGGAGGCCTTCCTTGCAGCTCACCCCGATTCGCACGGCTTACACGCTGCTCATGAATTTATTGTTGAATCGGAAATTATTCATCACTTAGGCGAAATCAGTGAAATTTTATTTTTCCTGCTTGGGGCAATGACAATTGTTGAAGTCGTTGATCAGCATGAAGGATTTAAGATTATTACCGATAAGATAAAAACCACCAATAAAGTAAAACTACTGTGGATATTGAGTTTGCTCACATTCTTTATGTCGGCATTGCTCGATAACCTTACTACAACAATCGTTTTGGTTGCATTACTTCGTAAACTGATTGATGACAAACAAACCCGCTGGTTTTTTGCCAGTATGGTAGTTTTAGCTGCCAATGCCGGTGGTGCATGGTCGCCAATTGGCGATGTTACCACCATTATGTTGTGGATTGGCGGACAGGTTACAGCAGGTACAATTATTATGAATGTTATTCTGCCTAGTTTAGTTTGTATGGTTGTTCCGTTGGCTATCCTTTCTGTTACTATGAAAGGAAATGTTCAGCGCCCGGCAATTGACGAAGACGAAGTAGAATACAGCACTGAAAAAGAACGGATTCTGTTTCTTGTTTTAGGTGTATCCGGTTTGTTGTTCGTACCGGTATTTAAAACCATTACCCACCTGCCTCCTTATATGGGAATGTTACTATCGTTAGGCCTTTTGTGGGTTGTTGGCGAAATTGTACACAAAGACAAACCAAAAGAAATTAAAGACAAATTAAAAGTTACTGCTGTAATTCAGCGCATTGATGTACCAACCGTATTGTTTTTCCTCGGAATACTTTCGGCTGTTGCAGCGCTACAATCAGCAGGGCACTTAAATATCCTTGCAACTTATCTCGACGAAAAACTGGGTAACATTTACCTGATCGACCTTGCAATTGGTGTTCTTTCATCGGTTGTTGACAATGTTCCGTTGGTTGCCGGTGCTATGGGAATGTACCCAATTGCCGATGCAGGAGCTGTTGGTTACCAGGCCGCCTTTGTTCAGGATGGTGCATTTTGGGAATTTCTTGCCTATACAGCCGGAACCGGTGGCAGTATGTTAATTATTGGTTCTGCTGCAGGTGTTGCGGCAATGGGACTCGAAAAAATTGATTTTATCTGGTACCTAAAAAAGATTAGCTGGCTTGCCTTAGTTGGCTACCTGTCAGGTGCTGCCGTATATTACGTTATGTTTGGCTTGTAGACTATCAAAAATCGGTTGTTCATAACTAAATGAGTTACGACTGACAAAGCCAACAAAGCGGCAAAAATATTGCTTATTTTAGCGAGGTATAATATTTATGGTTATACCTCGTTTTTCATTTTAGGAATAGTAAAAAATAATTGGATAACATGTTTAATTTATTGATGATTCAGGCTGATCTTCCACAAGAGTTGGAAGCTATGGCAACCGAGCCGGAAGGCATTTCAACGAAATTTTTTGATCTGGCACTGAAAGGTGGATGGATTATGCTCCCGATATTGTTTTTGTCGGTAGTTGCCGTTTATATCTTTTTCGACCGCTATTTTGCCATTAAAAAGGCCGGAAGATTTGATTCAAGTTTGCTTGAAAAAGTAAAAGTTTATATCACTTCAGGAAAAATCGATTCTGCAGTTGCATTATGCCGCAGCAACCCAAATCCTGCATCGCGCATGTTGGAAAAAGGAATCAGCCGAATTGGCCGTCCTCTAACCGATGTAAATGCTGCTATCGAAAATGTAGGTAACCTTGAGATTTCGAAACTGGAAAAAGGACTTCCTGTGCTGGCATCTGTAGCCGGTGGTGCTCCGATGATCGGTTTCCTTGGAACTGTTATGGGAATGATTCAGGCCTTCTACGATATGTCGAACGCCGGAAACAACATTGATGTAACACTGCTTTCAACCGGTATTTACCAGGCAATGGTAACAACAGTTGCAGGTTTGATCGTTGGTATTATCGCCTACTTCGCTTATAATATTCTTGTATCGAATGTTGAAAAAGTGGTTTTTAAAATGGAAGCTACCACTTCTGAATTTATGGATCTGTTAAACGAACCGGCATAATCTGAATAAATGGCACTAAAAAAGAGAAATAAAGTAAATGCTGCATTTAGCATGTCGTCGATGACTGACATTGTATTTCTGTTGCTTATTTTCTTTATGGTTACCTCTACCCTGATTGCGCCAAATGCACTGAAATTGTTGCTTCCGCAAAGTAACAATCAAACAGCTGCGAAGCCGATCACAACCATATCGATTACATCCGATCTGAAATATTATATCAACGACGACAGTAAACTTCAAAGTGTAAAATTCGGCGAAATAGAACCTTTCCTTCGTAATAAGTTTGGCTCGGGCAACGACGATATTTTTATCTCGTTACACGCCGACCAATCGGTTCCTGTTAACGAAGTGGTGAAAATAATGAACATTGCCCGCCGAAATAAGTATAAAATGATACTGGCAACATCGCCTGAATAGAAGAAGAATGATAGAGAGAGAGGAATACAGCGAAAAGAAAAAGGGGCTAGTCGGAACAATTGTTTTTCATTCAATTGTAATGCTGTTATTGCTATTACTGGGCTTTTTCACGCCACTCCCTCTCCCCGGAGAAGAAGGAATTCTGGTGAATTTTGGTAACTCCGAAAATGGCTTGGGCGATCGTGAACCAAGTCCGGCCCGGAGACAACAACAAACTTCGCCTCCTCCTCCACAAACGGCACAACAAAAATCAACGCCTCCCCCTGCCAAACAAACACCTCCGCCTCCTGTAAAATCGTCGGAACCGGAACCTGCCGAAGAAGTGGCCATGACACAGGATTACGAAGAAACGGTAGCGATTGAAGCAGCCGAGAAAAAGAAAAAGGAGGAAGAACGCAAGCGCCAGCAGGAGTTGGAAGACAAACGACGAAAGGCACAAGAAGAATTAGACCGTAAAAATGCTGAAGAAGCCGAAGCAAAACGTTTGGCTGAAATTGAGCGTAAAAAACAGGAAGAAATCGAACGCCAGCAACGTGAAGAGGCCGAAAGAATAGCCCGCGAGGAAGCTGAACGTAAAGCTCGAGAAGAAGCGGAGCGCCAACGCAAACTGGAAGAAGAACGCAAAATAGCTGAGATAAACTCGCGCACGCAGGGCGCATTTGCGAACAGCGGATCAGGAAGCGGTGGTACAGGCAGTGGCGATGGAAAAAGCCAGGGAGTAACATTCCCCGGTGGAAATCAAGGTGTTCCAACCGGCGATCCGAATGCAAACAATTATGGTGCCGGCGGTAGCGGTTCCGGAAATCAGGGATCTGGTGTTTCGTTCAGTTTATCGGGACGATCGGCAAAATCACTTCCAAAACCCAATTATCCGGGTAACGACGCAGGGATTGTTGTTGTTAAAGTTACCGTAGATAAATATGGAAAAGTTACATCTGCTGAGCCGGGAGTGCGCGGAACAACAATCGCGAATAAAGCGTTCTGGGACGAAGCAAAACAAGCTGCGTTAAAAGCCAAGTTTAATCTCGACGAAAATGCGCCGGCTTTCCAACAGGGAACTATCTCCTATCGATTTGTTCTCGACTAGCATCAAGTTACCGGAATCCAGTACCAACTTTTTATAACAGCAAACTGACAATTGTCTGTTTTATAATCCGCTAAAATTGTGTTTTTTTAAGAAAAAATTTCACGATCATGGCATTTCTGACAAAAGACAAAATTTTCAGTAAAAAGTGGATTCAGGACAACCTGCTTTTAATCTCCGGCTCCTTTATTTTGGCAGCAGCTTTTGTATTTTTTGTTACTCCGCATAAAATCGTTCCCGGTGGAGTTTACGGAATTGCCATTGTTGTGCACTATTTAACCGAAGGCGTTTTCTCTTTCTGGCCCGAAGGAATTCCCGTGGGAACTTTTGCGCTGATGATTGATATTCCTTTGATTATTGCCGGAATTAAAATTCTGGGACCGCGTTTTGGAATAAAAACAATTACCGGCTCGGTGTTAACCGCAGTTTTTACCGACCTTTTAACGATGATGCGCCCCGACGCAAAACTACCGTTGGTTGACGATATTCTTCTATCGTGCCTGTTTGGCGGCGTTTTAATGGGATTTGGATTAGGACTTATTTTTAAATCGCGCGCAACTTCGGGCGGTTCAGATATTATTGCCATGATTATTGGCAAATACACACACGTACAAATTGGCCGATTAATGATTTATGTTGATTCAGTGATTGTATTTTTTGGCTTGCTTGCATTCCGCGACTGGGCCATCCCACTTTACTCGCTAATCGTAATTTATATTTGTGGCAAATTGATCGACACTGCTCTTGAAGGCGCCAGTTACAACAAAGCACTGATTATCATTTCAAAAAAACATGCGGAGATAAAAGAAAAATTGTTGGTCGATCTGGAACGTGGCGGAACTTATCTGAATGGTGAAGGTATGTTTACCGGTGAACAAAAAAGAATTATTTACGCGGTTGTCAGCCGACGCGAGGTGGCTATTTTACAGGAATTTATCAGTAAAATTGATCCTGATGCATTTATAACCGTAATGGATACAAAAGAAATTCTGGGTGAAGGATTTCAAAGCCTGCATCAGAAAGTTAATAATTAGGAATTTTAAGAAACAAACTACGCCAAACTCCCGATAAAATCAAACTAAAAGCACAAGTTCTATAAAGTTTGCGGGAAAATTGCTACAATCCTTTTTCTTATTATCTTTGGTCGCTTCACAAAAATTCAACTAAATAATGATTATAGTATTTGTTGCTTACCTGGTAATTTTAATTGGTATTGTTGCGTATTCGGCACGTCGTTCAAAAACAAATGACGACTTTGTTTTAGGCGGGAAAAAGATCTCCGGTTTTTCATTGGCATTGTCCGAAAGAGCCACCGGCGAATCAGCCTGGTTATTACTCGGATTAACCGGTCATGCTTATGCCGAAGGAATGGCATCACTGTGGGTAGCACTCGGTTGTGTAACCGGAATTTTGTTTTTGTGGATATTCCTGGCCGAACCCTTACAAAAACTTACCGAAAAGACCGGAGCATTAACTGTTCCGAGTTTGTTTTCTGCCAAATTTAAAGGTACACAGCGCAGTTTTGGAATACTCTCATCACTTATTATCATATTCTTTTTTGTACTGTACATCGCAGCTCAGTTTAGTGGAGCCGGTAAAATATTCAACGACACATTTAAAATCGATCCTTTCTGGGGAATGGTGATCGGCTCGGCGCTGGTTACTTTATATACCATGTTGGGAGGTTTTATTACAGTTGTTGCAACCGATGCTTTTCAGGCCGTTCTGATGGTGGTTACCTGTGTGGTTCTACCCATTATTGCACTCGGAATTGCGGCTACGAATAATATACACATTGCAGAAGCCATTTCACAGGCCAATTACCTTGTACCTCAAAATATTGACACCGTAAAACAAGCTACGGGAGGTCTTCTTATTTTAAATGGCTTAAGCTGGGCATTTGGCTATACGGGCCAACCACAATTGCTTACACGAATGATGGCTATGCGAAGTCAGAAAGAGACACAACAAAGCCGTATTCTTGCTATTATTTGGACGCTGTTGGCATACGTTGGAGCTTTTATGATCGGTATTATTGGTTACCAACTTGTACAAAACGGTATTTTGGGAGATGCAGCAGCTTCTGTAGCCAGCGATTCGGAAAAGATTATGCCAATTATGGTTATGACCTTATTAAATCCTATTTTGGCAGGAATCCTTTTATCTGGTGCAGTTTCTGCGATGATGTCGACAGCATCTTCTCAATTAATGGTGGTTTCATCATCGATGACTGAAGATTTTTATGTACACGTTGCCAAAAAGAAAATTGAAGAAAAACGAATGTTGTTTTTGAATAAAGTCCTCACCCTTGCTGTTGGATTGGTAGGTTTTGTTTTGGCCATTACCATGGAAGACACAGTTTACGGACTGGTATCTTATGCCTGGAGCGGTATTGGAGCCTCATTCGGACCTGCAATCGTATTGCTGATATTCTGGAAAAGATTGTCGAGAGCAGGTGTTTTTGCCAGTTTAATTACCGGAACATTGTCTGCAGTAATTTGGAAAACATGGTTGGTTGATGCTACCGGAATCTCAGAAAGACTGGCCAGTTACCTCTTGGCATTTGTAATGGCTGTTTTATTTAGTTTTATTCTTCCTGAAAAAGAAAAAAGTCAGAAGTAAAAAACGATTTAACATTCTTAACGATTTTTAATTTTGACGTTGTAAAAATAGACCGTATTCATTTTGTCCCGATAATTATTCTGTTATCTTCGTGGCACTCTGAAAGGAACTAGTAAATGGATTTTACCGCAAAAACATTATGGATTACAGGAGCATCATCAGGCATCGGTAAAGCTGTTGCTATCGAGCTCTCTTCTGCAAAAAACGTAAAACTCATCTTGTCGGGCAGAAATGAGCAGGCTTTAAAGGTAACTGAAGAGGTCTGCAAGCAAAATGACTGCGAAACACTGGTTCTTCCATTTGACCTGGGCGAAGAGGCGTCTGTCGAAAAAGCGGCATCTTATATTCGCAAGAACAAAATCAAAATAGACGCATTATATCAGTTCGGAGGAATCAGTCAGCGCTCATTTGTTGCCGAAACTCCACTGGAAGTAGATCGTAAAATTTTTGAGGTAAATTATTTTGGAACAATTGCCTTAACCAAACACATTTTACCTGCAATGATCGAAAACGGAGGTGGCCAAATTGCCGTTACATCAAGTATTGTTGGCAAATTCGGGTTTCCTTACCGCTCGTCGTATTCCGCTTCGAAACAAGCCTTACACGGTTTTTTCGAAAGTTTGCGTGCGGAGAATACCAAAAACAACATTGCCGTATCGATTATCATTCCCGGACGTATAAAAACAAACATTTCGGTGAATGCGATCGACAAAGAAGGCAAAACGCATGCGAAAATGGATGCCGGTCAAGACTCCGGAATGTCGGCTGAAAAATGCGCAAGGATTATCTGTAAAAAACTGAAAAAAGAAAAAAAAGAAATATTAGTAGGTGGCACTGAAGTAATAATGGTACATATTCGGAGGTTTTTACCTCGATTATACTACTACATGTCTTCGCGTGTTAATCCACTTTAATCACTAATTATTAAGCGAGTATGAAAGCACAAATTAACGGGATTCAGCAATTGGGAGTTGGAGTTGAGAATCTTCAGGAAACCTGGAAATGGTATCGTGAGCATTTCTCAATGGATATAAGGATGTTTGAAGACGAAGCAACTGCAGAACTTATGCTTGCTCATACAGCGGGTAAAAAACGTGATAAAAGAGCTGTTTTAGCATTAAATATGCAAGGTGGCGGAGGTTTTGAAATTTGGCAGCATACCGGTAAAAAACCAGAACCTATCAGCTTTGAAATTCAACTTGGCGACCTTGGTATCAATATCGGAAAACTAAAAACCGAAAATGTACAGGCTGTCTACGAAAAATTCAGTGCATCAAAACTTGACTTGCTCACCCCCGTTTCCAAAGATCCTGCAGGTAACGATCATTTCTTTATGAAAGACATTTACGGTAACATGTGGGAAATTAAAAACCAGGAAGGTGTTTTTCGTAAAAAGGAAAAATCGCTAAGTGGTGGAGTGCTCGGTACCGTTATTGGAGTGAAAGATCTGGACACCAGCCTGAAAGTGTACCAGGAAATTCTGCAATACGACGAAATTGTATACGACAAAACTGGTGTTTTTGAGGATTACAAAGGAATTCCGGGTGGAGATAAAAAATTCCGCAGGGTTCTGTTGCGTCACTCGGATGTGAAACAAGGTGCTTTTAGTCCGTTTTTCGGGCAATCGGTTATTGAACTGGTACAAGCTTTCGATTACGAGCCCAGAGACATTTACGAAGGCCGGATATGGGGAGATCCCGGATTTATTCACCTGTGTTTCGATATAAACGGAATGGATCAGTTCCGCGAAAAAGCAAAAGCTTTAGGTTACCCGTTTACAGTTGACAGTGCAAAAGCAACCGACTCATTTAATATGGGTGAAGCTGCCGGTAATTTTGCCTACATCCAGGCACCTGAAGGCACTTTGATCGAATTTGTTGAAACACATAAAATTCCGATTGTAAAAAAAATTGGATGGTACATCGATCTTCGGAAACGTGGTTACCATCCCCTACCCAACTGGATTATGAAGATGTTCAGGTTCATGCGCGTAAAAGACAAAAAGTAGCGTGCCCATTTATCCTGTTTTGTATCAAAAATCCCAGCAAAAGTCATAGGCTTATAGGAATTTCTGTTCTTCATTTGTATTAGGTTATATGAGAATGGAATCAATAAAGGAAATCTATAAAATTGGACACGGGCCATCGAGCAGTCACACGATGGGGCCGAAAAAAGCTGCCGAAAAGTTTCTGGCAGAAAATAAAACTGCAGTAAACTTTGAAGTAACCTTGTACGGTAGTTTGGCTGCTACTGGAAAGGGTCACCTAACGGATTTTGCTATCGAACAAAGTTTTGGCGACCGCCCATTACAAATCGTTTGGGAACCAAAAACCTTCCTTCCCCGACATCCTAATGGCATGACTTTTAAAGCTTTCAACAACCAGAATGAGCTTTTAAAAGAGTGGACCTGCTACAGTGTTGGAGGAGGTACAATCGTTGACGACTACACAAAATCAGAGACCGTTGAGGTATACGAGCATACTACCATGGCCGAAATTTTGAACTGGTGTAACCAGAATGGTAAAAGTTTTTCGGAATATGTTGCCGAGTTCGAAGAGCCGGATGTATGGGACTATCTGGAAGAAGTGTGGAAAGTAATGAGTGAGAGTATTAAACGCGGTTTAAAAGCCGAAGGTGTTTTACCCGGTGGATTAAAACTTCCGCGGAAAGCGCAAAGTTTTAATACCAAAGGACACAATTTTGCCACACCATTTAAAAGACGTTCTCAACTGTTTTCATACGCACTGGCAGTTATGGAAGAAAACGCTGCCGGCGGAAAAATAGTAGCTGCTCCAACCTGTGGAGCCAGTGGTGTTTTACCCGCGGTTCTAAAATATTTCACCAAAATTCATAAAAGCGATAAGAGAACCATTTTACGGGCGCTGGCAACTGCCGGTATTATTGGTAACCTTGTAAAAACAAACGCGTCAATATCGGGTGCAGAAGTTGGTTGCCAGGGCGAAGTTGGAACTGCCTGTGCAATGGCATCGGGAGCTGCTACACAAATGATGGGCGGAACCATTTACCAAATAGAATATTCTGCAGAAATGGGCTTGGAACATCACCTGGGATTAACCTGCGATCCGGTAGCCGGGTTGGTACAAATCCCTTGTATTGAGCGCAATGCATTTGCAGCTGAACGAGCTGTTTCCCATAATAACTACGCATTGCTTACTGACGGCCGTCACCGGATCAGTTTTGATGAAGTGGTGGAAACCATGTATAAAACCGGTATCGATTTACAAAGTAAATACCGCGAAACATCTGAAGGCGGACTGGCAATTTTTGATGCCTTGCCAAATTGCTAGTGTAAAGCCAGCCATAATATTGTAACGTCATGCTGAATTTATTTCAGCATCCTTTAGATTTCAAATAAAATTGGTAATGAAGCAGTTATAAACAATATGAAGCTGGATTTAGAGCGAATTACAGGGGTAGTTTTCTATAGGTAATTCAATTTCAACCACATCGCCTTCTTTCCATTTTTTAGCAATAAAACAATAACTACCGGGCTTTGTAAAATACTTTACGTTTTTAACAACAACGGTTGTGCCTTCTGCCCATTCCGGAATCCGGATTGAAAGCTCAATGTATTGCCTTTCTGTCATTCCAAAATGTAATCGAACACTACCCGACTCCGGATAAGTTGTTTCCTGACGGATTTTAACTTCTCCTCCCAAAGTGTGGTTGTAATTTATCTCAATCGGCTCAAACAGGTTGACATTGATATGATCTACTCTTTTTGTGAGTATAAATGGTTTAATATTATCCGCAAGAGAATCGATTTTAGAAACTTCTTCCAATTGTTTTGTATACTTTTCTTCACCGGTTAATTCAAGTAACAAACCATTTATTTCAATCCACAACGGTAGTGCCTGTGCATCATTCAAATCAACTTGTCGTGTGTTAATAAACTGGTTATAAGCTGCTTCAAAATTTTGTAATTCGAATGCTGAATCCTGACTATTGAATTGCATTACAAAAGTAAACAATTCATCAAATGGCCCTTTATCATTGAGATTCAGACTGTTTACATTTGGACTGTTAGCAATAATTCGTTCCGAAAGTTTTTCCGGAAATCGTTGTTTGTGTACACACGAAACAAAAAAGAGAAATGCTAAAATAGCTATCAGTTTAGGATTCATTTGTAGTTATTTTTTCAGCATATAAACGTTAATAAACAAGAAGTGTTCAATTGTTTATTGAACAATATTTATCAAAAAAATATTTGTTTTCTAAAAAAATTATTCCATAACTTTGTGACATTCAAATAAAAGAAAACTAAAAATGAATATCTCAATAAATATCGCCGTCACAGATTGCTGGCCGTTCTAGGTTGGCAGAAAGAGATTATTCAATTAGTTTATTCATTTATTTCCATATTTTTATAATGTTACGCAAAAAAGCAAATGTTTTGTCTTTACAAAAATTGAAGGACATCGACTTAAAAGAGCTGTGGATTGACGTTAAGGAAGCAATCGGAGGCACAGAACGCGACTTTACAAATGCCGGTTTGGGCAAAGCCATTTTTATTTTGGCGGTTCCAATGGTACTTGAAATGATCATGGAATCGGTATTTGCGGTCGTTGATATATTCTTTGTTTCAAAATTGGGAGCCGATGCAGTGGCCACTGTTGGAATTACCGAATCGGTGATGACCATTGTTTATGCCATTGGAATGGGACTCAGTGTTGCCACTACCGCTTTGGTTTCTCGCCGGATTGGAGAGAAAAACCAAAAACAGGCCGGGGTGGTTGCATTTCAGGCTATTCTGGTAGGTTTAATATTTTCTGTTTGTATTGCCATTCCCGGAATTTTATTTGCCGGCAAATTTTTAAAATTAATGGGTGCAACAGATGCCATGGCCGAAGAAGGTTACCTCTTCCCTGCCATTATGTTTGGCGGAAACATGGTTATTATGATGCTTTTTATCATCAATGCCGTGTTCCGTAGTTCGGGCGATGCTGCCATTTCCATGCGGGTAATGTGGTTGGCTAATATCATTAACATCATTCTCGATCCACTGTTGATATTCGGTTACGGACCTTTCCCTGAATTGGGCTTGGCCGGAGCTGCTGTTGCTACCACAATTGGCCGCGGTTTGGCTGTAATCTACCAGTTTTACCTCCTATTTAAAGGAAACCACCGCGTTCAGTTATACATGAGCAGTATTAAATTGCGTTTTAATGTGATGCTGAAACTTATCAAAATTTCGGGCGGAGGTATATTGCAAAACCTGATCGCCACATCGAGTTGGATACTGCTGGTACGTATTATTGCCGTCTCAGGACCAGATGCGTTGGCCGGTTATACGATTGCCATTCGCATCATAATTCTTGCCTTATTACCTGCCTGGGGACTTAGTAATGCAGCTTCTACCTTAGTTGGTCAGAATCTTGGAGCGAACCAGCCTGAACGTGCCGAACGTTCGGTGTGGATTACCGGCTACGTAAATATGATATTTATGGGACTAATGGGCATAATTCTGGCCCTTTTCCCAGAATTTTGGATAAACCTGTTTATTCGTGAAACAGAAGTAATTGAACATGGAACGCTGGCACTGCAGGTTATTAGTTTTGGATTTCTGTTTTATGCGCTTGGTATGGTATTAATGCAAGGATTTAACGGAAGCGGCGACACCATAACGCCATCGAAAATAAACTTCATGAGTTTCTGGCTATTTGAAATTCCACTCGCTTATTTTCTGGCTATCGTTCTTAAAATGGGCTTATTCGGAGCATGTATCTCCATTGTAATTGCTGAATCGTTTTTGGCAATCTCTGCCCTTTATATATTCCGAAAAGGAAAATGGAAACAACGAAAAGTTTAACCCAAAATAACTAACAATGAATACTACAAAATTACCTGAAAAAATTGCAGAATTTGCTGCAATCAACAACGTTCCCGATGCAGAAATAGCCAGAGTTATCGCTGTTCACAAAGAGCGCTATGTCGTTCAGAATGACAACGCTGTATTTAAAGCCGAGATTACCGGAAATATAAGATATACAGCTCAATCTAGCGCCGACTTTCCTACAGTTGGCGACTGGGTACGTTTTACTAAAATGGACGATGAGAACGCCATTATTTTAGAACTGTTCCCGCGTTTTTCGTTACTGGAACGACAGGCTGTGGGTAAACATGGAGAAATACAACTTATCGCTTCAAATGTTGATGTGGCTTTTATCGTACAATCGGTTGGCCATGATTTTAACCTGAACCGTCTCGAACGGTATCTAGCGGCGTGTAACGCCGGAAATATTAATGCAGTTATGGTGCTTTCCAAAACCGACCTGATTCCGGAAAGTGAATGCAAAGAACTTATCAGCGAAGTAAATAAGCGTATTAAAAATATCAAAACTATCGCGCTGAGTAACGAATCGGAACAAGGTTTAGATTTGCTGAGAAATGAGTTGAAATCGTACAAAACCTATTGTTTCCTGGGATCGTCAGGAGTTGGTAAATCAACCATCATAAATCATTTGCTGAATCGCGAAATCATGGAAACGCAATCAATAAGTGAAAGTACCAATAAAGGCCGGCACACCACCAGTCATCGCGAATTATTTGTGCTCGAGAATAAAAGTGTAGTAATTGACACTCCCGGAATGCGCGAGCTTGGTATTACCGACTCAAGCGAGGCACTGGAAGTTACTTTCGATGATATTTCGGAATTGGCACAAGACTGCAAGTTTAGCGACTGCACCCATAACAATGAAGCCGGTTGTGCTGTTATTGAGGCCGTTGAAAGTGGAGAGCTAAGCGAAGAAGCTTACGAAAACTACATGAAACTAAAACGCGAGCAGGAACATTTTAGCAGTACCGTTTATGAAAAACGGCAGCGCGACAAAGAGTTTGGAAAAATGATTAAATCCGTTTTAAAGGAAAAAAAGCAATCGAAACCAAGATAGCCGATGAACAATAAGGCCATTAATTTCATTTTTATATGTAAACTAATTCTACTTATCAATGAAAAAATTTGCAATTGAAATTAAATGGGCCATCTTATTTGTAGTTGTT
Source organism: Draconibacterium sp. IB214405 (assembly GCF_033963885.1). NCBI lineage: Bacteria > Pseudomonadati > Bacteroidota > Bacteroidia > Marinilabiliales > Prolixibacteraceae > Draconibacterium > Draconibacterium sp. IB214405. The sequence goes on from NZ_JAXBMA010000003.1 coordinate 219,687, forward strand.
CAGCTAATTTGGATGGTTGTAGAAAGAATAGCCGGTCTTCATGATGAGAACATTGAAAAACATGCAATCGTCACCAACTTCTTCGCCATTGTAGCTATTGCGGTTTACGTAGTTGCGCTGCTCGACAAACGGAAGAACGATTTTAATGGTAAAATGAACTGGATTCAGGGCTTTATCAGTGGATTGATAATTACTTTAGGAGTTACTATTCTCACGCCATTAACGCAGTATCTTACTGTTGAAGTTATCACACCTCATTATTTTCAAAATATGATTGTTTATACAGTTGAACATGGTTTGAAAACACCTGAAGAAGCAGCAGAATATTTCAATTTGAAAAGTTACATGGCAGAAAGTATAATTTTTGCCCCTTTGATGGGAATAGCAACTTCTGCTATTGTAGCTATTTTTACCAGAAAAAAGTAACGAGATGCAACGTGCAAATACTGTAGAGGAATATATCCTGAATGCCAAATCAAGGCAGGATATTCTGATGATACTCCACGATTTATTGATCTCTACGGAGCTCTCAGAAACAATAAAATGGGGAGCACCGTGTTACACTGTTAACGGGAAAAATGTTGTCGGGCTCGGTGTTTTTAAAGAACACGTGGCGATTTGGTTTTTTCAGGGTGCGCTGCTAAAAGATGAAGCAAAAGTGCTTATTAATGCGCAGAATGATAAAACCAAAGCCTTACGACAATGGCGATTTAAAAGTGCCGACGAGCTTGATGCCGAATTGATTGTAGCATATATAAATGAAGCGATTGCCAATGAAAAGCAAAATAAAAGGGTGAAAATTAACCGCGATAAAAAGCTGGTTATTCCGACGGAACTGGAAAATGCACTTAACGAGGACAATATTTTAAAGGTATCATTTCAGGAATTTACGCCGGGCAAACAACGCGAATTTGCAGATTATGTAGCGCATGCAAAACAAGCCAAAACCAGATTGTCTAGATTGGCGAAAATTATACCTCTAATTAAACAAAACATAGGATTGAACGATAAATACCGAAATTCTTAATGCTTATTGAGAATAGTTTTTAATTTCATACGATTAATATTTGATTCAACATGAAATTACAAATTACACTATTCTTTCTATTCATGACGTGCCTGCTTTCGGCACAAACATCAACGCTTAAATTTGGCGAAGACAAAGCTGATTATCTGTATCATTTTGCGTACGAGTGTATCGATCAGGAGTATCCGAATAAAACCGGCCATGTGTTGGGCGACGACAGTTATCTGGAACCGCCGCGCGTTATGCATCCTGCATTTTACGGGTGTTTCGACTGGCATTCGTCGGTACACGGACACTGGACTTTGGTAAAAATACTAACCGAATTTCCCGATTTTGAATACCGCGATGAGATTATCGCCAAACTAAAGAAAAATATTACCGAAGAAAATATTCTGCAAGAAGTCGCCTATTTCGATGACGAACATAACAGCACTTATGAACGTACGTACGGCTGGGCCTGGTTGCTAAAACTCGATGAAGCCATACGTGAGTGGAACGATCCGGTTGCGTTGGAATTGCAGGCAAACCTTTCGCCGCTGGTTGATTTGCTGGCTGATAAATTTGGTGAGTTTCTCGATAAACTCATCTACCCGATCCGAATTGGCGAACACAGCAACATTGCGTTTGGGATGTCGTTTGCTTACGACTGGGCCGAAAAATACGATGCTGATCTTGCAACAAAAATAGAGGAAAAAGCACTGGAATATTATCAAAATGATTGTGATTGTCCGTTAACCTGGGAACCGGGTGGTTTCGATTTTCTTTCGCCTTGTCTGCAAGAGGCTTCGATTATGCTAAAAGTGTTGCCGGAAAAAGAGTTCAAACAGTGGTTAAAAACCTTTCTTCCAAAATTTGAGAAACATCCTGAAAAGTACCTCGAAATTGCGGTGGTAACCGACCGAAGCGATGGTAAACTGGCGCATCTCGACGGCCTGAATTTCAGTCGCGCCTGGTGTTTGTTCGAAATGGGCCATGCTTTAAATAATCAAAAACTAATCGACTTGGGCGATGCACATTTTAACTACAGCTACGAAAAAATGGATTCGGGAGAATATGCCGGGGCACACTGGCTCGCCTCTTTTGCGGTATATGCACTAATAAAAAGTAACTAGAAGATCGATTAACGAATTAAGATTAGCGATTTATGATTATTAGAAAAGCTTTTAGCTCTATTGTACTTGCTCTTTGTGTATTAGTTTCTTTTGCTCAAAACCACCACTCGAGGTTTGAAAGCATTGATGTGCAGCATTATAAATTTGAGATTCATTTAAACGACACAACAAACCGCATAGAAGGTACAGCTGCCATTTCAATTAAATTTTTGCAAGCCGCTAACGATATTACGCTCGATTTGGTGAATAAATCCGGCGATAACGGAATGCTGGTTTATTCAATACAAAAAGATGGCAACGACCTTGACTTTAAGCAAGCAAACAATAAGCTTGAAATTCTTTTAAACGAACAAGTACAAGCGGGCAGCGTCGTCAAATTTTACGTTGCCTATTCCGGCATTCCTACCGATGGATTGATAATCTCAGAAAACAAATATGGCAAGCGTACCTTTTTTGGCGACAACTGGCCCGATCGTGCGCAATACTGGTTGCCATGTGTCGATCATCCGTCGGATAAAGCCACTCTGGAATTTCTGGTTTATGCACCGGAACATTACGAAGTGGTTTCAAACGGTTTACGAGTTGAGAAAAAACAATTACCGGACAATATGGAATTTACCCATTGGAAAGAAGATGTGCCAATTTCAACAAAACTAATGGTAATTGGAGTTGCTGATTTTGCCGTTGGCAATAAGTTTAAAGCTAATGATATTCCGATAAGCTCGTGGGTTTTTGAAGAAAACAAAGAACAAGGCTTTAAGAATTACAAATACGGAGCTGAAGCACTGAACTATTTCTCAGAATTAATTGGCCCCTATTCGTACGAAAAACTGGCACATGTACAATCAAAAACACGTTATGGCGGTATGGAAAACGCCACCTGTATTTTTTATAACGAGAATACGGGCACGAGTGATCGTAGTCAGGAAGGGCTGTTTGCGCACGAGGTAGCCCACCAATGGTTTGGCAACTCGGTAACTGAACAAAACTGGCACCACGTTTGGCTTAGCGAAGGATTTGCGACCTATCTTACGAATGTTTACATGCAGCATTTTTATGGCGATGAAGTGTTTAAAGAACGTTTAAAAGGCGACCGCGAGCGAGTTATTGCCTATTCAAAACGTAATCTGGCGCCCATAATTGACACAACAGTGACGGAATATATTCGTTTACTAAATCCCAATTCTTATCAAAAAGCGAATTGGTTTTTACACATGTTGCGTATAAAACTTGGCGATAAAACATTTTTTGAAGGGCTTCAGAAATATTATCACGAATATCAGAACTCAACAGCATTAACCAAAGACTTCCAACAAGTTATGGAAGCGGTATCAGGTGAAGACTTAAGTTACTTCTTTAATCAATGGTTGCGTCAGGCTGGACATCCAATATTCGATATTAGCAGTGAAACATTGGAGCAAAAAGAAGTAATAATTAAATTGAGGCAAATACAAAAAGGTTATTTCTATCGCTTACCGATAGATATAAAAATTATATATAATGATAAAACCTCAGAAACGAAAACACTTTATATGGACGGGATAAAGAAAGAGATAGAATGTTCATTTGATACAAAACCCGGCAATTTAAAAATTATTATAGATCCTGACGTGAAGCTTTTGTTTGAGGCAAACCGTGAAAAATTTATGTATTTCTTTGGACAAATAATTGACCCAATAAAAAAGTCCTGACGAAACCGTCAGGACTTTAATGTATTTCACCTAAATAATAAAGTCTTTATTTTACTTTTTCTACGATTGCTTTGAACGCCTCAGGTTGGTTCATTGCCAAATCGGCAAGTACTTTCCTGTTAATTTCAATGTCGTTCTTTTTCAACAATCCCATGAATTGTGAATACGACATTCCTTCCAATCGCGCTGCAGCGTTAATACGCTGAATCCACAATGCACGGAATGTTCTTTTTTTCGCTTTTCTATCGCGGTATGCAAACTGTTGACCTTTTTCCCAGGTATTTTTTGCAACCGTCCAAACGTTACTACGCGAACCGAAATAACCTCTAGTTTTTTTCAGTAATTTTTTTCTTCGGGCGCGTGATGCTACATGATTTACACTTCTTGGCATACTTTTTACTTTTTTGATAATCGGCGCTCTCCGTCAAACCAACGGAAATACTTTAAAGCACAATTATCTGGTTTTTAACTTTTTTTACCTTTCTCGTTAAAAGGATTTTTGATGTAATCCGAAGATTACTTCATGCACAACAAAAGTTTAACGTTGCTTTCGTTTGTCTTATCGATTGTTGTCCAATAAGTCAAATTACGCTTACGTTTTGTACTTTTTTTAGTCAAAATGTGACTTTTGTAGGCGTGCTTCCTTTTAATTTTACCACTTCCGGTTAATCTAAAACGTTTTTTAGCTCCGGAGTTCGTTTTCATTTTTGGCATAATTCCTACTAATTAAAATGTTATCAAAGAACTTTATTATATATGGTTTAACACCACAAAACAAGTTTCGTTACCGAATCTTATTTCTTTTTAGGTGAAATAAACATCGTCATTCGTTTTCCTTCAAGTTTTGGCATTTGCTCAACGGTTCCCCATTCTTCCAATTCTGTTGCCAATCTCAGCAATAGAATTTCGCCCTGATCTTTAAATAAGATCGAACGTCCTTTAAAGAATACAAACGCTTTCACTTTTGCTCCGTCCTGAAGGAATTTTTCAGCATGTTTCAGTTTAAACTGAAAATCATGCTCATCAGTTTGCGGACCAAACCGTATTTCTTTTACCACAACCTTTGTGGTTTTTGCTTTCATCTCTTTCTGTTTCTTTTTCTGCTGATAAAGAAACTTCGAGTAATCAATAATTTTACAAACCGGTGGATCGGCTTTTGGCGAAATTTCTACCAAATCCAATTCCATTTCGTCTGCAATTTTTAATGCATCACGTAATGGATAAACTCCAGGGTTTTCAATATTGTCGCCCACTAAACGTATTTGTGGCACCCTGATCTTGTGATTTATCCGGTGTTGCGGTTCCTGCTCTTTACGGGGCTGGAATTTTCTCCTCGGACCTCTTCTTTTAATAGCTATAATGCGTTCCTCCTTAAGTTAGTTATACAATCCTGATAATTGATCTCTTACTTCTTTACTAATAAAATCAGCGAATTCATTCATTGTCATTGTTCCTTTGTCGCCTTCGCCTTGTCGGCGTACAGCAACTGAGTCAGATTCTGCTTCTTTCTCTCCAACAATTAACAGATAAGGAATCCGTTTTAATTCGTTGTCTCGTATCTTCCTACCAATCTTTTCGTTACGATCGTCAACGACGGTGCGAATATCGGAAATATTTAGAAATTCTGAAACTTTTTTAGCATAATCGTTATACTTTTCACTGATAGGTAATACTACAACCTGCTCAGGAGTAAGCCATAACGGAAACTTACCTGCGGTGTGCTCAATTAACACAGCCACAAAACGTTCCATCGATCCGAACGGTGCACGGTGAATCATTACCGGGCGGTGACGGTTGTCGTCGGAGCCGATATATTCCAGCTCGAAACGTTCCGGAAGGTTGTAATCCACCTGAACAGTTCCAAGCTGCCAGCTACGTCCCAGTGCATCCTTGATCATAAAATCAAGTTTAGGACCATAGAAAGCGGCTTCGCCAAGTTCGGTTACCGTATTCAAACCTTTTTCTTCACAAGCTTCAATAATAGCTTGCTCTGCTTTGTCCCAGTTTTCAGGCGATCCGATATACTTTTCAGGTTTATTCGGGTCGCGTAACGAAATCTGTGCGGTATAGTTTTCAAAACTCAAAGCTTTGAATATGATAAAGATAATATCGATTACCTTCTTGAATTCTTCTTTTACCTGGTCGGGACGGCAAAATAAGTGAGCATCATCCTGAGTAAACCCACGAACACGAGTCAACCCGTGCAACTCACCACTCATTTCGTAGCGGTAAACCGTTCCGAATTCTGCCATTCTAACCGGCAGATCTTTGTACGAACGTGGCCACGCTTTATAAATCTCACAGTGGTGCGGACAGTTCATTGGTTTCAACAGGTACTCCTCTCCCTCTGCAGGAGTGGTGATCGGCTGAAACGAGTCCTTTCCATATTTTTGATAGTGACCTGAAGTTTTGTACAACTTCACATCGCCAATATGCGGTGTAATTACCTGCTCGTAACCGTATTTCTTTTGTACTTTTTTCAGGAAGTTCTCAAGCTGCTCGCGCAACTGTGCTCCTTTTGGCAACCACAACGGTAAACCTTGTCCTACCGACTCGGAGAAAGTAAACAATTGCATTTCCTTACCGATTTTTCGGTGGTCGCGTTTTTTTGCTTCCTCGAGTAATACGAGGTATTCTTCCAGCATTTTTGCTTTTGGGAAAGTAACACCGTAAACACGGGTAAGCATCTTATTTTTTTCGTCGCCACGCCAGTAAGCACCTGCAATAGCCATTAATTTAATGGCTTTAATATAGCTGGTGTTTGGTAAGTGTGGCCCGCGGCATAAATCAGTAAAATTCCCCTGGTTGTACAAGGTAATGGTTCCGTCTTCCAGTTCGCTAATCAACTCCTGCTTTAGTTCATCGTTTTTATCGGTGAACATAGTCAAAGCATCTTCTTTCGAAATGTCAGAGCGAACGATATCATTTTTCTGACGTGCCAGTTCAAGCATTTTCTGCTCGATTTTTTGCAGGTCTTTTTCCGAAAGAACAGTTCCTTCAGGAAGATCGATATCGTAGTAAAATCCTGTATCAACAGTTGGACCGATACCAAATTTGGTACCCGGGTAAAAAGTTTCAATTGCCTCAGCCATTAAGTGAGCTGATGAATGCCAGAAAGTCTCTTTTCCTTCTCTGTCGTCCCACGTGTGCAGTTTAATGTTGGCATCGTGGTCTATTTTCCGCGATAAATCCCAAACTTCGCCATCAACCGAAATCGACAGCACATCCTTTGCCAGACGGTTCGAGATCGATTTTGCAATCTCCAAACCGCTAACAGGCTCTGCAAACTCGCGCACACTGTTATCAGGAAGTGTAATTTTTATCATTTTACTGTTACTATTTTTTACTTCAATATTGCTATTGAAATCTATCTGTTATTCTTAATGTTGTAATTCAAATGCGTTCAGAAGTTTTGGTTAAGCAACCTTCTTATTCAAACCTAAATTACTTTTGCGCGGCAAAGATAATCAATCCAACGATACTAGAAAGAATCGAACACCCGCATATTACTGAATTGTAACGTTTTTTCAACACTGCAGTGTTAAATGAATTTAAAAAGGCAAAAAGCTACAAAAAATCACTTCAGAAACAATTATTCTGAAAAATATTAATCTGAAACTAATTAATTCATATTCTCTTTAAATTAATATCTAAATGCCCAATTTAATTATGGATTAATATGATTATCTCCATTTTATTAATTTCTTTGTGGCAGACAGCAAATTTTCAAAAGATTGTAATTTATAAAGTTATGGGATTTAAAGATCCGGAAAAATGTGGTTCTCTGGAGGAAGTACGACAAGAGATTGACAAAATAGATGAACATATAATATTGCTATTTGCCGAACGGCACAAATACGTTGAAGCGATTGTACGTTTTAAAAACGATAAGGACGCGATTATTGCGCAGGAACGTAAAGACGCAGTTATTCAGCAACGTAGAAACCTGGCAGAATCAAAAGGTTTGAATGCCGACGTTTTTGAGCAGATATACACACTTTTGGTGGAGAGCAACATTAATCACGAAATGGAATTGTTAAAAGAAAAAAATAGCAAGTAATGTACAAAGCGGATATAAAAGTAATGGATTGTACAGTGCGCGACGGCGGGCTGATGAACAAGTGGCAGTTTAGTGATGAATTTGTACGCGGCGTTTACAAAGGTTGTGTTGAAGCCGGCGTTGATTACATGGAAATTGGCTACAAAAGCAGCGAATCGGCTTTTTCGAGAGACGAAGTTGGACCGTGGAAATTTTGCGACGATAAAGATCTACGCCGTATTGTTGGCGATAATGATACCAACTTAAAACTTTCGGCAATGGCCGATATTGGCCGTATTGCTCCGGAAGATATTCCGCCCGCCAGCGAAAGTCTGATTGATATGATGCGCGTTGCTTGTTATTGCCACCAGGTAGATAAAGCCATTTGGCTGGCCGAACATTGTATGGACAAAGGTTACGAGGTTACCATTAACCTGATGGCCGTATCGAAAGTAAATGAGTCGGATCTAGACGAAGCGCTGGCAGACCTTGCCAAATCGCGTGTTCCGATTATTTATGTGGTCGACAGTTTTGGCAGTTTGTATTGCGAAAGTATTCAGAATCTGGTAAAAAAATATGCCGATGCTCTGCCTGGCAAAGAATTGGGAATACACGCGCATAACAACATGCAACTGGCTATGTCGAACACCGTAACATCGCTGATTAACGGCGTTACAATGCTTGATGCAACTTTACTTGGAATGGGACGCGGTGCAGGAAACTGCCCCATCGAAATTCTTATCGCATTTCTAAAAAACCCAAAATACAGGTTACTTCCTTTGCTTGAAGCCATTCAAACGCATGTAAAACCATGGCAGCAAAAAATTGACTGGGGATACCATGTTCCGTATTTGATTACAGGTGCCATGAACGAACATCCGCGAAGTGCAATGCAATGGATGGACTCGGATAAAAAAGACGATTTTGTTTCGTTTATGAAAGAAATGCACGACTACGAACTTTTAGAATAAAATAAATATTTGGATTAAATGAAAAAGGGTGCATCCGTAACTGACAGCTACAAGGATCGCATCCTTTTTTTATGCATTTAATCGTACCACGGATAGCCGTTGTCCCGAATAATTCTTAATGGAATGCGATATTCAAAAACTATTTCGTGCGAACCATTACCAATTTTATTCGCTCCAAAGTTAAAATCATAAGTATACCCAACTCGCATATTTCGGGTAATGTTAATCCCGGTTAGCAGTGTTAACTGCTTTTCAGAATAAGCCGTTACACCAATATCAAATAACTCTGTAGGCCCTTTTATCAATCCGGTTGGTTTTTTAATTCGAAGTATGGCTGTTGCCTGAACAAGCGTCAGATTTCTTCTGTTCGCCACCTGAACGCCGGCAGTTAAATTGTATAATTCCAACTCCGAATTTCGATAAATAAAATAGGCATACCGGTGATTGGTTATTAAAAATTCGTCATCCTCTTTCCACAATGCGAATAAATGAGTGGTTGACAAACCATAAAGAAAATGTTTACTCTGAAGTTCGAAACCGACGCTGGCATCAGGAGAGAAGAATTTTTCAGTTGTATAATCCAGAACCGGATCTGTTATTACTTCGGCTTCGTAGGCAGTTGCATTAATTTCCCTGCTGTAAATTCCTGCGGACAATCCCATCGCCAGATTCAGATCCTCTCGGAACATGACACGATAAGCGTACTGAAATGTAGGATTTAATGCGCTTGTTAATCCAACTTCATCCTTCGTTAAAGCAATTCCAAAAGCTGAATTATATTCATCAACATAGCCCGAGGCATTTAAATTATACACTGTTGGAGCGCCATCAATTCCTACCCACTGCCTCCTGTAATTTGAGAAAATGTAAAGATATCCGGGGCGTGCAATCGATGCAGGATTATAATTTCCGCGGTTATACCAGTGTGAAGATTCTCCGATATCAGTCTGGGCAAAAAGCTTTTGACTGCCCATCCATAAAAAGGCTACTAAACAAATTAATTGTGCATTTCGTATCATCTCGTTTATCTAACCAGCGTTATAAATCCTTGTTTTTTCTTTGTTTCTCCTTCGGCATCCAAATAGTCTACCTTGTAGAAATAGGTATCCGGGTCCACTAGTTTGCCGTTGTAATAACCGTCCCAACCTTCGTTACCGGTAAAAAGGATAATTCCGTGCCTGTCGAACACCGTTACATCAAATCCAGCTAAAAACGCATCGTTAACGCCATCGTTATTCGGGGTAAAAACATTGGGAACAAATAATTCTTCCGTTACATAGGCAGTTTGCGTGCTGGTACACCCGTATTCGTTTACACCTGTAACATTTACTGTATAGGTCAACATATCGGAAGTAACCGAATAAGTGTGCGGAAACGACGAGGTAGAATATTCGGTTCCATCCCCCATATCCCAGTAAAATTCTATAGCATCGTCTGAGGTAACAAGGCAATCAACCGTATTGTGCCGTTTATTTATTGTAGTTGGTGTTACCGTGACATCCAACTCAGGACGCGAAATTTTAGTTAAGGTTATTGCTCCTTTCTGCGAACATCCAAATTCGGAATAGCCGGTAACGGAATAAGTCCCTTCTTTTGCGACTATAATTGCGTCTGAGGTTTCCTGAGTATTCCAAAGGTATTCATAAGCACCTGTTGCTGTTAACTCTACTGAATCGCCGACACAGAGAATGGTATCACCGATAATATCCAAGCTCCATTCTTCATCTTCAGAGATCGTAAAATAATTGGTATCCGACACACATCCTTCCGACGAGTAGCCTAACATCCAGTAGGTGCCGCCTGGTGCCCCAACGGTAATTGATTCGGCGGTACTTCCGGTGCTCCATTCATAGTTGTCGGCACCATAAGCAGTTAGTGTGGTGGTCTGGCCTTTACAGTAAACTGTATCGCCAGAAAATCCAACTAACGGCGGCGAAAAGGATTCAACCTGTTGGTAAACGGTATCGGTACACCCCGATGGAGGATTATAAACAATCAAGCCAACCTCGTGCCACCCCGAGGTTTTAAACTTGTAGGTAAAACTTTCTTTTGTTAATGTAGTATCACCCAAATCCCATAAGTAACTCAAGGTTCCTTTATTGTCGTTTGTCGATTGATTTATAAATTCCACCTCATTTGTTTTACAATCCTTCATTTTCCATTCAAAAGCGGCAATGGGATTATACTGTACAATCTCGGCCGAAAGACTAATCTCACAACCGGTCTCCGATTGCATTTCGCACAAATAAGTATCTCCTTCGTTTGGTGAAGTAACCACCAGGTTTTTTGTGGTATCGACAAAAATCAGATCTTCGCCGCCCACAAAACTCCAACTGTAACTTTCAAAACCATCAGGGCCTTCTAAAATCGCCTCGTTGTCGCCCTGGCAATAATCAACAGTTATATACAAGGGCATACAATCAACTACAAAATAGGCGTAACCATAGTGATACTGGCCAGTGCAATCTGCAGCTAAAAATTCAATTGTAATTTCCTGTCCGATATAAGTAGTTAAATCGGCACCTACCGTAGTCCAGTCGCGCCACTTTACTGTAGCATTATTATTTGCCCCCGTACCACCTGATGAGTAGGTTTGAAATCCTTCGATATTTGATTCAGAATAAACCTCATAATTCACACAAGAAGAAATTGAATCTCCATTCTCATCCAGCAGATTGAGCTGAAATCGCGGTTCCATTTCTGTTACATTATCATGGCTGGTTGAATATTGTAGCACACAAGCATATTTCAACAATAAAAATGCATTCGAAGAATCGACCTTCATGGTATACTGCAGACTTTGATGCCAACACCGCGGCATACCGTCGGTACTTTGATTTATTTCGTCGCCAAGCCGGGCAGAATATTTATATCCGTCGGGAACCATCTTTAGTTTTCCTCCGGTATTCGAATCATAAGCCGAACGGTCGGAAATGATAACATGCCTTCGTGAAGTAGGCAAAGAAACGATGGAAGGAGGCGTATTAATGCTCGGAGTTTTATCGCTATACCGCCACTGATAACCTACCCAACCATCAAAATTTCCATTTTCGAAACCCAGATTTTGTATGTTTTGTGAGTAGCTTATTCCCGATATAATTACCTGAAGAACAACAAGTCCGACAACCAGAAACCGTTTACATATTTGCATAATCTTCTACCTTACAAACAGTTAGTTTATTAAGAAACTTGTAACAATACCTGTAAAAACAGGACTCAGTGGTATGAAAAAATGTTATATGGAGAATTTATGTTATCACGTTAAGTCAAACCTTTACCCGGCTAGCTTCACGCTATAACCAAACTTCAGACGACCAAGTTATTTAATGTGTTAAAGCTTCAAGAATCCAATCCCTTAATATCTTCCAAATGATTCTGATAAGTATACAGCCTGGTGCTGAACCACCCTACTTTCTATTGAGATTTAAAGCATATTTCTGATTTATAAGTGAAATATGGCATTAGGCAATAAATTAAACTTTTCTATTTTTGTTCACCATACAAAAGGAAAAGAAACAATGAAGAAACTGCTTATTTTATTGGTCGCATTTTTGACGATTTTAACAGCACAGGCGCAGCAAGCGCAAAAAATTACATTAGAAGACATTTTTCAGAAAGGCACATTTCGGGCGCAATCGGTTTACGGACTGCGATCGATGAATGATGGCATTCATTACACCACGCTGGAGGCACAAACAAAAATTGTAAAATACAGCTACAAAACGGGTGACGAAGTTGAAGTTCTTTTTGACATCACGAAAGTAAAAGATGCCCCTATCTCCTCTTTTTTGGCCTACGAATTGAGTGATGACGAAACAAAAATATTACTGACTACGGAGCGTAAATCAATTTATCGCCATTCGTACACAGCCGAATTTTATGTATGGAACTCGGTAACCAAAGAAATAGAGCAACTTTCGGATAAAGGAGCACAACAGCTGGCAACTTTTTCGCCCGATGGTAATTATGTAGCTTATGTTCGCGATAACAACATTTTTATCAAAAACCTGAAATTTGGAAGTACGCACCAGGCAACAAAAGACGGTAAGTTTAACGAGATCATCAACGGTGCTCCCGACTGGGTTTACGAGGAAGAATTTGGTTTTAACAAAGCATTCTGGTGGTCGCCCGACAGTAAATTTCTGGCTTATATCCGATTCGACGAAAGCGAAGTGCGTGAGTTTAGTATGCCAATGTATGCCGGAGCTGCACCAACACTTAACGACAATAAATTATATCCCGGTGCATATAACTATAAATATCCGAAAGCTGGTGAAGCCAACTCAATAGTTGAAGTTTTCTCGTACGAAGTGAAATCAAAAATTGCCATCAAAGTTGATATTGGCGAAAAAACGAATATTTATGTTCCGCGTTTAAACTGGACTCCCGATGCCAACGAGCTGGTTGTAATGCGTTTAAATCGTCATCAAAACCAAATGGACATTTTATACGCAAATCCTTACACCGGCGACTCGCGAAATTTCCTGACCGAAAAAAACGACCGTTATATAGCGGAGAATTTCCTTGATGCATTCACCTATCTTGACAATGGAAATTTTGTGGTGCAAAGCGAACGCGATGGTTGGTCGCACTTGTATTTATACGACAAGCAAGGATTTGAAATTGCACAACTTACCGAAGGCGAATTTGACGTGACCGACTTTTATGGTTACGACGCTGAGAAAAAACTTTATTACTACCAGGCTGCAGCCGAATCACCATTACGCCGCGAAGTTTACTTTGTAAGTCAGGATAAGGAAGAAAAAGGAAAACTGTCGACACTTGAAGGCACAAACAGTGCTGTTTTTAGTACAAACTTTAAGTACTTCATCAATTATTACAGCAGCGCAAAAGTACCGAATTACATTACCTTGCACGAAAATAAAAAAGGCGAACAAATCCGATTCCTACAGGATAACACGGTATTGAAAAATACAATTAAGAGTATGAAAATTCCTCAAAAGGAGTTTTTCACTTTTACTACTTCTGAAGGAATTGAGTTGAATGGCTGGTTGCTAAAACCAAATGATTTTGACACTTCGAAAAAATACCCGGTTTTTATGACGCAATACAGCGGCCCGAATTCACAAAGTGTTAGAGACTCGTGGGGTGGCGTTAGCTGGAATGAATACCTCGCACAGGAAGGTTTTCTGGTGGTTTGTGTCGATCCGCGCGGAACAGGTGCACGTGGCGAAGAATTCAGAAAAGTTACCTACATGCAGTTGGGTAAATACGAATCGGATGATCAGGTTGAGGCAGCAAAATACCTGACTACCCTGCCCTATGTTGATGCCGAAAACATCTCGATTTTCGGTTGGAGCTATGGTGGTTTTATGACCTTGCTCACGTTGGAAAAAGGCGGCGATCTTTTTAAAGCAGGTATTGCGGTTGCTCCGGTAACCAGCTGGCGTTTTTACGATACGGTTTACACCGAACGTTTTATGCGTACACCACAGGAGAATCCTGAAGGTTACGACGATAACTCGCCACTTTCTCACGCCGGAGATATTAAAGGGAATTTACTGATTGTTCACGGAACTGCCGACGATAATGTACACGCCCAAAACACATTTGAAATGACAGAAAAAATGGTGCAGGCAGGCGTGCCGTTCGAAATGGCCATGTACACCAATCGAAACCATGGCATTAGAGGAGGTAACACGAGTATGCACCTTTACACCAAAATGATTAAATTCCTAAAAAACAATTTAATGGAATAATAAATAGTTATCCAATAATGAAAAAGGTCTCTGGTTGCAGGGACCTTTTTTTATGCGTATTGAGGGATGAATTACGAATTTTACGCAGCCAGGTTAAATGCATAAATCTGACTAACTAACGCTGCTAGCAAAGCATACTAAGAAGAGTTATCGATGCAATTAGCCAAATTTCACTCAGACCAACACTTCTACAAACCTCATTCCCAATCATATAAAATTTAATCCCAAAGGACTTAACAATAATCACCCGAAATATTATAACTTGTAGAGTCAATTTATTCGTAAAATCCAAAATGCGTGAGAATGAATTATCTAAAACCATTTCCTATGAGAATTTTATTAGTCATAACAGTAGCAGTTCTGTTCTTTTCGTGTGCGCAGGAACAGCAAAATCAGGCAACGTCGCTGCAAGTTAAAGTTGTTGATGTTGTTCAAAAAGATGTTGTTGAAAAAGTTGATTATGTTGGTCAGGTTTACGGTTACCAGGACATTTCCATTCGCGCCCGTGTAGCCGGGTTTCTTGAAGGAATACATTTTAATGAAGGTCTGCCCGTTAAAAAAGGTCAGTTGTTGTACACCATCGATGCACAACCATATGAAGCCGAAGTTGCGGCAAAACAAAGCCAGGTAGCTGAGGCCAAATCGGTTTATGCAAAAGCACAAAGCGATTTAAACCGCTACAAACCTTTGGCAGAAAACAATGCTGTTAGTCAGGCCGATCTTGATGGCGCACAGGTACAATTTGAAGCGGCTGAATCGCAGGTAAAAGCGGCAGAAGCGAATCTAGAAATCGCTCAAATCCAACTGGGATACACTAAAGTTTATTCTCCGATAGATGGAATAATTGGTAAGTCGATTGCGAAAGTAGGCGATTTGGTTGGCCAGGCACCGCTCGTGGTACTAAATACCGTCTCGAAAACCGATGTAATTCACGTTGATTTTTTCTTACCCGAAAACCAGTATTTACAAGTGGTAAACTATTTGGGTGGTACCGAAAAATTGTACCAGGAAAGCGGAGAACATTTAAACGTTCTGGAATTGGTTTTAGCTGATAATTCGATACACAAATATAAAGGAGCAGTGAATTTTATTGATCGCGGAGTTGACAGCAACACCGGAACCATTCTTATTCAGACACGCTTCCCGAATCCTGATTTGATTATTCGTCCGGGACAATACGCAAAAGTTCGGATTCCACTAAGACACCAAAATGCGATAGTCATTCCTCAAAAATGTGTAAAAGAATTGCAGGGACAATATTCAGTGTTTATTGTTAACAGCGAGAATAAAATTGAAACAAGACAAATTGTTTCGGGTGGCAAAGTTGGCGATATGTGGCTGATTACAGATGGTTTAAACCCCGGAGATAAAGTACTTATTGAGGGGCTTCAGAAAGTACGAAACGGCATGCCGGTTGTGGCCGAAACCGTTGAATTTAAAAGTCAGTTCGCAAACCTTTAAACCACAGCTATGTCAGATAATAAAGGAAATTTCTTTGTTCACCGGCCAATCGTTGCAATGGTAATCGCCATTGTAATTGTTATCGTCGGTTTTGTAATGCTCAGTGGTTTGCCAATTGAGCAATATCCGAACCTTACCCCTCCTATCGTTCAGGTTCGAGGATCGTACACCGGAGCCAATGCGCTTACTGTTGAAGAATCGATGGCAACACCGTTGGAACAGCAAATTAATGGTGTTGACAATATGATTTACATGAAGTCGACCAATGCCAACGACGGAACTATGAATATTCAAATTTCGTTTGATGTGGGAACCGATCCTGATATGAACACGGTGTTGGCGCAAAACCGTGTTTCGGCAGCATCGGCAAAACTTCCTGAATCAGTAAAAAAACTTGGTGTTACAACTGAAAAGTCACTACCAAATATTTTAATGTTAATCGCATTAACTTCTGATGGACGTTACGATCAGGATTTTCTTGGGAACTATGGCTTGATCAATATTAAAGATCAGCTGGCTCGTATTAAAGGAATCGGACGGGTAAATGTTATTGGAGCATCCGATTACTCCATGCGTATTTGGGTAAAACCCGATCGACTGGCTGCTATGGAATTGACAATTCCTGAAATATTAAATGCAATCAATCAACAAAATGCAGTTGTTCCGGGCGGAAAATTCGGAGCGGAACCTTCACCTCCGGGCACAGAGTTTACTTATACCGTTCGTATGCCGGAGCGTTTTAATTCGCCTGAGGAATTTGGAGAGATCGTAGTTCGCACGCAATCCGACGGATCGCAGGTACGATTGAGAGACATTGCAGAGATCAGCTTAGGTGTTGAAACCTACAGCGCTTTTACCCGGATGAATGGTGAAGCTTGTTCCATCATTGCATTGTATCAGGCACCCGGCTCGAATGCAACAGAATTGGCCAGCCAGGTTCGTGAAGAAATTGAACGTCTTTCAGGCTCCTTCCCTGAAGGTATTAAATACGATATTTCATTAGATACTACCGCTGCAATTACTGCAGGTATAAACGATATTGTAGAAACCTTGATCATTGCTTTGATTCTGGTAATTCTGGTGGTGTTTATATTCATTCAGGACTGGCGCGCTACACTTATCCCAACCATAGCTATACCGGTTTCATTGGTTGGAGCTTTTATTTTCTTTCCGCTTTTGGGATTCACGATAAATGTATTGTCGCTGCTGGGTTTGGTTCTTGCCATCGGGATAGTGGTTGACGATGCCATTGTAGTTGTGGAAGCCGTTCAGGTGAATATTTCAAACGGAATGGGTACAAAAGAAGCAACACTCGATGCCATGAGAAAAGTATCGGCACCGGTTGTGGCAACCACATTGGTGTTGGTGGCAGTTTTTATTCCGGTTGCAGGTATGGCCGGAATTACCGGAAGATTATATCAACAATTTGCAATTACGATTGTGGTTTCGGTTATTGTTTCTTCGGTAAATGCATTAACGCTGAGTCCGGCATTGGCATCGCTATTACTAAAAGAGCCCAAACCATACAAAGGTCCTCTTGGTTGGTTTTTTGGCAAGTTCAACAAATTTATGGGCAAGTCAACCGATGGTTACATGAAGCTCACAAATGTTTTTACCCGAAAAATTAAACGAGGAGTCGTATTCATTTTGGTTCTTACGGTTGGAATGGCCGTTTTCGGGAAATTGGTTCCGGGAGGTTTTATACCGGCAGAAGACATGGGTTATCTCTTTATTAACATGCAATTACCCGATGCTGCCTCCTTGCAACGATCGGATGTTGTGGCGAAAAAAATTGAAGGCATTCTGGAAGAATTCCCGGAAATTGAATATGTTACCAATGCAACCGGATTTAGTATGTTATCGGGAGCAATGGCAACCAATACCGGATTTATGTTTGTCGGTCTTCGAAACTGGGACGAACGTGAAAAAACAGCAGATGACCTTATACGCGAGATCAACATTCGCCTGGTAACAGAAATAAATGCCGCACAAGTTTTCGCCTTTGGTCCTCCGGCAATTCCTGGTTTGGGTAACGGATCAGGTTTTAGCATTATGCTGCAAGACCGGGGAGGAAACACTCCTGATTACCTGGCGCAAAATGCAGCACTGTTCATGCAGGCCGCAAATGCCCGTGAAGAGATCGCTAACGCTTTCACTACGTTCCAGGCTAACGTTCCGCAGCGTTATTTAAATATCGATAAGGAAAAAGCGCTAAAAATGGGCGTTTCACTAAACGATTTGTACACCACAGTAGGTGCATTTATGGGTGGAGCCTATGTGAATGACTTTACCCGATTTGGCCGTTTATATAAAACTTATATTCAGGCCGAACACGAGTATCGTGTATCGGAAAAAGACATCAACAGTTTCTTTATAAAAAACAGTAGCGGCGATATGGTTCCGTTGGCAACACTTGCCACAGTTGAACCTATTTCCGGACCGGAATATACCAACCGCTTTAATTTATATCGTGCGGTGGAAGTTACCGGTGCTCCGGCCCAGGGATATACATCAGCACAAGCAATAAAGGCACTGGAAGAAGTTGCAGCAGAAGTATTGCCGGCCGACATGGGCTACCAATGGAATGCCATGTCGTACCAGGAAAAACAAGCTTCCGGATCGTTGGGAGTTATCATGATCTTCTCATTGCTTTTTGTATTCCTGATTCTGTCTGCACAGTACGAAAGCTGGTCATTACCATTTAGTATTTTACTGGGAACACCGTTTGCTATTTTTGGAGCTTTATTCGCGCTTTGGTTAGGCCGCCTGGTAAGCCCAACTTTCGAGAACAATATTTTCGCACAGGTTAGTTTTGTAATGCTTATTGGTATGGCTGCCAAAAACGCGATTCTGATCGTTGAGTTTGCCAAAGATGAATTTGATAAAGGAAAGAGCCTTTTTGATGCGGCAATTGAAGCTGCCCGCTCTCGTTTCCGCCCGATTCTTATGACTGCCTTTTCTTTTATTCTGGGTATTTTCCCCTTAGTCGTTGCATCCGGTTCCGGTGCCGAAGCACGTAAAGTTATGGGTATGGCGCTACTGGGAGGTATGAGTGTTGCCACTTTACTCGGCGTATTCTTCTACCCGATGTTGTTTGTATTTATTGGAAAAATTGCCGGCTACGAAAAGAAACGAGAGGCAATGACGGCGGCAGACCAACAAAAGAAACAGAGCTAACCTTAAAGATGATGAAAATGAAACGAAATAAAATATACAGTTTATTGAGTGTGACACTGCTGCTATTCGTAAGCAGCTGCATGGTTGGTCCGAAATTCCAACAGGTTGAAATGCAGACACCGGAAAATTATCGTTTTCAGAATAGTGAGGCAACAGAAGCAGATACCATAAACTGGCAGGTACTTTTTAATGATCCCGTATTGGCCAATCTTATCGACTCGGCACTGGCAAAAAACCTAGACCGTTTAATGGCTGTATCAAGTATATATGAAGCACGAGCTTACCTGGGAATGGCCAAAGCCGATCTTTATCCCCAGTTTTCTTATTCAGCATCATTTGCTTATGGAAATACGCAGGCTCCTGCCCTTTCGGCAATGTCGTCGTTAACGGCAACTACAAACCTGAATTGGGAAATTGACTTCTGGGGCAAATACCGGAGAGCAACCGAAGCTGCACAAGCAGATTTATTGGCTTCGGAATATGGATTACAAGCTTTGGAGTTAAGTTTGGTTTCGCAGGTAGCCATTTCCTATCATACCTTGCTCGACTATAAAAACCGACTGGTAATTGCAGAACGAACGCTTGAATCAAGAAAAGAATCGCACCGAATCATCAAGGAACGTTTTGATAAAGGTATCGTCCCTGAGATTGACCTTAACCAGGCACAAATTCAGGAGGCTACTGCAGCAGCTGCTATTCCGGTTTACCAGCGTTCTATCGCGTTTACTGAAAACGCACTTAGTGTATTAATCGGACAAAACCCGGCGCCTATTATTACTGAAACGACAATTGAAGATCTTCAGTTGCCAGGGATTGTTCCGACTGGATTACCTTCGGAATTACTGGAACGTCGCCCGGATGTGCTTCAAGCTGAACAGATGCTAAAAGCACAAAATGCCCGAATCGGTGTGGCACAGGCAATGCGTTTTCCGTCAATCAGTTTAACCGGATTATTGGGGATTGCCAGCGCCGATTTGGCTGATTTTAATTCGGATGATGCTTTTATTGGTTCGGCCGGTGCTGACCTGTTTGGGCCGATATTTCAATTCGGGAAAAACAAACGCCGCGTTGAAGCACAGTGGGAAGTAAGAGACCAAATGAAATACAACTATGAAAAAGCGGTACTTTCAGCATTTAGGGAAACTGAAGATGCATTGATATACATAACTACTCTTGCCGATGAACTGAAATTTACACGTCAACAATTGGAAGCATCGCAAAATGCAGCAGAACTTTCGCGGCAACGATACGACGGCGGTGTTACCAGCTACCTGGAAGTGCTGGATGCAGAACGTGCGCTTTTTAATATCGAGCTCTATTATTCCGAGTTGTTGCAAAAAAGTTTGGAAGCCAATATAAACTTGTACAAAGCACTTGGCGGAGGATGGTAAATCCAAAAAAAAGGCTGCTAATTGATTAGCAGCCTTTTTTTTTACTTCATATAGTTTTTATAATAATCTGTCTTTTCTTCGTCGCCAAACCGGGCGTAAATATTAGCCAGATAACCGGCATAAACTTTTCCGGGTTTTGCCTTCCACAGTTTATTCAGATAAGGTAAAGCTTTTTTGAAATCGGCTGTAACCAAATCCAGTTCTTTTAAAAGAGTATTGTAATTTTTACGGGTTTTGTTCGCATTGTATATCGCCATCTCACGCTCGTAGCGGTTTTGTCCGGCCCAGTAATATTTCCTGGCGTTCCAATCCAAAGCGTTTAAATGTTCAGGATTTTTTTCAAGTAATACCTTAGCAAGACTGTCGCAAACGGCTTCATTTTCCAGAGCCTTGTTCACTGTAAAATAATTATCCAGATTTGCTTCCGTATTCTTCGATTCGCTATCCAGGGTTTCCCAAACTGCCAATGCTTTATCGTTTGCATCAATTTCGGTGTAAATGGCCAGTAAACGCGAATTTACATCATTATTGTCAGTTCCGTAATTTTCGATGATATATTCCAGTGCCGACAATTCTTTCGACAAGTTATCCTCTTGTTTGTAAATAGCTGCCAGTGTTTGATACATTTCAGCATCGGCATAATTTTTATAACGTGCCTGATCAAACCAACTAATTGCCTGCGCCGAATTCTCAGCTTTAAATGCTGTTTTTGCTGCCTGAGCAAAATCGGCTCCTGCTACTTCTTCATTCGCTGTTGTTTCGAAATAACTCGCCCAGGCCGTTACAGCCTGCGAATAATTTCCTGTTGCTTCAAAATTTGTTGCTTCAGTTTTTTGGGTGGTCAATACTTTTGGAGCTCCGCACGAGGCCAGAAAAATAGCCATCACGGCTCCCCACAATAATTTCTTTTTAGCCATAGTTATTTAATTGGAGTGCCAAAACTAAGGATTTATTCCAAAACCACCTGTTTCGACTTCTCCATTCAAACAAAAAACAAGATTGAGGTAATTTAGTCTGACTTTTTGCCGGAAATATTATTTTCAGCCATTTCAAGCAAAGCATCCTGAACCACAGGATTGGTAAGCACATAATCGTGCCCCATACGTTTCATATCTTCTTTTGTAATTAATGCCTTGATATTCGACATTTTTACAAAGTCAGGTAATTCTTCGGGATTCTTAGGTCCTTTGTTTCCAATGCGATTCTTCAGGTGGGCCAAACTCGACATTTTTAGTAAAATATCTTTTGAATTAACAACCAAACGAACCGTATCAGTCATTTCTCCAAGATTATGAAAGGCTTTACCTTCTTCAAAGACATTGCGGGGAGCGACACTTCCAACGAATATTATTCCATTATATGTTTTTACCAGGGGAATATTCTGTTTTTCTCTTTCGAGAATATAACTTCGGAACATTTCGTTTGCCATCGACGAAAAAAGAATGCTTATGTTAATGTCTTTGGGATGAACTTCCCAAAATTCCGTATCCCCCATAAACTCATCGAGCATGTGCTGAAATATAGCAAAATCGGCTGCTCCCCTTTTCGACACACGTAGCGCATTATAATACTTATAAACTTTATCTTCCGTTCCCCATGCAAAAACAGTTATTGAAGCCTGATGGAAAAGCGAATCACCGTAATTTGTTTTTAAACGATGCATGTATTCATGTATCTGTTTATCAAAAGTTTTACCGTATCCGCCAACAACAATATAAAAGTTCTTGATTCCTTTTTGCATACGATTATACTCGTATATATCGTACATAATATTATGCTTTAACTTTTCGGTCGGATACGTATCAGAAAGGTTAACGGCCCTTAAATTTAATCCAATGGAATCGTTATCGTAATTGTAATTACAAAAATAAAGTGTGTTAGTTTGTTGTGTACTACTATTTTTAAATGTGTATGAATTATCTGCGTTAACTTCTATCACTCGGTTGGTAAAAAACGAGACAACATTTTTATCATCTTTTTTGCCCACTTCAAAAATAGTTGTTTCTATCTGTGCTATTACTTGTGTTGGCAAAATAATGCTTGCTAAAATAAAGGTCAGGAGTTTTAAAGTATTGTGCATAATCGACTATTTCTGTTTCTGATGGTAAGTTAAGGAAAACCAAAGAAGAATCCGATAAGTTGCGCAATTTATTCTTTCATAATATTATTTACAATTTCGCTGATTAATTCTCCGCGTGTCAACACCATCATGTGCGAACCATCTTCCACCAGGTAATCGTACTGAACAAAACGAGGAGGTAAGGTTTTATCCAAATCACCATGAATATGTACAATTTTTGTATTGTAAGTTTCACGTTTCCAGGTTAGGATCATAGTCGTAGTTCGTTTCAAAAACTCAGGATCCTTATTTCGCAACATACTTTTAAAAGTTGCTTTGTCTTTGCTTCTGTCAGGTTCAACAATAGGTTGCAATATTTTTGCGCCCATTTTAATAGCAAAACCGGGAACCAGCCGATGCACCGGAATTACCTTTTGAAAACGGTACCGCCCCGGGAACTCTTTCCTGCTTTTCGCACTCGAAATAACGATCACCTTTTCAGGGTGCAAAAGATCGGTCATTTCGGTGGCCAGCATCCCACCCAACGACACTCCAATTATCGAATAAGTTTCAGTGGTGTCAATTTGTTTCGCCAACTGACGCGCAAAGGTTTCCATATCCCAATCTTTTTCGGGAGTGAAATAATCGATATGTTTCACCTGATACGCCGTGTCGAGCTCCAGATTTTTATACAAACGGGCATCGGCTCCCTGACCGGGAATGAGATAGACAGTGTGAATTTTATCCTGGCTAAGGGCATTAACCGAGATAAGTGAAAACACTGCAAAAAAAAGAACCATAAGGTCACCCGTTCTCATAATTTGGATTTCTCGATGCTTATTTGGAATTTTGATAAAACTACGCATTAAATAAAATATCTCTGCGGTTTTAAACAAAAATTAAACCAGTTTTTTATTCTCTAATATGCGTGTTAGTTACTGAAACACAAATCTGTTAATGGAAGAAATAAACACGATATTCCTTTTCGGAATCAAAATCGACGAACCTGTTGTAACCCTTACCGACCTTCTTGTTTCGGTGTTGTGTTTTATTTTCGCCTACAAAATTCACAGAAAGAACAAAACCGAAAAGGTATTCATCTACTTCAAACTTTATTTTTTATTGATGGGAATTGCCACGGCCTTTGGCGGACTGATCGGACATGCCTTTTTGTACCATTTTAATTTTTACTGGAAACTGCCGGGCTGGATAACCAGCATGTTTTCGATAATGTTTGTTGAACGTGCAGCCATTGAACATACCCGCATTCAGCTTTCGAATAAAATCGTGCAGCTATTAAGTATATTGAATATTGTTGAGTTTTTAATCTTTTTAACCCTAACCGTAGTTACCCTCAATTTCTTTTATGTTGAGTTTCATTCAGGATACGGATTAATGTTTATTGTTCTCTCGCTCGAAGGATTTTTATACCTAAAAACACGAAATAAATCCAGTAAATTTATTCTCATAGGAGTTTTGTTTGCAGCAATTGCGGCACTTGTTTTTATGAATCAGTTATCCATTCACCAATGGTTTAATTATTTGTCGGTCAGTCATATTTTAATGGCTGCTGCTGCCTGGTTTTTCTATCTCGGGGCAATCAATATTATTATGGAAAGTAGCAGACTAAAAAATTAACCTAAAAAAGTTAAATAAAATCTGTAACAGATCGCAAGTTTAGCAGTCTTATTGGAAAACCATGTCAATGAAACAAGCAACTGTTCTCTTATTTTTACTTTTATTTCAATTCATCTCGGCACAGGAAAAACGAACGTACACAGCTACAACAGCCGAAAATCTCAACATTACTGTTAACGGTGTTTTCGACGAACCCGAGTGGCAAAATGCCAACTGGGAAAACAACTTTATTCAACATGAACCCAACGAAGGAGAAGCGCCAACCCGACAAACAGAATACGCCATTCTATACGACGCCAACAACCTGTATGTGGCCATCCGTTCGTTAGATGACCCTGACAGCATTTCAATGCGAATGACACGCCGCGATGAAACAGAAGGCGATCTGGCCGGTTTATATATCGACTCTTATTTTGATAAACGAACCTCGTTTGCATTTATCGTTTCGGCCGCAGGAGTGCGATCGGATATGGTTAGCACCAACGATGGCGATAACGAAGACGATACCTGGGACCCGATCTGGTATGCAAAAACATCGCTTACAAAAAAAGGATGGAACGCAGAGATGCGAATTCCACTCACCCAGCTTCGTTTTGAAGAAAGTGAGGAACAGGTATGGGGACTGAATATATTTCGTTACATTTTTCGCGAAGACGAATTATCATCATGGCAACCAATGAAACGCGAAACAGCCGGTTTTACTTCACAGTTTGGAATTATGCGGGGCATTAAAAATATTAAGCCCAAAAATTCGATGAATGTTACACCATACATGGTTGCCCGCACCGAGCGTTTTGAAGAGGTACCTGAAAACCCATTTCTGGAGTCGGGGAAATCGAGTGGTTTTGATGCCGGTTTGGATGCAAAAATTGGTCTTACCAACTACCTCACCATGGACCTCACGATCAACCCTGATTTTGGCCAGGTTGAAGCCGACCCATCGCAGGTTAACCTAAGTACCTACGAAACCTTTTTCCGTGAAAAACGACCATTCTTTATTGAAGGAAATAATATCCTGTCGTATAAACTTGCGTTTGGCGACGGTAACCAGTCGGCCAATAACCTGTTTTACTCACGCAGAATCGGACGTCGCCCGCATTATTCGGCTGACTTAAATGATAATGAATATGCCGAAAATCCTGACTTTACCCGAATTCTGGGAGCAGCAAAAGTCACCGGAAAAACTAAAAACGGTTGGTCGGTTGGTGTTATTGAAAGTGTTACCGCCGAAGAAAAAGCAAAAATTAAAGGACCGGGTGCCGACCGTAAACAAGTGGTTGAGCCCTTAACCAATTATTTTGTGGGCAGGGTTCAAAAAGATTTTGATGAAGGAAATACCTACGTTGGAGGAATGTTTACAGCCGTCAACCGAAAAATCGATGACAGTCACCTGGATTTCCTTCATAAAAGTGCCTACACCGGTGGAATCGATTTTGTACACAAGTGGCACAACAAGGACTGGTTTGTTGACGCCGGAGTTTATTTTAGTCGTGTTGAGGGTAGCGAAGAAGCAATTCTTAATACTCAAACATCATATTCGCGCACCTATCAGCGCCCTGATGCCGATTATGTGACACTCGATTCAACAA
Organism: Draconibacterium sp. IB214405; assembly: GCF_033963885.1. Classification (NCBI taxonomy): domain Bacteria; kingdom Pseudomonadati; phylum Bacteroidota; class Bacteroidia; order Marinilabiliales; family Prolixibacteraceae; genus Draconibacterium; species Draconibacterium sp. IB214405. Next base: position 245,562 of record NZ_JAXBMA010000003.1, read on the forward strand.
GAACTTCGCTGGCCGGAACAGGTGGTAAATTCACATTGGGGAAAACAGGAGGTAGATTCAAATTTGCCGGAATATTTAGCTGGAAATCCCCGGGACTGGAAATAAACGATATTGGTTACACCCCTGAAGTTGACGATATTATGCAGGCATTTTGGGCCGGATATCGCTGGTACGAACCATTCTCCATTTTCAGAAGTATGGGGCTTAATTTTAACCAGTGGACCAATTATGATTTTGGTGGCGATTTAGTTGGAGCCGGTGGTAATATTAACGGACATGCGCAGTTTAAAAACTTTTGGAATGCCTTTTCGAGTGTAAATATTAATGGCGAGCAGCTTTCGCATTCGGCACTGCGCGGTGGTCCGTCGTTAAAACTTTCGGGAAACCACAGTTTTTATGCCGGTGTATTCTCAAATCCTCAGAAGAAATTTACCTATGGTGCCGATGGAGGAATGAACTGGAGCAACGAAAATGGTTATTTCTCAAGTAAAAGTTTTGAGATAGAATTTGGTTATCGCCCGATAAAAGCAATGCAAATTGAGATTAGTCCGGAATTCGGGGTAAGCGACAACCGGCTTCAGTACATTACACAGCAAGATTACGGTAACGACAAACGTTACATCATGGGTACCATTAATCGCAAAACATTTAGTACGTCGATTCGAGTAAACTACAATATTACGCCAGATCTTACGGTACAGTTTTGGGGACAGCCTTTTATTGCAACAGGCGATTATGATGCCTTTAAGTATATAACTGATAGTAAAGCCTCAGATATTGACAACCGTTATGCTTTATTTACCGGAGAACAAATTACATACGATGCCCAAAACAGTGTATACAACATTGATGAAACGTTAAACGGTACAACCGACTATAGTTTCAACAATCCCGATTTTAACGTGAAAGAATTTCTGTCGAACCTGGTTGTTCGATGGGAATATCGCCCTGGTTCGATGATCTACCTGGTGTGGTCGCAAAACCGCGGCTGTTATAACAACATGGGTAAATTTGATTTTGGTAACGACATAAGTGATCTTTTTGATGAGAAACCACATAACGTCTTCCTTGTGAAATTTTCATATCGCATTGGAAGATAGATTATCTATGCGAAGGGTAATTGAAAAGGCGCAGCTAATTGCTGCGCCTTTATTGTACCAATCGGGGTTTTCATTTAATTAATTTAATTACATATGCGCAATTGGGTCTGAATCTCCGTCAGGATCGCCAATTACGTAACCATCTGTGGTTAAATCTCCGTCGGTTGCCAATAACAATCCACAAACGTGTGGTGCAGCCATTGATGTTCCGCTCATTGTTGCAAAACCACCACTTTTGTAGCAAGACAGGATGCTTACTCCGGGAGCACAATAATCAATTGGTGGATTTCCATAATTTGAAAAATAAGCAAATTCATCGTTTACATCCATTGCTGAAACGGTATAAATATTTGTACCGTTTGCACGGGCAGGCGAATGGTTATTAGCATCATCGCTTTCGTTACCGGCGGCCAGTGCCACCATAACTCCTGCTTCGCCTAATGCAATAACAGCATCATCAATTGGTTCATAAACACCGCCTCCCAAACTCATATTAGCGGCATCACCGGTTTCTGCATTCGCTGCAACATAATCAACACCGGCAATGATTACCGAATATGCTCCTGAGCCTCTTTTATCCAGAACTTTTACAGGGACAACCGTTGCACCTGCTGCTACTCCAACAACTCCAATTTCGTTGTCAATTGCGGCAACAATACCAGCACAGTGCGATCCGTGACCATTATCATCTTCCGGAGTTGTAGTCCTGGTGATAAAAGTAGCACCCAGTGTCTGATCAACATTAAGATCAGGATGGTCCATATCAATACCTGTGTCAATTATCCAGGCTTTATGAGTTCCGGAATAAGTGGCTCCCCCTCCAACCCTGATAATTCCATAAGGAACAACCTCTTCGGGCAAATCATCAGGGTCTGTACCCGGTTTTTTCAATGTTACCATTTTATCAGGATAAACACCGTGAACACCATCTGCCGACATCAATGTGTTGGCTTCCTCTTCACTGATATTTACAACAACTCCTTCAATAGTTTGGCTGTAAACCATTTTAGGTTCACCAATATTAATTTGAGCTGCATTGCTTATTTTAATCGCTTTTAGAGCTACTGCATGATCTGCTTCAACCTTAGTTTTATAAGCGGATTTTAAATTAGAGGATTCGAGCAATACAATATATTGCCCCGGGATTACCACTTCAGAATGTGTAATAAACTCAACCTGATCGGGATTTACTACAGAAATTTCTTCCGTTTTTTCACAAGAAACAATCACAATGGCCAGTGCCATTACAATTAAAACTAAATACTTTTTCATGATTAATAAAGGTTTTAACAATTAAACAGCGATTGGTTTTACATCAATTTATGACATAATTTCATTATATCCTATAATCGTCTTCCTTTACAATCACCCATATGTTCATTATGATGACAAACTACCAGTAAATACGGTACTTTTAATACAGATCATATTTCTCTATGAAAAAGTGTGTCTTGATAGAATCAAATTAAAAAAGGCCTGCTAATCAGAGAGTAGCAGACCTTATTTATATTTAATGTATTTCTATCCTAATCAATAAAAGTGTCATTTCCTTTCAGTTCAATCGTTTTTGAAATTCCGTTTTTGCCTTTTCCTTCCGGTTGACTTCCGCCCACAAAAATGGTAAAATCTCCGGGTTCGATAACACGCTTTTCATCTGCCCCAATAATTGAAAACTGACGCGGCTCCAGAACAAACTTTACTGTTTTTGATTCGCCGGCTTTCAAGTTTATTCGCTGAAAACCCTCTAACTGATATTTCGGACGGGGTGTTGATGCGACCAGATCTTTTAAATACAACTGCACAACCTCTTCGCCGTTTATTTTTCCGCTATTCGTAACTTTTGCAGTAATTTCAATCGGATCGCCAATTTTGGCTTTTTTGGCCAATTTAATATCGGAATATGTAAATGAAGTGTAACTCAATCCAAAGCCAAACGGGTAAAGTGGCTCGCCGTTAAAGTACTTGTAAGTACGGTTTTCCATATCATAATTTTCGAACGGCGGCAACTGATCAACCGATTTGTAATAGGTAACCGGCAAACGTCCTGCCGGGTTATAAACACCCAATAATACATCAGCAACAGCGTTTCCTCCCTCCTGCCCCGGATAACCTGCAGATAGAATGGCCTCCAGGTTTTCGTCGGCCCAGTTTACAGCCAGTGCACTTCCGTTTAATAAAACAAGAATTACAGGTTTTCCTGTGGCTTTTACAGCTTTCATCAACTCTCGCTGCGTTTCAGGAAGTTTTAAATGTGTGCGATCGCCTCCTTCAAAACCATCAACTTTCAATTGCATCTCCTCGCCTTCAAGACGTTGAGAAAGGCCAAGTACCAAAACAACAGCGTCGGCTTGTTGAGCCGCTTCTACGGCCTCTTGTTTAAGGTTTTTATTTGGAATGGCCCACAGCAGTTTGGCATCGCCATCGCCGTGATCGTTGGCATATTCGTATACAAATTTGTACTTTTTGCCCGCCTCCATTTTTACAGCCTTCTCGTGATGAAAGGCATGATGTTCTGAGTTATGACTTAATAATTTTTCTCCTTCAACCCAGATATCGAGTTTTGGCATTCCCCAACTCCCGATTCTATACTCACCCGATACGTTCGGAACGATGTAGCCTGTCCAGCGCACACTAAAGTCATCGTCATTCATTTCAGGAGTTGGAGCGTTAGCTTCCCAGTAAAAATTTATGTTTTCATCGATTCTGGTAAAAACCGGTTCTCCCTCAAATTTGGCATTATTAAAATACTCTCCTTTTACGCCTTGTTTACCATCTTCGGTTTGTAAAAACGCGGATGGAATCGCATGCAGGTTACTAACTCCTTTTGCCAAATGACTACCTTCAGCATAAAGGATTTTGGTGTTTGGTAATTTATTTTGTAATCCTTTCAAAACGGTAACCGGATTTTTGGCAATACCATTGTAATTTCCAACCAGCGACTCCCAGTTATCGGCGTTTGGGCCAATAACAGCAAGTGTTTTAATGTCTTTCGAAAGCGGCAGTGTTTGATCCTGGTTTTTGAGCAAAACAATACTTTTACGAGCGGCTTCTAACGCCAGCTCATCGTTTTCTTCCGAAGAATTTACTGAGAAAGGAATTTGTGCATAAGGCACTTCTTCGTCCGGATCGAACATCCCCAGCTTAAAACGTGCGGTAAACAAGCGTTTCACGGCGATATCAATCTCATCTTCTGTAATCAAACCACGTTCAACCGACTCGTTAAGATGGCGGTAAGAACTTCCACAGTTTAAATCAGTACCGGCTTTAACCGCAACGGCTGCTGCTTCTGCGGCATCTTCTGAGAAATCCTGGAAAGTATAAAAATCAGAAATGGCCCAGCAATCAGAAACGACGTAACCATCAAATCCCCAGTCGTTACGAAGAATGTTATATAACTCGTCGCTGGCACAACACGGATAGCCACGAAACTGATTGTACGCTCCCATAACGGAATAAACACCACCGTCTTTCACCAACATACGAAAGGCAGGCAAATAGGTCTCGCGAAGGTCGCGTTCGCTCACCAAGGCATTAAATTCGTGGCGCAACGGTTCGGGACCTGAATGGACGGCATAATGTTTTGCAGTGGCAACCACTTTCAGGTATTTTGGATCGTCGCCCTGAAGTCCTTTTACAAACTCGGTTCCCAGAATTCCGGTCAGATAAGGATCTTCGCCGTAGGTTTCGTGGCCCCGTCCCCAGCGCGGATCGCGGAAAATATTAATGTTTGGCGACCAAAAAGTAAGTCCCTGGTAAATTCCACGTTTATCGCGCCGAACAAACTCATGGTGTTTTGCCCGGGCTTCGTCCGAAATGGCCACAGCCACCCGGTTTAACAAATCGGCATCCCACGATGCTGCAATACTTATCGACTGCGGAAAAACCGTTGCATAACCTGCTCTGGCCACACCGTGCAAACATTCGTTCCACCAGTTGTATTCAGGCACCTGTAAACGGTCGATTGCTTTTGATGTAAATTCCAGCTGATCGATCTTTTCCTGAAGCGTCATTTGCGATACCAGCATATCAACACGCTCATCTGTGGGAAGTGAAGGATCTAAAAAATCGAGATTTTCATTCTGTGCAAATACAGCAAAAGCACAAAAAATTAGGATTAGGTTTAAAATTGATTTTTTCATGTTACAAATTACTGTTCTGTTCTATTCTGTGGTATTTAGCAAATATACTACTATTTGCTGAAATTGTTTTACTAAATGCAGACTTCTCTTTTCGGATAAACAAATATCGGTGTTCCCGACCTTTCTTTTGTTTCCTTACCTTTGTAATTGTGAAAATGATTGAAATATTATGGAATTTAGAGCTTACAAAACATTACGAAACGACATTGATACCTTATCAAACAAACTGGAAGAGCAACACAAAAATCACATGATGTGTAAAGCGGGTTGCGACCTGTGCTGTATGGATTACAGTATCTTTCCTGTAGAATTTTACAGCATTGTTGAAGCTCTGAAAAAGGGCGAAAAGAAACCGGTTATAAATAGTAACAACGATGAATCGAGTTGTATTTTTCTGAATAATCACAAATGTGAGATTTATGAAGAACGTCCTATAATCTGCAGAACACACGGTTTGCCGTTGTTATTCATGAACGAAGAAAATGGCTGGGAATTATCGGCTTGCGAACTCAATTTTACCGAATTTGACATGGAAGAGTTCTCGGAAGAAAACACTTTTCCGCAAGATAAATTCAACAGTAAACTGTTTTTATTGAATAAAGAATTTATCGCGAAAAGCAAGTTGACCGAGTACTCGGAATTCGATTTAATTCCGATTAAAGAAATAGCAAAACACATTTAAAACCTAATATTATGAAACGTAATGTAGTACTATTACTTTTAATCCTGCTTTGCAGTGTAACAATGGCAACAAATAACAAATCGATGGAAGAAAATAAAAATAAACTGGCGGTATTATGGACCAGTGGCGATCCGGAAGTGGCCGAAAAAATGGCATTTATGTACACTTACAACGCCAAAAAACAAGGTTGGTTTGATGAAGTAGTTCTGATTATCTGGGGACCGTCGGCTAAACTTACCGCTGAAAATGAAATGATTCAGGATTACATAAAAAAGATGCAGGAAGCAGGTGTTAAAACAGAAGCCTGTTTATACTGTGCTAAAATGTATGGAGTTGACGAGAAACTGGCTGAACTTGGTGTTGATGTGAAAGGGATGGGAATTCCGTTATCAGACTATCTCAAGGACGGCTGGAAAACGTTAAGCCTGTAGAAAAGGACAAAAAAAGCACCCGTCATCCGACGCGTGCTTTTTAATATCTTTTTCAATTCTTAATATTCATCTTCGTTAAAAAAGAAATCATCTTTGCTAGGATAATCCGGCCAAATATCCTCGATGCTTTCATACATCTCCCCCTCGTCCTCAATCTCCTGCAAATTTTCAATTACTTCAAGCGGAGCGCCTGAACGTATTGCATAATCAATTAATTCGTCTTTTGTTGCCGGCCAGGGCGCATCTTCCAATTTCGATGCTAATTCCAGAGTCCAATACATGTGCCTAAATTTTACGTGGTTAAACTCGATTTTTTTATTTGGCGCGAATATAACAAAAAAACAATACGAAAAAACTTTCAGTAAAAAAAAATATTAATACTCCCAGTTTGTTTCGTCTACGCCTTTGTCGTGACTAAGTTTTCGTGCCAGAACAAAAAGATAATCAGAAAGACGATTAATGAATTTTATCAATTCAGGTTGTACAGGTGTTTGTTCCGAAAATTCTACAATTCGGCGTTCTGCCCTTCTGCAAATTGTTCGCGCCATATGGCATTGAGCTGCTGACAGTTCTCCGCCGGGAAGTATAAAGTTTCGTAATTCAGGAAGCTCCTCATGATAGGCATCGATTGCTTTTTCAAGCATTTCAATATCTTCTGCTTTTATAATCAGTTGTGCTGTAAATTCCTCCCCTTTTTCATCCGAAGCCAGCCGCGAACCTATGTTGAAAAGTTTATTCTGAATTTTCAGAAGCAATTCCTGAACGTCGGCACCAATTTCGAACGATCGAATAACTCCGATGCATGCATTCAATTCATCAACGGTACCATAACTTTCCAAACGCAGATCGTATTTTTTTACACGACTGCCACCAACAAGGCCGGTAGTTCCATCATCGCCGGTTTTTGTATATATTTTAAATTCTCCTGACATTTTATCGTTCTTTTACAAATTTTGAAACATAAAAAATCCCGAGATGTTTACCATTCGGGATATGCTGTTGTAAACAATTGCAAAGTTAATAAATCGGATTCTCATTAATCACATCCGACTCAACTTCCCCATCTTTTAACCTAATAATACGATGCGCGTGCATGGCAATATCTTCTTCGTGTGTTACCATAACCAGCGTATTTCCTTTTCGGTGTATATCGGCAAACAGTTTCATAATCTCTTCTGATATTTTTGAATCGAGGTTTCCCGTAGGTTCATCGGCTAAAAGCAAGGCAGGATTATTCACCAATGCTCTTGCAATTGCCACACGCTGACGCTGACCACCGGAAAGTTCATTTGGTTTGTGCTCCATACGGTCTTGCAAACCAACATCAACCAAGGTTGCTTCGGCCATTTTTTTACGTTCGGCTTTACGTTTGCCGGCATAAACAAGCGGTAGCATTACATTTTCGAGTGCAGAGTTTCGGGGAAGCAGGTTAAATACCTGAAAAACAAACCCAATCTCAGAGTTTCTGATTTCGGCCAAACGATCGTCCGACAGGCTGCTTACATCTTTCCCATTCAGCACATATTTTCCACTGGTTGGGGTATCTAAACAACCGATAATATTCATCAGTGTTGATTTCCCCGATCCCGAGGCTCCCATAATGGCAACATACTCGCCCTTGTAAATATCAATGGAAACTGAACGAAGTGCTTTAACTTCCTGCGTTCCGACCTTATAAGTTTTTACGATGTTCTCAACATGGATAATTTTCTCTTTCATTGGCTTTGTTTTAATGTATTGGTAGTTTTCAATTCTGCTTCATTACAAATAGTGAAACAGAACGATGAGTAAATATAAAGTTTTCCGTTTGCTAAATAATAGGTTATATGATTTTTTAAGATTTATTATCATAAAATACTTTTCAATTGTTAACAAAAATTATTCCGATTTTTAATTTGATCCCGGCTAAGTCAATATTTTTTATTGTTTCATTTTAACGGCTTGTTGTTGCACTTTCGGTGATTATGTATATTTGCTGCATGCCAGATTTTCTCGATCAGGAAATAAAATTCTTACCCGGCGTTGGCCCAAAACGTGCGGATATATTGTTCAAGGAACTGAAGATTAAAACGTTCAGAGACTTGATTTATTATTATCCGTATAAATACATCGACCGTACCAAATTTTATAAGATCTCGGATATTAATACAGAAATGGCTTACATCCAGGTGAAAGGCACCTTGCGAGCAATGGAAACCGTTGGCACCGGAGCAAAACAACGTCTGGTGGGGCGTTTTTCAGATGATACGGGCACCATTGAACTGGTGTGGTTCAGAGCAATAAAATGGCAAAAAGAGCATCTCCTGGCCGGAAAAACGTACATCGTTTTTGGCAAACCGGCTTTGTTTGGCGGAAGAATTAGTGTGGTGCACCCCGAGATGGAAACTGAAGAAGAAATTCAGTTAAAACCAATCGGACTGTTTCAGGGGCATTACAATACGACAGAGAAAATGAAAAAACATTTTCTTACCTCGAAAACGATCAATAAATTCCAATTGACGCTTTTGGGGCTGGTAAAAGGTAAGATTAAAGATACCTTGCCAGATTATCTGACCACGCAACTTAAACTTATGCCGCTTGAGCAGGCACTTTCGGCCATTCACAAGCCGGAAAAAACTATGGAGCTAAAAAACGCAACGTTCCGTTTAAAATTCGAGGAACTGTTTTTCATTCAGTTAAAAATTCTTGCGATAAAACATAACCGAAATGAGAAGTTTAAAGGTTTTCATTTCGAAAAGGTTGGGTATAATTTTAATACGTTTTACGAGAAATACCTGCCATTTAATCTCACCAATGCGCAGAAAAAGGTGATAAAAGAAATCCGCCGTGATGTTAACGGAACATCGCAAATGAACCGCCTGTTGCAAGGCGATGTGGGAAGCGGAAAAACGCTGGTTGCACTGATGACGATGCTACTGGCGATGGACAACGAGTTTCAGAGTTGTTTAATGGCACCAACCGAAATTCTTGCACAGCAGCATTACCAGTCGATTTCCAGAATGGTGGACGGCATGGGAATAAATGTAGGCTTGTTAACAGGGTCGACAAAAGTTAAGCAGCGCCGGGAAATACACGAGGCTTTGCAATCGGGAGCCATGCAAATTATAATCGGCACACACGCGCTAATTGAGGATACGGTTAATTTTAAACGATTGGGACTTGTCATCGTTGACGAGCAACACCGTTTTGGTGTAGCGCAACGTGCCAAACTCTGGAAAAAGAATGATTTGATTCCGCCTCATATTTTGGTAATGACAGCTACTCCAATTCCGCGAACCCTGGCTATGACGGTATACGGCGATCTGGATGTATCGATTATCGATGAGCTTCCTCCCGGACGTAAACCGATTCAAACCATGCACTTTTTCGAGAACAGAAGAGCACAGTTAAACCGTTTTTTGCAGCAACAAATTGAAAAGGGCACTCAGGTTTACATAGTTTATCCGCTTATTTCCGAATCGGAAAAAATGGACCTGAAAAATCTGGAAGAAGGTTATCGTCATATTTCGGAGACATTCCCGGATTATAAAATCAGCATGGTTCACGGGAAGATGAAACCCAATATTAAAGAGAATGCCATGCAGGCATTTAAACGTGGCGATACCCAGATTATGGTTGCCACAACGGTTATTGAAGTCGGTGTTGATGTGCCAAATGCTGCGGTTATGGTAATTGAAAGTGCCGAACGATTTGGATTGTCGCAGTTACACCAGTTACGTGGTCGTGTGGGACGTGGAGCCGAACAATCGTATTGTATTTTAATGTCGTCGTACAAAATAAGCACCGAAAGCCGCAAACGACTGGAAACAATGGTACGCACCAACGATGGTTTTGAAATTGCGGAAGTTGACATGAAATTACGTGGTCCCGGCGACTTGGAAGGCACGCAACAAAGTGGCATGGGTTTCGACCTGAAAATTGCCAACCTCGGTAAAGACGGTGAAATTTTACAGCTTGCCCGAAATACCGCCAACGATATTCTCGACGACGATCCGTTTTTACAAAAAGAACAGAACCAGCTCTTATTAAACAACTTACTTTCGTCGAAAGATACGAGTTTCGACTGGTCTTCGATAAGTTAAATTTTATCCCTAACTTCCCGTGATATTGTCACCCGAAAAGTCAAAATAATGGATAAAGTACAGTTACCTTCATCAGACGTAAAAATTACACCAATAACTTTTGGAGCCTGGGCCATTGGCGGATGGTTTTGGGGCGGAGCCGAGGAAAAGGAGTCGGTAAAAGCCATTGAAGCAGCCATTGCAAACGGAATGACTACTATTGACACTGCACCGGTTTATGGTTTTGGGCAGAGTGAAGAATTCGTTGGGAAAGCCATAAAAGGCAAACGAAGTAAAGTTGAGCTGTTAACTAAATTTGGATTGGTATGGGATCGAAAATCCGGTCATGTTCATTATGAAAAGACTTTTGACAACCAGGGAAATCAAGTCAGTCTGTACCGTCTGGGCAGCAAAGAAAGTGTGATAAAGGAGTGTGAAGATTGTCTAAAGCGTTTGGGAACCGATTATATCGATCTTTTTCAGCAACACTGGCCCGATAGTTCTACACCAGTGGAAGAAACCATGGAGGCACTGGAAATTCTGAAAGATCAGGGGAAAATTCGTGCCGGTGGCGTTAGCAATTATTCCATGAGTGAAATGGAAAAAGCTGAGAAGTATTTCAAGCTTTCATCGAACCAGGTTCCGTACAGTATGGTAAACCGCAATATTGAAGATGAAGTGGTTCCGTACTGTATTACCAACTACAAGGCAATTATTGCTTACAGTCCACTGCAAAGAGGTGTTTTAACAGGAAAGATTACCGCTGATTATAAATTCAGCGAAGGAGATCACCGACCGACCACCCCGTTTTTTAAAGAGCCTAATTTGTCGCGGATTAATACATTTTTGGATAAAATAAAACCGATTGCTGAAGCCAAACACGCAACCTTAGCACAATTGGTTTTAAAATGGACGCTAAACCAGCCCGGAATCACTTGCGTTCTGGCCGGTGCCCGAAATGAAAAACAAGTTTTAGAAAATATTAAAGCAATGGATGTGCTGCTCACAGAAAACGACGAAAAACAAATTGCACATCATCTTAATCAGTTAAAGCTGGAAATCTAATTACACCAACTCAAAAAATAGTTTTTGAAGCAAACGAGTTGTTTCTCCTGGTTTCCTGTTACCAACCAATTTATCTTCGATTTTGACAACAGGGCAGATCTCACTTCCGGTTCCGGCAACAAAAACTTCGTCCATTTCATAAAGTTCTTCTTTTGTATACAGACGTTCTTCAACCGGAATATTGTTTGTAGCACACAGTTCTAATATAACTTTGCGAGTGATTCCGGGTAAGATCAGATTCGATAATGGCCTTGTTACTAACACTCCATTTTTTACACAAAGAACGCTTGAATGTGTTGCTTCTGTAACTTGGCCATCGCGGATGAGAATACACTCTCCCGCCCCGTTTTTGTGTGCTTCGTTATAAAGCATTGTATTTGGCAGTAACGATACCGACTTGATATCGCAACGTTGCCAGCGAATATCATCGCGCACGATCACTTTAATGCCATTTTCCAGTTTATCCGTAAACGATGGCAGATCAAATGCATATGCATACACAGTTGGTTTAATATCATCAGGAAAATGGTGCGAACGTTTGGCTGTACCTCGGGTTATCTGCAGATAAATCCCTGCATGTTTCTCAAGCTTATCGTTACGGCTAATCAATTCCATAAAAACCGATTCCAACTCAGCAGTATCGTAATCAATACCAATTTCATCTAAACTTCGGTTTAAACGATCCAAATGATCCTTATAACGGAAAGCCTTTCCATTGTAGTATTTTGCAACTTCATATACACCATCAGCTAAAAGAAATCCCCTGTCGTTTGGCGAAATGCTGGCTTGTTCCTCATTGATAAAATCTCCGTTCAGATAAACGATATTGCTCATAATTATAATCGGATTGAATTGAATTTCAAAAATAGAAAAAGATTGTATTCTGCACTTATAAAAACAAAAAGGGATCCAAATAAATTGAATCCCTTTTCTATATTATCAAAAATTTCTTTTCTGATCCTAGTAACGGTCACGACGTCCGTAACCACCACCACCACGGTTGTAACCACCGCCACGGTTGTTGTTTTCGCGAGGTTTTGACTCGTTAACTTTGATGTTACGACCTGCAACTTCAGCGTTGTTCAATTCCTCGATAGCTTTGTTAGCTTCTGCATCGTCTTCCATTTCAACGAAACCGAAACCTTTGCTTCTACCAGTAAATTTATCCATGATAATTTTAGCTGAAGCAACTTCGCCATACTCTTCAAAAATTTCTCTCAAATCTTCTTCGCCCATGTTGAAAGGCAAATTTCCAATGTAAATGTTCATTTTAATACTATAATTTAAAGTTAATATATCCTCTTACTGACTACCAGAAGGAACCTATCAACATGGTTTTCATTCAGGAGTTACTCGAATACAGTATTAAAGAAGCTTAAATAACGATTGAAATAACGCGAGAAAAACACAAGAAAGAGAATCTGTCCGGTTTAAAAAATCAATAAAAAAAGACCAAAATGCTAATTGTCAGACTTTTCCGATAATTAACAGCCCAAAGGTAATCCTTTATTCGAACTAACAAACTAAAAAAAACATATTTCTTTAACATACAATTATTATGTTGTCAAATCGCGGATAACGGCGCTCGCAATAAAACATCCGAACAGTGGCGGCATATATGAAATTGTTCCAACCGTCGATTTTTTATTTTGACCCTCTTCCAGGCGAACTGCACTTTCGTCAATCTCCTCGGAAGAAAAAACAACTTTCACTCCCTTTTTGAGCCCCAGGCGGCCAAGGCGTTTTCGCATCATTTTTGCGAGTTTACAATTGTACGATTTTTTGATATCGGTGATTTCTATTTTTGAAGGATCCATTTTTCCACCGGCGCCCATCGAACTCACCACATTTAATCCCAGTTGCACCGCATGGTAAACCAGAAATACTTTCGGAGAAAGTGTGTCTATAGCATCAACTACATAATCAAACGGCTGACTTTGTAACAGTTCTATTGTTTTTTCATCGCGGATAAAATCATTTACCACAATTAATTCCAGATCAGGGTTGATATCGTAAAAACGTTTGGCCAGAATTTCGGCCTTTGGTAAACCTTTGGTACTAATTAACGCCGGTAGCTGACGGTTTCGGTTACTTTCTTCCACCACATCGCCATCCACGATAGTCATTTTTCCAATGCCAGCCCGGCACAATTGTTCTGCCGCATAGGCCCCAACACCTCCTAAACCAACCACCAACACATTGGCATTCTTCAATTTGGCAAGTTTTTCTTCTCCCAATAATAACTCTGTACGTTCTAACCAGTGCATGCTATTTAATGCTTTTTATTACAGTGGCAAAGAAAAGAAATTGTGGTTACATTTTTCCCGGCAGCAACGAATTTTCTATCTGGTTGAAATTGTTCCAAACGGCCGCTTGAAGTTGCTCAACGGTAGTATCTTTTAACAATGCTGCCTGCTTGTACACTTCTTCCACACTTGTGTCTACTTCATCGGTTTCGAAGAATATTTTGTTTAGAGGAAGGTATTTAAACGACTCTATTGCTTTTGCATTATCGCGAAACAGGCTTTTACCAAAAGAAAATAGAAATCCCTTGTCCATCAATTGTTTGGTCTGTTCGAGACTGCCATTATACCCGTGCAAAATCCAGGGCATTACCGGATTCATTTTCGCACGCAATACCATCACTTCATTCATTGCTTTAACACAATGAATGATCAGCGGATATTGGTATTCTTCAGCAATTACTGCCTGAGCCTCAAAAACCCTCAACTGTTCAATAAAATCACCGCCGTTAATTTTGTCGAGACCGGCTTCGCCCACAAAAATTACATGATCAAATTCGAGCGCTTCCTCCACCATTTGCAGCGCTTCGTTGTTTTCCTCTTTCGTGCCAATGTGCCAGGGATGAAGTCCCACCGAATAAAAATTACGACCGTTAAAAGCTGCAAAACCATCGCCCGGAAATATATTTTGTACCGTAATAGTGTCCGCTTCTTTATGAAACGGATGTGTGTGAATATCGATATAGGGAATTGAACTCATAAACCAGTTTTGTAAACTAACCTCTTCTCTACTAAGCCATCTCCAGAATTTTAGCCACTACATTCGAAGCACCATCAGCAATTTGAGTGATAGTTGCATCCAGCATGTAACAAGGTGTTGTGATCACCTTATATTTTTCGTCAACAACAATTTCGCCATGTGTTGTAGTAACATGTGTGGCTCCCAACGATTCCAGCGCATCAGCGGTTCCTTTATCCTGGCCAATGGTAAGTTTTACATCGCCTAAAACTTTGGCAATTATTGCCGGCGAAATACACAGCGCTCCAACGGGCTTCTCTGCATCAACAGTGGCTTTTATAGCCTTTTCAACATCAGGATTTACTTTACAATCGGGGCCATCAAAAGCAAAAGTGCATAGGTTTTTGGCAGCACCAAATCCACCCGGAAAAATGATGGCATCGTAATCGGCAGCATTATATTCCGACAAAGCTTTAATGTTTCCACGTGCAATACGGGCAGCTTCAACCATCACATTACGGGTTTCAGGCATTTCTTCGCCTGAAATATGGTTTACCACATGTGCCTGATCCACATCGGGAGCAAAACACTGATAGGCTGCCCCCTGCTGCGCAATTGCTAATAAAGTTAATGTTGCTTCGTGAATTTCGGCACCGTCATAAACACCGTTTCCGGCCAATACTACTGCTATATTTTTCATTTTATCTCGATTTTTTAATTCGTATTTCAAAGTTACAAGATAAAAAGAGAAACAGAAAGCCCGGTTACACTCAGTTCTTAATTTATTTGTTCCAGGTCGTAAGGTGTTTCCTGATAAACGTAATAATTCAACCAGTTGGAGAACAACAGATTTGCTGTTGATTTCCAGCGCATAACCGGAGTTTGCGAGGCATCATCATCAGGGTAGTAATTTTTGGGAATTTCGATGGGTAAATTTTTAGCCAGATCGCGTTTGTATTCTCCATCGAGCGTATTTCGTGAATATTCAGAATGCCCGGTAATAAACAGCTGCCGGCCGTTTTTGGCTTTTACGATTGATACACCGGCTTCTTCCGAACTCGAAATTATCTGCAAACCATCAACTTTTTCAATATCTTCTTTTCTAATTTCGGTATGTCGCGAATGAGGAATAAAAAAGGCATCGTCGAAACCTCTGAAAATCGGCAATGTATTGTCCGACAAACGATGTTCGAAAACGCCAAACATTTTTTTATCGAGTGGGAATTTGGGCACCTGGTAATAATGAAACAAAGCAGCCTGCGCAGCCCAGCAAATAAAAAGAGATGATGTTACATGATGTTCCGCCCAATCGAAGATCTCTTTCATTTCATCCCAATAGGTCACTTCTTCAAAATCGAGTTGTTCTACCGGAGCTCCTGTAATAATCATTCCATCGTATTTTTTGTTTCTCAACTCATCAAAAGTCCGGTAAAATTCGGCCATATGCGACGATGGTGTATTTTTAGGTGTATGCCCCTTTATTTTTAAAAAGTCGATCTCGATTTGTAATGGAGAGTTTGACAACAAACGAAGCAAATCGGTTTCGGTATTAATTTTAAGTGGCATCAGGTTTAAGATCACGATTTTTAGCGGTCGTATATCCTGATGTGATGCGCGTGAAGAATCCATAACAAAAATATTCTCCTCGCGAAGTATTTCAACTGCCGGTAGTTTATCGTTTATATTTAATGGCATTTTATAGTCGTTTTTTTCGTAGCTGGCGAACCAACTTTAAATCTGGTCGCTTCTTTTTTCTGTTTGTGCAAAATTAACCAACATTATCAAGTTGGAAAATATTTATTCACCTGCTGACTTTAATTCAGCAGGTGAATTATTCTGGTTAAACTTTAGCTAAAGCTTGTTCAAAGTCGGCAATAATATCATCAATATGTTCCAAACCAACACTTACTCGCAACTGAGTAGGAGTTACACCTGCTGCAGCCTGAGCTTCTTCCGACAATTGCTGGTGTGTTGTAGCCGCCGGTTGAATGACCAAGGTTTTTGCGTCTCCAACGTTAGCAAGGTGACTTACAAGCTCCAGATTATTTACCACGTTGTTTGCTGTTTCCTTATCTCCTTTTACGTTAAACGACAGCACACCACCGGCACCTTTCGGCAAATATTTTTGCGCGTTGGCATACGACGGGCTGCTTTCCAGTCCCGGGTAATTTACGCTCTCCACTTTTGGATGCGCTTCAAGCCATTTGGCCACAGCCAGTGTATTTTCCACATGGCGATCCATTCTTAGCGACAGTGTTTCCAGTCCCTGAAGCAACAGGAAAGAGTTAAACGGACTGATTGCCGATCCAAAATCACGCAGTCCTTCAACACGTGCTTTAATAATAAATGCAATGTTTCCGAATGGCCCGTCGAAATTAAACACGTCCCAGTATTTCAATCCGTGGTAACCTTCAGAAGGTTCGGTGAAACCGGGAAATTTACCGTTGCCCCAGTTGTAAGTTCCGGCATCAACAATTACACCGCCAATACTGGTTCCGTGGCCTCCAATCCATTTGGTTGCCGATTCCACAACAATGTCAGCACCATGCTCGATAGGTCGGAATAAATAACCACCGCCGGCAAACGTATTGTCAACAATAAACGGGATATCGTATTTTTTCGCTACCGCTGCTATCGCATCAAAATCAGGAATTACAAAACCCGGATTTCCAATGGTTTCCAGGTAAATAACTTTTGTATTCTCGTCAATCAGTTTTTCGAACGACTCAGGTTCAAGGTCTTCGGTGAAACGCGCTTCAATTCCCAGTCGTTTAAACGTGACTTTAAACTGGTTGTAGGTTCCGCCATACAAATAAGGCGATGAAACGATATTATCACCAATATCAAGAATATTATTTAATGCAATGAATTGTGCTGCATGTCCCGACGCCACAGAAAGTGCGGCCACTCCCCCTTCGAGCGCTGCTATACGCTGCTCGAACACATCGGAAGTTGGATTCATAATCCGGGTATAAATGTTGCCAAATTCTTTTAAGGCAAACAAATTGGCCGCATGATCGGCGTCGTTAAAAACATAGGATGATGTTTGGTAGATCGGCACTGCACGCGAGTTGGTTGCCGAATCAGGTTGTTGTCCTGCATGTAACTGCAGCGTTTCGAAATTCAATTTTTGAGTAGTCATGTTGTTATAATTTTTTGAGTTAAAAACTTGTTACCCCTAAATCCCCTAAAGGGGACTTGATTTTCTTTTAAAGAAAATCTTTCGGGTTAAAAAAATGCCTTATAAATTTCGCGTACACTTTTTTCTTTGTCGGATTCCTGTACTACCAAATAACTTACTAAGTCGGATGCTCCGGAGCCGCTGAGTATTACATTTATTTTGTTGTTGGCCACTGCAGCGAATATCTTTGCCGACACACCGTAAGCTTGCTGCATTCCGTGCCCCACAATCCCAATCAACGCTACGTCGCTTACGACCTTGATATCTGTAACAGCCGAAAAGCCCAATTTGTGCACGAGTTTTAGTGCTTTGGCGCCATTTTCTTTACTTAAGATAAAATTGATTGACGTTTGCGAGGTGATTACCGACTTAATGTTTAATCCGGCATCGTTTAATTGGTTAGTAACTTTTGCCAGAATACCCGGCTTTAAACCAACACCCGGTCCATCCAGTTTTAACAACGAAATATCGTCGGTGCAGGCAACACTTTTTACAATCTGCTCCTCAACGTAGGTCTCTGTATTAATAACGGTTTCAACTTCGCCGGCTTCTGTTTTTGGGCTCAGTACCAGAATTGGAGTATGCGCATGTTCCAGCGGCTCAACGGTTCGCGGGTGAAACGAATAGTGCTCGAAATATGCCAACTCACTGGCCTCTGAATACGTCAGTCGCTTAATGATTTCAGGATTCTCGATGATAGCCGGATTAGCCCGCTGAAAATCGTTGTCGAGACCCCAAAGTTTTAAGGTATCGATACCCAATTCCTTGGTCAAAAATGCAGCTGTATAATCGGCAGCGGTTCTACCGGTTCGTGCCAGTTTTTTGTTCTCATCGACTCCAAACGTACCGGGAACAAGGAAGACACCTTCATCCAGTTTATTGAGTTTATCTGTATCGACCGAAAGGAAAGTTGCATTTCCAAAATCGGAAGACACCAACAAATCAATATCTTCGGGATGGAGAATACTTGCTTCATTCCAAAGCGACGACAGAATCTCAACCGACAATTTTTCGGCATAACACAACACCTGGTCTTTTAACGCCCGCGAATAGTCGCCAATAAGACCAATTCCTTTTAACAAGCCTACCAGCTGATCGGCCAATTTTAAATACGCTTCAGACGGGCTTTCGTCGACTGTCCCGATATAAAATCCGTAGATTTCATTTAACAACTCCTCTTCATCCAGCTCTTTTTGAAATACCTGTTCAAGGTTGTATTGCACAAGACTAAGCAACCCGGGTATTGCCGAAACCACAATAAAATTGCGGCTTTTGCTCTCGTTTAAATAAACTTTTAAATTTTGTAACGCTATTTGGTTGCCAATATGGCTTCCACCAAATCGAATAACTGTATCCGACATAAAATATTTTTTTTTGAAATTTTCTTTTGTGAAAAGTACGCTTCTTAAGATGCCTTCAAACAACGAATAACCATCGAATGAAGGCTATCGCATAGACATAAACATAGACGACATAAACATTGCTCCGCAACGGATTGCTGCGATAGAAGAAGTAGTATTTCTTTTGTCAATGTTCATTCTTGCCGAATTTGTTTGACGCAAATATAAATTGATTTTTGATAAATACAAGCTTATCTGGATTGATTTTAGATAAAGTTTACATTGGAACATTAAGCAAAACCACTTTTTACAGATATACAGTAGATTGATATTTTTTGATGGAATAGGGCTGTTAGTATATTTTAAATAACCTTTTATCCTAACACTTTTTACGAATCTATTTTGTTAAATCAATTTCTTAAGTATTCATCTGAATGCCTTTATTCAACTGACATATACAGGTTTCAGAATATGTTAAAATCAATAATAGAATTCCTTTTAGTCTTTTTATTTTGTAACTTGTTTATAAATTAAGCAATCAATGCTTAGTAAAACAAAAGATAAATTTAAGGGTAGGACCTAGTATCAGATTGGTTTTGTGTTAAGGGGTTTGTATATTATCAATCATCATCAAAAAAAGCGTCCATTATGTCCTACCCTATTTTTCTCTCCAGCTATATCCAAAACAGTAGAAGATTTTTATTTCAGATAGTGTACTGTTGAAGTGGTTTTAGATGGTGTTTTTATGTCCTTCATTCGTTTGGTTCTCATTCTCAATAAAATCCTGATAAATTGAAATTTTGATTTCAACTCAATAAGAAAGGCAAACACAAAACGTATGAATTGTTGTCATTCGCAAAAAATTAAAAAAGTGTTAGTTTTACCGGCAAAAATTAACCTGAATGATTTTCGAAACATATTCATACCCGCGAGCCGCAGTTATTGGTAATCCATCGGATGGTTATTTTGGAAAAACGATAGCTTTTGTTTTTTCAAATTTTGAGGCTAAAGTACAGCTCTATCAAACACCCGAATTACAAATACTTCCGGAACGTTTAGACGGAACAAATTTTAACAGCATACAGGAACTGGTGGCCGATGTAAACCTGGCCGGATATTATGGCGGCATGCGTTTGCTAAAAGCCATGATCAAGATTTTTTATGAATACTGTACCGCAAACAACATAAAAATCGACGACCGGAATTTTACTATTCGATATAAATCAAACATTCCTTTTCGTCTGGGATTGGCCGGCTCGAGTGCAATAATAACAGCTTGTTTGCGTGCCTTGTGCCTTTTTTACGATGTTGAAATTCCTAAGCCTGTTTTTGCCAACCTGGTTCTATCTGTTGAAACCGAAGAACTAGGCATTGCTGCAGGACTTCAGGATCGCGTTGCACAGGCATACCAATGCCCGGTTTGTATGGATTTTGACCGTGATTTAATGGAAAGTCGTGGCTACGGACATTACGAAGAATTGAATGCCAAAAATCTTCCTCACTTTTATATTGCCTATCGAAAAAATCTGTCAGAAGGGACAGAAGTGGTTCATAATAATTTGAAAGCACGTTTCGAAATTGGCGACCCAAAAGTATTACAAGCTATGATTCGCTGGCGACAGATAACGGAAGAATTTAAAGCTGCGCTCGATAAAAACGATTACCAGAGCATGCACGATCTTATGAATGAGAATTTTGATCTTCGTCGAAAAACCATTCGCGTATCGCAGGGTAACATCGAAATGGTAGAACTGGCACGTTCGGTTGGAGCAAGTGCAAAATTTACCGGCTCAGGCGGCGCAATAATTGGCACCTACACCGATGGAGCGATGTTCAGCAAACTCCAAAACACGCTCAACAGCAAAGGAATAGAAGTTATAAAACCAAATATTGTCAACAATTAGAACATGGTTAAAAAAGCAGTAATACCCGCAGCAGGTTACGGAACCCGTTTTTTACCGGCCACCAAATCGCAACCCAAAGAAATGATTCCGATCATCGACACGCCCGTTATTCAATATGTTGTTGAAGAAGCGGTTGCCAGCGGAATTACCGACATTTTAATGATCATTGGAAAAGGTAAACGCGCCATTGAGGAGCATTTCGACCGGAATCCGATTATTGAAGAATCGTTGGAAAGAAAGGGCAATTACGAAATGCTCGAAAAATTAAAAGCCATTTCGAATCTGGCAAACATTCACTTTGTGTGGCAAAAAGAAATGAACGGCTTGGGCGACGCTATTCTTCATGCGAAATACCACGTTGGCAACGAGCCTTTTGCAGTTCTATTGGGCGACACGCTGGTGCAGGGAAACAAAGGTTCTATAACGAAACAATTGGTTGAAGTATATAACCAGCACGGTGGATCGGTTGTTGCTATGGAAGAAGTTCAACCCGAAATGGTAAGCCGCTATGGTATTATCGATGGAGATAAAGTTGATGACAACGTTTATAAAGCAAAAGGCTGGATTGAAAAACCATCGCCCGAAGAAGCACCATCGAACCTGGCAATTGCAAGCCGGTACATTTTTACTCCTGAGATTTTCGATTACCTCGAAAATACAACACCGGGTAAAAACAACGAAATTCAACTTACCGACGCCATGCGAGAAATGGTAAAAACACACCCGATGTATGGTTTAAAATTCGACGGAAAACGATACGATATTGGTGATAAAATGGGCTTCCTTAAAACCAACCTGGAGTTTGGATTAAAAGACCCGGAAATAAGCGAAGCATTAAAAAGCTGGATAAAAGAATTTGCCCGGCAACTTTAGGACGCGATTTTACGTTTTACAATTAGCTATATTTTTATACTTTTGCACCACTTCTATGGGGCTGACTGGTTTTGACAGCGGGTAGAAGAGATAAGTAAGCATGTCGGGTTTTGGTTGTTGACCCGTTGAAAATAATGATCAAAATTTTAATTGGCGAAAATAATTACGCTCTTGCTGCGTAATCTAACAGTTTAGATTACACTTAATTCCGAAACAAGGTTTTGGAACAAGACATCGCCCGGATGCTAATGCTTTGAAGCGGTCCGATCAGGTGGTGCAAATAAATCGAAGCTAGCATAAACGAGGCTCTGGCGTTTTTGCGAAATTAAAAGAGATAAGGTAAACGTTGGTGGCCCTGATCCGGCGTTTATTCGAAAATTAAGTCGGGGATAAACATGTAGAAAGCTTATAGCTTCCTCGTTTGGACGCGGGTTCGACTCCCGCCAGCTCCACTAAACGGGGGATCTCATCAATTTTGTTGTGATCCCTTTTTTTGTGTTCTCTCAAATCCTTTGCTATTTCAGGGATTAGGGTAAAAAAGGAATTGATTCTTGTTGTTCGAACTCGGTCTAATTCTCGGTTGTAGTAAATTCCTTCAGGGAATAAAAGATTTTGAAAAATCTTCTTCCCGTTTAAATCGCTGGAATCCCACATTTTCATGGGATTCCGACATAAATCGACCGCATAATTTACTACATTTTTAAGGTTCGAACTATAGCCACCAACTTTGTTTAATTCTTGTTCAATTGTAAAACATTCCTTTTCGTATTTATTTCTAAATTTATCGTATAGAGCTCGATCTATTTCACCTATAACGAAACGTTCTTCAATAGCATCTACCCTTCTTCTTGTTTCTGCCAATCTCAATTTTAACGCTCTGGCATCTTCTAATTGACTTTTGAAGAAACCCGACATCTGTTCTTCCAATTGAACTTTAATAATAGAGGTCGTTTCGGGATCAATTTGGAACATGTTTAATACGTTACGAAATAGATCATGCATAGTTTTTGCACTTCTATTTACATTACATCCTTTTGATCTGCATTTATAATAATATAAATCGTTCTTTTTTACCTTATAACCTGTAATCGAGCTACCACATTTTTCACACTTTGTAAACACCTTTAAAGGCAGGTTTTCTCTATCCATATCATGAACAAAGCCATGGACCCGTTTCTCATTCCTGATATTATTCGCTGCCAAAAATAATTTCTTTGAGATAAGTGGAGTATGTTTGCCTTCTACTACTTTATCTGGAATGAGCTTACTTACAATCAAACCACAATAGAAAGGATTAATAAATAGTTCATGTAGTTTTTTATCAGTGATATTTACTCCAAGTTTTTGAAGCTTTCGTACAATTTCAATATTAGGCAATTCAGAATACGCTTTCCACTCAAATGCTTTTTTGAGAATTTCTCCCTCTTTATTAATGACAATTTGGCGTTCTGTGGCTTTACTTCCCTTATTTAAAACGTCATACCCACGAGGTGGTTTCCAAACCCAATAACCCTTCATTAACATTTCACGCATGCCGGTAACAACCTTATCGCGCCTGAGTTCATTATCCATTTGCCCAAACAAGAATAGTATTTTTTGTTGGAAAGAACCAGATGGTGTTGTTGGATCTAGTTCCTGGGTTGTTGCTAAAGTAATTACGCCGTAATTTTTAAGCAGTTCATCGGCAATAGAAGCACCGTTGATTCCGGAACGAGAAAATCTTTCGTATGAATAAACAATCACGTAGCTGATATTTTTTGACCTCTTTACAAAGGTTAGCATCCGATTGAATTCTTTTCGGTCGTCGGTTTTTGCCGATTCGTAAGTACCACCAAAATAGCCAACCACATTTAAGCCGCGTTTGTTTGCATACATCTCACAAAATCTTTTTTGTGAGGCAAGGCTGGTATTATCTTCTTGGTCTGCTGATGATACACGTGTGTAAATTACAGCATTGTTTCCCTCATGAAATTTCTTTGGAGCTTGTGGAGCAAATTGTTTAAACAGGCTTAAATCATACATGGCTTGAAGAATTTTATATTGGACAGGGATAATAATCTTTGAAAATTACAAAAATATCCAATACAGGTGCAGTTATTTTTTCAACATGAAAGCTTTTAGTATTAGCAAAGCAATTGTTTCAGAATCTTTCATAAGCTTCTCATAACCATCAGAACTCAAATGTTTATACTTGGGTATAGAGCGGATTTTTTCCAAAGGGAGCCTCTTTTTCACCCTTGCTGTTGCCTCTTCTATATTTCTATTTTCGTTTTCCTGCATTGTTTAATATGACCATTTTACATCATGGCTATTGAGTCATATCAAACGTATACAATTTCACACAAGTAGTAAGAAGCTAGGCCTTTATGGCGGGATAAGGCCTTATGTGTCTTTGATTGCGATAAAAATTTTCTTGTGAAGCTTTGACTACAAGCTGTATCTTACTGGTAGATAGTAAAAATGGCTATTGAATAAAATAATTAATGTTTATACTCTGTTTTAACAACATGTTTCTGTGCTTTTATCTTAAACTTCAAATATTGGTCGTCGTGTATTTTTAGTACAGTTAATACAATCAGTTTTAAAAGTATATAATACAAATTAACCAATGTGTTTTCAGAATCAGGATTTGTGCCGTGCATGAAACTATTTCTAATATCTAATCCATTCGTAAACTCCTTTTTGTTTAAGTAATAATTAAAATAGCTCTGTTCAAGCTTATTAAAAAGGGTGCTTTCGGAATACAAAATTCCATCATGTGCCATTTGCTCAATAATACCTCTGCATTCTTTATCGTAATGCCAATAGCTTAGAACTTCTTCTGTGTAAAGCTGCTTTAGGATGAACAACTGATTTACATCTTTCCCCCTTATATAACCATTGTGGTCAACGAAAAGATACCCTTGTTCAAATAAATGGTGCAATCTATCTCTTTGATGTGGCAAATAATCACCATATAAAACTTCTTCCTTATCCAATAAATCATAAAGGCAGCTATGTTTACATCTTTTGAATGTTTCAAGGTATATTAATCCTGATTGGTCGGAAAACAAAAGATACAAGGGGAGTGATAATTTATCCTCATTCAGATAGAAATATTTTTTAGAAATGAAGCTTGGAATTTGACTTAAGCTATACGAACGGGAACTCATACGTAAGAGGTCAAAATCAATCTCTCCATCTTCTTTAAACAGTTTATACTGCTTTAGCAAAGCATCATATTCAGCTAATAAAGTTCTAATTTTCTCAAAGTAAGTTGTACCTTTTGATGGTAGTTTAAATCGAAAACCTTTTAATCCCAATTTATTAAGATGCTCCACAATATAATATTCAATTATCTCTTCAATATTACTATTCTGCTTCTTTTGAAGTAAATCATCATATGCAAGAATCTGCATTAGGGATAAGTTTTCTTTTCTTCCAAATACCCAGCTTGTTGGGTATTCGTTTTTAGAACTCATAAATACCTTTTCAGTTGTACAAAAATCAGAGTTCTTGCTAACTAACGAGATACACTGCTGTTCATCGAGATAACAAAACAATGAGTTAAAGAAGGTAAGTAATTTGAAGGGCGTATCTGATTGCAGAATAAGTTTTGTACTATACTCATAAACATAAGTGGTTCCCTCCTTAGTTATTTTAGCTGGCTCTTCTAAGGATTCACTAAAGCCAACACTAAGCCCGAAAGCAACACCTCCATTCTTATCAAGGAGCTCACGATTTAATTTATCCTCAAGTTTTTGAGCCTTTAAGCGGGTCTTATCCGATATATCCAATTCAGGCTGTTTCCGAATATTTAATACTAAACGAACAAAGTTCAAGTTCACATCTTTGTAGTCGATATATCGGGAGATAATATCTTCTTTGTCAGCAAGGCTTAGATTCTTTGGGAAATACAATTCTTTTTTATCTCTATCGTGTTTCTCTACATATTGAGACAAGAGTAATTCGGCTGTTTTGTTATAGCTCAACAAGTAGATGCGAATCTCTGAGCCAAAACATTTTACAAGCTTTTGCTGAGCTAAAACTGCCCTAATATTAAAATCTTTAGAATTTAAAAGTTCCGCAAAAGTTGGTTTATTGAAGTTCTTATAGGTAGATAAAATTGAGGTGATTTCCCAAAACGAATCTTGCAGCGTCCAGCATTCCAGTTGATTAAAAGTATCAATCAAATTACTATTGTTGATTCTATTCCAAAATTCAATTATAAGTGCCCAAATATCTTTGACCTTGTTCTTTATTTGTTCAAGTTCATGTTCAGTCCATTCCTGTAGGTAAATCTCATTATCGATATACAGTTTAACTTGATACAATTCAATTATATCGTTAACGTTGTAATCTTTATCTACCGAGAAGCTTTGTAATATTTTTTTTGCTTTTATCATTTCGCTGTAACAGGCTCCGTCGTGTCTTGAATAAAAGAAAACTCTATCTCGTGGCATAGTTTTTATTTTTCATTCCATTCATACTTTACCTTGGGATAAAATAGTTGTGGCTCAAACAATGGGATAAAACTTTCGGGAAGGTTTGTGATAAGATTATATGTTGAGATAAGAGCAGTTTCATTCTTAGAATCATATTCCCATTTCCGCCCCATTTTAGTTAATGAATTTACCAAAAGCAACGCTTGCTCATAGTTCGACATTTGAGCTCTCAAGGTTTTTACGTAATTATATTTTTCCTTAAAAGACAGCAAATACCACGGTTGACTATCAATATATTTTACTGCCTGGTATAAATGCCTAAAAAAGTGCCCAAGGTGATACTGGTGTCCGCCAAAAAATTTTAGTTTCTTATTTTTTACTGATGGTTGCTTTAGATCGTCAAATATCTCGCGATCTGTAAATTTTAAATTGCCGGAATACACAGACTGACTATCTTTACTACATTCATAAACTGCCACTATTGATTTTATTTCGTTTGAAAGGTTTGTTCTTTCTGTATTAGATAGAATTGATTCTAAATATTTTTTTAACTCAATATCTGTATCCAAAGGAATGCCCCAAAAGGTTATTAAATAAGCAACTTCATTGACATTGAACTTCCTTAACCAATCTGTTTTATCAATATCATCACCCCATCCTTTTTCTATATAACTTATCTTAACTTTAGTAAAAATTTCCTCTAAGAAAGCATTAACTTTTGTATTAAATACTCGTTTTTCGGCAACCTTAATTCCAACCTTATATTGCTCAAAAATCGTTTTCAGTACACGCCGACCTGTAACAAACTCTTCATCAACTTCTCTTTCATTATCGTTTTTATAGTAAAATGGATTACGATACCTCATCTCGGTGATATTGTCTCTGTAGTATCTGACCATTTCAAAAAACTTTGCCTCTATTTGCTGCTTTCGAAATGCCCGTGCTTGAAAAATAAGAGTTGCCGCCAATAGAAAAGCTCCTATAAAGGAACCATACCATGCCCATATTTCAGGATTTATATTCCAAGACAAACTACCGGAAGCTCTTAAAAATTGTATTGCGCAAGCCAATACAAGGATGCAAACGACAGCAACAAAGACATTAAACCAATTCATTTTAATATCCTTTTTAAAATACAAGCGCCTACGTATAGTCGCTAACCAAGAACCAATCATTCTTGCTGTTTTTCTTTGACATAAAAGTCCAAGTAAAAAACTCAGAATCAAGAGTCCAAATACATATAAAAGATTCATGTTGTTGTTCGTTTAGTTCTACTCTCAAATTGACACCTTTATTTCCCACTTATGCCATTAATAAAGGTTTCCACGAATGCCAATATTTTATCAGTTAAGCGTTCGGCAATTTTGCCGCGCTCTTTTAATGCCGGGCGATTATTTAACATGTCAATAATATCGTCGCGCATAGGTTTCTTTTCAGTGAACAAATAGTCTCCAATTACCTTTTCCAGTTTTGCTGAATCCAGGCCTTCATCTTCACTTAAAGTTCTAATGGCATTTTGGCGTTCTTCGCTCCAGAATGATTCAAACTCTTCCGGGATATCGTCAGAATCAGCAATATGGGGTAAATTGTGATTTATAAATTTCTCTATTAACTCACGTTTGCTCCGTAGCTGGGTATCGCCGGAAACTAAATCCACGATAGCTTTTTTCTGTTTCTCCTGTTCATCTAATGTTGCATCTTTTAGTTTGGCAAGTAATTTCAAAATATACGAAACATTGATTTCATCCCGGTGAATCAATTCCAATTCAAAATCGATATCGTCGAGTATCGACACTTTTTCTTTTTGTCGGTTCGTTCTTGCTTTATCGTATAAATCGAGGTACTTGCTTTTATAATCATCGAACGATTGTTCAGCCATCGACACATCGTTGTACGTAAATTGGGTGAAAGTTGCCAATACGTTTTTCAGGCGCATCAGCTCGCGGAAAGCTTTAATAAATTCGAGTTCTTTTTCTTCATCCTGCAGATTATTAACAGCGTTTACCGTTGGAGCAATTTTCAACAACTCAATAAATGCCTGGTTGAATTTTGAAACGTATTCTTCATAGGGTTGCATTATTATTTCATCCTTTGCATTTATGTTTGAGAATAGAGAAATGGCTTCATCAGTAGCACCTTTCAGATTACGAAAACAAACAATGTTGCCTTGCGATTTAAGCTCATTTAAGATACGGTTAGTACGAGAATAAGCCTGTATTAAACCATGGTATCTCAAATTCTTATCAACGTATAAAGTGTTTAGTGTTTTACTGTCGAAACCCGTAAGAAACATGTTCACGACCAATAAAACATCAATCTGCTTGTGTTTTACTCGTTTTGCAACATCGTTGTAATAATTGTAAAAACTCTGGCTGTCTTTTGTTGTATAGTTTGTACTGAATTCTCGGTTGTAGTCTCCGATAAATTCTTCCAGACAGTCTCTGGTATGCTGATTGTGGTATTTGGGATGAGGCTCGGCTACCTCATTTAAATCCACTTCGTCAAAATCGGAAATTGTAATACCCAAGGCATCCATATCGGCTTCGTTGGCATTGTACGAAAATATTGTTGCTACACGTAAATTGTGCAATCCCAGTTCTTTCTTCTGACGGAACAGTTTATAATATTCAACAACCGGTGTCAATCCGGTTTGTGGATCAACGCTTGAAACAGCAAAAATACTTGTAAATTCTTTGTTATGAGTTTTACGTTTATGATTGTTTATAATGTAATCAACTACATTACTCATCCGCTCAGGAGAGTTCATAACTTCGGCTTCATCAATGGCTTCCACATCAATATCCAGAATATGATCTTTCTTTTTGAAGGTACTAATATATTCCACTGAAAATTTTAGAACATTTTCGTCGCGAATGGCATCAGTAATTACGTATTTGTGCAGGTTGTCGCCAAAAAGCATTGCCGTTGTTCGTTTACCAAATTCGTTTGATCCGGCGTTATCCTCAAAAATTGGTGTTCCGGTAAACCCAAACATCTGGCAATTGGTAAAAAAGCTTTTTATATCGTTGTGTGTTTTGCCAAACTGGCTGCGATGGCATTCGTCGAAGATAAAAACTATACGTTTGCTTTTTAGTTCTTCCATTTTACCCAAATACCGGGTTTTGCTAATTGCATTGTTAAGTTTCTGAATAGTGGTAACTATTAATTTATTGTTGCCGGTAAATTGCTTAACCAATGTATGGGTATTGTTTGTGCCGTCAATGCTACCCTTGCTAAAACTGTTAAACTCTTTGGTGGTTTGGTAATCCAGGTCTTTACGGTCGACCACAAAAACGACTTTATAAACCTTTGGATAGTTCGTAAGAATTTGGGCTGCCTTAAACGAGGTAAGCGTTTTGCCCGACCCCGTAGTGTGCCAGATATAACCGTACTTTTTTGTATTTTGAACGCGTTCGATAATTGCTTCAACCGCATAAAACTGATAAGGCCTCAAAATCATTAAAACCTTCTGCGATTCGTTAAGTACAATGTACTTGGTAATCATTTTTGCAATGTGGCAAGGTTCTAAAAACACATCGGCAAACTGTGAAAGCTGTGTTATTAGCCTATTTTCGGCAGTACTCCAGTAAAAAGTTTGTTTAAACGAACGTGCTTTTATCGGATTATTGGCATAGTATTTTGTATTAACTCCATTGCTGATAATAAACAGCTGAATAAACTGAAATAATCCTTGTCCTGCCCAATAAGAATGCCGTTCGTAACGATTGGTTTGATTAAAAGCCTCCTTTAATTCTAAGCCCCTGCGTTTTAACTCAATTTGAACCAAGGGCAAACCGTTAATTAAAATGGTAACATCATAACGGTTTTTGTAGCTCCCCTCCATTGTAACCTGTTGCGTTACCTGAAACTGATTTTGACACCAATGAATCTGATTGATTAGTTCAATGGTTTTAAATTCACCTTTTTCGTTAGTGAATGGCACACGGTCGCGTAGAATTTTAGAGCGTTCAAAAATATTCCCTTTGTTAATGTAGTTAAGGATTTGTCTGAAATCATTCTCCGAAAGGGAAGTTTTATTGTGAACCTCCAATTGTTGTTTGAAGTTTGACAGTAAATCGCTTTCGTCTTTAATTTCTACTTTTTTGTACCCCAGTTGAATGAGTTGAGCAACAAGGTTATTTTCCAGTATTTGTTCAGGTTGTGCAGTCATATTAAAATAAAAACAACCCGAGAGCAGCTCTTATGACACATGCTACACGGGTGCTGTTTTGTCGTTAATCTCGGTTATCTTTTTCTATTATATGTAAATATATATTTTTTTACGGTACTTTATAAATCTACCGGAAATACGTAACCGAAAGTGTCAGCCAATAAAAAACTATTTCAACGAACGGAACATTTGGTTAATTGCTTTCTTTTTTTGTTCCGTATTGGGGTGGACATATAAGTTTAGCGTGGTGCTGATGTTGGAGTGTCCTAACAAAACACTAACTGTTTTATAATCGCACTTACTTTCTATACAACGCGTGGCAAAGCTGTGTCGTAAGCCATGAAATTTTAAATCGGGCATTTTAAGTTTTTGCATAAAACTTTTGTAGTAGTTACGGTAAGTCCTTGGCTCAGTTGGTCTATCCTCATTGGTTAATACATAAAATGAGTGGTTTACAATCTTTTTTATGGGTTTTATAATCCGTAAAAGTTCGCGGCTCATTGGAATTTCGCGTATCGAGTTTTTAGTTTTTGGTGTGTCAATAATTAGCTCCGTTTTACCAATACCGTTTTCCAGGCTATAAATACGCTGAATGGTTTTGTTTATACTTATTAAACCGGTGTCGGTATCTATATCGTTCCAGGTTAGTGCACAAACTTCTCCAATACGTATTCCGGTACAGAGAGAAATATATACCCCCAGGTTTTTGAAAGTAAAATGTTCCTGTACATAGTTCATAATTATTTTTTGATCGGCACGGCTTAAAACTTCTATCGGTTGATTCTTTTGTTCTGTTGGGAAACGAACGTCAAAGGGTTCATAATGTAAATGGTTGTGTTTCGCACCAAACTTCAATATCATTTTTAAAACAATAAGCATATCCTGAATAGTTTTTTTGCTCAACCCTTCTTCCAATTTCTGAAATACAAAACTTTGAACTTCATCCTCGCTAATCTGGCAGCACAGACCAAAGGCCGGTGATAAATGATTTTTTACCAATACCATATAAGCGGAGATAGTTGATTTCTTTACATACTGCTTTTTGTCGTTAATCCATAATTCACTAATGGTTCTAATGTCTTTTTGATTTTTCATTTTTGATTGTTTGAAATTTAAAAGCCCAAAGAAAGTAATGCTGATTTACAACCTTTAAGAAAAAGAATCAGGATTTTTGGCCTCGAGAATTAGTGGTCATACACGTTCCAAATTTGAGATTCCCGGAGTTTAGTAAGGAATGGGACGAAAAGAGTTTGGCACAAGTAACAAGCAAAATTGGTAGTGGCAAAACACCTAAAGGAGGAGAAGATGTATATACTTTAGAAGGAATTCCTTTTATTCGCAGCCAGAATGTTATAAATGATTGTCTTGTAATGGATTCTACCCACATTCCACAAGAAGTTCATAAGAACATGAATGGAAGCAAGGTATTGCCGCATGATATTTTACTAAATATAACTGGTGGTTCCATCGGTCGTTCATGTGTTGTCCCAAAAGATTTTATTGAAGGTAATGTAAATCAGCATGTATCCATTATTAGATTGAACCAAGACAATCCAAAATTCTTACAATCGATATTAAGTTCTTGGCGTGGCCAAAAATTAATTTTTCAAAGTATGACCGGAAGCGGTAGAGAAGGATTGAATTTTGAGAGCATTAAAAGTTTCAAGATTTACTTTCCTTTAATTGAAGAACAAAATAAAGTTGCCTCATTTCTTCAAAGGATTGATGAACGAATTTCAACCCAAAACAAAATAATTGAGAATCAAGAATCCTTAATGAGAGGTTTGATACAGCAGATAGTTACTCGAACAATAAAATTCAAGGATAAAAAAGGGAACGATTACCCAGATTGGGAGGAGAAGAAATTAAGTGAAATCGCTAAATATTACGATGGAACTCATCAAACTCCAAAATATGTTGAAAAAGGAGTGCCTTTTTACAGTGTTGAACACGTCACGGCCAATCAATTCTCCAAAACTAAATTTATATCTCCTGAAGTTTTTGAGAAGGAAAACGAAAGAGTGAAGCTTGAAAAGGAAGATATTTTGATGACACGCATCGGAAGTATCGGTGTTGCAAAATTTATTGATTGGGATGTAAGTGCATCTTTTTATGTTAGTTTAGCACTAATTAAAAGTAATGGTTGTTTCAATAGTCAGTTTTTAAGTTTTATGATAAATCATCAAGACTTTCAAAAGGAGCTATGGAAAAGGACAATTCATGTAGCATTCCCTCAAAAAATAAATCTCGGAGAGATTGGTGAATGTATAATTAAACTCCCTTCATTATCCGAACAAAACAAAATCGCCAACTTCCTTTCATCGCTTGATGAAAAGCTTGAGAATGAAAAGCAAGTATTGGAGCAATATCAACAACAGAAGAAACACCTGTTACAAAACCTGTTTATATAAACAGGTTTTGTAAAAAATGTTGTTTTTGAGTTTCTAGCATTTTCAAAAACTCTGTCTCAAGTTCTATTTTCTTGTCAATTGAGAATAAAGCTGATGCAATCTTATATTGTTCAGGAATTGAAGGCAATTTTATACGGAGTTTTGCAATATCGCCAAGATAAAGACCTGGCTGTGCGGATACTACTTGTTTCCTCAATAATTCCTTTTGAAAAGAATCGGAATTAAGAAGTTGGGCAATAAAAGTGGGTAATTCTTTCGTAAACCTTAATATTGCGACACTTCTTTGAAATGCAATTTGGGGATATGTGTCCTTCCAAATTGCAACACGTCCTATTGTTCCTACTATGGTCAATAATATGTCCCCCTGTAACAACTGATAATTCTTATAAATAGAATCATAATCTATCTGAGGTATTTTTCTATCTGTAGAATCAAAAGTTACTTTATTGCCTATTATATTCTTTGCACTTAACAGAAAACAAAAGCTACTATTGTCATCTTTGTGAGTACCATGTGAACCATCTTTGATTAAATTACAGACCTCTTCAAGCCTTTTTTCTTTCCATTCTGGGTAAAAATTATCGTGCTCATCTTTAAACCGTAGTTCCTGATTAAAGATTTTCTGCATCATACCTTTTTTGAGCAATTTATAATCCTCAATTATTTTGTTTTGAGTTGAGATTCTTGAGTCGATAGCATTGAGGAGGTATGCTATTTTACGCTGTTCAAAATAGTCTGGAAAGCTGATTTTACAATATCCTATTTCCCCCAAATTTATCTTCTTAGGAAAAGCAATATGGATAATCCGTTTATGTAATTCATGCTTAAAATAATTGGTATTGATATATTTCTCAAGAAAATTAACGTTTGTCGCATCATCCTTTTTCCTTATTAATGCAAGACTAACATAAAATCCTAATGGACTGTTATTTCTAACAATTGCTGTTGCGCCAATAATCCCAGCAGTAATGCGCGTCATTAATATGTCATCCTTCTGAGGCTTTATTTTAAATTTTTCAAAAGCGTCTTCCGAAATATACTTATTTGAATTTTCAATGTTTTCAATATTTTCGACACTTACAAAAGGAATACCAGAACTAACATATTTGGGAGTTTGATGAGTTCCATCATAAATGTTGGCTAATTGATCTAAATTCTTCACTTCCCAACTCCCTTCAAATCCAGGGAATCTCAAATTTGGAACATTAAGGTTCTTATTACTTTTCATGTTCGTTGAGTTTGTTTAGTACATCGGTAACCATGGTATCCATACGCGAAAAAGCAAACCACTTTTTACCTAAATCTTTTAGCGATGCTCCAAAATGATATAGCTCAGTGTAGTCGATTATTATAAAGCGGTCGTGCGAATTGTTGAACTGCTTCATATTTATTTTGTCGTATTGCTCGTTGTGCTTTTTCAGGTCGAGTTTTAATGTTTTGTCTATGTTTTTTGTGTAAATATTTGCGGAAACTCCTTCGTTTCTTTTCAAAAGCAAAGTAAGCACCGAATCGTCAATGTAATTATCGATTATAATAATTGCCTTTTTTGCCGAACGAAAAATATCTGAAACATAAGTATAGGCGTCGTAAACTTCGCCATTAAAAAATATGCCATGTTTAGGTGGTAAGCTGGTATGAAGTTGCAAATCAATTTGGTTAACTTTTTCGTTTAAGGCCTGAACATTGTCTTCAATACGATTCATTCGCGTATTTAAAGAATATCCTTTTAGCAAATAGTCTTTTAATATTTTATTTGCCCAAATACGGAATTGAGTACCTTGCTTTGATTTTACACGATATCCAACTGAAATTATAACGTCGAGATTATAAATTTTGATTTTGCGGGTTTGTGTTTTACCTTCTATAGCACCATGTTGAGTGGTAAGTAAGAAATCCTTACATACCACTTCCTTGTGAAGTTCACCTTCTTTGAAAATATTACCAATGTGTTGTGTAATTGCAACCCTATTTCTACCAAACAGGTCAGCCATTTGCTCTTGTGTAAGCCAAACTGTTTCATCTTCAATTTTAACTTCAACCTTTATTGAAGCATCAGGCTGATAAATGATTATTTCATTTTTTGCTTGCATAGTTATGCTGTTATTGGGAAATTCCAAACAACTGAACTATCGCATATTTTGCTACAGTTCAGTGTTATGAATGTAATTTCAATTTCGATATTCATCGTATTTCAATTGAACGTTAAGCAAACGACAATCCTAATTCCTGAAAATAGCCGTTAATTTCAGTGTCCAGCTCGGCACGTTTGGCTTCCAGCGTTTTTATTTCCTGCATAACCGCATTTATATCCACAGGTTCTTCCTCCTCAAAAGTATCGACATAACGGGGGATATTTAAGTTGTAATCGTTTTCAGCAATTTCTTTCAGGGTGGCAACATAGCTGTATTTGTCAATAGTTTCCCTGTTTCGATAGGTCCTGACAATTTTATCGACATCTATATCTCTTAATTCGTTTTGATTACCCACTTTAATAAAGTTGTCGACACCACTTGCATCTATAAAAACAACATTGTCGTCTGCTTCTCTACATTTCTTAAAAACCAAAATACAAGTTGGAATAGATGTGCCGTAAAAAATATTGGAGGGCAGGCCAATTACCGCATCAAGGTAATTTAGTTCTTCTATAAGGTATTTTCGAATTACTCCTTCGGCTGCACCACGAAACAAAACTCCATGTGGCAATACCGTAGCCATGGTTCCATTCTCGGCCAATTGGTGAATCATATGCAATACGAAGGCATAATCAGCTTTGGTTTTGGGTGCGAGTTTCCCGTATTGGCTAAAACGTTCGTCTGTACTATTTAACGGATTAGTATCGCTTTTCCAATGTGCCGAAAATGGAGGGTTGGCAACAACAGCTTCAAAACGTATTTCCAGATGTTGTGGATTTTCCAAAGTATCTTCCTGGCGAATATCGAAATTTCGATAGTGCACATCGTGCAAGATCATATTCATGCGTGCCAGGTTATAGGTAGTACGGTTGAGTTCCTGTCCGTAGTATTCGTCAACAACATCAACCTCTTTGGCAACACGTAATAACAATGAGCCTGAACCACAAGTTGGATCGTATACCGACTTTAGTTTTGTTTTATCGGTGGTAACCACCTTGGCTAAAATTTTACTTACCTGTTGGGGCGTATAAAACTCTCCGGCTGATTTACCTGCTCCGGCAGCAAACTTTGCAATTAGGTATTCGTAAGCATCGCCCAGTACGTCAGAATCAACATCCCGTAGCTTAAAATCAATACTATCAAGATGATTAAGAATTTTTACAATAATCCCATTCCTTGCACCAACCGTTCTGCCAATTTTCGTGGATGTCAAATCCAGGTCTTCAAACAAAGCCGTAAAATCATCTTCCGATTCTGTTCCCATTGTACTTTGTTCAATGTGATTCATTACGGCCTGCAAATCTTCAATAATGTAATTGCTTTCACTCTCAGTGTCGGCATTTCCCTTTTTAGCCAATTCCGAAAATAGTTCTTTTGGAAGCAAAAAGTACCCTAACTTTAAAAGAGATTCTTCTTTAATTGCTTCCAGTGTTTCCGGGTCGGTTACTTCGGTGTAATCGGTAATCTTCTCTCCCACCAATAACTCGTTCGCGTATAAATATTGTTTCTCGCTAAGGTATTTATAGAAGATAAAACCCAAAATATAATCGCGATAGTCGTCGGCACTTATTTTTCCTCTTAACAAGTTCGCAATTCCCCAAAGT
Organism: Draconibacterium sp. IB214405; assembly: GCF_033963885.1. Taxonomy (NCBI): domain Bacteria; kingdom Pseudomonadati; phylum Bacteroidota; class Bacteroidia; order Marinilabiliales; family Prolixibacteraceae; genus Draconibacterium; species Draconibacterium sp. IB214405. The sequence continues at coordinate 282,062 of NZ_JAXBMA010000003.1, forward strand.
TGGGCCTCCAATTGTTTCTTTTGGTCTTCAGACATTTGCTTGTGATTAGTGATTTTTAATCCTTAATGTAAATTTTTAAAGATATTATTTTTGATATAGGTAGCAAAGGAATCTTTTGCACTTCCTAATAAAATTAATGCTATTGTTCCAGTGCCTGCGGGAACCTCATTCCGGGTAGTTCTTCCGACCATATGCGGAAAACTCCCTTCATTCTGTAACCTCCGACACCACAAACAAGAGTATGGCCTTCTTTTCATTCCGTTCACCCTGAATCCTCAGACCTCACTGTATTTCAATTCAGCCTTACACTTGTTTTGCCTGCGCAATTTAATAATCCCAAAATAATAACCTCCTTTAGTCGGAATATTAAATTCGGATAATTTAAATGCACTATTCATTTCTAGAAGAATAATGAATGCACCTTTAATCGATCATTGTTTTTTTAGTAGTAAAAATATTTTCCAGCCTTGCGGACAAACAAGTTCAAGCCAAAGGTTTTTCAAAAAATCTCCAATCTCCGGATAGTATTTTTCAAAAAAAACTTGTTTGCCGCAGGCTTTCAATGATCACTACTAAAACAACAACGACCGATCCGATGAAAGACGCATATCATTAGCCGTTTTTTCTGAAATAAATATTGTCTATCAGATTCTTGATTAAAGCTTTAATGAAACTTCCAACTCCCTCCCCTCTGGAATCCGCATAGGTATTGATTAATCAGATGAATAATGATTTACAGTAACGCAGAATTCAACAGCTAATTAAAAACACTTCTGAAGATTTGTAATTTTAGGTGTTTCAAAGTTTGAATGTTGCAACATTGCAATGTTTAAATAAACCAATGGAACTTGTTTTAAATAAACAATCAGTTTGAATAACCATTCACCAGATATACAAACAATGATTGATTGAGATATTAACTGTTAAAAACCTGACTATAAAATCAGCATGATATGCTTCTGAAGCATATCCCTGAACCTCATATTTCATTAAGCTAATATCATTTTGGGTGATGAGGAATTTATAGAAATAAAGTAATACTAACAGACTATTAAATGTCTTGTGTTCACAGGAACACGGCAAGTTGTGTTTTGAGTAACTCAAAACGTTTTAAGTAACTGAAAACCACTTGCCCCTACGGGGAAAATCCACTCCGAAGTCGTGGATTTTTGGAGAGCATTTTTGATAAATAAAGCTTGTCTAACAAAAACGTAACGGTTCATATTTAATCACCAACATATTCAGATAAAAAAGCTACCACAATAAGGGGTCCATTCTTCTTAAGCTTTTATAGTTAGCATATAAAGGAGAAATACTGTTTTCAATAGTAGTATCTTAAATACAACAATCACTTAACTCAACTTCCAGTCTCATAAATCAAATTATTTGGAATGTAAACAGTCTCAGAAAATTGATTTCTAAGTAACAATCCGAAAAAGTTGAACGTTTGCAGTGAATTATTGCAAATGTTTCAGTACATTCTCCAAACCAATTTAGTTACTAATTCATAAATACCTGATTTAACCATTGAATCCACCCATGCCTTGAGATTTTTTGCAGCTTCTGGCACGCCAATAAATTTTGGCGCATTCCATTTAGCCGGTTGGATTCTTTACATTTTTTTAAAATTTTTTAAGTTGTTAGACCATGAGATGTGAATTCTATATTAATAATGTCGAAGACTGATAGCAGAATAACTAATTAGGCAACATGAAAACATTTTTATAGTAATTTTAACCTACATACTTTATTGCACTATACTATTTATTAATATATATTTAAAACTTCATTTTTTAATGTTAATAAGTATAAAGCTATCATTCTAGTAACTACAAATTTGAGTTCACAAAAACATAAGTAGTTGGGATCGGATGATTATTGGGTACTAAACATTTCCAATGATTGGTTGAAGTTACATTTTATAAACATAGAAACGGAATATAAAAATATACTTTCCAAAAGTCAGACCTTTATTTTATTACATATACATAATAAACTCATAGACCCTATGCTCTCATATCGTATCATTTCTCAAATATTTCAAGCAACGATTTTATTTCTGATATTATATTTATCTTCATGTACAAACAAGCCCGATGCTTTAGCTGGAGTGAACAAGGAAATCCTTCCTGAAGAAAAAAATACAGTAGAAGTCGTTACCCTCGCAGAAAAAGATTTCCTAAAAGAGATTGTCAGCAATGGCAAATTATCGGCTTCGCAGCAGGCAGAACTATATTTCGAAGTCTCCGGCCCTATTGCATCAATAAATGTGCAAAATGGTAATACCATTAATGAAAATGATGTAATTGCCAGGTTGAATAATGAGACCTACCGCCTGAACATGAAAAAAGCGGACCTTACCATGGAGCAGGCAAAAATTGACAAATTGGATGCTTTGATTGGTATGGGCTACTCCACTACCGACACGGTTTATTCCGCAGAACATGAAGCGATCGCCGATATCCGCTCCGGATATAACCAGGCACAGGTAACTTTTGAAGAAGCCCGGTTGCAATTGGCAAAAACGGAACTTAAAGCTCCTTTCTCGGGAAAAGTTTCGGGTATTAAACAAAAGCCTTTTGAGCAGGCGAATATGTCAGAACCATTTTGTACACTGATCAATGATCGTCGTTTTTACATCGATTTTCCATTGCTTGAAACCGAAATCTCAAAAGTAAAATTAGGACAAGATGTAACCATCTCTCCTATTTCCGGCGCCACGAATACCACCGGTAAAATTTGCGAGATTGATCCAAAAATCGATGAGAATGGACTGATCTGGTTAAAAGCGGAGGTAGACAATCCCGGACAATATCTGCAGGGAATGAATGTAAAAGTAAGCATAAAACAAGCGATATCTGATCAATTGGTTGTGCCTAAAGAAGCCGTTGTGCTACGTCAAAACCGGGAAGTACTATTCCGCTATACGCAGGGTATTGCTTACTGGACCTACATTAAGGTACTTAACGAAAACGAGCATGAATATGCAGTGGCGGCTGCAGAAGGTGCAACACTTTCAGCCGGCGATACTGTGATTGTTTCGAATAATCTAAATCTGGCACACGAATCGGAAGTGGAAATTACGAATTAAACAAACCTCCGAATATGGTAAAATTCCTGATCCATCGCCCGATAGCTGTAACAATGGCATTTTTAGCTTTCCTATTTATTGGGATAGCCACTACCGTGCAAATTCCGGTATCGTTAATGCCTGATATTGATATTCCGGTTATTTCAATTCGGGTACCATCAAACGAAATGCCGGCCCGCCAGCTGGAAAATTCGGTAGTGAAACAAATCCGCAGTGTGTTGAAAGAAGTGAACCACATTGAAGAGATGAAAAGCGAAACACGCGACGGAACAGCCTGGATTGAACTGCGCTTTAAACATGGAACTTCCATAGATTTGGCCTCTATTGAAGTGAACGAAAAAGTGGACAAGGCCATGAATTATCTTCCGCGCGATATGAGCCGCCCGGAAGTGATAAGAGCCAGCGCATCTGACATTCCTGTTTTCTACCTGATGGTAAATAAAAAGCAGGAACGAATTACCGGCAACAAAGAGGAATTTTTGCAGCTAAGTAATTTTACCAGCCAGGTGATACGAAAGCGCCTGGAGCAGCTTCCGGAAGTTGCATTGGTGGATATAAGTGGTTTGCAATACCCCGAAATAAAAATTACGCCGCACACTGCCTACCTGCAAAACGGTACGTTTACCATATCGCAACTGGAGCAGGAGTTGAATAACAACAACATTGATTTGGGAAACCTCTTAATACGCGATGGTCAATACCAATACAACATTCGTTTTAACACCCGGCTTCGCGATGTTTCAGAGATTGCCGAAATTCCGGTAAACCTGAACGGGAAAGTGGTGTCGCTATCGGAAATTGCCGATGTGAGTCTTCAGCCACAAAAACCACAGGGGAACATAAAGATCAACTCAGAAAGTGCAATTAGCCTGGCAGTGATTAAACAATCGGATGCAAAAATGGCTGACCTAAAAGACGAGCTGGATGAGTTGGTCGGTTATTTCAAAGACGATTACCCCGAACTGGAATTTAATATCACCCGCGATCAGTCGAAGCTATTGGAGTATTCCATCAATAACCTGGGGCAAAGTTTGTTAATCGGCGGACTGCTTGCTTTTCTTATACTGTTCGTTTTTCTGCGCGAACGAAAAGCTCCCTGGTTAATCGGTATCAGCATTCCGGTTTCGCTGTTGCTTTCCCTCTTTTTCTTTTACCTGTTTAAACTCTCCATCAATATCATCTCACTTTCCGGATTAATACTTGGTGTTGGAATGATGATCGATAATTCGATTATTGTAATCGATAATATTACGCAATACCGCGACCGGCATTTTACTTTGTCGCGGGCCTGCGAAGTGGGAACAAACGAAGTTATCAGGCCCTTAATCAGTTCGGTGCTTACCACCTGTGCTGTTTTTATTCCTTTAATTTTTATGAAAGGAATGGCCGGTGCTCTGTTCTTCGATCAGGCAATTGCAGTAACTATCGGCTTAGGCATTTCGCTGCTGGTTTCAATCACACTCCTCCCCACACTTTACCGGCTGTTTTATTCAAAAGCGAAACAAGAAAAACAAAAGCGCCAAAAAGATCCCGGCTATTATCGTTGGTACGAACGTGGATTAAAGTTTGTACTACGAAACCAGGGCGCTACTATTGTTTTTGTGTTATTGCTATTGGCAGGAGCAGCTGTATTAGCTCGAATGTTAACCACTTCGCGATTTCCGGAAGTAAGTCAGGATGAAATTGTTTTAAAAATCGACTGGAACGAACCGCTGACTCTCGAAGAAAATAACAAGCGCGTAAACGAATTAATGGCTTCATTATCAACAGAACCAGTTTATGTTATTGAAGAAGCAGGGAAACAACAATACTTGTTAAACAGTGGCGAAGATGCCGGAACAACTGAAAACAAACTGATTATAAAAGCAGAATCACCGGCACATTTATCGAAGATGATCAAGACGTTAAGCACGTATTTCGCCAATCATTTTCCCGCTGCAGATTATAATTTTACTGAAGCGGACAACCTGTTTAATCTGGCCTTCGGAAAGTCGGAGGCACCACTTATTGCACGTTTTTCGCATTTTAATCCGGGCAATAAAAATTACCTCGATGAGCTTTCTGCATTGTTAGCCGATCTGGATAAAAACTATCACAACAGTTTGCAATCGAAACTAATAACGCGACAATTGATTTTGCTGGAAACCGATCCGGAGAAACTGATGTTTTACGAGGTAGACAACGACGAACTTTACCGCGAAGTAAAAAGTGCTTTTAACGTAAATACGGTATTTACCATTAACAACAACAATATGTTTGTTCCGGTTAGCATTGGCAACTCCTACCAATCGGTTTATCAGATCATTCAAAATATCCAGGTCCGGAATCAGAACAATGAAGAAATCCCTCTGTCGGGATTGGTTAAAGTAAACAGCGGCTCAGGACTAAAATCCATTGTTGCCGGCAAGGAAAACGAATACTTTCCGGTGGAATTTGAGATCAATCCCGGCGATTTTAAAACGGTTTCGGCGGATATAAAGACGATCGCTGCAAATCACTCCTCCTTCGATCTTTCGTTTGGGGGCTCCATACTTTCGAACCGGGCCATGCTTACAGAATTACTGATGATTATCGGCGTTAGTTTACTCTTGCTTTATTTTATTCTGGCCGCACAGTTCGAGTCGTTTGTTTTACCTGTAATTGTATTGCTGGAAGTTCCAATCGACCTGTTTGGTGCCTTTCTGGCACTGAAGCTTTTTGGTGCCGGAATCAATATTATGTCAGCCATCGGAATTATTGTGATGGCCGGAATTATCATTAACGATTCCATCCTGAAAATCGACACGATGAACAAGTTGCACGATTCAGGTTATTCGTTGATCCGCTCGGTGATGGAAGCCGGCCACCGGCGTTTAAAACCAATTATTATGACCAGTTTAACCACCATTCTGGCTATGCTTCCTTTCCTTTTCCAGAAAGGAATGGGTGCCGAATTGCAACAACCACTTGCACTGGCAATTATTGGAGGAATGGTGCTGGGCACACTGGTTAGTTTGTATTTTATTCCGATAATGTATTATTTGCTGAAGAAATAGTTTAAACATTACAACTTAAACATAATACATATCAACATTGTATATAACATTAATACATATACACTTCTCTTTCTATTAATAAATTTCATTATATTAGTGGGAATTAGTTTTACACTATGGTACAAAAAAGGACAACAAACTTTTACCCGCTAAAGTAAACAGAGTTTGCTGCCCACTGTACCACCAATCCGAATATTAGGGAGAAAGGAGGTGATGTGACAAAGATAAAATAAATTGAAAATTCTTTACGTAGCAGATGTTAACCATAACATGATAATTATTAACTTAAACTTCGATAACAATGAAAAAATCAATCAAAAAGATATCATTTTTAATTTGTAGTGTAACTTTTTTAACGGTTACTATTAATTTAATGAGTATAACTTCTGTTCAAGCAGATCCTTCAGATTCTGAAGAGATTGAACCTAGAGGTTTTGAACCGCATTATTATATTGGCACACAATCATGGTGCTGCTTTGATGGCAGTACAGGCTGTATACCTCTTAATTGCTAATAAAAATTATATAGCCAGCTTAACCTGCTGGCTATATCAATACTAGTCTTATGAATAAATTAAATGAGTATTTTATTTTAGTATTAATAATACTACATTCATGTAAACCTGCACCAATCACCACGGATCTTATTGAGATTTCTACAGAAAAGAATCCTATTTCATTTTCGAATATTTTCAATATTGATGAAGTTATTAACCTGGAAACTACGGACAGTTGCTTGATTAATGTAATCTTTAAAGTGGAGTTGACAGATGAGAATATATTTATATTATCAAATAATCAGGTTTACTGTTTTGATCGTAGAGGTAATTATATATGTAAAATAGGCAAGTTAGGTAATGGTCCAAATGAAATGATAAAACCATCAGATTTTGATTTATCTCCAAATAATGAACAATTAGCAATTTGGGATAATATTAGGAGAAAATTGAATATTTATAATATTGATGGGCGATATCAAAGCAGTTATTCTCCCAATGTTAGAAGGGTGACAAATTTTAATTGGCATAAAAACAACATATTTCAGTTCGATACAGAATTTGAAATTCAAGAAGATAAATCTTTTTGTATTAGTGAATTCAATATCAAAAGTGGAAAAATTCATCAAAAAATTAATTTTTCAAAAGAACATCAGGGGTATAACATATTAAGTTACGATGCATTCCCCAAAATTAATAATACTGATTGCTTTTTATCTACACTCACAAATAGTGTTTATCAATTTGAAAGTGAAGATTATTCAAGACTAATTAAAATAGATTTTGGATCCTCTGAAATTACTAAAGAAATGTTAACCAGTTTTGGGGGGAATACAGCAAAACTCATTTCGGAGGTTGAAAAGAACAATCTTAGCATTTTGATGAAGTTTTATCAAGTTGACAATTGTTATATCACCAATTACTCAAAAGGTAGAAAAATATATTCTAATATTCAGTCGCAAAATACACAAAACCAAATGACAATTAATCATTCGAATTCTTTTGATTTATTGTCTTCATTAATGCCTTATGGAATATATAAAAATAACTTAATATGTGTCGCGGATCCATTTAAGTTGCTTACCAATTTTAAAAATAATGGAAAATTAGTGCAAAATCGTAATGAAGCAGATTATAATTTAGTAAACGAACTAGCTAATAAAGTTAAAAGTGATGACAATCCGTTAATTTTTATAACTAGTATAAAATCTTCATCGGATGAATAAGAATAGAACTATATATCTATTATTGGGGTGCATCATATTTTTGATTGCAAGTCAATTTTTTTCTATTCGACAGAGATTACAAATGAACAATGAAATCAAAAAAGAGAAGCTAATGAATAAGATAGAAATTGATAAGTTGCGTAAGTTCAATGAAAGCTTATGGGGCTTTTTTTTTCTTCAACAAAAAACAATGCAGTTATCTTTTGAAATAAGTGATGAATCCTTGTATCACAATCACTTTGTCCTTATGATAACGGATCATCATTGTATGGAATGCATATTATTTGCCTTGGAACATTTAAAAGAAATGAATTCTGAAGAATACAGTACAATTTTAATTTTATATGACTTTAATAATGAACGAAAGTTAAATATTGTAAAAAACACAATTCAACAATTAGAAATTGAATACGATATTGAACTATTTTATTACAAATTTAAAGAGACATTTTTAGACCTCAGTGTGCCTTATTACGCAACAATAGGTGAAGATTTATGTTTAAGAAATATCTTTATACCTGAAAAACAAAAACCGGAATTGACAAATGACTATATAACACATTCCAAAATGAATTTTTCTTCTCGATTCTTCTTTGAAAAATAGAAGGTTGTAGTAAAAGGATACTCTTAAATTTCTATACTTTTTACAAATTTTGGAGAGATTTGATAGGGTATCTTAAATGCATTAGTTTTTATATTTATTATGGAATTTTAATTGAAACTCCTCGCAGCATAGCTGACGAGGAATCCGATTCCGTTAAGGGCTTTTTTATTGTTTTGTTCGCTTACCCCGAGGCAAAGCCATTGGGGAATGCGCTCACCGGAAGTCAAAATAAAAACCATTTAATTGCAAGTATACAATAAAAGTAAATCGAAATTCTGCTTTCTCAGAAATAACAGTGTTTCTCGCACTGATAATTATCGGCTAGCCCTTTATAGCGCAGACGAATATCAGTTTTAAACTCAGCCGCAGTTAAACATTAGCCTTTACGAGCCCTACCCTATGGATCGCCAAAAATTATTGAGCAGGTAACATAAAAAGTTAAAGGTGTGTTGTAAAGTATCCAGCTTTAATAAATTCTATCTATTATAAAAATATTAGAAGTCTTACTTCTAGTTTAACTGGTTTGAAAAATGGCTAAGCTTAATACTATTAATGTAGCCTTTCCATTTTTTTGCCTTAATCGAAATCATGAAACGTGATGTCACACCTCTATATAAACACATTATTAATTATATTTTATTTCTATGTATGCATCATTTAAATCGTTTTGTATTATATTATATTAGCACTTACAAAAACTAAAAAACCGGGTACAAAAAGGGCGGCAAACTCATACCCGCAAAAGTAAACGTAGTTTGCTGCCCGCTGTACCACCAGCCTTGAAAGGAGGTGATGTGACAAAGATAATCAAATAACCCTTTTGTAGAAACTACGGTTTCTGTTCTGTGAAATGATACATCAGAAAACAAAAATTTGTTTAATATAATTTGATAATTATGAAAAAAAATAGTATGAAATTCTTAATCTCAAGTATATTCATTTTAGTTGCAGTACTCATTACGTTAGAATCAAAATCATCACTTCCAGCTCCTTGCGAGTGTTGCTACACAGAGCATGACTCAAGATGCCTAGACTGTGGAGGTGGAATAACTCTCTTTTCATACAATTGCGGGACAATAGATCCTGTGGAGTAATGCCTCAATATTAAAATTCAATTCAGGATTATCTTCCTTATTTCTTGAGAAAGGGATTTGGCGGATAATCCTTTCAAATAATACATTTTCTTATGAATAAAATCAACTTCTTATTAATAATCCTTTCAACTTTCATCTCACCACAAAATTTCTTAACTACATTTAAAGAAACCAAGCAGGTAACAACAACCACAATTATTAAAGATATACCAGCAATGACACTTGGATTTCTTCATCTTACCGATTCTTTAATGATAACACAAGATGTTAGAGCAAGAGAAGATTATATGAAAATTTTTAACTATAAAAGGGATAATACATTTATACAATTTGGGGAAACGGGACGCGGTCCAACAGAACTTTCAACCCCCCTTTTCAATGGTTTAAGTACTGATGATGAACAATATTATCTTTTTGATCCTAATATGAAAAAGATACATATATGTGATCTAAATTCCTTCGATAGTACCCCAAGTGAAATAATCAATTTTAAAGAAACTGATTTACAATTCATTTTTGATGGAAAATTAATAAATCCCGATCTTGTAGCGGTTACCGGAATGATGAAAAATGGTTTGTTTGCTACAATAAATCTTAAAAATAATAACGAACTTAATTTCTATGGTGAATTTCCATTAAATCCCTCGGATGTAGATCCTTATATCTTATCCGATATAAATAATGGTGGAATTAGAATAAGTCCATGCAAAAAATATTTGATTTACTCGACAATTAATTTTGGATATTTATGCTGCTATAAGATTAATAATAACCAATTAGAAAAGATCTGGGAACATTGGATAACAGAACCCCAATATAGTGTAAGTAACGGTAAAATCTATTTAAAAAGCGATAATATTCTTGGTTTTATGGATGTAGCTATTGACGGCGATAATGTTTATGCTATTTACCATGGTAAAAAAATGTATGCAATAAGATCTAAGAATGCAGAAGAAAGTCCTGAAACGATTATGAAGTTCTCCCTTAACAATGGTGAACCTTTGGCAAAATATAGGACAGATGTACCAATCACAAGAATAGCTATTAATCCTGAAGGTGAGATTTATTGCATTGCCAAGCCTATGGAATACAACCTTGTCAAAGTTAATATCGATTGACTTTCTATTGAATTTAATAAATATCAATATCTATACGGTACAAAAAGGGCAGCAAACTTTTACCCGCTAAAGTAAACGTAGTTTGCTGCCCACTGTACCACCAACTTTGAAAGGAGGTGATGTGACAAAGATAAACTAATATAGAAACAATATCAGAGCAAATAATCTGATACTAATGGAATCCTCCCACCAAATTTAAATTAAGAATAATTTTGAATCAAAGTATTATGAAAAAGAAAATTTTAATTTTATCAAGTATGTGTTTTGTAATGTTAATCGCTATTGGGTCTTTTTCATCAGTGAACGCTGATGACAGTATCCCTCCAAGATACCCAAAGAAAGTCGTTAATGCAGGCTTAGACGATTATTCCGTTTGTTGTGAAAATGATGGAACAGGATGTCTATCATATAACTGTTAAAATATAATGAGCCTGTATTGATAAAATTTTTACAAAATAATTTAAATCGGTGCAGGTTCATTTAATAAATTCTGGTTGGATATTGGTATAGAATATTGGTCATCAATACTGAAAATACGTTTTAAAACATCCAGGCAATCAATACATTATTATTTTACTTAATCAATATATAATATGCAAATAATAAAGATTAGACATAGTAGCATTGTTTTTTTTACTATAATCATCTCATGTCTATTTTTTTCCTGTGAACCGAATAAAGAATACAAATCAACAAACAAGCATGTTACCATTATTAATTCTCTCAATAGAACCAACGAAGCAAAGTCAATTTTAGACTTATTTGAACTAAAAAATATTGTTGAGTTGAAGACTGAACCGGACAAGGTTATAGGAAAAATAAAAAGAATAAAAGTTGTTGACGACAATATTTTCATTTTCGACAACATTCGGAATACCGTTTACCGCTTTGATTTGGAAGGCAGGTTTTTAAACTTTATCGGGCAAAAAGGAGGAGGCCCAAAGGAATTTGTTCACGCAATAGATTTTTGTGTTGATACAACAACCGAAGAAGTACATATTCTTGATAATGAAAAGAAGATACTACGATATAAACTTGATGGTGAGTTTATCGAGAAAATTGACATCCCAGTTCATGCTAGTTTTATTGTGCTACGCGAGAACAATACTTATCTTTTAATCTCAACTGCTTCAAATTATGGAAGATATATGTTTTTTTATGTTGTAAATAAAAATGGAAAGGTTATTGATGAACGAATTCCATTTGCAGAAAAGAATATCAAAAGTAGTTTCAGCTTGATTTCAGGAATTAGCGAACTTAAAAGTGAGTATACGATGTGTTTCCCTCTGAATGATACAATTTATAGCTATTATGAAGAAGATTTACACCCAAAATATTTTTTTGACTTCGAGAATGAAAAGTTAGCTGATGAAATTTATTGTAACTATACTGATGAGTTTGATATAATCAAGGAAATGGAAAAACGCAATAAAGTCTTGTATATTTCCAATTACTTGGAAACAGAAAATTTATGCTATGCAATATATGTAAAAGGAAAGAATCTGCTGAACACGGTTATTTATAGCAAAACAACTCGGAAAACATATTACTATAACGGGAAAAATATTGGCGATATACTAAATGGCGGTTTTACATGTTCAACTCCTAAAGGAGACATGATTTATGTTCTAAATACCTATTTCCCGGAAAGAAGTGGATTGGATCTGAGAATAAGAACCATGGATGGACAATACAAGGACAATAGATCTTACCAGCAAATAAAGGAACAATGTTTAAAAGTTGGGACGTTAGAAAATCCGTCCATTCTAATATTCCAACCAAAGCCCAATATATAAGTCATCATTTAACAATTCACATAACCATTTATGAAAAAACTCAGAATAATTACTCCTTATTTGATTTTTCTTTTTGTCACCATTTCATTTACTTATTTATTAATTTCTAATAGTCGCTATAAAAATCAATTACGTGTATCAGAACAAAATCACACATCCTTAAGGATTCAAAAAGAAATACTTATTGATTTTGCCATTTCGCATTTAAAGCAAAAATGTAGCTTACCAGAAAACATTGCTGCGATCAACGAATCGGGAAGCTTAACAGATGTGTTGGATTTAATAATTTCTGGAGACAACATCATACTTTGTTTTGATAACAAAGCATGCATGGACTGTGTATCAAACCAAGTAAATTTGCTAGAAGAAAATTATCCTAATTTTAATTTATATTTTTTAACAAATGATATCAGTTACGAAAAGGTTAACCGTTACGTCCAAATAATAGACAAGAATATAATCTTGTTATGCACTGAAGAATTAAATGCCGAATTTGAGGTATACTCGCCTTTCTTTTTGTTTTACGATGAAAATAAGGATTCATTAAACAAATTTTTTTCAGTTAAAGAAATTCCAGAACTCACTCTTGCTATATTAAATTCAATATTTGAATCCTGACCGTAAACTTTTTTCTAAGAGCAACCGAATCATTCTTCAACATTAAGATTTAATCGGTAAAAAGACAATAATTACTAGTCAAAGCAAAGTTCAGAATACTAGACAGGCATATTTTTTGTTAAATTGCAACAGGCAAAATCAAACACGTGCAACAAAAAACACCAAAACAAAAAGCCTTTTCATCCTTCTCCATTATAGTGGTGTTTCTTGCCTTTATAATTATCGGCATGGCCTTTATTCCACAGTTGGATATCCGGTTTAAACCCAGCCGTAGTTTGCCACAATTAAACATTAGCTTTTACTGGCCCAATGCATCACCAAAAGTTATTGAGCAGGAAACCTCAAAAATTGAAGGTGTACTGGGGAAAGTCAGCCGGATTAAATCCATAGAATCCACTTCTTCGGTAGGTTCGGGTAGTTTTGTTATTGAGTTCGACAAATCGGTTAACCTAAACCAAAAACGTTACGAGGTATCAACGCTAATCCGGCAACTGCGCAGTAATCTGCCTACAGAAATGAGCTACCCGGAAATTACCACTAACGCAGCGGATGAAGACGACCAGGTTTCGTTTATGGTGCTTACGCTTAACGCCAACTCGTCAACTTATTACATAAAAAACAAAGCCGAACAGCTGGTAATCCCCGAGCTGCTTAAAATTAAAGGTATTGCCGATATTTCGCTTTATGGTGCCTCGCCTAACCAATGGGAAATATGTTACGATCCGGAGTTACTAAAACTCTATGGAATAACACCGGCGGAAATCAGTAAGGTAATCAACCGTTTGGGTGATCAAAACTTTTTAGGTAATCAAAACGACGGGGCAAATGTTTCGGTTCCGGTGTTGGCTTCCACGCAATTTATTGAGCCTTCGCAATGGATAAGTTTGCCGGTAGCCAATAAAAATGGCCGTATTATCCGCCTCTCCGACATTGCCACAGTGAAACTTCAGGAGAAACCGCCTACCTCTTACTACCGCATAAACGGAAAAAACACCATTAACCTGGTGGTTTATGCTGCACAGGGTGAAAACCAGCTCAAACTGGGCGGTGAAATAAAAAACCAGCTTCTGCAAATACAAGAAAAACTCCCGATGGGTTATTCGGTAATGATCGCTTCCGATTCTACCGAATACATTAAAGAAGAACTGGAAAAAATCGGGTACAGAACTCTTTTCTCGTTGCTCATCCTTTTACTTTTTGTTTTAGTTGCCAGCCGATCGTTTCGCGTTTTGGCAGTGTTGTCTATTTCGCTGGCGGCTAACCTGCTTATTGCTGCTGTTTTCTATTACCTCTTTAAAGTTGAAATTCATATTTATTCACTGGCAGGAATCACCGTATCGTTTGGTATTATCATCGACAACAGCATTATAATGGTGAGTCACCTGCAGCGGCAAAAGGGAATGCGTGTTTTTATCTCCTTGCTGGCGGCTACGCTCACTACGCTTGGCGCTTTATCGGTGGTATTTTTTCTGAAAGAAAACCAGAAGTTGATGCTCATTGATTTTACCTATGTAATGCTTATCAACCTGAGTGTTTCGCTGGTTATAGCTTTGTTTCTGGTCCCGGCACTGATGGAACAGCTTTATCACACCAAACCCAAACTGATACCTGTAAAAACACTAAAAAGAATAATCCGCTCGAACCACTTCTACCTTCGTTTTATTCGTTTCGAGAAACGTTTCCGCTGGGCCTTTTTTATACTGGCCATTCTTGGGTTTGGCATTCCAATCGGGAAATTACCTGATGAAATAGACAGCACTACAAAAACGGCTGAATTCTACAATAAAACCTTGGGGACTGACCTGTTTAAATCGGAAATAAAACCGGTGTTAAGCAAAGTAATGGGAGGAAGTTTGCGCCTGTTTACCGAACACGTTTTTGAGGGAAGTTTTTATTCAGATCCGGGGAAAACAACATTATACGTGAGAGGACAAATGCCGGAAGGTTGCACCATTCATCAGTTAAATGAAGCGGTCAGGAAAATGGAACAATACATTAGCCTTTTTGATGAAGTGGCGCAATTTGAAACACGAATAACGGGTTACAAAAACTCGTCGGTTACCATACAATTTACCGATGAAGCGGAAAGATCATCGTTCCCCTATTTGCTTAAAAGTCAGATTGAATCGAAAGCAATTTCTTTGGGAGGAATAGACTGGAGTGTTTACGGCGTTGGAAAAGGATTTTCCAATTCGCTGAATATGGATTACAAAAACAGCCATATTTTGCTTACCGGATACAATTACGATCAACTGTATAAATATGCTGAACAACTGGAAGCAAAATTGCTTGAAAATCCGCGAGTGGAGAAAACGGAAATTACCAGCTCAATGAATTGGGGGTCGAATGCACGTTACGAATACAAATTGAATGTGGATAAGAACTTGTTAGCGGCCTATAGTCTGCGTTATTCAGATTACACCGGATCGTTGTTTACACAGCTTTACTCGCGCAACCTTGATGCATTTTATAACCAAACTGAGTTGCAACCTGTGGTTTTGGTATCATCGAAAAACAGCGAGTATAATAACTGGGACTTTTACAATATTCCGGTTCAAACCAGTCGGGGACAGAAAAAACTGTCGCAAGCCGGAGATATCGAAAAACGGTTAAGTGGGAAGTCCGTTTTCAAAAAGAACCAGGTTTACCAAATGTATCTGAACTACAATTTTATTGGCCCCGGACCATTGGCAGAAATGGTTCAGGAACGCGAAATTGAGGCCATTAACCATGTATTACCTCTGGGTTATAAAGCCCAAAAACCGGAGCGCAATTGGTGGAGCTGGGATAAAAATGATAAAAAACAATACTGGTTGTTATTGCTCATTATCCTGATCATCTATTTTGTAACTGCCATCTTATTCGAATCCTTATTAAAACCACTGGCGGTAATCAGCCTGATTCCGATTTCGTTTATTGGCGTTTTCCTCACTTTTTATCTCTTTGATTTTAATTTCGATCAGGGAGGATTTGCATCGTTCATTCTTTTAAGTGGTTTGGTGGTGAATGCCGCCATTTACATCATCAACGACTTTAATAACCTGGTAAGAGGGAAAAACAAATGCTACAGCGTAGAAACTTACCTGAAAGCTTTTAACAACAAAATTGTCGCCATTGCCTTAACCATACTATCCACGGTCTTAGGACTTATTCCATTTATCTGGGGTGGCCAAAAGGAAGTTTTCTGGTTTGCTTTTGCCGTTGGCGCAATGGGCGGATTATTGTTTTCTATGGTGGCGATTCTGGTGTATTTGCCGTTGTTATTACGTACCACAAAATAATTTAATAGTTAAATATTTGTATCGATCAAGCAACTATAAGAATTCATTCAATATTTTATAAGAAAATTCCCACTCTTCCTTTTTAGATAATAATTCTTGAGATCCTTTCTTACAAATTTTATATATTCGTTTGGGTCTCTCTTTAGTGGTATCCCATTCTGATTTTATCCATCCTTTCAATTCCATTTTGTTTAATAATGGATAGACACTTCCAGCCTGACGTTTTATATTTCCTTCACTAATGTTTTCTATGGATTTTATTAGTTCATATCCATAGCTGGGCCCCTGTGATAAAACGGAAAGAATTAAGTATTCAAATAGTGCACCGCTCAACGATCTGGAAAGTTTTCTCATTGTTTCGTCTTGTGCATTGCGATTCCAGACAATACGGATGAAAAAAAAGAGGCGTGGAATCAAGCCTGCCAACCGAAAGGCTCTACCAAAGCACTTACAAGTACAGACCGTCCCACGCCCAATCCGGGCGCGATTCCTTACTATACTTGTCTTTATAAATATTGGTAGATTTATCGGTTGACAATAAGGCTTCCGCTAATATTTTAATCAATACAAAATTACTGAAAAATTATATACTTATGACAAACATATTTTTTGAATTTTCAATTCGGTTCACTATAGATGTTGAGAGGGAAAAATACATACGAAATAGTAACCAACTTTGAAATTAATGCTGAAACAAAAGAACAAAAAAAAAGCTGCGTAAGCAGCCTCTTTATCTAGATAAAATCAGTATCTGTGTTAGAATTGGTTAACCGCAACCTCCATTGCAATCATATTGCCATAACCAACCACAACCTTCAACAGTAGCACAGCCTCCCTCTCCCATACATGTACCACCTTGCTGATAACAGTAATCAGAAGAAGTGCTACATCCGCAATCAGATTGAATGTACCTGGTAGAAGTCTGAACTTGCATTAAAAGTTCATATTGTTCTTCATAAATACATAAAGAACTAATAATAAAATAGATTTTTTGGTCTTCCCAAAGCAACGTATCTCGTGCATAATTTATCCATTGATTTTCAAAAGTTTGCTGAAGAACTGGCTCCACTACTCCATAGTTATCATTAAGAAAAGTTTTTAAACTATCCACGTGATTAAATTCCAATTGTGTTTCAATTTCGTTTACCATCACCGAATCTAATTTTTCCAACCAAAAAGCTTTTTGTTTTTCAATGGAGAAACTTCTGAATAACGCCTTTTGCATGGTCAAATCGTATTCGAGAAATTCGACCAGAGTAATTTCGGCGGTATTGATTTCGCCAAACTTTACAATCGCATCAACATCGGGATCACAAGAGTAAATTATGTCTTCATCTGAACAGGCATAAAATATGGTCAGGATTCCTAAAAGGAAAAATATTTTTTTCATAGATATTACTTGTCTATATTAAACTCATGCAAATAAACAAATAATATATACATATTACAATTACATATAGAATTTTTTAGTATATTTTTTAAATAAAAGAATATATCCAATTAGAAAAATACAAAAATACATATATTTAAAAGTTATCTCCTTGTTGAAAAACAAAGTATTACTATAAATATCTTCAATGGAGAGCTTAACTTTTGGGCCTAAATATAGTTCCAAAACAACTGAAGCAAGGGTTGCAATAACAATAATAACATTCAACGTTGTGCTTGCCGTAATTCTTGAAAATAATATCTTGATGGGCTTATGCCAAAAGTAAACTGCCGCTAAACCTGATATTGTAATAAAGTAAACCAGATTAAAAAATGTAGAAGAGTTTGCAACATTATCAGCTATATTACCATTTATCGCAATACTCATCAATAGTACCAACCGGTTAAGACTAAGAATAAAATGATAGCTGAAAATATAAAAAATGACTCCTCCAAATAACAAAACAACTTTCTTCAACTGAAAATTGTCTTCATTTACTTGTTTCATTTCCCCCTGCCACTCAAACCTACTCCCCATTCTTTCACAGGCAATACCAAAAGCATCCTCTTCAGAGACTTCAAACTCATCTATTATGTCATCTATGGAGGAAAGTAAATCACTCTTAATTTGCAGCACATCTTCCGGCAAGAATTCATCATTTTGACAATTTAACTCCAACCATTGATCAACATAGGTAATTAGATCGAATCTGTTTGTGGATTCCATAATTTATTCATTATTGCAACCATGTCGATTAACTCTTCTCTGGATTCATCCATCGCTTTCTTACCTGTTGCCGTAATTTTATAGTATTTACGAGGACGATCCGAATCTCCCATCTCCCAATAGGATTTAATATATTTGAGATCTTCCATCTTTTTTAAGATGGGATAAAGGCTACCTTCTTTCCAATCGATTCTACCCTCTGATGCTTCCCTCAATTGTTTATTGATATCATATCCATAAGTATCTCCATTTCTTAAGATGGATAGAATGCTTGGAATCGAGGACGCTCCCATCAAATCTTTTCTAAACTTTTTCATATTGTAATAAATTAATCCTTGCCGAAATAAATCCTTATGATTGATTTTGTCATGTCTTACTATTGTAAACATAAAGATACTATTAATGTTTGATTATATTCTTATAAATATACAAACACATAAAGATTTTAAAATTGTATATAAATAAAGTACGTAATTATAATTCTATTTTTAAAAACATATTGAAGAATAAATGCAAAAACATTTTATATATTTGAGTAGTACATACACTTCTCATATGTATTAGGACGTAATTTATTTTTTAAAATAAAACCCGGAATATTCCGGGCTTTAAACTTAGTTAATAACGTAGCTGGGCGGCAACCCATAATGCTACACTAAAACAAACCAAAATTATGAAAAAAATTTCATTTCTTTTCGTATTGGGCTTTTTGGCCCTGTCTTTAAACAGTTTTTCACAGATTAATGTGAATAGTACAGGAAAAGTTGGTATAAACAACAGCAGTCCATCCTACCAGTTAGATGTGAATGGAAATCTTAAGGTAAACAGTTCTTACCCCATGTATTATTCTTCAGGAAATCTCTATTCAACATCAAGTTCCTCATATCTTGGAACGTCAAGTTACTTCTGGGGTTATTTGTACGCACGTTACATTTTCTATTACTATACACCAATTCAGTATTCTGACAAAAAACTAAAAAAGGACATTCTGGATCTAAGCGATGCTGACAATCGCTTGCTGGAACTTCGGCCTGTTAAATATAAAATGATCCCCCGCTTGAGTGAAGGAGAGAACATAACGGACCAAAAGAACTATGATCCGGAAGCCACCCATATTGGATTAATAGCTCAGGAAGTACAAAAGGTTTATCCTGAATTAGTTTCTGAAGATGATGAAGGAACGTTGGGGATTAAGTATAATGAATTCATTACTATTTTGATTAAAGCTTATCAAGATCAACAAAAGACCATCGACGACCTAATTGACAGGATAGAAAAACTTGAATCAAAAGAATAAAGGAGGATGAGTCATGAAGTCAAAATACTACATAATTCTCGCAATATCTTTATTGTTCCTGCTAAAGATTAGCCCTTCTTATGGTATTGGTGATACTACATTTGTTTTTACCTACGATGCCAGCGGTAATCGCACGGAACGGATTATTGATCTAACAAAAAGTGCTGAAATTACAGCAAGTTCTTCCTCTTTAAGTGAAGAAAAACTAATTGAAGCCGAACTGTCCAGCCTTGATATTAAGATATATCCAAACCCGACAAAAGGTGTATTAAAAGTTGAAATTCCTGAAATTGGAGATATTAAACCTACACTGGTCGTTTATAACCTGCAAGGAAAACAGCTTGTAAATAAAACTGTTTCCAATCAAATCAGTACAATCAATCTTTCCGAGCAACCTCCGGGAATGTACATCATGAAAATTGTAAACGGAGCAGAATCGCTGGATTGGAAAATCATTAAAGACTAAATCACCTAACAAACATTTATTCAATTAAAATGAAGCAAATACATGTTTTATTCATCATATTAATGATGGGTATTAGCACTGGTTATGCGCAAGAGTTTGACATTACGTTAACTTCTTCCGAATCCGGTACTCAAACCCATCAGGCCAGGAACAGCATAACATTTGGCCCGAACTATTCTTACACCCCGAGTGGTGGCACTATGACTGCTGAAATTGTTGATCCAGTGGTGACAGGAAGCGTTTCGTACAACTATACAGTAGTTGATCCGGAAACCAGGTCATTAAATACCTCCTACATGGTTGGAACCACAAATGGAAGCTTCAATGTAAATCCTGTAGGTGGAGCAACTTATTCTATTCCTTTAGATGTACCTCCCGGAGTAGCAGGACTACAGCCTTCCATTTCTATAAATTACAATAGCCTGGCCGGATCTGGTATTGCAGGCTATGGATGGCAGATCAATGGACTTTCGGTTATTACCAGAAGCCCGAAAACTTATTATTATGACTCGGCATTTGAAGGAGTGGATTTAACACTAACTGATCGATTTTCACTTGACGGTCAAAGAATGGTATGTACTTCCGGCACATATGGAGGAAACGGCTCGCAGTATAGAACGGAGAATGACGCCATAAGTAAAGTTACATGTTATACCGGTTCTTACGGAGCAGACAAATTTGAAGTAAAAACAAAAGGAGGTATTACCTGTCAGTATGGATACGATAGTGATGCGGACCAAACGATTGATGGCTACGACGAAACTGTTAGCTGGTACATCAATAAAGCGACGGATGTTTATGGCAACACAATGAATTATTCCTACTTCAAACAAAATGGCCATAATTATATAGGTGAAATTACCTACGGTCCCAATACTATTACTTTCTTTTACAAAGAGAGATCTGACATAAGCACTTCGTATCTTCTTGGTGCAACGCTGGAGCAAAAACTCATTCTTGATAAAGTTGAGATTGAATACAATTCCAGTGTTGTTAAGAAATATGAATTTAAATACAATTATCCAAGCAGCAGTTATAACAGACATTCTGTACTCAATGAAATAATTGAATATGGTATAGGTTCATCCAGGTACAACTCTACAGCATTTAGTTATCAAACTCCTGATGATGTTTCATTCAGTAGAACAGAGTATAATACATCAGATCACGATGTAAGCTACAAATCGACCATGCTCAATGGTGACTTTAATGGTGATGGGAAAGCAGATTTTCTTTGTCTGCCAAATGAACATACATCATGGACTGGATACAAAATGTATTATGGAGATGGAAATGACAATTTCAATTATGAATATGGTAATAGTTTATTTGATTTTGGTACCGTAGGTGACCTAACAGTTGTTGATTTAAATGCTGATGGAAAGGACGATATTCTCTATGAGACCAAAGGATCTACTACGTCTACATATCGATTTATTACTACAACTGGTTCTGCATTTACGTCTTCATTAGCTTTTGGGACAATGGCAAATGGGAACGAAACCGGTTTTATAGGCAAGCTAAAAAGATGGATTTCAAAACAAGAAAATGACAACCAATTATCGGGAGCAGATTATAATGGTGATGGTATAAATGACGCATTTATCAATGACCCTGACGGTAACTGGAGGATCTATTCCTTTGCCAACTCTTCAGGTCAATTGACATTAACAATGTCCCTTAAAGCATCAGGAACCAACAGCTCACTATCGGGAGAAGTTATTAGTGGAGATTTTAACGGTGATGGAAAAGCAGACATATGGAGTTTTGATGATAACGGAGTAAAAATCTGGGAATTTAACGGATCAACCTTAGTACAAATATACAGTTCTACCATTCCAACAAAAAATCACTTTTTTACTCTCGGTGATTTTAATGCAGATGGCAAAGTTGATATTTTTGTTTATGGTTATGATAATGGCAGCACAGAATATGATTGGTCAAACTGGCAGGTCAGGTTATCAACCGGTACTGATTTTCAGATCAATTCAATCCCACAAAAGAGAAGCAACCTGAAAGATGACTATTTAAGAATTGGAGATTTTAATGGCGATGGAGCTTCAGATTTAATGGTAACATCTGCGGATGACAGCTGGGATGGCTCCTATTACTATATTTCTAAAGATGAAGGGTCTGATTTTTATTCTCATTCCTTATCCAACTATCCGCTGGCCACTCATAATTATTACCTTGCAGATTACGATGGGGACGGAAGGACTGACTTCCTCTGTACCGATGGAGAACCAGCATGGTGGAACGGTTATCAGATTTATAAATCGGGAAGCAAAAACAATATTCTATTAGAAAAGGTTGGTAATGGCCTCGATCAGTTAACAGAGATCAGTTACCAATCGATTGCAGAATATGGGACAACCTATGTGAAAGGTTCAGGGGCATCCTTTCCGGTCATGGATTTTCAGGGACCACTGCAGGTTGTAAAATCAGTATTATCTGATAACGGCAGAGGCTCACAAAATACGACAACCTACAAATTTGAGGGAGCGAAAATACACCGTCAGGGAAAAGGATTCTTGTGCCACACCAAACAAACTGTTACTGATGTGGCCAATAATATGAGTACTGAAACCAGTTACGGTTACAATACCAGTAAATTTTTCCCCACCCTGACATCAACTGTTAATAAAGCCGGTAGTACTACCTTAAATTCAGTGTCGAATACCTGGACTTATAAAACCACAACGGGTAGCGCTATATTACCATACATTTCTTCATCAACCCAAACAAACAGTTTAACAGGTCATAGTGCAACTTCCTCGTTTACCTACGATACTTATGGTAATGCAACAGAAATTGAGAAGAGTTTCAACAATGGTGTCACTGAAACTACAACAAACAATTACACCAACGATGCCACTAACTGGTATATCGGTAAACTGAACAGCTCAGAAGTTGAATATCAAAAATCAGGTGAAACAACGATTACTAATACGGTAACTTACACGTATTACACCGACGGTATTTTAAAACCAGACTTCATAAGATATCATGAGGGAACTGACAAGTATTCTTATAAAAACCATGATTATTACAGTAATGGTAACCTGAAACAATTGTATGTGTATGCCAGTGGTGTTGGAGCCCAACAGACCAATTACACTTACGAAACCAACGGAGTCAGGGTAAAAACCATTTCTGATCCTATGAGCCATGTTACAACGATGTCTTACGATAGTTATGGCAGGTTATCGTCAGAAGAAGATTACCTGGACAACACCACCTCTTATACTTACGATAACATGGGGCGGCAGCTTACCGAAACGCAGGCCGATGGTTTTGTTTCCACAACCAGTTACCCCTGGGGCTTATCGGGTGGCCCGTCGTATGCTTGCTACTACGTTCAACAATCGGGCAACGATGGTTCCCTGAGTAAAATATGGCACGATAAACTGGGGCGTGAAATCAGGAGCGATGTGCGTGGTTTTAGTGGCTCATACATTTATACTGCTACGGAATACAATACCAAAGGCCAGTTGTACCGTGTTTCTGAACCCAGTACTTCTACTTCACTCTCGCAATGGAATACCCATTCGTACGATAGTTATGGCAGGATTACCGGAATTACCCGTCCATCAGGAAAGAATACAACCTATGCCTACTCTTCGAACCGGGTGACAGAGACAACCGGTGGAAAAAGCAGTTGGAAAGAAACCGACAGCCAGGGTTTGTTGACCACAGCCCACGATAACGGAGGCGATATTACCTATGCCTACTACCCCAACGGGAAGTTGAAAACGATTAATTCGCCGGGCGGGGCAGTTACAAGTATGGAATACGATGTAGCAGGCAACCAAACCAAACTAGTTGATCCAAGTGCCGGAACAATAATTTATACTTACGATGCTTTTGGGAATTTAAAAACCCAAAAGAATGCACGTAACCAGACCACAACCTATAACTATCATACCGATGGCCGTGTAAGTTCAAAGGTTACACCTGAAGGTTCCACTTCGTACACCTATAACAGTAACGAACAATTAACCGGAATTTCTTCGCCGGGCAGCGTAAGCCGCAGTTATACATACGACAGCAAAGGCAGGGTTTCAACCATTGGCGAAACCATTCCGGGGCAATCGGCATTGTCAACTTCGTTTACTTACGATACAAAAGGGCGTTTAAGCACACGCACCCACCCTTCGGGCATTGTAGAAACCAATAATTACAACAGCTATGGTTACCTGGCTTCAATTTCGGCAGGTGGTTCAACCCGGTATACCATCAATACCATGAATGCTCGTCAGCAGGTTACAGGCGCAACCTATGGAGGCAGCTTAGTTGGCGAGTTTGGTTTCGATAGTTACGGTTACCCGACTTACTCAAAAGCCAAGGTCAGTTCTACTTACCGGCAGGATTACCGCTACAGCTTTACGGCTTCCACCGGCAACCTTTACTCGCGGCAAAATTACCTGCGCAGTAAAACCGAAACCTTTACCTACGATAACCTCGACAGGTTAACAGGGGTTAGCGGGCCGCAAAACCTTACCATGGCCTACGAAAGTAATGGCAATATATCGACCAAAAGCGATTTGGGGCCGGGCACTTATACCTACGGACATGCCACCAAACCTTTTGCCGTTACCGAAATTAACTCGGGCAACCAGGTTATACCATCGGCCGACCAGGTGGCAACTTACAACTCATTTGAGCAGGTAAGTACGATCGACGAAGACGACTATCACGCTGCATTCACTTATAACAGCGACAACCAACGTTGCAAAATGCTGATTACCGATTTAGGAAGTACCGTACTTACCCGATGGTATATAGGCAGCCGCTATATCAAAGAAACGGAGGGAAGTACAACTACAGAATTTACATGGATTGGTGGAGATGCTTACTCTGCACCCGTAGTTGCCGAAAAGGTTGGCTCAACCACTAACTACTATTACTTACTGCGTGATTACCTTGGCAATATTACCCATAAGGTAAATACATCGAATACGGTAACTGCCGAGTACAGTTTTGATGCCTGGGGAAGAAGAAGAGATAAAGACGACTGGAGCTATACCTTAAACAGCGAACCGGATTTAACGGCAGATCGTGGCTTTACAGGGCACGAACACCTTTCGTATTTTAATATTGTGAATATGAACGGGAGGTTGTATGATCCGTTGGTAGGTAGGTTTCTGAGTCCTGATGAGAATGTGCAATTGCCTGATTTTACGCAAAACTTTAATAGATATAGTTATTGTTTAAATAATCCACTTAGGTATAACGACCTGACTGGTGAATACTTTGGGATAGATGATGCAATTGCCGCAATCGTTGGAGGCGTCGTTAACTTAACAATTAATGCTATTCAAGGAAATGTGAAATCATGGGGAGCGGCAGGTGGATACTTTGCAACTGGTGCAGGTGCAACCATAGCAACAATGTATGGTGGTCCATTGGCCGGAGCTGCAGTATTAGGTGCAGGGAATAATCTAACAACACAGATTTCACAAAATGGGTGGCAAAATATTGACTGGTGGCAAGTTGGGGGAGCGACAGCAATGAGTATGGCAACAAGTTACCTTGGCGGTCAACTTGGAAATCAACTATCAAAACCCCTTTCCAATTTAAGCTCACGTGTTTCAAATAGCCCTGTTCTGCAAGGTGCCATTACTGATGGATTAACTAATTCATCGACAGGTTTTGTTTTAGGGGTTGGAACATCCAAGCTTAGCGGTCAAAGCTGGAAAGAATCATGGAGAGCAGGAAGGGAAAATGCACTATGGGGACTAGGCGTGGGGGTTATGAATGGAGGTGTAAGAGGATACAATTATGCCAAATCTAACGGATTAGATCCATTAACAGGAGAAAAAATCCTTTTTAGGGCTGTTTCAGAAAATGAATATATTGATATTCAAAACCATGGCGTGAGAAATAATCCAAATGGAGAAGGTTATCAGCATGAAAAATTGTTCTATCGATCAAGAACTGATGCAATTGAAAATACAGCAGCATATGATGCAGCTTACGGTCAAAAATCTAGGATAATTCAGTTAAGGGGGCCTGGAAATTCCTCAATTTATAACAATGGGTACATG
This sequence comes from Draconibacterium sp. IB214405, assembly GCF_033963885.1. NCBI lineage: Bacteria > Pseudomonadati > Bacteroidota > Bacteroidia > Marinilabiliales > Prolixibacteraceae > Draconibacterium > Draconibacterium sp. IB214405. The sequence continues at coordinate 308,386 of NZ_JAXBMA010000003.1, forward strand.
GATGGTTTTAACGTAATACGTATAAATCGTGAAAATCTGTATCTTTTAAGACTAAAAAAATAACAAATGAGATCTTTAATCATTAAGGCGACCATATCATTTTACCCACAAGGTGAAACTCATTCAAAAAGGAAGTTCCGAACCTACCTCATTACGGACTTTAAAATTAGAGAAGATATGCATAACTCTGGAGAAATTCAATTCTTGAATAAGGAAGAAGTTTATGCAGGTGAAAAGGATATTGAAGCTATTATAAAATTTCCATATGGCAATTTAGTATCTCCATTTGTAGAAATAGGCTCGAAATTTAAATTTGGTGAAGTCTCAAGCCTATATGGTGAAGGAATTATTACAGAGGTTCTCTGTTAATGAAGGACAATATAGACCATGCAGCAACTTATGCTAAGAATGGAGGAGCTATTAAAAAGGCCACTATCTCACAAAAAGATGCAATTTAATGGACATTTAAATATCTTTAAGGGTATACATGGTAGCTCGTTTGGTTTGGAATATCAATTTTCGCCAAGCGTAGTACCCGACATTTTAAAACTATTTAAAGATAATTAAGATGAAATTTTGTTGCTCAGATTTTGAAGGATTTTACTCTGTTAAAAATGAACTTGCTCCAAATATTCGAATTGTTAAATTTAATTCTGAATATTTGGTCTCTAAGAAATCAATTACACGAGTTAAATCAAAAAGAAAGGATATAAAATTCTTTATAACACCAGGTTATAATACATTTAAATTATTAGCACCTTTAATGAATATAGATTTTTGCCCTTTTTGTGGGAAAAATCTTCATAAATTCTATGAAAAGGAGGAATATTTTAATGAGGTTGAAGGAGTAACTTTCTCTTCATAATACAAAGAATGTGAACAGGCACGTACTTGTTCGCATTCTTCAATAAAAACTAAACGCAATTAACTTTAAAATTATCAAATGAAATTAAAATCATTATTTTTTGCATTTGTATTTTTAATAAGTACAAGCACTTTATTCGCACAAGAATTTGCCGTAGACAAAGGTGCAACTTTCATATCCGGTGTGGCAAGTTTCACCAGTCAGGGCGGCGAACTTTTCGAAGATTACGATGGCAATAATGCCAGTATATTTAATCTTTCGCCAAGTGTTAACTTTTTTGTAGCCAAGAATTTTTTCATAGGTGGTGGGCTTGAGTTTGCCCATGAGAAACAAGGCGATTACACAAGCAATAACATCGGCCTTGGACCGCAAATAGGTTATGCCTTTGGTAACGAGAACAGTACTGCATTCCCCTATTTTGATGTGGGCTTAAGGTACTATGGTATGAGTGTTGATTATGGTTCAGGTAATTCAGAAGGTTCCGGGACAGACATATTTCTTGGTGCCGGCATTGTTGTACCGGTTAAATCTCATCTGGGAATCACCTTCGAAGCCGGCTACCATATGATGGATATCAAAGAAAAGGAATCCGACACATCCTACAGCGGAAATATTTTTGCTATCGGAATTGGAATTGTGGGTTTGCTGTTTTAGGCAGAATCTAAAATCAATTCATTATATAAAATTATTGCCCTTGACTTTTATAGTCAGGGGTAATTTTTTTCACTACGCTCTTAATAAATCAACTTTAAACCTCAAATAAGGTCTAACTTCAACCCAATACATTCGATGTAATCCCTTTACTTCTCAGAATAATTCCTGTGCAACAATCAAGTGGTTTTGAGAAAGTCAAAACAAGTTTTCAACAAAAAAATAAGTATTTTTTCTATCCATATATTTTTAATATATATTTGTTGCTGAATTTTATTATGAAAATACATTTATATGGCAGCAAAAACTTTTAATGTAAAAATTGACGGCTACTGGAGAGACGTGAATAAAGGAAGTATCCCAGCTCACTCTGGTGTATATTTTGTGTACGAATGCACTTATAATCCAAGTAAAGACGGAAAAGGTACAGTTACCTTAAAGCGCCTGCTTTATATTGGAGAATCGCAGAATGTAAATGAGAGGATACAGGATCATGAGAAATATGTAGAATGGGCAAACCTGGTTCGTCATGGCAATACACTGTGCTTTGCTACTGGTCCTGTTGAAAGTAACGACAGAATCAGAGTAGAGGCAGCATACATATTTGAGCATAAGCCGCCATTAAATACTGAGTACAGAAATGATTTCCCTTTTAATACTACCTCTGTTCATTCGTCAGGGAAAACGGGATTATTACATACGGACTTTATAGTTCAGAGAACGCCCTAAAGCAACTATTTTGAGAATATTACACAACACAAAGAGCAGATTATTGAATTATAAGGTGAGAATGAAATATGAGAGAATTAAATTATACAGGAGATGATTTTGCTGCCTTCATAGAAGAACTAATAGATAGTCATCGATTTTCTGATAGCAAAGAAGAAGGTATTGCCAGATTAGTTGTTGATAAAGGTTTCGAAGCATTATCCGACAAACAAGGCTATGTATTTGAAAATTCAATTGATCCATATGTTGTTTCAGAGTGTAAACGATGTGGCTGCGAGGTTCCTTGGTGCGAAATGTCGGCAGTTGAATTTAATGGCGGATTGTGCAGCTGGTGCTGGCAGTTAAGCAGTAAGGATGATTAAAAAAGTACATCTGGTGCGAAATCATTGAAAAGAATAATTGTATTATTTATACCTAATATTTCCTTCATCCCTGGTCTCAGTATTGGTCAAAAGACCATATTGAAAATAATCCTTCTAAAGTTGCGGATACTGCAGATGGTAGTGCGACATTGACTCTTATGGTTAATTGCGATATATGGACATGGATGATAAAGAACGAGATGAATTAACAAAAGTTCTTTAAAATATTGCGATTTCTAAAAGTTAGCATTGGTAATGATATTAGTGAATTTCAAAAAAAATTAAAAGAAACTAAAGCTATGGCGATGATAAAACATCCATTTGGACGATACCAGATTATCGACCGGGAACTTTGCCGAAGAGACTGGGTTAAAACTAAAGAACTTAAAGAAATTATTGAGGATGAATTGTCAATATCTGTCTCCGAAAAAACTATAAATAATGACATCAACGATATGCGTTATGACTCGTTGCTAGGCTATTATGCCCCAATTGGTGATGACAAAATTCACAAAGCATATTATTACAAGGATCCAACTTATACGATAAAAGCATTTGGGCTTCGTGACAATGATATTAATGCCCTAATGTTTTATGCTAAAACCATTAATCAGTATAAGGAATATGAAGTGTTTAAAGACTTTTCAAACGCAATAGAAAAGATTTTGGATGCTGTCAATATTCGAAAAGGAATCTCCAATAAAGAACAAGCCAGAACAGTTGTTCAGACAGAAATAACACCTAAACTGACCGGCAGCGAATTAATACCGCTATTAGTAGAAGCAGTAGATAATAAAAAGATAATTGAATTTGAATATAAGAAATTTGATGATGCAGAATCCAAGATTGTAAAACTTGAACCCTATTTATTAAAAGAAGATAGACATCGTTGGTACATTATTGGTAAAAAAAAGAAATATAGTCAACCGACAACTACATACGCCTTAGACAGAATTATTAACATTCGAATTCTTGATGAGAAATTTGTACCAATAAAATTCGATTTTGAAGAATATTATAAATACTCATTTGGGATAACAGTAATTGAAGAAGCTCCTGTTCAGATAATTTTATCATTTACTCCTTTTCAGGGGAACTATTTAAAAACCTTAAAAATTCATCACAGTCAACAAACCTTAATTGACAATGAAAAAGAATTTCGCATCTCTGTTTTTGTCAAACCTTCTTGGGAGTTTTATGAAAAGATTTTAGGTTATGGTAATACTGTTAAAGTAATCTCTCCACAAAGTGTATATGATGAAATGAAGGAAAAAATTAAAAACATGTCTGATAATTATAGCTAATCTTTTCAGCAAGTCTGGACTTTTTTTCATCACGAAATTCCATTTCGTGATGCTGTATTTTATTTGCATAGTGAAAGTGTTTAATCATTTAAAGTAAATTATTATGAAACCACAAGGAGGGAAATTAACAGTAAAAGTTCTGATAGAGAACGACAAAGTTTATTTGGAAGAATATAATCCGAATCAGAAAGTACAAGTTATTCTAAACAAAACTTTAACTAACTTAAAAATAGATGACGAAGGTCGTGAATTACGTCACGAAGACGGAACTCCAATTACCGACTTCAATCAGACACTTGCTGAAGCCGGAATTGAAAATGAAGAAACACTTCGTTTTTTCAAAAAAAGTTCAAAACCTGACCGTGATAAAGGATTTGCATAATGGAGACACACGAATGGCACAAGCATCCTTCTTTCAAGAACCTTTTTGAAAGTGAAATTGATATTTTAAAGAGAGGCTTGAAAGGGGATTTTGAATTAATTGAGTATCATATTCCAACACATCCAAATGAAAAGGTAACTGCAATAGGCGAATTAAAATTTGGAACAAATCAAAAACAGATAGTACAAATTCTTTTTCCGCCTAAATATCCATTCGCGCCTCCTAAAGTAATTTCAATTCAAGGGGAATTAGTAGATAATAAACTACCCGCTCTAATGCAGGTTCATCATTTTGGAAAAGGAAACCAATATGATGATGGCTCAATGTGTTTGTTTCGCAAAGATTTTTGGAATAAAGAAATTCATAATGTTGGGTGGACACTTCGTAGAGCGCAAAAATGGCTAAGTTCTGCAAATACAAAAGAAGGATTTAAACCTGACGAAGTTGTAGAAGAATACCTTCCGCCAATAAGACCTATTGGTCAAGTTATCATTCCTACGGAAATTTCAATGCCTGACAATGCGCTATCTGGTGACTTCTTTCTCACACAATTTAAACCCAACTACTACATCCTTGAGCAAAATAAGTCTGTACAATCAACTTTTAAACTTAGCCTTGGAGTCGAATCATTTCGTTGGTATGCTTTTGAAGCTGGGATGACTTTTAAGAAGTTGTTTCCTGTTTTCAACGCACAACGGTTAGTAGATATTTTTAGTAATTTTTTTGGTCTGAATATAGTGGAAAAAGGTCAAAATAGAAATATTGCATTTTATTTACCTGATGATGAGAATCCATGGCACTTTTTCAAATTAAATATTCAACAAAATGGTCTTCAGGTTAACATCGTTCACCAATATTTCATTGGTCGAACTGTAAGTAATGAATTATATCTAAGAACTAAAGACATTTTTGATAATGAGCTATTATCTCAAAAAAGAGTTACAATTATTGGGCTCGGAGCCATTGGAAGCGAAGTTGCTTTGTCATTAGCAAAAAATGGAGTTGGCCATTTCAACTTATTCGATATGGATACATTTGAAATTGGGAATTCTGTTCGACATGCCGCCGACCTATTTTATATTGGAGAGCATAAAGTTAATGTTGCAAAACAATTGATTCTTCGCTCTAACCCCAATATCACAGTTAATACTTTTAACGTAGATGTGTTAAATGATACGGGTTTATTAGAAAATAGCTTTAGTAAAAGTGACTTATGCATTATTTTAACGGCTGAAGATTCTGTTGAATATCTTATCAATGATTATTATCAAAAGAATTATAACATTCCGTTTATCTTTTCGCGAGCATCAATGGGAGCTTTTTCCGGAGCGATTCAAGTAGTCGATTCTCAGAGTGCTTGTTTAAAATGTTTAAGTCTTTATAACGCCGATACGCTGCCGAAACCAATTAGTAAAATAAAGTTAGCCGAACTACCTCCTGAGTATGGAAGTTGTTCCAGTCCTGCTCTTCCTGGGTCAGAAATAGATACGAAAGAAATTGCACTTCAGGTTTCACGTGTTGCAATGCAATGCTTGCTTAAAGGAGAAAAATCAACTTATCCTAGTTTAAGAAATAAGCAATATTACTGGCATGGTCCTCATGGCTCATCAGAAAAAGAACCTTTTACTTGGGAAATGAAAAACATTAAAAAGCATAAAGATTGTCCAATATGCCACTAACAAGAATTAAGTTTAGCTCCCAAGCGCTTAACTTATTCAACTCAGAAATACTTGAATATGGTAGAATAGAAACGGGAGGAGTCCTTATTGGTAACACGTCGGAAGATACTATTTATGTTGAGAAAGCATCAAATGGGGGTACAAACGCAATTCACGAATTACTCTACTTTAGAGCTGATCCCAATTTTATTGATATGTTCATTGATATGGAAGTTGCAAACTCTAAGTGTCAACTCCGTTATCTAGGAGAATGGCATACGCACCCTGAGGTGATACCTGCTCCAAGCATCAAAGATTTACAATCTTTAAATGAAATTGCTGACTCAAGTGATGACTTTTGTATATTATTAATTATCGGTAACAAAGATTTTAGCCCAGGAGCATTTATTGAGCAATCAATTTCATTGATCCAGGAGAATGGCAATGATAATGTTTATGTTTTAGAAGCTTCAGATATTAAATAATTATTATAGGTAATTCCAAAGCTTAGCAAGGAGAAAACTTTTAGCACATATTGTCAAAAACTAGAAGAACCAAAGTTAAATGTTAATGAATTAAGAGATAGGCACTTTCATATCATCCCAAAAGAATTGGTAGTAAATTTTGAAAAGTTTGACGGAAATTCAGTAGAAAAACATTAACTAGTTATCGAGAATGAATTAAATCTTTATGGTAAAAAGGAAATAAGAACTGTCCATCAGGGCTCCTTACAATTTCAATGCTCTCTTTTGGTTTTCACTTTGCAAATGATTAAAAATAGCATCAAAATCTTTTTGCAATGAGTTCGACACCTCTCCCGCCAGCTCCACTTTTTTCAGAACAAATTGATAATTTAACTACCTGACATTACCTTGTTCAGTGAGTTAACAATCATATCCTAACGGACACAAGCCTTCATAATACACTATAGTTAGATCAACTACACTTCATATAGTATATTTCTACGATCAATTTAAATCAAAAATCACGAAGATCCAATGTCAATCCATTACCCACAAAATTCGCATTGAATATCAGCATGTTATTTTGTAACTTGTATAGTAAACCAAAAATGAACAACCATGTCTAGACACATTGTATTATGCTTGATTTTAATATTGGCAATGTTTTCAGCCAATGCACAAAGAACTTACTCTACAAAAAATTTGGAGCGTCTTTCGAGCGAGGAGCTGTTTCTGTATTATCAAAAATCGCTAAACCTGCAAGACAAGGGACAATATGTGGCTTTTATCGGTGTACCCATGGCACTTGTGGGAATTGTAGCCGGTTCGTTAGCCGGAGGTGGAGATTCAGACTTTTTAGTAGCTACATCGGCTACATTAATGGCCGTAGGGTCGGCAGCATCAATAATTGGATTTACGCTATTTATGGCAGGATCTACCCGTGTTGACAGAATAAATAAAGTCCGACGAACTTATGCAATGCAACTGGAGTTACTTCCCGGAGGTTTGTATTGTACGCAAACACACAACTACACCCCCGGAATAACTCTTCGTTTAAAATTCTAATAGATAAATCGTAAAGGATTTTGTGCCATTAACAGAACTCATTTATTAGAAAGACATATAACTCAATATTAGGGAGCTCTGTTTTAAGTTTCTAAATTACACTCCATCTTTCCAAGATGATTTTGCACATCGAGAAATCGTAGTTACTGAAAATTAGAAAACCTGTCAGCTCTTCACTTTTGCTATCGTAAAAGTCCTTAATCCACTTTTCAATTGCTGGAGTTCTGAAATCTACTGCATCAACACTGTTTAACACCCAGTTGCGCTCCATCATCGTACGGTTTTCGTCGTTTAAAATACGTAGGAAGATCTTTTCTGCCAGTTCTTTTTCTCCCAGACGATACAGTGTCTCACCAATTAAAACGGCTGTCGCTGTTGCATCCTCGTCGACCGCGGCTCTTAAAGCCGGCAATGCACATTTAGCATTTTCAATATGAATAAGCAGACCTGTAACACCCCAGTAACGTAATGCTGAATCTTCATTTTTTAGTAACTCAATGTAATCCGGAATTGCTCCGTTTCCGGACTGTGTTGCCAGCTCAGCAGCCGCCAGCAATTCATCAAACGGACAAGTTTCCGATCGCATATAATCGTACATCGAGCCTTCTCCTGCCCTTTCCATATATTCTGTTTCCGGAATCAGCGCTACATCCCTGATTTCTTTCATCCAGCGTACATTCTCTTTTCGCATGCGCTCGAGCACCTCTTTATAAGCCGGATCGTCGGCAAGGTTATAAAGTTCGTTCGGATCATTATCTGTATCGTAAAGCTCTTCAACAGGTTTGGTTTGAAAGGCAATACTTTGCAAATCGTTACAGTTCCCGGCCAGGTAATAATCTTCCCACGACCGGGCAGAACGGGCATTGAACAAATAAGCCAAATGCTGCAAATAGATCCGGAAAGGCATATAATTACGAATGTATCGATACTTTTTATCGCGCACGGCACGGCTCATGTCAATTCGTTCATCCATCCGGCCTTTTGTTAAGTGTACATATTCAGGTTCCGGCTCAACCGCTTTTCCAAGAAATGCGTTACCCTGCATGTAATCCGGTTTTTCGGCTCCGATTATACTTAACAAGGTTGGAGCCAGATCTACAAAACTAATGTTGCGGTCAACTGCATCGCCCGGTCTTTCGGCCGGAAAATATTGTTTGTACTTTTGAGGAATACGAACAATAAATGGCACCCATGTTCCGGTTTCGAAAACATAACGTTTACTGCGCGCCAACACTCCGCCATGATCGGCATAATAAAAGACGATAGTATTGTCAGCCAATCCGCTTTCTTCCAGCTCTTTTAACAAGTCGCCAACCTGCGCATCCATATCCTCTATTTTGTCGTAATACTGTGCCCAGTCGTGACGCATTTCTTCTGTATCGGGATGATGAGGCGGTAAAACCACATCTTCAGGTTTGTGTCTCAATTCCGCATCAGGCGTATAAGGAAAGAGTTGACTTTCGTGGGTCGTCAGTAAATTAAAAATGGCAAAGAACGGTTTACCTTCAGGACTGTTTTTCCAATGTGCAGTTCTGCTACATTCGTCCCACATGCTGTTGTAATCGCCTGCAAAATTGTAATCGGTTTTTACATTGTTGGTACAGTAATAACCGGCTTTTCGTAACAGCTCGGGATAAGGAATTACCGACTCCGATTTTGGATAAGTACTCCGCATTTGTTCATTCCCGTTCGAGGCAGCATAAACACCCGTAATAATTGTATTTCGGGCAGGAGCACAAACCGGGCAGTTCGCATAAGCATTTGTGTAACGAAATCCGTCAGAGGCCAGTTTGTCAAGCGTTGGTGTAGTTGCAAAGGCATCGCCGTAACACCCTAAAAAAGGACTGTTATCTTCACTGGTGATCCACAAAATATTTGGCCGATCTTGTTGCGCTCTAACCTGAACACTCAACAATAGCGCAAATAATAATATTATCCGTCTGATTCTTATCTTATTCAATTTTTGCATTTTGGTTTAGTTTAGAATATTTAGATTTTATCTGGTATCAATTTGAACCAAATTAAAAAAGTACCGGACCTTCTATCTTTTTTCAAGCTGATTCTCAACCGGAACCACTGTAGCGTTATGTTCCTCCATCAATTCTCTTAACTCTTCAATTACATCGGGGTGCTGCTCTGCAATGTTGTACTTTTCCGATGGATCAACATTCAGATTATAAAGTTCAGGAGTTTCATTTGTGGTTGGTCCTTCCGAGCCGTAAGCGGGCTGAGTAATAAAATGCGCTTTAAAAGCCCCTTTCCGAACCGCATAAACCTGTTGACCCCGGTAGTAAAATACTTCATTCCGTGGCGATTTACCTTTCTCCGAAATCACTGACGAAATATCGTAACCATCGTAAACACGATCGTCAGGAAGTTCGGCACCAGCTAGTTTACAGAAAGTTGGAAGTAAATCCATTGTTGTTCCCAATTCAGTTACAACGCCGGGAGCAACCATACCCGGTCCCCAAAAAACGGTCGGTTCACGCATTCCGCCTTCATAAGTTCCGCCTTTTCCTCCACGAAGCAAACCTGCACTTCCGCCATTTTCATTAAAAATCAACCACGGACCATTATCCGATGTAAACACCACCAGTGTGTTATCATCCAAACCATTTTCTTTTAGTGCATCAATTACCTGCCCCACACTCCAGTCAATCTCTTCAATTACATCTCCATAAATTCCTCTCAGGCTTTTCCCTTTAAATTCAGCTGAAGGAAACAGCGGTACATGTGGCATAGAATGAGCCATGTACAGGAAAAACGGCTGGTCTTTATGCGCGGCTATATAATTTACAGCTTCTTCGGTATATCGTTTTGTAATCGTATTCTGATCGGCAGGCTGCTCTATCGTTTCGCGGTTTCGTTTTAAAGGCACATTAAAATAACTCACTTTCGGATTGGCACAAGCCTCATAATAACCTACACCCTCCGGTAAAGTTTGATCCATATCGTTGCTGTACGGAATACCAAAATAATAATCGAAACCATGCGCGTTTGGATCGAAGGATGATAAGTGACCCAGGTGCCATTTCCCGATCATAGCCGTTGAATAATCTGCTTTTTTTAAGGCTGAAGCAATGGTAATTTCATTTTCCGGAAGTCCTCCTTTTGAGTCGGGGAACAAAACCCGATGTTGGTCGCTGCACATTCCAGAGCGAATTGGCAAGCGGCCTGTCATTAAACCAGCACGTGATGGTGTACACACCGGTGCTGCCACATAAAAGTTGGTCCACTTTTGGCCTTCGTAAGCTAAGCGATCGAGGTTAGGCGTTTTAATTGTTGGGTGGCCAAAAACACCCACATCGCCATAACCCATATCGTCGGCAAAAATTAAAATGATGTTTGGTTTTTGTTTGGTTTCTTCTTGAGTTGTTGTGTTGGTACAGGCAAAACCAATAGCCAGTAACACGCCCCATAAAAGAACATTCCGAGAAGTAGGTTTGATTCTCATTTTTAGTTTTTTAGCTGATTTAGTATAGTTTAATAAACAGTTATAAAATTAACGGAAATATTGGCAATAACAACCGCAGGAATTCAACTATAAAACTGTAATTACAGTTCTCAGATATTTTGTAAGTGCCAGGCTACCATCATCAACTACCTGAAGTACCAAATGAATGGTTTCGCCCGCTTTCGCATCGGCCGGAATGGTTACGGACGTAGTTGCATCAGTAATACCGGCAAATGAAACATCACCTTTGTAACTCCCTACCTTGAATTGCATCCAGTTTGTTGAAACCGCATCGTTATCAGGATCAGAAACTGTGATATTAAGTTTAACTGTACTGCCCGCAGTTGCCGACATTTCGAGAGGCCCTTCAATGATGGGTTCGTGGTTTGCATCGTCATACTCCGAAGTAACTGACCAGTTTAAACGTGCTGCAAAGCTATTTTGGATGGCCGGCAAAAAATCAGGAAGTACTTCATCTTTTTCTCTCCTCATTGCATACGGCGCAGTGTACCCGGCAGCCTTCTCCTCTTCCGAAAGCTCTTTTTTGCGTCCGGCCCATCCTCCATACTCCTGCCCCTCGTGAGCCCTTAATCCGTTACCGATCAGGTTCAGATACATTGGCGTATCTCCTTCGCTAATAAAATTACCTTCCTGTTGAGGCGGTGTCCATACCCAATAACCCATCTCACGAAGTTCGTCTGCTGTATATCCTTTTTCACCAAAGTAGTCGGTAAAATCGCCGGGTGCCATTTGACGGCCATCGCCCCATACACGATAATGTTCGCCAAAAACACCTTTGCTTTTTACGTTTTCCAATGTCCATGCTGAAGAAAAATAGAGGGTATCTTTAGTACCGGCAACTGAACGTTTGGCACCATACCCCAAACTTGCTACCCCTGCATTGAGCAAAACAGACTCAACCTCCGGCCAGTTTGGTTGTACATATTCCTGAAAAGACAAGTCCTGCAGACCGGAAAGGCAGAATTTTGCCTTTGCCGAAACCTTTGCTTTAATACTTTCCCATTCGGGCGTGTCTTTATATTCTTCCTCAATTGATTTCAACGCCCTTGAAGCTGTGCTAGGTCCACCCCAAACCTGGATAAAAACAGGTCTGGGATCATCATCAAGAAGAATTTCCTTTATCCTGTCGGAGCCGGGAGAGTCATGAGAAATATCCCCTTCAAACTCTACATTGCCGACGTATATTTTTGATTTGAGGTCCTGAGGTATAGGATAATTTGGATTATGAACTTTTAGATTTGGATAAACCGACGCGTAAGCTTCAACCAAATCATCAATAAACCGCTCGCTTTCGGCCCATCTCCATGAAGTTTGAGGACCAAGATCGCGTCCATTAGAAGAATATTCTCTACCGGGAATATACTGGGTTGTTCCTTTTCCATCTCCTTTCCAATGAAAGCGGCTACTTGCATAGATGAGTCCTTGAACATCAAAGTCGGTGCTAAAAAGCAAGAAGCGGATCAGTGAATTGTTATCATCCAGCTCAGGATCGCAGGTAACTATAACACGTGGTTTGGGTTGTTCTTGTCTTTCTTCCTTTTGGGTACTTGTGCAAGCAACCAGAAACAGGCAGACGGCTGCCGCGAAGGATAAAAGTTTAGGTTTCATATATTTTCTTTAGGTTCAATTTTATCCAAACAAAGCAAAAGATAACAGTTTTAATCTGTTGTAAAGCTAATTAGCGTAATTTTTTGTGTAAAAACAAAAAAACCGTAACCAATCAAATATCGGTTACGGCTTGTTCAAAAATGATAAGGGAACAAATCAAATGGTTCCGGCTTATTATTTTTTATTATTCAATCAACGAAAGTTTCTTTGTCAGTAGAATATCGTTTACTGAAGACCCCACTAAAAGCTCAACATCACACATATCGTTTTGCCAGGTTTTGTTTTCTTCATCCCAATAACGCAAATCCTTAACAGGAATTTCGAGCGAAACTGTCTTCACTTCTCCAGGTTGAAGCGTTACACGCGAAAATGCCTTCAATTCTTTATTCGGCCAGTCAATCGAAGGATTAACGCGGTGAAGGTAAACTTGCGGAACTTCATCTGCTTCCATCGATCCATTATTTTGAATGTTGAAACTAACTTCAATCACATCGTCAGCTTTGTATGATTTTTTATTCGTTTCTAATTCTGAATAATTAAAATCGACATATGAAAGGCCGTAGCCAAACGGATAAAGAACCGGAAGATCTTTTGAATCGAACCAGCGATAGCCTACATATAAACCTTCAGAGTAAGGAGCATCCGGACCATTCACCGGACGGCGGAAGAATGCACTAAAATCAACTTCTTTCTTATCATCAGAGTCTTTTTTGATATCATCTTTCCTGTACTGCGATACAAAAACATCCTCTTCCTTTACCACTTCTTTTTTCTGTGGATAAGTTCCCATTGCATAAGCTGGCGAATCTTCCAGTTTTAAAGGAAAAGTAAATGGTAATTTTCCTGATGGTGCGATGTTACCAAGCAAAACATCGGCCAGTGCATTTCCACCTTCTAAACCATTCCACCAGCCTTGGACCATCGCTTTTGACAAATTATTCACTTTCCTCAAATCACAAGGTCCACCAGAGATAATTACTGTTACCAGGTTTGGATTAGCTTGAATGAGTGCTTCTGCAATTTCATTTTGTCCAACCGGCAGGTCAATATTTTCTCTGTCTTTACCTTCAGTCTCGATTGATTTATTAGTACCTGCAAAGTACAGAACCAAATCAGCTTCTTTTGCAATTTTTACCGCTTCTGCTACAAATGCCGGATCGGCAGCTTCGTCGATTGTTTCGGCGTTGTTTGGATTTGGCACGGGAGGTCCCCAAGACCGTACATAGTTTTTATAGCCGGGAGCATAATTAATTGTGGCAGCATTCCCAATTTTATTCTGCAAGCCTTGCAAAGGTGAAATTTCATAAATTGTTTTTACACCGGCTCCCATACCTCCTGCAGCTGTAGATAAAACAGCATTTTGCCCAATAACTGCAATGTTTTTTACCTTGTTCAGGTCGATTGGAAGAATGTTATTTTCATTCTTGAGCAAAACAACAGATTTGCTGGCCACTTCGTATGCAATGCGTTGTTCTTCCGGTTGCGATGCCATTTCAATATTTGCTTCGTTTTCAGGAATGGCCCTTACAGTGTAACGAACTCTCAATATCTCGCGAACCTTGTCATCAACAACTGATTCCGGAACTTTACCAATATTAACCGAGTCGATTAATGCCAGACCAAGATAAGTATCACCGGTCATTTGCACGTTGAGTCCACCTAAAGCAGCTCCCATTGTGCTATGCGTTCCTCCCCAGTCAGAAACAGTCATACCGTTAAAACCCCATTCGCCTCGCAATATTTTATTGTTCAGGTAAGGATTTTCACTACACCAGTTTCCATTCACTTTATTATAAGCAGTCATTACTCCCCAGGCGCCACCTTCTTTTACGGCAACTTCAAAAGGTTTCAGATAGATTTCACGCAAAGTTCGTTCATCTACAATGGCATTAACAGTTCCACGGTCGTTTTCCTGGTTGTTTACAGCGAAATGCTTTAAACAAACAGCTCTTCCCTCATCCTGAACACCTTTTACATAACCAACTGCCAATGCGCCGGCCAGCAATGGATCCTCACTGAAGTATTCGTATGTACGTCCACCTACCGGTATTCGTTGAATATTCATTGCAGGTCCTAAAACCATATCTTTTCCACGACGCGTTGCTTCATGTGCCATACCTGTACCATATTTATAGGCGAGGTCCGGCGACCACGTAGCTGCTAAGGCCGATCCGGTTGGAAAATATGTGGCCGAATCGATTGTCCAGCCTTTAGGCCTGAACATGTCACCAATTTCTTCGCGAATTCCAAAAGGACCATCAGCATATCTGATCTCCTGTATACCAAGCCGTGGAATACCTTCTGAAGACATGATTGTCTTACTATGAAGCATTTCAACTTTTTCTTCAAGGGACATCCCCGAAATGATCTGGTTGATTTCTTCATCATGAATTGTCAGGATATCCTGTGGTGATGTTGTTTGTGTCTGTGTACAACTTGCCAGTGTCACAGCAATACCAACAGCAACCGCTCCTGATTTCAAAAATCTTTTCAATTTCATATTATACTATTTAATTAATTTGTGTTCTCTCTAAAAGCCTTTTGGCCGACAAGTCGAATGTTGGCACTGATAAAAGAAAAAAAGATGACTAACTTATTCAAGCTTAAATTTATACTTCCCGATCTATTCTATCCCTACCAATTCATCGGGAAGTTGATTAAGCCATTCGTAGCGTTTCGCACTTGGATCGATCTCTGCTTTTGACTCCACATCAATATGCATTTGCACATTCATATCCTTTTCTGTTGATGGCCAGTAAGGCACACCAAAACCATTTGGATTACCTGTTTTTATGAAGTTTATAAAAAAGCCCTGCACGATCTCAGAAACCTTATAGTCCTCTGGTTGCCAGTCGTAAACACGGTTGGTTGGCAAATTTCCCAGCGCATATTCAATCTCGGCAGAATGTACAGCGCCAGTTTTTCTTTTCTTCTCTACAACCACTTCGGCATTTCGTGTAATACCTCCGGCAAAACCAGCTTGTGCATTTCCCATTTCTGCTCGCATTGCCGGACGGGGACGTGAATAAAAATACCGATAAAGAGGGCTCGATGCTGTATTATGATGTAGTTCCATCCATTTCCACGAGTTAAATCCGGCAAATCTATCACCGGCCAAATCGGTTGCAATTTGTTCTACATCTGCATCTGATTCCGGATGATACAGCTCAAATGCCTCTTCTGCACGGTCGCCGTAAAGTCCTTCTAAAACCTCCTTGAAATTTTCCAAAGTTGGTTCCTTCATACCAAAAATAAAACGGAAATTCATCTCTTCCGAATTCCAGCCAACTAAGAACGGAACATCTGCCTGCTCTCCATTTTCAAATATTGCGAGTGGAAAATCAGGTAAGAAATAATTATCAACATTCGGAACAAAATAAGGCGCACCGGGCTTGCCACTTATTTCAAGTAATTCTTGTTCAGGAATAGCCCGCAATTCAGCAATGGAACCGGCATCGGCCAGTTTTTGAAACTGAAGACCTGTTTCTTCAGCTTTCTTTAATGATGACGGAACTAAAGTAGAATTCATTAAAGCTCCGCTTTCACCAATTGCTCCGGCAATTAATCCTTTCGACAATGGAGAAGCCATTTGTGCACAAACTGAACGCGATCCACAAGATTCTCCGGCAATTGTCACTCTATTAGGATCGCCACCAAACGCTGCAATATTTTCTTGTACCCATTTTAGGGCTGCATATTGATCCATCAAAGCATAATTACCCGAGCCCTTGTAATCATTTTCTGCCGACAAGCCGGGATGTGCCAAAAATCCAAATACTCCCAGGCGATAATTCACAGTCACGGAAACAATGCCGTTTCGGGCCATACTTTCGCCGTCGTACCTTGGTTCTGAACCATCTCCTGCCCGATAACCACCACCATAGAAATAAACCAGAACAGGTAATTTTTCTTCATACGTTTTTGCCGGTGTCCACACATTCAGATACAAACAATCTTCACTCATGGTATCGGCACGAAAGAACATATCGCCGTACACTTTTGCCTGCATCGGGCACGGACCAAATTTAGTGGCATCTAATATGCCCTCCCAGTTTTTTACCGGTTGTGGTTCCTTCCACCTAAGTTCTCCAACAGGAGGCTCGGCAAATGGAATTCCTTTGAAAATGCCAATTCCTGAAGTGTTAATACCTTGAAGACTACCATTTTTTACTTTAACTGTTGGACCAACACCGGATTGTCCTGCTGAAATAAAAGCAGCAAAAATGAATAAGAAAAATACGATTCGTTTCATAAGTTTAGATCTATTTTAGTTAGTTAATGTCTTGTTTCGTAGTCTGCTGTTTCCTTCTTTATTCCTAAGAAGAATTGACAGACAAGTCAAATTAATCGAAACCCGCAAAAGGAAAATCCTTCATAAATTCCATCAGCTGTTTGTCGTGATGATACACCACTTTACTATCCCTTTCGAACATCATGGTTGCTCCTTTTTCGGGAGTGTAAGGATCCCACTCCGGTAATTTGCCGGGAACATTCGGATCACCGGTACGTGCAAAGTTTATCCATGCCTGGCTCATATTTTCAGCCAGTTGCTGTGTCTTCTCCGAGTCATCAATTTTAACATTGAAAGGCCCCATTACCAAAGAGGTATCCATGTCGGTATTGTAAAAAACAAACGGCAGTTCAAGACAGTGAAACGCGCGTAACGGATTATTTTTCGATTCCCAGTTAAACATGTACATGTAAACCGGCGCTCCACCTTCTTCAGCCTGTTCGGCTTTCCACAAGCCTTCATCAACTGCTGCTGTCCTGAAAATCAGATCCTGCTGAATCAAATCCATCGGTTTAAATTCAGGATAAGCTTTGGCAAAATCCTCAATATATTCATCTGCTCTGTCTCCATACAGCTGGACCAGCACCTCGCGCACACTTTCCAAAGTTGTATCTTTGGCTTGCGAATAAAACGAGTTGAATTCATTTTTGGCAGTACCGATAATCATCGGAATGTCTTTGCTAATTTCCGGCGCACTCCCATCAAAAGGTTGTTCAGGAATAATTGTACCGTCAACTGTCGGACACCAGCCAAACTGGTAAATCACAAATCCTTCCTGTGCGGCAATCTGCTTGATTTTTGGAATAACAGCTTCACCTGCCATCATTAACTGCTCGTAAGGCACGTTTTGAATCTCATCGATATTATCCGGAGAGATATTCAGTCGGTTTAGTACGCTGTCGGCAATCATTCCCGAATAACGCGGAGCCATCGAAGTATTTAACGATCCGCTTTCCACAATCGCCTTGTGAAATAACGGAACTGCATCGGGCATGGCCACCAAATTGGTAACTTTTCCACCTCCGCCGGACTGGCCAAAAATGGTTACGTTATCGGGATCTCCACCAAATTTTTCAATGTTTTGGTTTACCCATTTCAGCGCCTCAACGATATCCAGAAGCCCGACATTTCCCGAGGCTGCATATTTTTCGCCGTATTCTGCCAGGTTTAAAAAGCCCAGAGCGTTTAAGCGGTGAGTTACTGAAACCACCACCATATCTCCTTTTCGTGAGAGGTTTTCACCGTCGTAACAAGGTTGTTCGAAGCTTGAACCGGTGCGGTAACCGCCACCGTGCAACCACACGATTACCGGGCGTTTTTCCTTACCGTTAATTTCCGGTGTCCACACATTTAATGTCTGGCAATCTTCACTCTCTCCCGGAAGTATTTTTGCTGAAATCCCCTCCATCGATTGTTTCAACTGCGGACATGCAGGACCATAATCCAGTGCTTCCTTCACGCCGGTCCAGGGTGCCGGAACTGCCGGTGGCATAAAACGTTCGGCCTGGGCATATGGAATTCCCTTATAGGTATAAATATCGTTCGCAAGAACTCCGGATAGCTCTCCACTTTTTGTTTTTACTTTCGTATCGTTCGGACTTTTATCAGCGCCTCCGCAAGCGGCAAAAAATGCCGAAATCAGAACTAAATAGATTATTTTTTTCATTGCACCTTTTTCTAAATCAATTCTATAATCGTTGAAACGCCCATTCCTCCGCCAACACATAAAGTTGCCAAACCAACTTTTGATTTGCGTTTTTGCATTTCGTGAAGTAAGGTTACCAGAATTCTGGCTCCACTTGCTCCAACCGGGTGACCAAGTGCAATCGCACCACCGTTCACATTTAATATGTCGTTATTAAAATTCAGCAATTTGCCAACTGTCAGCGCCTGTGCAGCAAAAGCTTCGTTTGCTTCAATCAAATCGATTTGATCCATTGAAAGCCCGGCTTTCTGCAATGCCTTTTGAGTTGCGAAAACAGGCCCGATTCCCATGTACTGCGGATCAACACCAGCTGATGCATACGAAATAATTTTTGCAAGTGGTTTTACGCCCAACTCTTTGGCTTTTTCAGCACTCATAATAACCAGGGCAGCAGCTCCGTCGTTTATTCCCGAGGCATTGGCAGCAGTCACAGTTCCATCGCCTTTAAAAGCCGGTTTTAATCCTGAAATTCCTTCTTTTGTTACACCTGCGCGTGGAAATTCATCTTTATCAAAGACAACAGTTTCCTTGCGGCTGATTTTAACTTCCATAGGAACGATCTCATCCTGAAAGCGATTTTCGGCCTGTGCTTTTTCTGCTTTTTGCTGGCTCCACGCTGCAAACTCGTCCTGAGCATCACGTGAGATGTCGTATTTTTCAGCTACATTTTCCGCAGTGATACCCATGTGACAACCTTCAAAAGCATCGGTCAACGAATCGTAAACCATGGTATCGATCAACTGTCCATTTCCCATACGGTAGCCCCATCTTGCTTTATCGAGAACATAAGGTGCAGCGCTCATATTTTCCATACCACCGGCAACAACAACATCGGCATCTCCTGCACTGATCATTGCTGCAGCCAGGTTAACTGATTTTAAACCCGAGCCACAAATATTATTGATATTCATTGCAGGAACCGTGTCCGGAATACCTGCCTGAACAGCTGCCTGGCGGGCTGTTCCCTGACCGAGACCACTCTGAAGAACATTTCCAAGGATAACCTCATCCACATCTTCCGGTTTTAATCCCGCTCTTTTAATCGCTTCTGAAACGACTGTACTTCCCAACTTTTGAACAGGAACATTTGCCAAAGTTCCTCCAAATTTTCCAATGGCGGTACGAACCGCTCCTACAATTACAACCTCCTTCATAACGACTTAAATTTCAATAGTTTTTAAATTCTTACTTACAATAAAATCAGCTTCCGTGGTGTTTTTAATATCTTCAATCTCCAGTCCCGGAGCAATTTCTTTTAGTACCAAACCCTTGTCTTTTACAACCTCAAAAACAGCTTTTTCGGTAACGATCATATTTACCTGTTTTGCGGCTGTTAACGGAAGGTTACACTTTTTCAGGATTTTTGGTGCACCTTTTTTATTTAAATGTTCCATGGCGATTATCACTTTCTTGGCACCAACAACAAGATCCATCGCGCCACCCATTCCGGTAACCATTTTTCCCGGAACCATCCAACTGGCCAGGTTTCCTTCCTGATCTACTTCGAGTGCTCCCAGAACTGTGTCGTTCACGTGTCCGCCACGAATGATTCCGAATGAAGTTGCGCTGTCGAAAAACGAAGCTCCTTTTAACACCGTTACATGTGCTCCGCCGGCATCCACGATATTTGGATCCATGTTTTCTTCAGTGGCTCTCGGACCAAGTCCCAACAAGCCATTCTCCGATTGTAAAATAACCTGGACTCCTTCGGGAATATAGTTTGCGACCAATGTTGGCATCCCAATTCCGAGGTTTACCACATCGCCGTCCTTTAATTCTTTTGCAATTCGCCGTGCAATTAATTCTCTATTGTCCATAGTTATATTTTTACAAGTGTGTCAACAAAAATTCCTGGTACGGTTACATGATTCGGATCGATCTCTCCCACTTCCACAATTTCGCTTACCTCAGCAATTACATGGTCTGCCGCTGTTGCCATCATCACATTAAAATTTCGTGCTGCTCCCGAGATAAAAAGGTTTCCGGCTTTATCGGCCTTATCCGCTTTAACAAGGGCGACATTCGCTCTTAACGGAAGTTCCAGTATAAACTCTTTCCCGTCGACAGTTATTTTTTCTTTTCCTTCTTCAACGATAGTTCCCAAACCAACCGGAGTCAGGAAACCACCCAAACCGGCACCACCAGCCCTGATTTTTTCAGCCAGCGTTCCCTGTGGAAAAAGTTTTACCTCAGCTTCACCGGTGTGCATAAACTTCCCGGCCATTGGATTTCCACCAATGTAGGAGGCCATTAGTTTTTTTACTTTTCCGCTTTTAAAAAGTTCGTGATTTGCCGTTACCATCGACCCCGTGTCGCTCGAAATGGTAGTCAGTTCCTTTACGTCGGTGGCGACAAGCTCTCTTACCAAATGCTCGGGCTGACCGCATTGCAAAAAGCCTCCAATCATGATGGTGTCTCCATCTTTTACGACTTTTAGCGCTTCAGTTGATTGTTTTATTTTATTTTTCATTGATAGTATTTTAAATGTCCATGTCCATTAGTGCCGAAGAGTAAGATTTTCCGTGAATATCGAGCGCCAACGAGCGGGTAACGCCACCCGAAAGTGCGTCGAACAATACGAAATTCAGCGCCCCGATATTTGGTAATTCATAACGAATAACTTCACCATGTACCAATTCCGAAAAATGCTGTTTTACTTTTTCCGCTGTCACTTTTTCAAGCAAAAGCGGATAATCTTTCTCATCAAAAGCGATGACGGATATATTCGAAATATTTCCTTTATCGCCTGTTCTTGAATGTGCAATATCGCGTAGCTTCATCTTAAACTGTTTTATATACAACTCCTGTTTTTACTTCTTCAATATCGATTAAAACCGATTTAACCGCTATTACTTCGCGCACCGATTTTGTGGCGCCTCCGCCACCTGCCGGTCCGTTGGTGTAAAGTGTTTCCACTTCGTTACCAATTACTTTAGCATCTTCCGGCGTAGTCGTACGAACGGCTACCCGAGCCCGAACTTCATAAGGTTCATTATTTACCGAACGTTCGTTGCCATGTAAAGCATTGCTACCGATCAAATCGTATTTTGCTTCATTCTCACCAAAACCTTTCAAACGCAAACGTTCTTTTACAATTTCAAGCGCCAGTTTACCTCGTTCAACAGCACCAGGACCGCCGTAACTCATTTGTCCTTCGCCAATAAAACTGTCTTTGTAACCCACCGAAACTTTCAATTTGCCGGTGTTCTTTTTACCAGTTGCACCCTTCACTGCCACTTCATCTTTGCCAATTTGTGTCAGCGTAACATTCGAAAAGTCTGCAATTACATCGGGTGTAATGTATTGAGCCGGGTCGTGAATTTCGTATAAAAGCTGTTCCTTGCAGGTTGCCAGTGTGACCTGTCCACCCGTGCCCGGCACTTTTGTAATGAAGAAAGAACCGTCATTTTTCACCACGGCAATCGGGAAACCCAAATGTGCCAGATCCTGAATATCTTTCACTCCCGGATCGGTAAAATAACCGCCGGTAACCTGACCCGCGCATTCCAGCAAATGACCAAGTACTGTTCCTTTTCCAACGAGATCCCAGTTTTTCAGGGGCCATTCAAACTCGTGAAATACAGGAGCCATGAACAAGGCAGGATCGGCAACTCGTCCTGTTATGACAATATCCGCACCATTGCTTAATGCTTCAATTATCGGCTCCATGCCAAGGTAAGCGTTGGCCGAAATCATTGAATCTTTTATCGTCGATAAGTCTTCGCCTGTTTCAAGGATTTTGTAATTCTTTTCTTTCACCAGGTCAAACACATCGTCACCCGTAACAGCCGCTATTTTTAAGTCATCCAGCTCTAATTCCCGGGCAATTTCAATGGTTTTATTCATTGCAGCAACAGGATTTGCCGCTCCCATGTTGGTAATTATCTTTACTCCATTCTTTTTACAGGTGGGGAGGACAGCCCGCATTCTTTCTTCCAAAAGTGGATCGTATCCGGCTTCAGGATTGTTCTTTTTAGCCAGCTGTGCCAGTGCAATGGTCCGCTCTGCCAGACATTCGAATACGAGGTATTGAATGTTTCCTTTTTCTGCCAACTCCAAAGCCGGTTCAATCCGATCGCCGGAGTATCCTGCACCTGATCCTATTCTTATGGTTTGTGATTTCATATTCATATCAGTTATAATGGAAACACACCGATTAAAATGGAAACAATAGCCATTACAATGGTGGTTAGAAATGCATATTTAAATGTAAAACGTTGATGATCGGCCAAATCAATTTCGGTAAGTCCAACCAGTAAAAATGTGGTTGCCGTTAGCGGACTTAAAGGAAAACCAGTGGTCATTTGTCCTAGTAAAGATGCATGAGCAATGGAAATCGGATCGACACCGAGCCCGCTGCTGACCTCTGCCAATACCGGCATTACACCAAAATAATAAGAATCAGGATCGAAAAATAAACTAAGCGGCATACTTATCGATGCAACAATTGCAGGGATGTGTTTCCCAAACTCAGGTGGAATCACTTTAACTGCTTCCTGGGCCATCGTTGAGATCATTCCCGATTCCTGCATAATACCCGTAAAAACACCTGCTGCTAAAAGTATACTCGCCATTAACAACGATGCTTTTGCATGTGCATCTATCCGTTCGCGCTGATCCTTTAAACTCGGATAATTTACTACCAGAGCAATGGTAACACCAAGCATAAAAATGATAGCCGGTGATATTATCCCTGAGATTAAAGTGCCAATGGTGGCTATTGTTAGAACAATATTGAACCAAAATAATTTTGGCCTTCTTGTTCTTAATTCTTCCTCGCTCAATTGCCTCGAGGTGATTTCAATATCAATATTTTTTGAATCCAGTTTTAATCGTCTGGCCTCTTTTCGTCCCAACATTCCTGCTATTAGAACAACAAACAGAAGTCCGCATAACTGAGGAATCATGATCGGATTGTATAGTTCTGTAATCTCCACATGAAGCGCGGTAGCAGCCCTCAACGTTGGGCCTCCCCATGGAACGAGGTTCATTGTACCGGCCCCGAGTGCAACCACTGCCGCCAGTATTTTTCTGTCCATCTTTAATTTGTCGAAAAGAGGCAACATCGCAGGGATAGTAATTAAAAAGGTAACTGCTCCCGATCCATCCAAATGGACGATCATTGCCAAAACTGCAGCTCCGATAGTAATTTTAACCGGACTGTTCCCGACTATTTTTAATATGAAATTGATGATTGGATCGAACATTCCGGCATCGGTGAGTACACCAAAAAACAGAATGGCAAAAATGAACATGGTAGCAACCGGAGCGATTTTTTTAATTCCCGCGATGGCAAAATCTGCAGTTTCAAGCCCAAAGCCGGCAATTAAAGCACCTGCAATTGGCACCACAATTAATGCGGTTAGTGCTGACACTTTCTTGCTTAATATTAAAGCAAGTACCGCCACAATTATAAAAATCCCTGTGAATAAAATCAAAATCGATCTCCTTTTAAAAGTTTACTACGTATAGTTAAAATCAAGCTGTCGGTTTCGTATTTCAACAGTCCGAACATTCTTATTCGAACTCCAAATAGAAATCGAAGAATGGCAACACCTGCTGCGGAATACGTCCGTCTTTGGTGTAAATTCCACTTCCGTGTGTACCAATATATTCCTCTGCAAAGTGAGTGATACCAACATTTTCGAGACGCTGGCTAAACATATCGCACTGTAGTGTAAACCGGTCACCTGCATTTCTTCCCCAGTCGAGTTTAATGGCTTTTAGTTGTTGCAGATTTTCTAGGTTATCATCTATCATATGAACCGGCATATTATCGTACCATTTCTGCAATACCTCCTGATTAACAATCAGTTTATCGCCTTCATACACAAATGGAAAATCGCAGTAAAAAGGAGGATTATCGGGATTTGGAGACCACGAGCGGCCAAAAGCCATCATCACACTACCGAAATATGATTTTTTTAAACCTTCAATAGTTTTAATTGTAGACAATTCTCTGAAGGTAGTACTGTTTGGTCCGTACTCGGCAACAATGGTTAAAGCGCCCGGACTAATGGCATAAACCGTGTTAAAAATATCTGGATGATGCATGGCAATTTTAATTGCTCCATATCCACCCATGCTATGACCTGTAATTCCACGACTTTCTTTTTTAGCAAGAGTGCGGTAATTTTCGTCCATGTATTTTACGAGATCAAAAGCAGTAAAATCCTCCCAGTTTCCAAACACTCCCGAGTTACTGTAAAAACTTCCCTGGTAGGTTGTTTTTTCGTCGGGAATAACCATAATAAAAGGTTTTATTCTGTTTGTGGCAATGGCAAAATCGAGCAGATCAGACATCATTGCCATCATTTTATTATCGCCCATAAAACCATGTAGAAAATAAATTACCGGGTAACGTTGATCGCTGTTTTCATAGTTGGGAGGAAGATAAACAGATACTGCACGATTTGGATTCTCGCCAAGTTCGTTTTCAAGGTTTTTTGAATAGATCGTATCGGTAACAACTGTTCCCTTATCGCTTTGTGCGAAAGAAGATAGAGAAACAGAAATAAATGCAATGATTAATAAAAATTGGATTTTCATAGTCTTAATTTAGGTTCGTCAATATGGTAAATTTATAAAAGATGTTTGATATAAAGCTTTTGTACTCCTTAATAATGAACTGAATTCGTATAATATTGTGTTAATTTTACACAAAGCCTGATAATTGTAAAGATTCCCGGCATTATTGCCGGGAATCTTATAAACTAACTACTAACAAAAACTACTATATGTGAATTAAACCGTTATTCATCCTGATAAGAGAAAAGGCAACAACAAATTCATTAAAATTTATCGTTTAATAAATTTGTATGCTGCTGCCTTTTTTACTTAAGTATAAATCAATGTTATTTGAATAATAGCGGACCAAAAGTGTTTAAATAAACACGCCAGTTGGCCCAGGTATGACCACCTTCAGTAACAAAGAAAGTGTGTTCCAACTTGTTCTCAGTTAATTTTGCATCCAGCTTTTGTGCGCTTTCATAAACAAAATCGGTATTACCGCAAGCCAGCCAGTACAATTTGTAACCTGATTCTTTTAGTCCCTGCAATTTCTCGTCGATATCAGGCTGCTCGCCCCAAATTCCCATACTTAGCGGGCAGATATACTGGAACATTCCCGGATATTCGTTTGCAACAGCAATGGTGTGACCACCACCCATTGAAAGTCCGGCGATAGCACGATGATCAGGATCGGCAATAACACGGTAGTTCTTTTCAATGTAAGGAACGATATCGTTTACAATACTGTGTACATAGTTATTTCTGTTTGCAGGATCTCTGTAATCCATTTCGCTTACAGGCAACTGAGTAGTTTGTGCAGCCATTTGATTTGGATTACCGTTTGGCATCACACAGATCATAGGCTCTGCAAGACCTTTTTGAATCAAATTATCCAGTATCTGACGGGTGCGTCCCATAGAGCTCCAGGCATCTTCGTCGCCACCGGCACCGTGAAGCAGGTATAAAACCGGATAATCTTTGTTGCTGGTTTCGTAACCATACGGCGTGTAAACAAACATTCTCCTGTTAATTTTCAAGGTAGGAGAATCGTACCATACCTGATGAAGATTTCCGCGTTTTTCAGCTTCAAAATAGTTTTCAGTTTTTTCTCCGGGTACCAATAATACACTCAGGTAACGCGAACCATCACGCTGCATAAAAGTATTGGTCGGATCGTTTAAAGTGTTACCATCCACAATAAAGCTGTAGGTATACAATTCAGGTTCGGGTAATGGCAATGTTATCGACCACAAACCTTTATCATCTTTTGTAAGGTCTAACGCTCCCGGAACATCCATTTCTCCCCAGGCAGTTTTCATTTTAACTGTTGGAGTAAATCCTCCGGTAATTTTTACCGTGTCGGCTTTAGGAGCCATAAAACGAAATGTAACTTCAGTCTCCCCTATTTCCGGTGAAATAATGGGTTCCCGGTTCATAAAGTTGGTCAATTCCTGTGCATGGCCAATCGAGAAACATGCCAGAAACATTAGTGCTGTAAATAATTTTTTTAAATGCATAGTAAGTTATTTTAAGATTAGTATTTGATGTCGTTGAATCGGCAAGATCAGTCTTCGACTACGCTCAGCCTGACTGTCACACTGAGCGTAGTCGAAGGGTGACTGACAACCTGATTCTGAAGTAACTGACTTAACTAACAACATTAGATTTGTATTCTATTTATTAACGAAAGGTTCTTGAAACAAATGGAAGGGCTGTATACAGCGCCGAATGCCAGTATTCCCAATCGTGACCTCCATCACGAACACGTAACTGATAAGGTATTTGTGCTTTACGCATGGCCTGACAAAAAGCGATGTTTACATCGAAAAGAAAATCATCGTCGCCACAATCTACAAACCAGTTTACAGATTTCAGATTTTCTTTGGTGGCCTCATCGGCATTCTCAACAAAGTTTACACAGTGATTCTCGATAACTGTTTTATTCAGTTGTGCGAATTTTGGATCCTGTGGAGAAAGACCTCCTCCTTCTTCCAATCCCATTAAAGCACTCATGGCATAAGCCGATGCGAACAGTTCGGGATGTTTTTGAGCGTATACAGTAGTTCCGCCACCTCCCATTGAAAGTCCGGCAACCGCACGGTGTTTTTTATCGCCAATAATTCGGTACTTCGATTCGATGAAAGGCATAAATTCGGTGAAGAAGAACGTTTCGTACGACCATCCTTCCATATCGAAATAGCCATTCCACTCGCGACCTGCATCGGGTACAATAATTACCATCTCAACGGCTTCTCCTGCATCGATCAATTTATTGGCAACATCCTGTAAGTGTCCACGTTGTATCCATCCATTGTTATTATCAAAAACTCCATGCAAAAGATACAGCACCGGGTATTTTTTATCGGTATCGGTGGTGTAACTTTTGGGGAGATAAACGGAATAATGACGTGAAACTCCAAGTACTTCGCTTTGAATACTATCAATTGAAGCTTTGCCCTGAGCCGGCATTCCGGGAAATTGTGCAAATGAGTTAAGACTTAAAATCAGTAAAAGTGATAAGATTAAACGCTGCATAGGTAGTTTTTTGATTGTTTATAATTCGTTGAATTCCATTTACCAGCTTTCACAAAATCAAAGGGAGAAGTACTCCCCCTTTGACTTAATGATCACTAATATTTATTTGAAAAGCTGTGGTACAAATTCCGAGAGGTAAACTCTCCAGTTGGTCCAAACGTGTCCACCTTCAGTTTCCATATAAGTATATTTCATACCCATTTCATCCAGTTTCGCACGGTAGTCTGTATTGTTCTTGTATAGGAAATCAGTTTTACCGATTCCAATCCAGTACAATTTGTAACCATTATCCATTTGAGCTTTTAATGTTCCGTCAATATTCTCGTAAACTTTAGCAGTTACACCTTCGTTTGGCATAATTGCAGCTGAAAACAAACCAACGTAATCAAAAGTGTTCGGATAGTAGCGAGAAATGTGCATTGAGTGATAACCACCCATTGAAAGTCCGGCAACTGCACGATCGGCTTTATCGGCTTTTACGCGGTAACTTTTCTCTACAAATTTTATAACATCGGTAAATGTCTCTTCGAATTTACCATCCATTGTGTGTGGCAATTGCATGCTTGGTTTGTACAAACCTTTTGGCGATTCACCAGGAGCAGCTTGCTGAGCAACATTACCGTTCGTCATTACAACGATCATTGGTTCTGCTTTTCCCTGCGCGATCAGGTTATCCAAAATCTGTGAGCTGCGTCCCAAAGCGATCCAAGCTTCTTCGTCGCCACCCATTCCGTGTAGCAAGTACAAAACAGGATATTTATCCTTGCTTTCTTCGTAACCCGGAGGTGTATAAATTGTAACGCGGCGTTTCATATCGTTTCCGGGAGAATCGTACCAACGACGGGTAACCGAACCGTGTGGCACGTCCTGCACGTTATACAAATCGCCTTTTCCGCCACCAACAATAAATACGTCGGTGATAGAGGCCACGTCACGAATCATATAAACGTTATTCGGGTCGGTTGAAGTTACACCGTCAACAACAAATGAATAACTGTACAAGTCGGATTCCAACGGTTGCGAAGTAAAACTCCATACTCCGTTTGCATCTTTTGTCAATAAGGCTTTTCCGGGGCCATCGAATACACCCCACTGCGTTTTAATTTTTTCAGTTGGTAAGAAATCACCGGTAACTAAAACCGTATCAGCACTTGGCGCATTAAAGCGAAATGTTACACTGTTATCGCTGTTAATTTCAGGTGAAATAATATTCTGACCACCAAACAAGGCTTGCTGCGCATAGATGTTCATCCCCAGCAATAAGATCAGAATAGTTGTAATTGAGATTTTTAATTTCATTTTAATAAAATTGTTTATACGTTTTATGAGGAGAGTGAAACCCACCCTTTGAAGGATGGGTTTCATTCTTTGAGTTCGTTTATTCAATTGTTATTGCTCCGGTATAAGTAGCTTTTACAGCTCCTTCATCGGTAGTAATATCAACTGTTATGGTGTAAGTTTCACCATCTATCGCTACATCAACAGTTCCTCCGGTAACGGCAACATCAGCAGTTGCTCCATCAGTTACAGTGCTCCATATCGATCCCCAGGTTCCTTCTCCGTATGGATTTGGGTAACCGGCAATACAATCGCCAACAGCAGCAGTTTCGTTACTTACCACATTGTATGTACCTGCAGTAAGAGAAGCAGCATCGCGGCTAAAATCAAGCGAAATGTAATTACCTGTTCCTGCGAAGTCGTATCCCCAGGTAGCAGCATTGTATGTACCGGTAACTCCGTCGGTAGCCAGTTTTAATGTTACGTTATAGCCTGTTCCGCCATAAGCGCTTAAATCCATTGCTGAGGCAGCAATTACACTGGTTAATGCAATACCGTTATTAGCACTGCCACCGGCAGCTATTTCAGCGAAAGAGAAACTTCCTGTTGCATCCAGGTTTTGCCAGGTTGCACCACTTGAACCGATAAGTGTTTCCACATCCAGAAGCGCCAATCCACTTCCTGAGATAGAAAGTACACCACCGTTGTCAACCACGTGAATGGTACTTCCGGCACGAACGTAATTTTTTGTACCGTTGGTTACATACCAACATCCTGTATGAGCGATATCGGTACCCATTCCCCACCATGAATAATCAACATAAGCTCCGTTATTAGCGTCGCCAATGGCCATGGCAGTAGCACTTCCGTCAAGAACGTTGTAATCACCGCTCAAATCAGTAGCTCCTTCAGCAGTAATGAGTTCAAACGAACCTACTACTTCGTCGTTCTCGTTAGTTACAGTGATCACGTTAAGTTGAGAACCTTCAACTGCAGTACCAGCCCAACCGTAGGTAGCAGGTGCTGTAATGGTATTGGTATAGCTATAGCTTTGTGGTCCGGCCAAAATTGATGCCTCTACAATATTCATTGTTCCGGCAGTTCCAAGAACAGTCCAGGTAGCTCCATTTGAAGAAATCAATGTTTCCAGATCAAGAATAGCCAGATTATCAGCTGTAATAGAAAGTACACCGCCATTATCAGCAATTGTCACAGCTCCGTCACCTTCGCGCAGGAACATTTTTTCATCGCCATTCATGTAGAAAGAACCACCTTCCATTACGCCGGCGCCTCCCCACCACGACCAGTCGAGGTAGTAACCGTTACCGATCTGACCAACTGCATCCGGTCCGTCTTTGATGGAATAAGTACCCGAAAGCGAGCTTGCGCTTGCATCGGCAACAACCTCCAGATAAGCATAAAATACATCATCAGCATAAACTGTAATTTTATGCATAGTACTTCCTTCGATAGGTGTTGTTCCCTGTGAACCACCCATTGCTGGTGTTACCATTTCGTCAGAATAAGTGTAAGTCGGAATATACGGATCAGGCTGATAAGCGTAAGTAAAAGCTCCGCTCAATTTAAGTACGGTTGCATCGGCCAGGTAAAGAATTCCACTAATCGTGTAATTGCTGTCCTGAAGTGCAATACTCAAGGTTCCGTCAATAATTTGCTGACCGTTAAAAGTTGTACCGTCGTTACCTACCAGGTAGGTTTTTTTCGAGGCTTCCTCGCTTGGAGTGTAATCCGAAGCCGGTAAAATATAATCAGTTGCAAAAAGTTTCATGCTCAGTGTATTCGCGTTCTCATCCATCAAATTAATAGAGAATGTATAAAGCGAACCATCTTTTACCCTGTCCTGCGATTCCAGAACAGTAACGTCGTACACTTCGGGAGGTGTATACATCCCGGTAAGTGGGTCAAGTGTATCATCCTCACACGATACCAGCGCAATAGTGGCGGTAAGGAGAAACATAAATAATTTCCATGTAGTTTTCATATGATTATTATTATTTGTTTTTAAATGGTATCATATGGAATTCGCATGATTTAAAGTCATCATCAAAAGAGTGAATTAACTTACATGCTCATTTCATATGTTTTATTTTTTAATTTTTTTAGTTCTAATTAGTTGGTGTATTGTCCGATGCGTTCCAAAGCCATTTCGAGTGCTTTTGTCCAGAATACCCAGTCGTGCGTTCCTTCGCGTTCGATATACTCGTGATCGAATCCGGCATCAAGCAATTTTGCGTGTACCGATTGATTTGAAGTAAAAACCAACGGGTCGGCAGTTCCGCAATCCATGGTATAAGCCGGTAGATCGCTGAACGAATCGTATGCCCTAATAATATCGGCAATTGAAGGAGTACTGGCAGCACCAACACCCTCAACAGCTCCACTCATCGAATAACAATACTTAAATTTCTCAGGATAGGTAAATGCATAATACGAAGCACCAAAACCTCCCATCGACAAACCGGCAATAAAACGTGTATCGCGCGAAGCAGTAACACGGTATTCGCTTTCAATAAAGGGTAAAAACTCCTCCCAAAAGTAGGTCTCGTATTTTAACCCGTTTTGATAGCCGTCGACATAGAAAGTGTTGAATGCATCGGGCATAACCACAATCATTGGGGCTGTAACTCCGTTTTTAAATGCATTCTGCAAAGTCAGTCGTGCATTGCCTTGGAGTGCCCAATCGCGATTATTGCCACCCATCCCGTGAAAAAGATATAATACAGGATAATACCGTTCGGTATTCGTATAGTAATCGTTGGGTAATATAATGTTATACTTCATGGTTTGACTTAATACTGTACTGTTTATCGTCTTATCAATTAGCATACTAACATTATCGGTTATTACCACTTCAGGTTCTTCATCTTCGCTACATGCCGTAAAAATCAGAATGAAGCATGTTGCCAGTAAGAATATGTTATGTTTTACCTGATTCATTTTATTATTCTATTTAAGATCCTGCATAAAATCCTGTGATTACCAACCTGAATTTTGAACAATATTTTTGTTTAACTGAATTTCGGTTGACGGGAATGGGAACAAATAGTTCTTGTCCTGGAAACCATATTTTCCTTCGCTGTTTCCGGTAGATTTGTATGAAATAATACCGTTCGACGACATAACAGGATAGGTCTGGCCCTGTCCGTCGAGGAATGATTTTGCATCACCCCAGCGAATTAAATCCTGGTAACGTACATCCTCGAAACAAAGTTCCAATCTACGTTCTGTTTTAATAGCGTCCATTGTTGCGGTTTTATTACCCAGTTTAGCGCGTGTACGTACCTCATTCAGGTAAGTATCAGCTTTGCTCTGATTTCCTGCCAACAGGTTAGCTTCCGATGCCATTAATAATACATCGGCATAACGTATAAGTCTTACGTTGTTATCCCATGTGTAGTTGTAACCGGCTGCAGGAACTCCGTCTTTGGTGATTCTGTTTTTCCAAAAGAAATAACCTTCATTAATGATTGTTTTACCGGCATCCAGGCTAACACCCATTTCCTGCACCTGCTCATAGGTTTTTAAACTCTGGTTCAAACGATAACCATCAGCACCTTCTTCAGCGACAAATGCCTCGTACAAACCTTTTTGTGGAGCACAGAATCCCCAGCCAAGGTCAGCTAAACCTAACGCTGTTACAGGTGTATTTGTAAAACGGTCGGTACGCCAGTGAATCATCAAATGGTAAAAATCGAAGTTGTTCCAAATATTATTATCATCAACAACACGGTTACATTCGAACATCGATTCGCTGTTGTTTTTATTGCTGAACAACAAGATATCTTCGTATTCACCATCGTAAAGCGCATAAAGATTAGAGTTAATTACCGACTCAAATGCAGCAGCTGATTCAGAATATTTTTCCTGGTACAGGTAAGCTTTACCCAATAAAGTCTGTGCGAATTGTTTGGTAACACGGTAAACTGTCTTATCGTTCACGCCTGATTTTTCAACCAAATTACCCGATGCAATCGCTTCAGTTAAATCTTGTTCAACAAAGGCCCATAATTCTGTAGGGTCGCCATTTGCCATTTGATATTCAGAAGGCTCAAGCGGATGATCCACTAGCGGTGGAGTTCCCCACAACGAAATCAGATCGATGTATGCAAAAGCGCGAAATACTCTCGCTTCAGCAATCATTTGCTTTTTAACGTCTGTATCAGGCTGAATGTATTGCATTACAATATTTGCATTGTAAATAATGTTGTAGTAACTCTGAAAACAACCCGAAAGGAAACCATGCTCGGCACTGAAGGTAAACTCGTTCATTTTCTCCAGTTCGTTATTATCGCCGCGATCGGCACCACCTGCCCAAACATCATCGGAGCAAATGTTTTTCAGAAATTTATAATTGTACTGCAAGCCGATCAGTTCGCTGTAAAGAGCGGTAACTGCTCCCTCTGCACTTTCGTCGGAACCATAATATTCTTCCAGACTGATGGCTCCTTTTTGTTCAATCTCCAATTGGTCCTGGCACGATAGCGTGGTAAACACCATGGCCACGGCTGCTAAATATATTAATGTTATTCGTTTCATTTTTATTCGAATTTTTGGTTAAGATTAGAATGACACATTAAAACCAAAGATGATTTTCTTTGAGTTCGGATAACTTCCTTTATCCACTCCCAGCGCGTTTCCAACACCGGTAACTTCAGGATCGAAACCAATGTATTTGGTAAAAGTGAAGTAGTCTTCCAACGAAGCATAAACTCTTAGCTTTTTCAATCCCATTTTGTTGAGAAGTGAGCCCGGAAGTGTGTATCCCAATTGAATTTGTTTGATTTTGAAATAAGATCCATCAAAAACAGCAGCCGATGAAGTATAATATTTGTCCATATCGTTGGCACCTGCGCGTGGTCTGATTCCGTTTGTGTTTTCAGTTGTCCATCTGTCTTCAGTAAAATAAGTCAGGCTGTTTACTGCATAATCGGTACGGTTCAAACAAGTGAAAATATCGTTTCCGTACGATCCCTGTCCAAACACAATTGCATCGAATCCTTTGTAAGCTGCAGTTAAAGTAATACCGTAGGTAAGATCAGGAATACCTTTACCTAAATCAACTTTATCATCGTCGTTAATGAGATCATCAGCATTTTGATCAACAAAAACAGGATCTCCTGTAGCTGCATCTATACCCTGGAACTCGTAACCATAGAAGTACCATGCTGGTTTTCCCACTTCGAAACGAGTGATACCACTTGTGGTATGGAAACCTGCTCCGGCAATGTAATCCAATGATTCGTGAATATTGGTAACCTTGTTTTTAATGGACGAGATATTACCGCGAACATCATAAGAGAAATCACCTTTCATATCTTTCCAGCCAAGTTCCAGTTCAAAACCTCTGTTCTCGATGTTACCTGCGTTGATTGGTGAAGCGGTGTTACCCACAATTGTAGAAGGTGTAATTCCTGTTACAATCAGATCTTTGGTTTTTTTATTGAAGTAATCAAAAGTCAGCGATAATCTGCTTTCAAGGAAACGGGCATCGATACCTAAGTCGGTTTGTTCTGCAGTTTCCCATTTTAACTCTTCGTTACCCGTTGTAGACGGCTTATAACCAACACTGTAGATTGGATCAGAACTAAACGGATAACTTCCGGTACTGGTTACCGAAGTGAGGTAAGCATAACTTCCCAAACCGGCCAACGAACCGTTTTGTCCCCAACTGGCGCGCAATTTCAAAAAGTTTATCCACGATGAAGCATCTTGCATAAACGATTCTTTAGAGGCTACCCAACCAAACGAACCTCCAGGGAAATATCCCCAACGGTTATCTACCGGAAGGTAAGCAGAGTCGAAAGCATCAGTACGCATTACAATTTCTGCCAGGTATTTTTCTTTGTAGTTGTAACCCAAACGTCCGAAATATGCATTTTGAGTGCGTAAGGTAGGCTCGCCACCACTAACATCTTTAATCGCTTCCGAAGTTGCATAACCAAAATAGTAGTAACGTGGGTCATCACGTAATACACCTAAGTTATCGTCGGTACCGGTTTTGCTTCCCGAAACGCCAAAGTAACGCATCTTGGTAAACGATGTACCAACCATTGCCGATAAATTGTGCTCACCGAAAGAACGGTTGTAAGTGGCAAAGTTTTCCCACTGAATGCGGATATTGTTAGAGCTTGATGCGCTTAACGACATAAAGTTCTGATATGACATTGAGTTCGCGAAATAATCATGCGAATAACCATAGCTTTCGCCGGCGCTCAGAAGGTACGAGAAACGCGAAGTTGCTACAAGCCCTTCAATTGGTTTCAGATTTAAGAAAGCTGTTCCATTAATGTTAAAACCTGCACTTTTCGAATAAGATTTATCTCTTAAAATTAAAGGGTTAAGGTTTTCGCTGGTTAGGAATGGCGATACACTGTAATAGTTACCGTTTCCATCGCTTAAAAGTTCGCCAACACCGTTGGCCCTGTAATTAGCCAAAGCATTTGCCATAATATCAGGCATATTATCTTCGGTGTAAGTTACCGCTGTCATCGGATCCAGCTGAAGTGTACTCAAAATAAGCGAACCATATTCCGAACCTTCAGAAACCGATCTTCTTTCGTAGTACTCCAACTGATTGTTTGTACCAACTTCTAACCATGGTTTAATGTGGTAGTTGGTATTAATCATACCGGTGTAACGTTTGTAAGTATCGGCATCGCCAATTACCATACCGTTGTTATCCAAAATACTTCCCGACAAATAATAACTTCCTTTTTCGTTACCACCCTGGAAACTAATGTTATGACGTTGCATTACCGACGACTCGAAAATCTCGTTCACCCAATCGGTATTTTGCTCAAAATCCCAATACTGGTAAACACGGTCCATACTGAATTTACCGGCTTCGGTCCAGTAATCAATAAATTGTTCCGAGTTCATTACGTGAGGCGTTTGACCAATACTTTGAATAGTGTATTGGAAATCATAAGAAAGTGTACCTGTACCTTTTTTACCCTTTTTAGTAGTAATAAGTACAACACCGTTACCGGCTTGTGCACCATAGATAGCAGCCGATGCAGCATCTTTTAAAATTTCCATACTCTCGATATCGTTTGGCTCGATACCTGCAATCGACGAAGCAATACGTCCGTCAACTACGTACAAAGGATCACTTGAGTTATTGGAGTTGATACCCCTGATTCGGATAGTTGGTGAACTACCTGGCGCTGCAGAGTTTGAATAAACCTGCGTACCGGCTGTTTTACCAGAAATTGCCTGAAGTGGGTTCGTAATGGTACGGTTCTCCATGTCTTCAGATTTAACCTGCGAAATAGCACCGGTAACCGAGCTTTTTTTCTGAACACCATAACCAACTGCAACCACCTCTTCGATGGCGATGTTGGCACTTTCTAAAGTTACACTAATGCTGGTTTTTCCATTTACCGCAACCTCCTGCGAATTCATACCAATAAACGAAAACAATAACGTTCCGTCAGATGGTACATTTTTAAGCATATAGTTTCCGTCTATATCGGTAATGGTACCGTTTGTTGTACCCTTAACAACAACCGTAACACCGGGTAGCAATTCGCCACCGCTGTCTGCCACAGTTCCTGACACCTCTAGATTTGTTTGCGAAAATGCTAATGTGGAAATCATTAAAAACCCAATGATTAGCATTTTAGATAAAAGCCGATACGATTTTAGTAAAGATCGTACGGAGCTTACGTTGTAATTCCTCATAATTTAATTTTTAGTTACTATAAATTTGAATAGTTCTCTTTATTAGTTTCTTGTATTAGTTCTGTAATGTTGGAAATGAGTTCACCACTTCCATTAGTTCTTTATCGTGATTGTAGACGACTTCACAATCTTCATTAAAAAGCATTGTGGCGCCTTTTTGAATAGAAAATGGTTCCCAGTGAGGCAATTTCCCTGTGTTCGGATTTCCGTTTTTTGCAAAACTTATCCAGGCCGAACTCATTTTTTCGGCCAGTTCGTATGCTGCCTTTCCCCCACCTGTCATTTTTTTACTGCGCGAAATATTGTCGAATACAAAAGGTAACTCCATACAATGCGTTGAGCGGAACATACCATCCAAAACGGGCGATTCCCAGGTAAACAGGTAGGTATAAACGGGCGCTCCCTGCTGCGTGTACTTTAAAGCAGCGTGTTTTAAAGCGGCTGGCCGGAATATAAAATCTACATCAAGCAGATCTTTCGCCTGATAATTGGGATATGCTTTTTCAAATGCATTAAGAAAAGTACTAAGGTTAGCGCCATACTTTTTTTCAAGCGTTGCTTTTGCACCGCTCATACTTATATTTCTTATTGAAGGATTGTAAGTACTGGCCGTAAATTCGTGCAGAGTGGTTCCCACTAACAAAGGAATTTCTTTCGATTGCTCGATCGCCTTTGTCTCAAATGGCTGCCATGGCAACACATTACCGTCAACTGTTGGAGCCCAACCAAAAATTAGTGAGTTGAAACCATTATTTTTTGCTTCCACCTCAATTTTTTTGATGGCATTATTACCGGCCTCAAGAAGTTTCTCATAAGGAACAGCGCTTAACTCATCTATTTGTGATGCTTTCAGTCCCAACTCTTCCATGGTTGCCACACCTATTTTTCTGGAATAACCGGCTTCCATAGTAGTTAATATAGAACCACTTTGTACAATAGCTTTTTGGAACAATCCCGATGCAGCCGGAGTAGCCATTAAAGTGCTTACCTTACCTCCTCCACCCGATTGGCCAAAAATCGTTACATTCTCAGGATCGCCGCCAAACTGGTCAATATTGTTTTTTACCCATTTTAAAGCAGCTACAAGATCGAGCATTCCAACATTTCCTGATTTAGCGTACTTTTCGCCAAAAGCTGATAAATCGAGAAAACCCAGCACGTTTAATCGGTGATTGAGCGACACAACAACTACATCGCCCTTTTTACACAAAGCAGCACCATCGTAGGCAGGAAGTTCCTGTCCCGATCCGGCCGAATATCCACCACCGTGTAACCAAACCATCACCGGACGTTTTTCTTTCACATCCGATGTCCAGACATTTACCCGGAGACAATTCTCGTTAGCATAACCATCATCCCAGTCAAAAGCAAAAGCCTGCTCATCAGAATACCAACCCAGTCGTTTTTCCTGCGGACAAACCGGACCATAAGCGCGGCTACTTCTTATTCCATCCCATGATTTTGGAGAATGTGGAGGCATAAAACGTTCGGCTTCGGCATAAGGAATACCTTTATAGATATAAATGCCATCTTCAAGATATCCTGCAACTTTTCCGGCCTCAGTTTCTACAACTGTAATGTCGTTTGATGCAGTAACCTTATTCCGACATGTAATTTCTGTGTCATTTTTTTGTGTTTCTACACACGACACAGTCAACAATACAGAAAGAGTCTGAATGATTAGTTTTATTGGTCTCATAAGTAGTCAGTTCTATCAGATTTTTGACTTTACAATGCTACAGAGATCCATTTTCAATCATTTTTCAGTTTGTCCTAAGTGCTTTATTATCTGTTCAAATTCACTTTCGTATTTGTTCAAATTCTTTTGATTTTATTCAAAGCATGCACCTACAACATAAAATCAGAAAGCTAGCCGGGTTTTATTGCTATTTTTGCTCCAAACTCAATAAGACTTAATGAAACGAACGATATTTTTAATTCTATTTTTTGCGTTTGCAATTCTTGCACGGGGAGAGTCGGATTCTGCCACAGAATCTCCAACCGAGAGCGGCATAATTGTTTCCAACGAAATCTCCAATCAGTATATTTCTTCTTTTGCTGAAGATGCATTTGGTCACATTTGGATTGGAACAATTCGGGGATTGAATAAATTCAATATTAACGAGTATCATCAATATTTTAATACCGAAGATTCGCTGAGTATTTCGAACAACCGGATACAACAAATTTATACCGACACGAAAAAACGACTTTGGATAGCAACAATCGACGGTGTTTGCAGATACAACGATCAGGATTGTTTTGACCGCGTTCCGATTGAAAGTACAAGTAGCAATGCCCTGTATTTTTTTGAAGACAATGATGGCAAACTTTATTTAAACCTGAATTTCGAGATTTGTGTGTACAACGAAGAACAGAATAAGTTTGAGCCGGTGATTCGCGAACTGGATTACGAAAATGTACTGAGTTCGTGTTTTGTTGATAAATCAAACAATATATGGATTGTTACTCCTTCGCTGGTAAAATGCTATAACAGTCATAACTACCAGTTAAAACAAGAGCTGAAACGCGATAAGTACACCACCTTTTCGTACCTCGATGAAAATGGCAAGTTATGGCTCTCGTCATGGCAAAATCTGGAAATTTACGATACGCGAAGCGGAAAATATACTGAAGTTCCGCGAGGCATTGAGCAGCATCCGGTGTTAAAAAATGCCATTATCTACCGCATGCATCCTTACAATAATTCGTCGGTATTGATACTAACGCAAAAAGACGGGATTTTCCTGTACAATAAAGTCACAGAAACCATTATCCACCAATCAGAAAGCGGATTCCCGTTCAACGCACCAGATTTTGATATTGTTTCCATTTTCACCGACTCGCAAAAAAACCTTTGGATAGGGTCCTACGATCAGGGCTACAAAGTTATCTATCATTATAAAGAACGGTTTAACAACAACCAGTTTTTACAATCGAAATTAAAAGGTAAATCCGTTCTTTCGGTAACAACCGACAACGACAACAATTTATGGATTGTTACCCGCTCCGATGGTATTTTTTTGTATCGCAACGATAATCACGAAATACAACATTTCACCAATCAGGAGTTGTATGCTTTTTGGAATTCGTTTCAACATACAGCCGGCAAAATTTATATTGGCAGCGACAATACAATTTGGGTATTATCCGACTGGATGCTGCTAAAAATGCGCCTCGAAAAAGACAAATTGGCACTTAAGAAATATTACTATTTCCCAACGGGTTTACTATCGATTACTGAAGATGCCAAAGGTAATATTTGGCTGGGCGGCAAAGAACAGTCGATATTCGTTCTCAACAAAGGCGAAACGGCATTCGATCAATTTCACTTATACGGAAAAGAGTATAATTTTACTCCTGGCCTGTTAACGCTGTCGTCGGGAAATATTTTGGTTGCATCCTTTAATCACGAATTACAATTGATCGATGCAGCCTCAAGGGAGGTTACACCAATCCCCATTAAACATCTAATTAAAAAGACTGCCTTTGTTCCTGTGTGTCTTTTTGAAGATGCAGTTGGAGATGTTTGGATTGGTACACTTAACAATGGTATTTACCGACTTTCGATCCGAAACAACTCGATTGAACAAATTAACGGAATTGGCTGTACCGACATCAGCAGTATTACTGAAGACGTTGCAGGGAATATTTGGGTTGGAACTTTGTTTGGCTTAAGCAGATTCGACAGAACCACACAACATTTTATTAATTATTATGCAACCGACGGAATTGGTGGAAACCAGTTTAACGAACGGAGTGTTTGCCGGCTTTCGGACAATACACTTGTGTTTGGAGGAACCCATGGATTAACGTTTTTCAACCCGATCGACATCAACTATAAACAGAATATTCCACTGGTTTTCGAAAATCTTAAAATACACAACAAAATTGAGCAACCGGCCACAAGCGAAAGTATCGATAAACATCTTTCATATAATCCTGATATTACTATCGATCATGATCAGAATAGTTTTACCATTTCGTTTTCGGCTATCGATTACGGTGAGTACGAACGGGTAAAATATGCCTACAAAATGGAAGGCTACGATAATGTTTGGATAGAAGCCAACAGCAGCCGACAGGCCTATTATTCGAACTTACCGGCCGGAAAATACACGTTTCGCGTAAAAATCTTCAACAACGAAAATACTATTACCGAAACCCAAAACGAGATTTTTGTGCGCATAAAACCGGCACCGTGGGTTAGCTGGCCTGCCCTATCGCTTTATTCCATCCTGTTTTTATGTATCGTGTTTATTGGGGTGCGCATGCAACGTCGTATAAAAACAAATAAAGATAAAGCCTTAAAAGCCGAAATAGAAAAAGAGCAGGAGCACAAGGTAAATAAGATGAATATGAGCTTTTTTGCCAATTTATCGCACGAATTCAGAACACCTTTAACTATGATCTCCGGCCCGGTTACCATTTTAAGCAACGACGCAGGTATAAAAGACGAATCGAAGCAGTTGATCTACATGATTCAGCGAAGTGTAAACCGCATGCTGCGATTGGTAAATCAGTTGATGGATTTTAACAAACTCGAAAACGACACGCTTAAATTGAAGGTGGAATCAATCGATATAATATCGGGACTGAATCGTACCATCGATATTTTTAAACTGAATGCCAAGGAAAAAGAGATCGATATTAACACCTATGGTTTGGAGGATGAATTTCTGATGTGGACTGATCAGGACAAACTGGAGAAAATCGTCACAAACCTGCTTATCAATGCAATAAAATTTTGCGGGCCAAAAGGAAAAATCGGAATTAATTTCGATGTGGTTTCGCGCGAAGACATTGAGCATGTTTTTCCTATAACAGTGCAGGATGCCAGCACACAGTGGGTAAAA
The DNA here is from genome assembly GCF_033963885.1 of Draconibacterium sp. IB214405. NCBI lineage: Bacteria > Pseudomonadati > Bacteroidota > Bacteroidia > Marinilabiliales > Prolixibacteraceae > Draconibacterium > Draconibacterium sp. IB214405. The sequence continues at coordinate 349,828 of NZ_JAXBMA010000003.1, forward strand.
GTTGCCATCAGCGATACGGGAAAAGGAATTCCGGAAGATAAACTGGAAAAAATATTCGAACGTTATTACCAATTGAACAATCAAACCAAAGAATATTATAACTGGGGAACCGGAATCGGGCTTTACTATTCGCGCCGTTTGGTGGAAATTCATCATGGTTTTATTAAGGCAGGCAATAACGACGAAGGCGGGGCAACATTTACATTTGTTCTTCCAGTTTCGCAACAGGCTTATTCTCCTGAAGAAAGACAGCCGGAATCGGAAACACGTCAAAATGAATACATCCCCTATCCTCCTGAAAACGACTATAAATATGAGTTTTCGAAGGAAAGTTCCACTCAAAAACAAAAGCTTCTAATCATCGACGACGAATCGGAGATTGTTCATTACCTGAAAGCGCTTTTATCGCCGTATTACGAAGTGAGTTATAAGTTTGATGCCGATACTGCATACAAAGCGCTAAACGAAATTGAGCCGGATTTAATTCTTTGTGACGTTGTAATGCCGGGAACCGATGGTTATACGTTTAGCCGAAAAGTAAAAGAAAGCCTGTCCTTCAGTCATATTCCAATCATTTTGGTTACTGCAAAAGCTACTGTCGAGAACCAGGTGGAAGGTTTAAATACCGGAGCTGACGCCTATGTTACCAAACCTTTTGATCCGAATTATTTACTGGCGCTTATAAACTCGCAGCTGAGTAACCGAAAGAAAACCCAGCGTATGTTGGTTGGCGTTACCAAAACTGAAAAAATTGAACAGGATATTCTTACTCCACAGGATAAACACTTTATGAGTGAGTTGTATAAACTGATGGAGAATGAGCTTTCGAATTCGGAACTGAACATCAACCGAATGACAGAAGTTCTTAAAATATCGCGGACAAAATTCTACTATAAAGTAAAAGGTTTGACTGGTGAAAATCCGGGAACACTGTTTAAAACCTACAAGTTAAACCGTGCTGCCGAACTTATTCTGGAAGGGAATATGAATATTTCGGAAATTGCTGATATGACAGGATTTAGTACACCGTCGCATTTTTCGGTAAGTTTCAAAAAACACTTTGGAGTATCGCCGAAAAATTATCACGGCTAAACAAATCCTAACCTTTTTTAGCTGAGCAGTTAGTAAAAATTGAAACGACATAAAAGCGCTAAAGACAAGATCTTTAGCGCTTTTGTTTTGCTGACATTCACCCCACGCTCCAGTAAGCATCGCTGCAGGAAGCGATTTAATCTAATTGTAATCTTTTTGTAATATCCGGTAGGGAAATCCGCTTATCTCCTGTATAAAACACAACAACAATTTTACACAACTTAGGATAATGAAACAGAAAACTTTATTGATTTTCCTTGTAACATTCATGTTCACATTTTCATTTTGGTCATGCGATGTTATGTCCACAGGATTTGATGATGACACCGAGGAAACAGAGGAAGAAGCAGAGGCGGCCGACAACGAAGAAGACATTGATGATGCCGTGGCGAATAACGACGGCGACCACGACGAAACTTCGGATTACACATGGAGCAATTCGGATGTTGAAACGGTTACACTAAACGGTAGCTCTGTTACCGAAAGTTCGGACAACATCAGCGTCAGTGGTAGCAAGCTTACTATTAGTGCGGCCGGGAACTACAGTTTTAGCGGCAGTTTAAGCAACGGACAAATTATTGTTGATGCAGCCGAAAGCGATTTAGTGCGGTTAATTTTAGATGGTGTTGATATAAGCAGCTCTAACAGTGCGCCCATCTATATTAAAAGTGCAGAAAAAGTAATTGTGGTAGTTAACGAAAACACTGAGAACACATTAAGCGACGGCACTTCGTACGACTATGATGATGCTGAAGATGAAGAACCCAACTCAACAATATTCAGTAAAACAAACCTTACTGTTTTTGGCGATGGGAAACTTACCATCGACGCCAATTTTAACGATGGTATTAACTCGAAAGACGGTTTGATTGTAGATGTAAATCAGCTGGAAATTGATGCTGTTGACGACGGAATCAGGGGTAAAGACTACCTGATTATTAAAGACGGAACGATAAACATTACCTCAGCTGGTGATGGTTTAAAATCGGATAACGACAACGATGAAACACGGGGATATATTCAAATCCTTACGGTTGACATTGATATTACTGCCGGTGGCGATGCTATCTCTGCCGAAACAGATATTCTGATTGAAAACGGAAATTTCGATCTTACAACAAACGGTAACAGCTCCTACAGCGATACTTCGCTAAAAGGTCTGAAATCGGGAGTGAATCTGATCGTTAATGCCGGTACTTTTGCAATTAATTCGGCCGAAGATGCCATTCATTCCGATCAAACTATAACGCTAAATGGCGGTACGTATACGATTTCGGCAAGCGACGACGGAATTCATGCCGATTACGATCTTACAATTAATTCAGGAGATTACACCATTACAAAATCGTACGAAGGAATAGAAAGTACGTCGGGCGATTTGCGTATTGATGGTGGTACATTTGATATCACGTCGAGCGACGACGGACTTAATGTTGCAGCCGGTGGCGACAGTATGGGTGGTGGCCCCGGAGGATGGGGAAAATCAGCCACAGCAAGTTATACCTTATACCTGGCACCGGAGTTTATGGCTGTAAATGCACAGGGCGACGGCCTCGACTCCAACGGATCGGTTGAAATGAGCGACGGAATAGTAATTGTAAACGGTCCAACCGGAAGTGGAAACGGGATTCTCGATTATGATGACTCTTTTATCCAAACCGGCGGAACATTAATAGGTGCCGGCAGTTCAGGAATGTTGCAGGCTCCCGGATCCTCGTCGAGTATCAACTGCGTAGCGCTTGTTTTCCGAAGCACAAAAGATGATGGCACTTTATGTCATATCGAAACTGCTGGTGGTGAAGAGTTGGTAACCTTTAAACCGGCAAAAGATTTTCAGGCCTTTATTTTTAGTTCGCCAGAGCTCGACCAGGGTGTGAGCTACAATTTTTACAGCGGTGGTTCGGTTAGCGGCACAGAAGAAAACGGGTATTACACCGATGCGACCTATTCAGCAGGTACATTACAAAAAACATTCACGCTATCGCAACGCGTAACAGGATATCAATTAAGCAATTAAACAAATGCAGATAACATCGCTTTTACAACGGTTTGAGGCCATTTCATTGGATGAGATGGATGACGTGGCCCTGCTTAACCGTTTCGACTCAAAATACCAGCTTTCGGTTAGTAAGCTCAGCAAAGTCCTCGAAGCCATAAAAGACGACTATTTTATTTTAGAAATTGAAGGAAAACGAAAACACAAATACAGCACTATTTATTACGACACCGGTAGTGATGAGCTGTACACCAGCCATCACAACGGCCGGCTGAACCGTTTAAAAATCCGAAAGCGTGAATACCTCAGTTCGGGGATGTCATTTCTGGAAATAAAACGGAAAAATAACAAAGGTAAAACCAGGAAATTAAGGATGGTTGCCGAAAATAAAAATTCATCGTTCACATTAAAGGAACTCGACTTTTTATCGGCAAATACCAACTTCGATTTCATCTTGTCGAACTTTACCTTGCCGGTTAAAAACACCAACGCGTTTGAACGTATTACGCTGGTTAACAAAGATTATTCTGAACGTTGCACCATCGATTTGTCAATGGTTTCGTATTCGAAAAACAGAAAAGTTGAAATGGATTCGATGGCAATTGTGGAATTAAAGCAAGGAAGTGTGAATGAAAAAACACCACTTGCCGAAGCACTCAATCAGTTGAGAATAAAACCACAGGGATTTAGCAAATACTGTATTGGCCGTGCGTTTTTGGAACCGGATTTAAAACAAAATTTATTTAAAGAAAGACTCATACAATTAAAGAAACAATTTAATGGCTCTATAGTATTGAAGCCAACAAAAAACAGTACAACATCAATTTTTAACGAAAACAAGAAAAACAATGGATCAGTTACAGGATACGATTATAAAAGAGCCACTAAGGTGGTTGGACATTAAGGTTATTAATCCCTCGGACTTTACCGAACTGTTGGTCCGACTGGGTTTAAACCTTTTGGTAACCTTTGTTGTGGTACACTACATTTATTCAAAAAACAGCAACAGAAAGGATTTCTATTTCAGCTATTTTTCCATCAGCATGACCGTTTTTGTGTTATGCTTCCTGTTGGAAAGTGTTAAACTTGAACTGGGATTTGCGCTCGGATTGTTCGCTATTTTTGGAATCATCCGTTACCGAACAGATGCCATCCCGATTAAAGAAATGACCTATCTTTTTGTAATCATTGGCATCTCGGTAATCAACTCGTTATCAAACAAAAAAGTTAGCCATATCGAGTTAATGTTTACCAACGTTGCTATTGTTTCAACCATGTGGATACTGGAAAAAGCCTTGCTTTTAAAACAGGAAATTTGCCTGGTAATTAACTACGAAAACATTAACAACATTAACATTAAAAAGAAAGCCGAGTTGTACGCCGATATACAGGAACGTACGGGTATTAAAGTAAAACGTATTGAGATTGAGGAAATCAACTATCTGCGCGATGTCGCCAAAATAAAGGTTTTCCACGATATAAATGATTCTAACGGCGACACCAACACTTTTTGAAGATGATGAAGAAACTATTTTTTACAATTAGCATAACCCTATTGTTTGTTCAAGCGTATTCGCAACGCACCTGGTTTAATGCCGATTTCTCAACCGAAATTGTCAAAGACCTTGAATTTTCGGTATCTCCCGAAATTCGTTTCAAAGACAATTTCGAGCTGAACGAGTATTTTCTGCAAACGGCACTGGAATACAAATTTCATAAGTACTTTAAACTGGGGGCCGGTTATCGGTTTGGCTACAACATTAATGGCGATGATGAGCACGAATCGTTTGGCCGTTTTCATGTTGACGCAAAAACCGGTTATAAATGGAAAAATTTCAATCCGAAATTCAGGCTGCGTTTTACCAATGCCGATGATTTTGCCGACGACAACGAAGCAACCAATTACCTGCGTTATAAATTCGAGCTGGAATACAAGATTAAAAAGCTTGATCTGGAGCCTTATGTTGTAAGCGAATGGTACCAGGATCTAGATGCCAGCGAATTTAGCAAACAACGGCTCGAAGGTGGTTTGATGTATAAAGTAAACAAACACCACAAAATAGGCGCTTATTACCGCGTAAACAAGTATTTAAACAGCACAAAAGAAAACCGAAACATTGTAGGCTTAACGTATAAGTTTAGTCTATAGCTGGTTTTATTATCATAAGTTCCAAAAGGAGGCAATTGTGCCTCCTTTTTTTATTTGCGCTCATTTCTAATTACTTGAATTAGTATCCAGAACGTCATAAACTGATTAACAATATATGCAGAGGTGAGAATAATAGTATATCTTGCACTGTAATGATCCTTTCGATAGGTTAAAGCTGGGCATATCAAAAAGGATAATAGAAAAGTTAGCGCAATGAAACATTTGATTTTATTGATTTTCCTCTTGTACCAATTGAATTGTTTGGGCCAGACAATTCAAAAATTTCTTATCAATGACTATAGGTTGAACGATACAACTATTACCGAGATTGTAGAAACTATAAGATATTTCGATTCATCAGGGACAAGTACATACAAGAGGACTCATTACTACAATTCAAAAGGATTTATTACTAAGATGGTAGGTCTGGATGCAGAAGGTAAACTGAGTACAAGGATGAGCTATGACTATGATGTTCTGGATAATCTAATCGAGATTAAGGATGAAAAATGGAATCATTCACTAGGTTATTCACTGATTACAACCAGATTTAATTTTGAATCACGTGATTTGAAAGAAATCGTAACCATTGGAAATAATGGCAGTACAGCTAGTAGATCAATAGTTAATACGGAGAATGGTTATCCAATTAAGATTACATCGTATGACTGCGACAATTCATTGATTGGATATGAAATTGCTGAATATAATTACGACAAGAATGAAGTATTAATCAAAGTTTTTAATGGTCAAGGGAGCATTATTGGAAAAACAATTGACTTAAAACTGAATTTGAATGATGACGATAATTTTAAAGAGGAAGGAGTTACAAAAAATAACTTTGGAGACATAATTCAGGAACTCAAACCCGAGTGTTTATCTTGTGATGATATGTTGGTTCATAAATATGAATACAAATATGACGATCACAATAACTGGGTTAGCAAGTCATCTTATAGGGTAATTAATGGCAAAACAGAAAAGGTTTTAAAAATTAGAAGAAAGATAAAATATGCAACCTAATGCATTGGACAGGATTTAATATATTCCAAACAAACGAAAGTATAATCCAATCCACTAATAATCGACAATTCGAAAAGAAGCAAACAAAAAAAGCGCTTATAAATAAGCGCTTTCCGTTCACAAGAAATATATAACTAACTGTCCCTTCAGACATTATTAATTATCCTCATCGTATTCTAAGTTCGGATCAAAAGTCCAGATATCATCGAAGTAATAAGTGGAACTTCTTCCGGTGGTAACATACCCTCTCGAACCAATTGCAAAACCAACTGCTTCTGTTCTGGTTGTTCCTTCAAATGATGTCTTTTCTGCCCACAAATCTGTAGATGGATCGTATTCCCAAATGTTGCTTACCATCGATCCGGTACTACCCGTTGCAATGTATCCTAAGCCATTAATTGTAAATCCAACTCCGTTGATACGTGCAATTGAAATATAATCGTCATCGTAACTTAAATCGTCGTCATCGTCTGATATCGGTCGTTTTTCAGTCCAGTAACCGGTTGATGGGTCAAACTCCCACAAATCGTCTTCGTAAACGCCATTATCCAAACCTGACATTACATAAGCTTTACTGCCAATCACGAAACAAGCGGCATCACGTCGTTTCGATCCTCCAATACTGATAATCTGCTCCCAGCTGTCGCTTTCAGGCGTATAGGCATAAAAATCTTTCAGGTAGTTTCCGTCGTAACCACTACCGATATAACCTTTTCCGCTAACTGCGAAACCAACAGAACCGTAACGTGCGCTTCCTAAAAAATCAGCTTTTTGAGTCCACTCATCTGACGTTGGATTATATTCCCAAAAATCGTTCAATTCATCTTCGCCGTCGTATCCGGTACCAACATATCCTTTACCGTCGATACTAAAGGCTACAGCACCATTTCTGGCTTTTCCCGGAAACGCAGCAACCTTTGTCCAGAAATTATTATCAGAATCGTACTTCCAGAAATCATTCAGGCGGTCGTCGCCATCATAACCCAAACCTATGTAGGCAATATCGTTAATTACAAAACAAACAGCGTCGCTGCGTGGCACACCGTCAAAGTCCGACATTTCCCACCAGTCGCCATCTGTAATCTCATCGTCATCATCGTCGCTGCACGCAGTAAGTGTTGCAAGCACAATAAATAAAAAGTATAAAAGAATGTTTTTTCCTGTCTTCATCATGACTAAAAAATTATTTGTAATTGTTTAATTCGGTAGGGCAAACCTAAGTCTGTTTACAGTGATAAAAAAGGAATTTGGACTACAAGCGAAAAAGTATAGATTAACCGATGTTTTTTATCGTTAATCGCCAATTTATTCCTGATTCTTCGTGGTTTTATCGTTAAAAAGTTCTAAAAGAAACATTTTATACCGAATGGTCTGTAACAATAGCTGTTTGGTATATATTCTTTTACCGTAAGGCAATTCTTTTCTTCATTTGAGGCCGAAAACAGAAAATATACAATGAAGAAAAAAGCATTTATTGCCCTTGTTGGCTGGTTATTTTTATTGTCGTGCCACGATGAAGAATCCTTAATGGTTTCGCTTGGCGACAATTACATTAATAGCCAAACAAATGTTGCACTGATTGATACCATCCAGGTACTATTGTCGACAGTTAAAATTGACTCGGTGCCCACATCCGAAAGCGACTATTTATTAAGCGGAAGTTATACCGATACTGATTTAGGAAAAATAAGTGCTACCGGCTACGCTCAAATTGGTATGCCATCGGCCGACATTGACGATGATGAAATTTTCGATTCGATTGTAATTTGTATGAATTACAGCGGAATGGCCTATGGCGATACGCTTTTGCCTCAAACCATTAAAGTACACCGTGTACGCGAAGATATTGAACCAAGCGACGAATACGACGAAGAACCGTACTTGTACAACACCACAAAATTTAAATACGATGAAACTCCGCTAGGATCAACAACAGTTGTTCCTAAGCCCAATTTCCATGATACAATTGCCATTCGCTTAAACGATGAACTGGGGCTGGAATTCCTCTCCTATCTTCGCGACGAAGACGATGAGCTGGAAACTTTAAGCGAGTTCCTCGAGTATTTTCAGGGAGTAGCACTGGTTCCCGGAGACGAAAACAATTCGATATTAAGCTTCGATGCCGATTCTTCATTTCAAATTAAAGTATATACCCACATAATAGAGGAAGTTAAAAAGAATTTAACCTACACTTTCAACTACGAAAGTACCAGCCAAAACCACTTTAACAATGTTACCAACGATGTAAGTGGCATGCCACTGGAACAGCTTACCACACAAAAAGAAGCTGTTTCGTCAAATCTATTGGACAAACGTGCCTACCTGCTTGGCAGCCTTGGATACACCACTCGGATCGATTTTCCGGGCATCACCCAGATTCTGGAGGTAGAATACAAAAACATATTGTACAATGCGGAATTGGTGCTAAAACCACTTGCCGGCACCTATAAAAACCAGGGAGAGCTGCCCGAAGAACTTTTACTTTACTATACTGATAAACGTAACAATGTTCTTTCGGAATTGACCGATGATGATGGTTATTCCATACCATCAGTTTTGTATTACGACGAGTTTTACAATGAATCGACACAGTACATTTTTGATATCACCAATTTTATTTACAACGAACTGAGCGATGGCTATGTTGATCCGGAAGACGGATTGCTGGTAATGTTACCCGATACAGAATATGGCGGCACGCTTAACAATGTGGTCTTCGACGCACGTACACTTTCAAATTATCGCCCTACCCTCAACCTGTACTATGTTTTTTACGAATAGCCGGCAGGCTCAAATTGAATAAAATGAATAGATTTCTCACGATAAGCATTCTCTTCCTATTTTTGATTTCACCATTTTGCGGAAAGGCACAAAATACCGTTTCGCCCTACTCCATTTTCGGACCGGGAGAAATTCGAAATGGTGGATTTGGCGCCAATCTGGGCATGGGAGGAAGTGGAATTGCACTTGAATCGACAAATAGCCTGAATGCGCTTAATCCGGCGTCGTATGCCGGAATGGACAGCCTGAAACTGATCTTTGAGTTCGGTCTTCAGGGGAAAGGCTACAACATCAGTAATTCCAACCAGTCGATTTCGGGTTTCGAAGCCAATCTGGCCTATTTTGCCCTTGGTTTTAAATACACTCCGTGGATGGCCGGTTCGTTTGGAATGATGCCTTTTAGTACCGTTGGCTACTCGATTAACCGAACAAACTACATTGAAGGTACCAACGAGCAATATATTTCACAATATGTTGGAAGTGGCGGTATAACCCGTTTTTACTTTGCCAATGCCATCAAACTGCTTAAAAAGTTGTCGCTTGGCGTAAATACGTCGTACCTGTTTGGGCCGCTAATTCAGGAAGAATACATTACCGGCTCTACGATGGTGCCTTCTATGATGATTGAACGGAAAGACTTTTTGCGGAGTTTTTACTTTGATTTCGGGCTTCAGTACCAATTCATTTCAGGCCGAACAGACTATTCACTCGGTTTAACTTATGCACCTGAACAAAGCCTGAGCTCAAAACATATTGTAACCGCATATGACAGTGACTATTCCACCATTCAGGCGCAACAATATAAAACCGAATACCTGGTAATTCCACAGATTTTTGGAGCAGGAATTGGGGTAACACGCGAACGGATGAGCCTTGCATTTGATTACACGTTTCAGCAATGGAGCAATGTAGATTACCCGATTCAGGCTGAAGAATTTGCCGACTCGCACCGTTTCTCTGCAGGATTTGAAGTTAACCCTTGGGAACGCCGCGCCATTAATCCAGGTTATAAAAACTGGACGTACCGAATGGGATTTAGCCACGAATCGTCGTACCTGAAATTTGGTAACACAACATTGGGTAGCAACGCTCTTACGCTAGGTGCCGGAATTCCGCTATATGGAGCTATTTCAAATATGGATATATCATTAACCGGAGGTACTTACGGAAGCACATCCGGTCACCTTACAAAAGAAAAATACCTGATTCTTAATATTGGTTTCAGTTTGAATGAAATGGCATTCCTAAAACGTGTAATCGACTAATTTAATCGATTACCGTTACGAGAACTCCAACATTCGTGAGATTAAATCATCTTAACTGAGCAAGGATATAAAACGTCCTTACTCAGTTAAACTTTTTAAGAAAGAGATTGTAAAGCAGCCTCGAGAATGTTGCTTTTCGCTAAAAAAAAATCGCAAAAGCACCTGTTTGTGTAAAACTCACAAAGGTTTTACAGATGATTCTGCGATGTAAAATGTAATACTGAAATGATTGTTGGGAGTAAAAAAGCCAAAAATTAATCAGACACGAAGTTCTTCCATTTTCTGACTAAAAATAGAACGATAACTTTCGCCAATCGGAATAAATTTATCTTTTATCATTACCTGGGTTTTGTTGATCGCGTTGATATGATCGAGCCCGACGATGTATGATTTATGTACACGCGAGAATTTTTCGGAAGGCAGATTCTGCTGCAACCTTTTTAACGAATTCAGCGTGATAACCGGTTTGTTGTTCTCTTTGGTGTATATTTTAATGTAGTCTTTTAATCCCTCGATGTACAAAATATTGTTCACCTTAATTAAAATCGTTTTATAATCTGTTTTAACCAAAATGGTTTTATGTCCCAGCTCCTGGTGTTCAGGCTCGGGAACAAATTCGGTTCTTTTAACTTCCGGTGCACTGCACTCGTAAGCTTTATTTGCTGTTTTCAGAAAACGGTCGAAAGTCAATGGTTTTAAAAGAAAATCGAGTGCATTAAGATTGTAACCCTCAACGGCCAGTTCCGGCTTGTCCGATACAAATACAAAAAGTGGTTTATGCTCCAGGCTTTTTATAAAATCAACGCCTGAAACCTTCGATAATACTGTATCAACAAATACAATATCAATTTTTTCCCTGCGAAGAATTTCATAGGCATCAAAAACCGACGAGCAGTACGATACCAAATGAAAGTATGGCACCATACTTACCATCTCTTTTAAAGGACTTTGTGCGTGAGGTCTTTCAAGTATAATACATTTCATTTCTCCAGTAGTTTTCAGTTTTTTGTTTTGCATTACGCAATTAATTGTTGTGGCATTGCAATTTATGAACTAATACAGGCATTTGCCTAAATACCATACCCCAAAAAATCTTAAGATGTTTTAAAGGGTGTTAAACCTTATGTTATTCAGGTGATCGACAAATTGCTCGAAGTCTAAAAAACAATCCGCCTGTTGAGGCGGATTGTTGAACCAAACTGTTTCTAGTCTTCGGCCTCTGCCTGAAAACATGTATAATACAGGTGGGTTATATTTTACCCTACCCTAAAAAATTATTTTTTTGATTTTTTTACCCTCTCTCCTGTCTCTCCCTTTTGAAGGGAAAGACGATTAGACTGTAAAAGGAACTACAAACGTTAATAATTTGATTGATTACTTCATGAAATACTGCCCAATCGTCCTTCCTTGCTTGCAGGGAAGGATAAGAGGATGGGTATAATTATGTGGTTAACAGAACATCCTAAAAACAGCAAAAGCACAAATCTCTATCAAAATAAAGAAATGCACTTTTGCACGAAGTAGAGTACTTTAAATTCTTCTGTTACTACCTTCTGTCTAACTAAACCTATGAATCACACTGTTATTTGCTTGTACATCTAATACAAATCAAAAATGAAATACCCTACTGTGAATAAGAAATTGTTGATCAGAAACTGAAATTGATGAAAAAGTTAAGCGTAATATCCTGAGCTTTAATTGGGGTAATCTCAGTAATTGAATTTCCCTGGAAATTAAATTCGCGAACATAAACTCCAAGGTAATTTTGGGTATTAAATGCATTTAATAAGGACGCTCCGGGTTTAATATTCACTTTTTTGATATTGAAGTTATAATTAGCCGAAAGATCTACCCTAAAATAATCAGGCAAACGTTTATATTCCCGGGTTACGTTAAAATCGCTGTCTTTCTCTGTTGATGCAATATACGGACTACCAGTTGTGTATTGCATAACTCCCGAAAAATTCCATCGCTTGTGCGAGAACATGTTGGTCCATTTTAACTCGTGTCTTTGGTCGTATAAAGCCGGAACATCTGCACCGTTGTTAATTTCATCGAAATTACGTGTTGATTTACTTAACGAATAAGCCAGCCAGCTACTAAAATTTGTAATCTGGTATTTTGCAAGGAAATCAATACCATAAGCTTTTCCGTCTCCGGCAATAAAAAGACTGAGTGGTTCTTCGCCAGGTTCTACTGAAGGAGTTTCACCGGGTGTTCTGTCGGGTTCCGAAAACAAATATTCCTGCAAACCGCTAACATTTTTATAATAGCCTTCAACATCGAAAAAGAATTTACCGGCAGTAATACTCGTACCTAAAATTAAATGTTCGGACGAAACAACCGGATTGCGGTCGCCTTCGGCCAAAACCCAGAAGTCGCGATTATAGCCATATGTCTGCTCTGTGGCTATTTTATTCAGAAACTGGTAATATTTCCCGGCAGCCATTTTTAGCAATACGTTTTCGTTTGCCATGTAATGAACAGCGAATCTTGGCTCGAAATAAAATTTATCCTTTTCGTCGTAATAATTTATTCGAAAACCTGGTTTTACAAACCATTTTTCACCAACTGCTATTTTATCCTGAATAAAACCAGTATACAACGTGGCCGATTTTTCCAGTTTACTGTACACTACATCGTCATCGGCATCTTTATAATAATTGAATGTTGTATAACGCGATGCCACACCAAATTCCAGCTGATTGGCAGTATTTAGAAAAACGGTACTCTTATAGGACAAGAAATAATCGATTAACTTATTTTCTTCGTTGGTAGCCTGATATTCGCGCCGGTCGTTCACGGGAATCTGAACATCAACTGAATCGGATAAAGTAGTGTTGTTGTAATAATCGTTGTAATACCCCGAATGCCCCAACTGTAATTCGCTGACATAATTGGGCTTATGCTGCGTTTTCCACGATATTCCAAATCCGTAGTTTCCCCACTTATTAATGTCTTTTGTGTCGATCTCGATAAAATCTTTCTCCAGAACATTCGAGCTGTTTAAGTTATCTTTTGCCCCATATGCACTAAACGAAACAATATCCTTTTTGCTTGGAGTCCATGTTAGTTTGGTGTTAAAATCACTAAAATAAAACTCCGGTTCTATTGCCTCATCAGCATCGGGGAAACGGCTCGCCCTGCCCGTTTGTTTGGCCAAAATTGCATCGGCCAGCCAGCTTGAATATACATCGGAATAAGCACGTCTGCCGGCCGCTACCAGCGACAATTTCTCGGAAATTGGAATTTCGGTTGTAAGGTTAGCGCTTATTAAATTCACGCCCCCATAAACCCTCGGTTTTGTTTTGTCGCCACTTTTGCCTGTAATTTCAACTATTCCGGATACACGCTCACCGTAACGCGAATCAAATCCGCCACGGTAAACCTGAATATCTTTTATAACATTAGGATTAAGTGCTGAAAAAACACCAAAAAAGTGGTCGAGATTATACAAGGTAAAACCGTCAAAAGTTACCAGGTTCTGGTCGGCAGAACTTCCTCTGATATTCAACTGCGACGAGTTTTCCTGCGTACTGATACCGGGTAAAAGCTGAAGAGTTTTAAACACGTCGGTTTCGCCAAAATTGGGTAAATCTGCAAATCGCCTCGGATTAAACGTAACATGACCCGCATCGTTGCTAACTTCCAGCATTTCGAGTTTGTGCCCCTGCACATCGATGGTGGCAATATTTTGAAGTTTTTGCTGCAACGCGAAATTGAATACCTTATTTTCGGGGGTGACTGTAATTACCGTGTCGAGCGTTTGATAGCCCAAATAACGCACCTGGAAGAAATATGCACTGTTTTGTTGCAGTTTTACACTGAAAACCCCATCAACAGTTGATGGAATAACTGCACCTTTTTGCCCAACCAAAACCGTGGCATAAGGTAACCGTTCGCCCGATTCGCTATCGGATATATATCCCGAAACCCGAATCTCAAGCGGCATAGACTCAACACCATTCTCACCAATTTTGAAAATTAACCAGGTATTGTATTTTAATTCTGCCCGGTATCCTGTGCCATTTAGTAACCAAGTGAATACGTCGGAGATACTGTCTGTTTCAAGACTGCCGTCAACTGTAAATTGTTCCAGATTGTCGGCATCAAAAGAAATACGATTATTTGTTTTTCCGGCCACCTCTACCAGAGCAGAAGAAACAGGAGTTTGATTGAATTGAAATTTGAATTGCTGAGCCCGTCCGAAAAACGGAATCAATAACAATAAAACAACAACTATATAGGGAAGTCTATTTCTTTTCCGTGATTGTAATTTTATTGTTGTTAACGTCATACTCAAGTTCCATCGGGATACACACAACATCTAAAGCTTCCTGAAGATTTTTATTGGAAAAGTCCAGTGTTGCTCTTCGTTCGTCGTTTCCATCGAACGAAACTTTAACATCAAACTGTCTTTCCAGCTCAGCAAAAATAGTGCTAAGCTTTGTTTCTTCAAAATGTAAAATTCCTTCTTTCCAAGATGTGGTGTTTTCTATGGTCTCTGAAGTTGATTTCTGAAGCTCTTCCTCGTTTAAACGAACCATTTGTCCGGGAGTAATAATTTGCTCCTGATTTTGATGACGTACAAGTACTTTACCTTCTAAACAACTTACCCAAAACTCGTTGTTTCTTGAAAACACATTCAACTGTGTTCCAAGTATTTCTACATCTCCATTTTTGGTACTGATTACAAATTCGTTTCCTTTTTCCACATCAAAAAAGGCCTCTCCTGTAAGTGTAAGGTAGCGTTGTTTATTAAATTTTCGTTTGTTCCATTTTAGTTTCGAGCCAGCGTTTAAAACAACTTCCGATCCATCGGGCAAAGTTATTTCCTGCTGCTCGGCAAAGGAAGTTCGAACCTGCTTAGCCGACAATAAACCAGGCACCACTTTAACTGACAATAGAATTAGAGCAACTGCTGCGGCAACTTTCATGTAACGTATTATAGGTAAGGTACGTGTGGGTTCTTTTTCCTCAATATTATTCAGAATATCGTTCAGAATATCTTGCTGTGGCCTTCCGGCAGGCGGAACAAAACTACCGGCCACATTAAGGATCTGCTCCTCTGAATCCATTTTTCTGAATTCTTCGTGTGTTATTTTATTTCCGTTATCGGTAGACATTTTCTATAATTTGTGTTTAATCGTTTTTTTCAAATCAGTTAAGGCATTTTTCATTCGCTTCTCAACAGCTTTTACGCTTATTCCGAGATTTTCTGCTATTTCTTTATAAGTAAATCCGTCTATTCTGTTCATTAAAAATACGGTTCTGTTCTTTTCGGTAAGCCCGGCAATTCCGTTCTGCAATTTTATATTAAACTCTTTCAGTTCCAGCTCAAACTCAGGCGACACATCCCACTGGTTTCGGTCGTAATTATTGGCAAACTCGTAAACCACCTGCTGATGCTCGAACCTGTTTATGCACAAGTTATTGGCAATGGTGTAAAGCAACGATTTCATCGTATTTTGTCTTATTTCGTTACGTTTCTCCCATACCTTTGTAAATGTATCCTGTGCAATGTCTTCTGCCACTTCAATATCTCCAACCTTGTAGTACACGTAGTTCTTAATTGGCAGAAACATTTCGTTAAACAATGCTATAAATTCTCTTTTCTCTATACCCGGCATAGAAACAGTTTTCTGTAAATCGAACTTAATTTAATCAATTTTCATCTGTTTACAATGTTTATTTTTCAAAGTCACAGATGCCTGCCTGTCGTCAGACAGGGAACTCGTCTCGATAATTCGGAACTCGTTTCACATATTATACAGTTTTTCGCCTGTTTACCCTACCTCCAAATCAGTTGGCAGGTTTTATATCGTGCATTTCGATGGCGAAAATAAGCGTTTGGTACGCCCCGATACTCCCATAACCATATTCGCCATAGGCCAGAGTAGAAGGAACAATAAACTGCATTTGGCTGCTATCCCGCATCACCGAAAGTGCATTCTGAAATCCGGTTATTAGCGATTGCTCGCCATAAACAAACTCCCAAATTCCATCGGTAGCCCACTCTTCGGATGTATCGAATAAGGTTCCATCAGAAAAATAGCCATTATAACTTATTGAAAGTGTGTCCCCTTCAACCGGCGATTCCCCCACTCCTTCGTTAAAAACCACATAGTACACGCCCAGGGCTGTTGTGTCAATATCGTATCCTTCAGCAACAAGTCCGCTAAGCAGGTCACTCAACTCGATCATTTCCTCCTTGTAGGTTCGGTCATCCGTTTCCACATCGAGGCACGATGTAAATAACACAAGCGGAATTACGAAGCTAAGAATCGAACGTAATGTAAAATTTGTCATAGTTGTGTTTTTAGAATTCAAACTTTTCTGATGCAAAACAACCCGCCTCACCAGGCGGGTTGCTACTAACTGTTTCCGTTTTTTACCATTAAAACCTCAAAATTAATTACAACTTTAATCGTAATCATTCATAATACAGGTACATGGAAAGTTACCCTACTGGAAATTTCTTGTTTTTGAAAAGAATATTTTTTCTGAATTGTGCAGATGAAGTAGCTGGAAGTAGTAATTATCCGCTAAATGAGAAATCCTTCAATATAATTTGTCCCCCTATTTTCACCCCCTTTAAACGAAAAAAGCACCGAAACCATTGATTTCAGTGCCTTTATGTTGTACAAATAGTACCCCGGACGGGATTCGAACCCATGACCTACTGCTTAGAAGGCAGTTGCTCTATCCAACTGAGCTACCGAGGCGTACCTTATTTTTAAAGACCACTGCTTAGAAAGCAGTCTTTAATTTTGCGCTGCAAAAGTATAAATCTAATTGCAAATAACAAATTACTACGTTCAAATATATAAAAACGCGGTGTTATTTTTCGCCAGAATCTTCCTGTTCATTCAATTTGCTATTTTTGTGACCGTATTAAAATGGCAAATTTCAGCAAAAATATACCGCGCCTCTATATCATAAAAATCTCGAAATGGTTTAATATGGTTATGCCCATTATGTTGCTTTTTTATAAAAGTAACGGATTGGGATCGTACGAACTATTTGTGCTAAAAGCTATTTATTCGGTTGCTGTTGTTGTTATGGAAATCCCTTCGGGTTGGATGGCAGATGTTTGGGGACGTAAAAAAACGCTTATTCTTGGAAGCATTTTAGGAAGCCTTGGATTTCTAATCTACAGCTTCTCCTATGGATTTTGGGCGTTTGTTGCAGCTGAAGTTGTACTGGGCATAGGACTTTCATTTATTTCGGGGGCGGATTCGGCTTTACTTTACGACAGTCTGAAAGCAGATAACAAAACTGATAAATATACGCGTGAAGAAGGACGAATTACTTCTGCCGGGAATTTTGCAGAGGCCATAGCGGGCGTGGTTAGTGGTTTGCTGGTTTATTTTAGTTTACGAACACCGTTTTATTTTCAGTTTGGAGTGGCGGCACTGGCAATTCCTGCGGCATTTACACTAATTGAGCCTAAAGTACATTCGGTTGAGCATGTACATTCCATAAAGAAACTGGTTACCAACATAAAAAACTCGCTGATTACGAACACGAATTTAAGAGTTGCCATATTGCTATCAGCGCTTACAGGAACTGCTACACTAACTTTTGCGTGGTTGGTTCAGCCATTTTTTGTGGCGATTGGACTACCCGAAGAATTGTTTGGGATATTCTGGACAGCACTAAATTTAAGTGTGGGCATTTCTTCGGTACTTGCGTATAAAGTAGAACTGTTTTTGGGAAAACGCTGGTCGGTTTTAATTGTTATTCTTTTGTTGTCATTCGGATACTTTTTATCCGGAATCACCATCTCGTACTGGGGATTTGGTTTTCTTTTTCTCTTTTACCTGGTGCGTGGTTTGGCCACCCCTATTTTTAAGAACTACATTAACCAATACACCGACAGCGAAGTGCGGGCAACCATGCTTTCGGTAAGGAATTTTATTATTCGAATGGCCTTTGCGGGAATTGGACCACTGCTAGGATGGATTACCGACAACGTGAGTTTAAATAAGGCATTTTTACTGGCCGGAATCATTTATCTTGTGGCGGCAACAGCGGTTTCGCTTCCGTGGCTACGAACGAAAAAAGAATAATGAATGTCGATTTACGATTGACTGAAAAACAAAAAAGTCCGAAAATTCAGTTCTGAAATCATAATTCGTTAATCAGCATTCGAAAATCAATATTTACAGCTTTACTTGTTTATAGATTTGAAATACGATGTTTTATTCAGCAACTTGAAAATGAATTGTAATGAGCAAATCAGTACTGATATTCGATCTCGATAATACCATTTACCCGGTAAGTTCAATTGGTGCAAAACTATTTAAAACCTTGTTTGCTGCCATTGAAAAAAGTGGTGAATACCAGGGAGATTTTGAAACAATTAAGCTGGAAATTCAACGCACTCCTTTTCAAAAGGTAGCACAAACCTTCTCTTTTAGCGAACCACTGCTCCAGGAATGTATGGCTATTCACATCAACCTGACTTACGATGAGCCAATGCAGTATTTTCCGGATTATGAGCTGGTACGAAAACTTCCACAAACAAAGTTTTTAGTAACCTCGGGGTTTAGCAAATTGCAACACAGTAAAATTGATAACCTCGGTATTCGCGAAGATTTTAAAGAAATTGTTATTCTCGACCTGCAAGAGTCGGATCAAACCAAAAAGGACATTTTCGAATACCTTTTAGAGAAATACAAATTACCAAAAGACGCGATTTTAATTGTTGGCGACGATATCAAGTCAGAAGTTCAGGCGGGGAAAGAACTTGGAATCGACACGGTTATTTACGATCGTCTGGAGAAATATTCCAACACTGCTTACGCCAACCGAATCGAAAATTTTGCCGAACTCGAAAAGTTTCTTTAGACTTCAAGTTTAAGTCCATCGTAGGCCAAAAACACATTCTCAGGCAATTCTTTTAGCACATCGTCGTGCTTGCCAAAAGCATGGCTAATATGTGTAAGATAGGTCTGTTCGGGTTTAATATTTTCCACGATTTCCAATACCTCTTCCAGGTTAAAATGCGATAAATGCTTTTCTTTTCTGAGGCAGTTAATGATCAGGATTTTTGTGCCTCGGATTTTCTCCAGTTCACTCTCTTCAATAAAATTTGTATCGGTAATGTAGGTTAAATCCCCTACCCGGTAACCATAAACCGGTAATTTGTGATGCCAACAACGAATCGGAGTAAACTCAACACCATCAACAGCGAACGGCACATCATCAACTTTACGCAATTCCATCTTCGGGATGCCCGGATATTTAAACGTTGCAAACACATAGTTAAAAATACGTTTGATCGCTTTCTGTACCCGTTCTTCGGCAAAAATCTCCATATGATTCTTTTGAATCCAGTTGAAAGAACGGATATCATCCAGACCAAAAATATGATCGACATGTTCGTGTGTCAGTAAAATTGCCCGGAGCGATTTCACATTCTCACGCAACATCTGCTGCCGAAAATCCGGACCGGCATCAATTACAAAATTCTGATCATTAATAGTGAGCATCAACGACGATCGTAGGCGCTTGTCTTTTTTGTTCTCCGAAGTACAAACATCACAACCACAAGCAACAACAGGCACTCCTTGTGAGGTGCCCGTGCCCAAAAGTGTCGCTTTTATTTTTATTGAAGGATTTGCCATTTGCGCCAAAATTAACAAAAGCAGTTGTGAAATAACAAGAATCACTACTTTTGCAAAAATCTTTTAACGAATGGCAACACTTTATCTCGTCCCGAATGTTTTGGCCGAAGGCGAATGGCAAATAGTTATGCCGGCACAGGTTGAGACTATTTTAACTCAAACAAAGTATTTTATTGTGGAAAATGTGCGCACAGCACGCAGATTTATGAAACAGGTAAATCGCGAGATAAACATTGATGAGTGTACATTTTATGAGATTAACAAACGAACCAACGATGCCGATTTACCGCGCTTTTTAAAGCCAATTGTTGACGGATATGATGTGGCTGTAATTTCCGAAGCCGGATGTCCGGGTGTTGCCGATCCGGGTGCCGAGGTTGTTAAAATTGCCCATAAACGCGGTATTAAAGTGGTTCCTATTGTTGGACCATCTTCAATTCTTCTGGCATTAATGGCCTCGGGAATGAACGGGCAGAATTTTGCATTTAAAGGTTATTTGCCCGTAAAACCACAGGAACGGACGAAAGAATTACAATCGTTGGAAAAAACAATCAGAAACAGCCAACAAACGCAGATTTTTATCGAAACACCTTACCGAAATAATCAGCTGGTTAATGATGTTCTAAAATCGTGTTCGCCATCAACACTGTTTTGTGTAGCGGCAAATATTACCGGCGAGAATGAATTTATCCAAACCAAAACCATTCAGGATTGGAAAAAAGCCGGTGTTCCCGATCTACACAAACAACCGGTAATCTTTTTGTTGGGGTAAATAAGCGATTTATTAAATCAATTTGAGTTCTTGCAGTAACCTGAACTCCACTTCGAAATTTGGTGTAAAAACACCCTTCCCAAGGTTTTTCTCCACTTGTTTTTTTGTCCAGAAACGGAGTTCTTCCACTTCGTCTGACTGGATGCCAAAACCTTTATAATCGAATGTAGTAAACAAATAAACCAACTCGGCTTCTACTTCCGATTCCCATTTGTACACTTTCTGCAATTTTGCTGAAAACTCCTTTAAACCAATCTCCTCAAAAACTTCCTTTTTTAAAGCCTGCTCCAGCGTTTCTCCTGCTGAAATATGACCACCAACAGCGGTATCCCATTTTCCGGGTTGAATAAGTTTATCAGCCGGGCGTTTTTGAACCAGGATTGATCCTTTATTATTGAGCACGTGCAAATGCACAACAGGATGTAATAATTTGCTGCCGTTATGCACCTGGCTGCGTGGCGCCTGTCCGGTAACTTTTCCCTGTTCATCAACAAGTGGCACCCATTCTTCGTTTGTAAGTGCTTTTTGTTTACGTTTCTGACGAAGGAATTCGTAGATAAAATAAACGCCAAAAATAATATAGAACAAACCACCGCTAATAAAAGCCCAGGCTTCTTTGCTCATATAAAATGCCGAATAAAACACCAATACAGTATGCAACAAAAAGATGAAAAACAGGCTCTTCATACTTTGTCGCATCTGTTGCATTTGGGTACTGTTAAACGCTACATCTATCATATAGCGCTGCCCCATTAATCCAACAATATTTATTTTTGAGAATGCTGAAATGGCAAGAACTGCAACCAAGATCAATTCAATCAATCCCGGTTTCAGCTTGAAAAAAATATCGTTATCGAGTAAAATAGAAACGCCACCAAGAACAACAAGCAGCAGTGTATCAAAAAGCACAAATTTTTCGAATCGCTTTTCTTTAATGGCAATCCAGGCCATTTCTGCCACACCGACACCAATGGCAACAAAAAGCCCGATTTTAGTCCCCCATATTTCATCGGCAGCGATGAATACAAACAGAGGAATAAAACCGGGTAATAACTTTTTAACGAGCTGTGACAAAGAACAAGCAGTTTATTCTTCTTCTTCGGAGCCAGTGTTATAAGGAATCACCTTATAAATCTCTACCTCCATTAATACAGTCTGAAATGCCCCGACAGTATAACCCGAACCACTCTGGCCATAGGCCAACTCCGAGTTAATTACTAATCTTGAGCGTGTTCCGGGTTGCATATAGGTCAAACCTTCTTCAAGTCCGGTAATTGAACCACCGCTACCCACAGTAACCAGGTAAGGTTCATAACGGTGTCCGTCGAGAAAGCCACTTGTTTCGTCTACTAAAGTACTGTCCGGCCCTTCATCTGTATCTTCTAAGGCCCATGTAGCATAAAATAGCTGAACCTGGTCGCCAACTTTAATGGTATCACCTTCGCCATATCCAGGTTCGTTAAAATAATAAAGACCAGATGGTGTTGCTTCTGCTCCCGGATGGGCAATTGCGAGATACTCATCCAGCAGATCTAACTCTGCTTCTCTCATTTTTTGGTAATCAATGCCATCGCTACAGGCAAAAAACGCAAAGGCCGTTACTACCAATAAAATATTTGAAAATGTTTTCTTCATCTGACTTTTAATTATTTCCTATTCCTAAAAACAGTGTGGTTCAACTTAAATTTTGCTGCAAATTTAATCAAGTGGTTTTATTTCTACCATATCTACAACAAAAACTAACGAAGTATTAGGCGGAACACTTCCATAACCCGTCGTTCCGTAGGCTAATTCCGAAGGAATAATCAGGAATGCTCTTCCTCCTTCGTCAATAACCTGCATTCCATCGGTCCATCCAGGAATAACTCCCTCGTCGCCTAATTCAAACTCCCAGGTATTATCTCCGGTTGAATCAAATACACTTCCATCGATAAAGAAGCCGGTATACATTACTTCGCAAGTATCTCCAATAACCGGGTAAGTTCCGTTTCCAACCGAGTCGATTACATAATAAACACCCAAAGCTGTTGTATCGATATCTAAACCACGGTTTTGAAGCGTATCGAGATATTCACTTAACAAGGCATCTTCTTCTGCTTGTGTTGGCGGAATATATTCTTCACCCTCCTCAATACACGATACCACTACTACTCCAATAATAATCGCCAATAAAAATCTTGTAACTAATCTCCAATTCATTTTTAACATTTTTAAATTGTTGTTTCCAACAATTGATGCTTATACTCAGGTAAAAGTTGCGTGAACTTTAATAAAGTTTTTTCAAAATCTAACTCCGACTCCCCTCCGGCAGCGTTCAAATGTCCGCCACCATTGAAATGGCTCGATGAAAATTCGTTTGCCGGAAAATTTCCTTTCGATCGAAAAGATGCTTTTACGTACTCATCTTTTTCGATAAACAGCGCACTGAAAACTATATTTTTTATCGACAGCGGGTAATTTACAAATCCTTCGGTATCGCCCGGCTGAAAGTTGAATCGTTCCAATTCTTCCTTAGTAATACTTATTACAGCGGCTCTGTACTCCGGAAAAACCTGCATTTTTTCGTTGAGGCAGAATCCGAGCAGTTTCATTCTATCGGCGGAGAAATTATGAAATACTGCCGACTGTATTTTATCGGTTTCAATATCGTGGTTCAGTAATTCAGAAACCACTTTAAAGGTATTTTTCGAAATGTTGTGGCTAAAACCTCCGGTATCGGTTAAAATTCCGGTGTAAAGTGCCTCGGCAGCTTTTTGCGAAAAATACGGGCTAAAACCGGTTTCGGTCAGCACATCAAAAACCAGTTCGCATGTTGAGCTGTAAGATGTTTCAGAAACCATAAAATCGCAAAATTGCGTTGGGTATGGATGATGATCGATCAACACCTTTTTCTTGTCAAATTCAAGAATTTTCTTCTCCAGTTTTCCGGCTCGCGAAGCCTCGTTAAAATCGACACATATCATTGCATCGGCCTGTTTCAACCAGCTTTTAGCTTTCTTTTTATCCTTGTCGTAAATAATAACCGGAACATCGGCAGAAAACCATTTTAGAAACACGGGATAATCGTTTGAGGATAATACTTTTACCTCGTGTCCGAAATCGGCAAGTACCTGTCCAAGCCCAAGGGCCGAACCAATAGCATCACCATCCGGATTTTCATGCGGAACAATTACCAGCTTCATTTTCGAGGCTGACAGCAAAGTCTTAATCGATGTAATAATCTCTATGTCAGTATTTTTCAAAATATTCAAAAATTAGAATTGGCAAAGATAAAAAATCTTACCTCGCAGTAAAACTGATAGTTCTCAAATTTTGTTAATATTGTAATTGACAAGCATTTATTATATTTTAACTAACACTAACAAATTTAAAATGGCTGGAAACAGAACTTTTACAATGATCAAACCCACTGCAATGCGCAAAAATTATGAGGGTGCAATTTTAAAAATGATTAACGATGCCGGTTTCAAAATTCGCGCGATGAAACTTACGCGTATGTCAACCACACAGGCCGGTTCTTTTTACGAAGTCCACAAGGATAAACCATTCTACGAAGGGTTGGTGAAGTTTATGAGCTCGGGACCAATTATCGCCGCTATTTTAGAAAAAGAAAATGCCATTGAAGATTTTCGGAAGCTAATTGGTGCCACTAATCCTGAAAACGCCGAAGAAGGAACTGTAAGAAAATTGTTTGCCTGCAGTGTTACCGAAAACGCCGTTCATGGCGCCGACAGCGATGAAAATGCTACGCGCGAAGCCGATTTTTTCTTTTCAACTTTCGAGCGTTTTTACGACTACGAATAAATTTTGCACCACCTTTTAAGGTGGTGATGAATGATAATTCAAATTGTACAGATTTTTCAGGAATTTTGTAGATTTTAATTTACAAAATCCCTGAAAAATCATCACCAGATACACTGTATTTTAACACCGCTCTAATGAACGGTGCAAAAAGCTCCCCTGGATTTATTCAACACTTATTACAGCAGTTGTTTCGTGTGATTCCCCCGGAGCAAGATCGATCTGATCGTTGATATTGTTCACCGTTTCGAGACAAACAAAAGTTTCGTGTCCATCGTTGGGCATATCACTCATTTGTGCGCATGCTTCTGCTCCCGGATTCCAAACCGTTGAACATTTACTACCCTCTTTTGCAATGCGGATACTGCGGTTAAAATACGGATCGTGAATAACACAATCGGTTTCGGTATCGAAATAATGACGTGTTGTAGCTTCTGAAACTTCCAGCAATTCTTCTTCCTGAACGTAACGATTTCCGTCTAACTGGTTCTCGTAATGCGTTTTTGCCAGACCGGAAATCTTAATATTCTCAATAGCCGAAAGATTAAAATAACTGTGTAAAGCAGCTGTGTATGAAATATTTTCAGAAGAAGGATTTGTCACTTTCAACGTTACCGTTAATGAACTACCGATAATAAATGTCATTTCAGCAACAAAATCAAACGGCCAGTAGGCTTTGGTTTCTTCCGACGATTTTAATTGCAGGCTAACTAAACTCTCCCCTTTATCCAGGGTGTCAACTTCGGTTACTTCCCACATTGAGGTTCGTGCAAAACCATGTTGCGGAAAAGAAGCTTCACTAACGTGTGGACCAAACCACGGAAAACAAACCGGAATTCCGCCACGTATGGCTTTACCATTTTCAAAAACGCTGTATGGGCTCATCCACAAAACATCGGTGGTACTCATTGGCCTGAAACCGGTAATTTGCGCTCCGTACAAACAAATATCAGCTTCAGCATATTTATTGGTTACCGTTACAAAAGGCATGTCGCCATCCAGTTCCATAAAACCAATTTCGCCCTCAACACCAAATTGGTCGTTTAATTCGTCTATGTTCATTTTTATTTAGTTTCAGATTTTTAGTATCCAGGATCCAAGATCAAGCATCCGGCTTTTACTTAAAGATAATTCGCGTAATAATTTCATCACCGGCACTTTCATTAATCCGGCGGCAAATCTCATCACGCATTAAAAACAATTCGTTTTTTACCACCGACGAGGTAATCTCGACATACAATATTCCATTGCGGATATAAATATTTCGGGTGTAGCGGGCGATGGTTTTTCCGAGCAGGTTTTCCCAGCCCTGAACAATGTCCACTTCTTTTAATTTCCGCTCAATGCGGTTTTCCTCGATGTACTGTTTTAAAACCTCGCTTAACGATTGTGTATTACTTCGTCTCATTCTGCCAGTTTTACTTTTCCTGTTTCTACGTGAAAAATTCGATAATCGGCATCCATTTTTTTAATAATGGTGTCGAGATGCTCGCGATTGGTATCGGTTAAAAATATCTGACCAAACTGTTCGCCTGCTACAGCCGTAACAATTTGCTCAACACGAAACTGATCCAGCTTGTCGAAAATATCATCGAGTAAAAGTATCGGTTTCTGGCCCGAAATCTCTTTTATAAACTCGAATTGTGCCAGTTTTAATGCCACCAGGTAGGTTTTTTTCTGCCCCTGCGATCCCAGTTTTTTTATTGGGTATTCACCAATATTTAAAAGCAAATCGTCTTTATGACTTCCAACCGTGGTGTACTGAACAATCCGGTCTTTTTGCAAAGCCGTTTTTAGCATTGTCGCCAAATCCGATTCATACAAATCAGATTGGTGCACCAATTCCACCACTTCGTTTCCTTCAGATATATAATTGTAGTAGCGTTGAAAAACGGGAATCAGCTTTTCAACAAAACGTGTGCGCTCCTCGTGAATGCGTGTTCCGTATTCCACCAACTGATCGTCCCAAATGCCCAACAGCTCTTCATCGAAATAACGTTCGCTGGCAAACTGTTTCAAAAGGTTGTTGCGTTGTGAAAGTGCCCGGTTGTATTTTAAAAGATCGTCGAGGTAGTTTTGATTGTACTGCGAAATTACACCGTCCATAAACTTTCGACGTTCGTCGCTGCCTCCTAAAATCAGGTTTACATCCGACGGAGTTATCATCACCAACGGAAGCAAACCGATGTGTTCCTGAAGTTTTTTATACACTTTGGTATTTCGTTTAAACTGCTTTTTCTGCCCTTTTTGTATGCCACAGTTTATACTTTCTTTTGACTCCTGACGGTTGTAATTTCCGTTCAGCATAAAAAAGTTTTCGTTGTGGTTAATATTCAGCAAATCGCTTGCATTAAAAAAGCTCTTACAAAACGACAGGTAATAAATGGCATCGAGCATATTTGTTTTTCCGGCACCGTTTTTACCGATAAAACAATTCAGCTTTGGCGAAAACTCCGCCTTCACCTCCAGAATATTTTTAAAATTTACAATTGAAATCTCTTCAATGTGCATTATCTGTTTCGTTATTTTTGTTACCACAAAACTATATAAAAAGCCTGCACAAATCTGAAATGTTGACAAAAAGCAGTTAATAACATTGTTATGTTGATTATTCTGCAAAATAAAATAAGCATTGGTTTAGCTGTTTTGAAAAAAAAGCTATTTTTGCGGCACAATTTTGAAAAAGACAGAAATGGCAAAGAAGAATGTAGAACAAGCCGATAATTTACAGGAACTTGAAAGTGCGTTAACAAAAACGGAACAGTTTGTTGAAGATAATTCGAAAATCATCAGCTATGTTGTTGGTGGAATTATTGTAGTAGTTGCAGCTTATCTTGGGTTTAACCGATTTTATGTGCAACCTAAAGAAGACGAAGCTGTATCGCAAATGTTTATGGCCGAAAATTATTTCGAAAAAGATTCATTCAATCTGGCCATTAACGGCGACGGAAACTACTTAGGATTCCTTGATATTATTGATGACTACGGTATTACAAAATCGGCGAACCGTGCAAAATACTACACTGGTATTTCATATTTGTATATGGGACAGTACGAAGAAGCACTGGATTACTTAAATGATTTTAAAACTGACGATTTACTTTTAGCTCCAGTAGCTGAAGGTGCAAAAGGTGATGCTTACCTTGAATTAGGCGAAACCGATACAGCGCTTAAACACTACAAAAAAGCATACGCTTTATCTGATAACGAATTAACAACTCCGGTTTACATGATGAAAGCAGCGAACCTGCTGGAATCGATGGACGAGTTGGAAGATGCACTGGCATTGTACGAAGATATTAAAGCACAATATCCTCAATCTACTGAAGGAACAAGTGCCGATCGCTACATTGCGCGCATCAACACAAAATTGAACTAAGAAATATTCAATCGATAGTTAAACCCCTCTTCGGAGGGGTTTTTTGTTTGTATAAACATTACTTTTGCTTTATCAGCAAATCAAAAAAGACAGATTATGGCAACAAAAGATTTATCAGCATACGATATTAATTCGGTACCATCAGCAGAAAACATGCGTTTTGGCGTGGTAGTAGCCGAATGGAACTGGGAAATTACATCGGCATTGGCAAACGGTGCAGTTGACACCCTAAAAAAACACGGCGCTACTGAAGAGAACATTTCAGTAAAATATGTTCCGGGAACTTTTGAGCTTCCTTTGGGTGGACAGTATTTTGCAGAATTAGATAACGTTGATGCTGTAATTCTATTGGGTTGCGTTATTCAGGGTGATACACGCCACTTCGACTATATTTGCGAAGGCGTAACGCAAGGCACAAAGGATTTGAACCTGAAATACAACAAACCGTTTATTTTTGGTGTTTTAACTACCAACAACGAACAACAAGCACTCGACCGTGCCGGAGGGAAATTGGGCAACAAAGGCGACGAAGCTGCCGTTACTGCCATAAAAATGGTGGCATTGCAGCAATCGTTTAAATAATGCTGACACTCCCTTTACACCTTGTTTGAGCGTTTAAATGCAACTTTATGAAACAGGTTCTTCACATAAAAAATATGGTTTGCAACCGCTGTATTAAAGTGGTAAAAGAAGAACTTGAAAAGCTCGACATTCAGATTGAAACGATAGAACTGGGCAAAGTTGGTATTTCTGAGAATCTGGATAAAGACCAAACAGAAGAAGTGCGCTCGGTTCTGAACGACAATGGTTTTGAGTTGATGGATGATAAAAAGAGCCAGCTGATCGACCGGATTAAAACCATTATCATCGAAAAAACGCACTACTCAAACGACGCAAAAGAACCCGTTAATTTCTCGGATGTCATTGCCGGAGATCTTGGTCATGATTATTCGTACTTAAGTAAGTTGTTTTCTTCGGTGGAAGGAATCACGATTGAGAAATACATCATCAATCAAAAAATAGAAAAGGTTAAAGAGCTGCTGGTTTACGGCGAACTTACCTTGAATGAAATATCCTATCAACTAGGTTACAGCAGTGTACAACACCTGTCGAACCAGTTTAAAAAGGTTACCGGATTAACGCCTTCGCACTTTAAAAAGCTTAAAGAAAACAAGCGTAAACCGCTTGACGAGGTGTAATTTCGACAAATAAGCTTTCTTCATTTCATCACCCGCAAATTGATTCTCACTGAATACCCCATCCCTAAAGGGAGCAGAGACAATCAATTCGCTCCCTTTAGGGACGGGGTAAACGAATTGATATTCAGTGCTAATCGGATGAAATCCCAAAATCTTATAAATCTAATCCAAAATCGTGTAAACAAAATCTCCCTTATCCTGCTTTACTTTGTATTGTAAAACTGAATAGAATGCAAGCAGGACAATACATAGTAAAATTTTTAGGCGATTTCGCCACCATTTTGGGTGAAATGGCCCCCTATCTTTTACTGGGATTTTTCTTTGCCGGGCTTTTGTATGCGTTTATTCCACGCGAAAAAATTGATAAGTATTTTAATGGTTCGCCATTTCGCTCATCTATTTTCTCCTCTTTACTGGGAATACCACTTCCATTATGTTCGTGCGGAGTAATTCCTACCGGAGCAGCTTTATATAAAAATGGTGCTTCAAAAGGCGGAACTGTTTCGTTCCTGATTTCTACTCCGCAAACCGGCGTAGATTCAATTTTGGCAACATTCTCATTGATGGGATTACCTTTTGCTATTATTCGTCCGATTGCCGCATTAATTACCGGAATATCGGGAGGTTTGATTACAAGTATAATTACAAAAAATGAACCTGTACCAGAGCATGTCGCAGATACAGTTTCAAAACCGAAAACACTGGGGCAAAAAATCAAGGCTATTTTTCGTTATGGTTTTGTGGAGTTCATTCAGGATATCTCAAAATGGCTGATCATCGGTCTGGTTTTAGCGGCCATTATTTCGGCTTTGATACCCAACGATTTTTTTGAGCTTTTAAACCTGTCGCCAATTTTGCAAATGCTGCTGATTTTGGTTGTATCGGTTCCCTTGTACATTTGTGCAACCGGTTCAATTCCGCTGGCGGCTATCCTTATTTTAAAAGGAGTAAGTCCGGGAGCAGCTTTTGTTCTGCTCATGGCCGGACCTGCTACCAATGCAGCTACAATTACCATGATCGGCAAAGTTTTGGGCAAAAAAAGCTTGTTCACCTATCTTGGAACAATTATTATTGGTGCATTGGGATCGGGACTGATTATCGATTACCTGCTGCCCGTACAGTGGTTCACAGAAATTACCCAACAACATTTGGGACACGACCACGGAACTCACCTGAATTGGTGGCAAATTGCTTCCGGAGTTATACTTCTTGGATTGATTTTAAACGGCTACATTCAGCGATACCGAACTCCAAAAGAACAAACTGAAACTCAATTAAAAAATAATACCATGCAATTAAAAACGATTAAAGTTGAAGGAATGACTTGCAACCATTGCAAGGCGAACGTAGAAAATAACCTGCAAAAACTGGCATTTGTAGATAGTGCAGTTGTAAACCTTGCAGAAAAAACGGTGACCTTGGAAGGTGATGATATTGATCTGGACAAAGTAAAAGAAACTGTTGAATCGATTGGCTACAAAGCGGTGTAAACCGCAGGCATGTTAAAGCTTTGTTAAACGGTTGGCCATTTCGTTTAAACCTTTAGTTTTGTATAACGTTTATATAGTACAGTCAAAAATATAAATGATAAAAAAACTCAGCCATATTATTTTAGCAACCCTGTTGTTGATCTCAACAATGGGAATGGCTGTGAGCAAACACTACTGTCACGGACAGTTGGTTTCGGTAAAACTTTTTGAAGAAGCCGATTCTTGCTGCGACGATCCAGGCTGTTGCCAGAACGAAGATCATTTTTATCAAGTAAAAGAAGATTTTTCGGCACCGGTAATTTCTGAAATTCCGGTACTTGCTGAAATCGATGTATTACATCAGACATTTCTTGATACTGACTTACTATTTCCCAACGAATTAACTGAAGAATTCGATTTAACCAACGACCCACCTCCTCCTACGGTGATGGAGTTTCTTGCGGAAGAACAGTTATACCTTTTATGAAATTATTATGATAAATTATCTGATCACGAATACTCGTGATCCCGATTTTCTATTGTATTAATTTCATAGCTAAAAAGGTATGCTAAATAAAATCATAAAGTTTTTTCTTGAAAATAAGCTGGTTACGATACTGGTTTTGATCCTTTTCGTAAGTTGGGGAATCATAACTTCTCCTTTTGGCTGGGACACCGGAGTTTTGCCAAAAGATCCGGTTCCGGTTGACGCCATTCCCGATATTGGGGAAAACCAGCAAATTGTTTTTACCCAGTGGATGGGACGATCTCCTCAGGACATTGAGGATCAGATCTCTTATCCATTGACTACTTATTTGTTGGGAATTCCCGGAGTAAAATCGATCCGTAGTTCATCCATTTTCGGATTCTCCAGCATCTACATCATTTTTGATGAAGATATTGAATTCTACTGGTCGCGTTCGCGGATACTAGAAAAGTTGAATTCATTGCCGTCCGGACTTTTGCCTGATGGTGTTCAGCCCGCACTTGGTCCCGATGCAACCGCGCTCGGACAAGTTTACTGGTACACCATTGAAGGGCGCGATAAAGACGGAAACCCAACCGGAGGCTGGGATTTACACGAAATCCGCACTGTGCAGGATTTTTTCGTCAAGTATTCGTTAAATGCTGCCGAAGGTGTTTCTGAAGTGGCTTCCATTGGTGGCTTTGTTCAGGAGTACCAGATCGACGTTAATCCCGACGCGCTGAAAGCTTACAACATCCCGCTACACAAAGTAATGCAAGCGGTTCAGAAATCGAACCGCGATGTGGGTGCGAAAACCATTGAAATTAACCAGGCTGAATACCTCGTTCGCGGATTGGGTTATATTAAAAATGTTGAGGACATTGAAAAAGCCGTGGTTGCGGTTCAGGACAACGTGCCAATTCGGGTAAAAGACATTGCAGTTGTCAGTCTCGGACCTTCAACTCGTCGTGGTGCACTTGATAAAGATGGTGCTGAGGTTGTTGGAGGTGTTGTGGTTGCACGCTACGGTGCCAACCCGCTACAAGTGATCAACAATGTAAAAGCAAAAATTGCGGATATCGCACCGGGGCTACCTTCAAAAGTTTTACCCAATGGCGTGGAAAGTCAACTAACAATCGTTCCGTTTTACGATCGTTCAACTCTGATTCAAGAAACTTTGGGGACGCTGGAAGAAGCGCTCTCTCTCGAAGTTCTCATTGTCATTCTTGTGGTAATTATCATGGTGTATAACCTGCGGGCTTCGCTTTTAATATCAAGTTTGCTTCCAATTGCTGTATTAATGGTTTTTATTGCCATGCGCTATTTTGGTGTAGATGCCAATATTGTGGCACTCTCGGGTATTGCAATTGCCATCGGAACCATGGTCGATCTCGGGGTAATTCTTTCAGAAAATATAATAAAACACACAAAGGAAGCCCCTCCCGAACAAAAACTGATAACAACTATTTATAACGGTTCGGCAGAAGTTAGTTCTGCAATCCTGACTGCAGTATCAACCACAATTGTAAGTTTTATTCCGGTATTTACCATGCAGGCTGCAGAGGGTAAATTATTTATACCACTTGCCTTTACCAAAACCTTCGCGTTGATTGCAGCACTGGTTGTCTCTCTATTTATAATGCCGGCGCTGGCACACTGGTTTTTTGGAGTACGCATCAACAGCAAAGCCATCCGGAAATGGGTAAATATTATTTTAATCCCGCTCGGAATAATTCTGCTGATTTACGGCCAAACCTGGGGAGGTATGATGATTCTCGCATTTGGATTGGCAGGCACATTAAAAGAAGTTAGAAGTCGGAAGACCGAAGACCGAAGTCTGGAAACTGTTAGTAATCGTTGGAAGACGCGTTTGCAGAAGGCGTTTAGTTTTCTGTTCGAATATCTTGAAGTAGTTATCGTACTTATCGGCGTTACCTGGCTTCTGGCAAAATACTGGCTACCATTAGGACCAACTAAAAGCATGGTAATGAATGTAGTATTTGTTGCCATTCTGCTTACCATCATTTTGGGAATATTTGCCTTACTGGAATATTACTACAAAAGAATATTAACCTGGTGTCTCGATCATAAAGCAGCATTTCTTTCCATTCCTACCTTTTTGATCATCGTGGGAATAACTGCCTGGATGGGCTTCAATAATCTTTTTGGATTTGTTGCCCGCGGATTCGACAAGCTTGGATGGAATGTTCGAACTACTGAAGTTTGGTCTACCCTTGCACACGGATTTCCGGGAATTGGTAAAGAATTTATGCCCTCGCTGGATGAAGGAAGTTTCCTGTTGATGCCCACTTCAATGCCACATTCGGGCGTTGAGTATAACCGGGAAGTTTTGGGTCAGCTTGACATGCTAATTTCCAATATTCCGGAAGTTGAATTGACTGTTGGAAAACTCGGTCGTGTAGAATCAGCGCTCGACCCGGCTCCGATTTCGATGTACGAAAACGTGATCAACTACAAACCGGAATACATGCTGAATGAAAAAGGACATCGTTTACGGTTTAAAGTAGATAAAGACGATCTCTTTATATTGACAAACGGAGAGAAGCTTAGTAATGAAGATGCATTGCATCGAGGAATTACCAGAGAAGAGCTGATTCCGGATGAAAACGGAGACTACTTCCGTAACTGGCGTGAGAAAATTAAATCACCCGACGATATTTGGGATGAAATTGTAAATGCTTCCAAGATTCCGGGCGTTACTTCGGCACCTAAACTTCAGCCGATTGAAACACGCCTGGTGATGTTACAAACGGGTATGCGCGCTCCGATGGGAATTAAAGTTTACGGACCTGATTTAACAACCATCGAAAAATTTGGCCTGCAACTGGAAGATATACTGAAAACAGTTCCTTCGGTAAAAGCTCAGGCTGTTTTTGCCGACCGGATCGTAGGAAAACCTTACTTACTTTTCGATATCGATCGGGATAAAATTTCACGTTACGGACTAAATGTGGAAGATGTTCAGCAAACCATTGAAACAGCTGTTGGCGGCATGAATATCACTTCTACGGTTGAAGGGCGCGAACGCTTCCCTGTCCGGGTACGTTACCCTCGTGAATTGCGTGATGATCCGGAATCATTGGGAAAAATTCTGATACAAACACCAACCGGCGCTCAAATTCCGCTGAGCCAGCTGGTTCATATAAAATACCAGCGTGGTCCGCAGGCTATCAAAAGTGAAGAAACTTTTTTAGTGGGATATGTTCTGTTCGATAAGAACGACGGATTTTCGGAAGTCACCGTAGTTGATGACGCCAGAAAAGCCATTCAGGAACGAATTGGTTCAGGGGATTTACAAGTTCCTGCCGGCGTGAGTTACAAATTCTCGGGAAGTTACGAGAACCAGGTTCGTGCTGAAAAGCGGCTGTCTATAGTCGTTCCGCTTGTTCTTGCAATTGTATTTCTGATTCTTTATTTCCAGTTTAAATCGGTATCCACTTCGCTGATGGTTTTCACCGGAATTGCCATGGCATTCAGTGGTGGATTTATGATGCTCTGGCTGTACGGCCAAAATTGGTTTGTCGATTTTTCAGTTTTTGGAACGAACATTCGGGAACTGTTTCAGATGGGAACTATAAATCTGAGTGTGGCAGTTTGGGTAGGATTCATTGCGCTTTTTGGTATCGCAACCGACGATGGTGTGCTCATGGCAACCTACTTAGATCAGAGTTTTGCAAAAAACCGAACCAACAACTTGAAGGGAATTCGGGCTGCTGTGGTGGAAGCGGGACAACGAAGAATAAAACCGGCAGTGATGACATCGGCAACGACGATTATTGCCTTGCTTCCTATTTTAACATC
The DNA here is from genome assembly GCF_033963885.1 of Draconibacterium sp. IB214405. Lineage (NCBI taxonomy): Bacteria > Pseudomonadati > Bacteroidota > Bacteroidia > Marinilabiliales > Prolixibacteraceae > Draconibacterium > Draconibacterium sp. IB214405. The sequence continues at coordinate 384,674 of NZ_JAXBMA010000003.1, forward strand.
AACCGGCCGTGGCGCCGACATTATGATTCCGATGGCAATTCCTGCATTTGGAGGGATGATTTTTGCCGCCGTTACCTATTTCATTGTTCCGGTATTGTATAGCTACCGCGAAGAGCGAAAACTTAAAAAGAGTCAGTCATGAAAAAAATAACAACAATTATAATCGTTTTCATCTCAGCGTTGACTACAGTGCAGGCACAAACGCTGAGCGACTACTTTGAGATTGCGGCCGAAAATAATCCGGGACTGCAGGCTCAGTACAAGGATTTTGAGGCAGCCCTGCAAAAAGTACCGCAGGTAAGTTCCCTTCCCGATCCCACCTTTTCTTTCGGTTATTTTATTTCACCGGTTGAAACACGTGTAGGACCACAACGTGCCAAGTTTTCGCTTAGCCAGATGTTTCCATGGTTCGGAACTTTGGAAGCCCAGTCTGATGCAGCTTCGCTAATGGCCGATGCAAAATACCAGGCATTTCTCGACGCGCGCAACCGGCTTTATTATAGCGTTTCTGAAGCGTATTATCCGTTGATTGAGCTGAATCGCTTAAAAGCAATTGAGCAGGAAAATATCGAAATTCTGCAATCGTATAAAACCATTTCCAACTCCAAATTTAAAAACGGAGTTTCGCCAATGACCGATGTTTTGCGGGTAGATATCATGCTGAAAGATGCACAAACCAATCTCAGAATTCTGACTAAAAAGGAAAAACCACTGCTGGTTACCTTCAACAACTTGCTCAACAGAGACGAAAACGAAACGGTAGTTCTTCAGGATTCACTAACGATGGAGTTGTTACCTGAAAATTTTAGGAGAGATTCCTTGCTGACCAATAATCCGATGCTCGATGCAATCGATCTGAAACAACAAGCCAGCGCAAAGAGTGAGTTAGCTGCGAGAAGACAGGGACTTCCGAAACTGGGTGTTGGTGTGGATTATGCAATTGTTGGAAAACGCACCGACATGGAGGTGAACGACAACGGTAAAAACGTATTCATGCCAATGGTTTCAGCAAGTATTCCAATTTTCAGAAAAAAATACAGAGCAGCCGAAAAAGAGGCGCAGCTGACTCAGGAAAAATATTCCTTTCAAAAAGAGGAAACCATCAATTCGCTTACCTCTGGATACGAATCTATTTGGTTTCAAATTCAACAACAAAAAGATTTAATCGATTTGTATGAGGCGCAAATTCTTGAATCCAATCAAACGCTGAACCTGTTGTTTAGCGCCTACGGAAATTCGGGAAAAGACTTTGAGGAAGTTTTACGCATGCAGCAACAACTACTGAAATACGAAAAAATGAAAGCCATGGCTGAAACGCAATATCAAACCGCTTTGGCAAAACTAAATTACATCACCGCAAAAACATATTAACGATGCACACAAATAGAAAAACAATAATCATAGTTCTGTCAACACTGGCAATTGGCTTGTTGCTGGGATGGTTGATATTTGGGGGCTCAGAAAGCACCGCAACTGAGGAACATCAACATGAACACAGTGAAGAAGAAGTCGCCGGAGAGACAATCTGGACCTGCTCGATGCACCCGCAAATTCGTCAGCACGAACCCGGCGACTGCCCCATTTGCGGCATGGATTTAATTCCGCTGGAAGAAGAGCAAAATGGCGAAATTGATCCGAATGCGGTGAGTATGTCGGCGACGGCGATGCAACTGGCCAATATTCAAACAGCCGTTGTAGGCGCTGCAGAACCGCTTAAAGTGGTAAGGTTGGATGGAAAAGTTCAGGAAGATGAACGCCTGATCTTTTCGCAATCGTCGCACATTCCCGGCAGGATCGAGAATTTGCTGGTAAACTTTACGGGCGACTACGTAAAAAAAGGACAAGTGATCGCTTCAGTTTACTCACCCGATTTAGTAACTGCACAGGAAGAGTTATTTGAAGCCCAAAAAATTAAGGCTACGCAGCCACAACTTTTCGATGCGGCCAAAGAAAAATTAAAAAACTGGAAACTCACCAATGAGCAGATCAACCAGATTCTGACTTCAGGAAAACCATTGGAGACCTTCGATGTTCTGTCTGAAGTATCGGGTTATGTTACTAAGAAAAAGGTGAACACCGGAGATTATGTGCGCAGAGGACAGGCAATATACGAGATTGCAGATCTTTCAAAAGTTTGGGTGCTTTTCGATGTATACGAATCGGATCTTCCGTGGATTAAAAAAGGCGATAAAGTGAGTTATACAATTGAGTCGCTGCCCGGTGAAACATTTGAAGGAAATATCGATTACCTCGATCCGGTGATCAATCCGAAAACAAGAGTGGCAAAAGCACGCGTGGTTAAATCCAATCCGGACCTAAAACTGAAACCTGAAATGTTTGTATCAGGGAAAGTGGAAGCAAAACTACCGCAAACCGATGCACTCGTAGTTCCGAAAACTGCAGTTATGTGGACAGGTGAACGCTCGGTAATCTACGTTAAATCAGAAAACGATCAGGGCGTGTATTTTAAAATGCGCGAGGTGGATTTGGGTCCTGCACTTGGCGAAAGTTACGTTATTGAAAACGGTCTTCAGCAAGGCGAAGAAATTGCTATTAACGGCACATTCAGTATTGATGCTGCAGCGCAGCTTGCCGGAAAAATGAGCATGATGAGCCTAAAAAATGCGGGTAGTGATCAGGCAGAACATGCGATGTTTAAAGTTGGCGGAGAATGCGGCATGTGCAAAGATCGCATAGAAGAAGCGGCTCTGTCAGTATCAGGTGTTATTTCTGCTGAATGGGACGCTGAGACAAAAGACCTTCATTTAAATTACGAGGATGGTCTATCGCTTAATAAAGTGCACCATGCCATTGCAAAAGTGGGTCATGATACAGAACTGGAAAAAGCTCCTGACGGTGTGTATGATGAGCTGCCGGAATGTTGCCTTTACGAACGATTTGAGTATCAGAATACGGATAAAAAAACAGATAATTCTGCAGAACATGTCATGATAAAAGTTCGAGGAAATTGTGGCATGTGCAAAGACCGGATTGAAGAAGCTGCTTTATCGGTTAATGGTGTAGAATCGGCAAATTGGGAGAGTGAAACAGAAACGCTTCACCTGAATTTTAATGCATCAAAAACATCATCCGATGAGGTTCAGAAAGCAATTGCCGCGGTTGGTCACGATACTGAAAAATACAAAGCACCCGACGCTATTTACGAAGCTTTGCCGGAGTGCTGTTTATATAGAGAAAATTAAATACTAATCATTTAAAAAATTACGAGATGAAAACAAAAGTTTTAAGTTTAGTGGCCCTGTTTATGATGGGCGCATTTACCGTTTTTGCTGGAAATAAAACGGAAAAAATTAAAGTTAGCGGAAACTGCGGAATGTGTGAAACCCGCATCGAAAAAGCTGTAAATGCAATCGACGGAGTTTCTAAAGCGGAATGGGACAAAAAATCCAAAATGCTTGAAGTAAGTTTCGATGATTCGAAAACAAGTACTGATGCAATTGAAAAAGCGGTTGCCAAAGTAGGGCACGACACGCCGAATTACAAAGCCGATGACGAAGTTTATAAAAATCTTCCGGGCTGTTGTCATTACGATCGTACTGCAGAAACCAAAACTGAGGATGATCACAAAGGACATAAGCATTAATTTTCAATTGAACTGAAAAGAAAGGGTTTCACTGTAGATGAAGCCCTTTTTTTTACCATGCACTCTTTAAACAATACATTAACCAAACCTGTTAAAAATGGGAATGTTTTAATTTAGAATACCACATACTAAAACTTAATAACCATGAAATACTATTTTGAAACAACCATTGACTCCGACTTTAATTCCGCAGTAGAAAAAGTTAAAGAGGAACTTAAAAAAGAAGGATTTGGTGTGTTAACAGAGATTGATATTCACAGCACACTAAAAGCAAAATTGGATGTAGATTTCAGACAATATAAAATTCTTGGTGCCTGTAATCCGCCAAATGCTTATAAAGCGTTAAAAGCGGAAGAACAAATCGGCTTGATGCTTCCTTGTAATGTTGTCGTTCAGGAATCGCCGGAACCCGGCAAAATAACTGTTTCGGCAATCGACCCGGTTGCGTCGATGATGGCCGTTAACAACACTGCTATCGAACCAATTGCCCACGAAATAAAGGAGAAACTTACACATGTCATACGACAATTGTAAGTTTTGTAAAATGAAACAAAAGCCCCCAATTAATTTTGAAGATTGCATCTTCTCTCCTATTTCAACCTATTTCTATTCTCAATCCAAATCCAGTTAACATTGAAATAATGTTCATTATCCCCCAATAACTTATCCCCTAAATCAATTTTATCGCTTCATCAAATTAATTTATCATTCCACAGTAACTATAAGAATCAGAATACGTTACTACACTTAACTTTTACATAAATTTTGGAATGCTAATATGCTCACAAATCAACAACCTTAAATCGTAATAGATTTCAAAAATGACCTATCAATTATTTATATATCTATTTATATATATATTTAGATTTCAAAACATATATTTGCGCCGAAAAAAGAATCAAAAATGATTAAAAATATGTCAACACAAAAATTTAATTATCTAGTTCTATTGCTGTTATTAACGCCGGCAATATTAAAGGCACAACCCAGACCATTAAGTTTGAGCGAGGCACTCATCCTTGCAGACGAAAACAACCTTAATGTAAAAAGTGCTGAAGCCCGTGTGGAAGCCGCACGTGCTAATTACCGAATGACCAATTCTGTTTTTTTACCGGGACTGGAAGCGAGTCACACCGGAATGTCAACCAACGACCCGTTAAATTCCTTCGGTTTTAAATTGAAACAGGAGATTGTTACACAACAGGATTTTAATCCTGATCTGTTAAATGATCCGGGAAGTATCGAAAATTTCCAGACAAAAATCGAGTTACAGCAACCATTGCTGAACCTTGACGGAATTTACGCCCGAAAAGCAGCCAAAAATCAACTGGATGCAATGTCGTTTCAGACAAACAGGGTTAAACTCAATATTAAATACGAAGTAAAAAAAGCTTATTACATGTTGGAGCTTGCTGAGTCGTCGGTTGAGGTTTTAGATAAATCAGTAGCTGTAGCGGAAGAAGCTTTACGTTTAACACAAAACAATGCCAAACAGGGATTTGCTAAAGAAGCTGATGTTCTGGAAGCCTCTGTTCGTGTTGAGGAACGCAAGAATCAGTTACTTGAAGCGCAAATCCAGCGACAAACTGCCAACGACTTTTTGGTTTATTTGTTAGGCATGGAATTTAGCGAAGTAATTGAAACAACCGATTCGCTTATCCAACCGCCAATGCAGGTTCTTATCGACCGTAATTCAGTAAACCTGGAAAGCCGATCGGATATGCTGGCTTATCAAAAACAAATAGAAGCCGGCGAAAACATGGTTAAATCGAATAAAATGAAATTCGTTCCCCGCCTGAATGCTTTTGGAGCTTTTGAGTGGAACGACGAATCGTTGTTCGGTACTTCAGCGAACAACTACATGGTTGGAGCATCACTAAGCTGGAGCCTGTTTAGCGGATATAAAAATGCAGGAGCTGTTCAACACGCTACTGCACAATTGGACGAAGCACGAATTAACTACGAAGATTACCTGTCTCAAAGCCAAATTGAAATCAATCGTGCTACCCGTAAAATGGAACTGAATTACAACCGCATCCAATCGAGCAAACTCGCAAAAGATCAGGCCAAGGAGTCGTTACGAATCAGAACAAACCGTTTTGAACAAGGACTTGAAAAAACTGCCGACCTGTTGATGTCGGAAGCCCTTACATCACAAAAAGAATTAGAATACATTCAATCAATTTATAATTACAAGCAAGCCATTTTCGAAATGGAATTGCTTATCGAACAAGATATTAACGAATAACGCCATATTTAAAATGAAGACACTAGTACAAAAATCAAAACTTATAATTGCAATTGCATTGGTATCAATAATTGCAATCTCGTGTGGAAACAAAGAGAAAGAACACGCCACGGTTTCACAAGAAAAAGTTGCAGCGCAAACTGCTGTTGCCAACCTTACTGATTACCCGGTAGTACATAGTTTTTCGGGCAAACTGGAGGCCGACAAACAAAGTAATTTAAGCACCCGTATTATGGGGCAAATTCAGCGCATTTACGTAAAACCAGGTCAAAAAGTAAACCAGGGAGATCTGTTAATCCAGATCAGAAACCAGGATATCCTGGCCAAGAAAGCACAGGTTGAAGCCAGCAAAGTTGAAGCAACAACTGCTTACGAAAGCGCTGAAAAAGATTTAAAACGTTACGAAGCACTTTACGCAGATAACAGTGCATCGGACAAGGAAATGGACGACATGCGTACCCGTTACGACATGGCAAAAGCACGTTTGGCTGCCGTTGAACAAATGGAAAACGAAGTGGCAGAAAACATGCGTTATGCATCGATTCGTGCACCATACAGCGGAGTTATTACAACCAAATTCGTTCAGGAAGGCGACATGGCCAATCCGGGAATGCCTTTATTGAGCATGGAAAGCCCGTCGCAATGGAAAGTTATTGCACGCATCCCTGAAGCCGACATTGCAAAAGTTCAGCTGAATGATGCTGTTAAAGTAAAATTCACTTCAGCAAATGCAGAACTGGAAGGAAAAATTATCGAGATAAATCCATCAACAACAAATACCGGCAACCAATACAGCGCAAAAGTTTTGGTTACCGTTCCTGAAAACTGTACAGCAAAATTGTACAGCGGAATGTACGCCGAAGTATTGTTTGAGTATGGAACACAAAAACGCATCCTGGTTTCAGAATCAGCTTTGATCCACCGTGGTCAGCTGGTTGGAATTTATGCTGTTGGTCAGTCGGGAAATGCCCTGCTACGCTGGGTAAAAACCGGTAAAACATTTGGCGACAAAATTGAGATCATTTCAGGTTTATCTGATGGAGAACAATACGTTGTGAAATCTGACAGCAAACTTTTTGACGGAGCAATTATAGCTTCTAACTAACAAAAAGGTAATTCCTCTGAGAATTACCCCTGTCGCTTCAAAGAAGCTCCTGTCCCCTTTTAGGGGGACAATCGGAACAAAGTGACGATAGGGGGTCTTAAAACGGAACTTAAAAAATGAATTTAAGAAGAGAAAGAAAATGAAAACAGGATTTGCTGGCGGAATAGCCAAACAGTTTATAAACTCAAAATTAACGCCGCTGTTGATGGTCGCTTTTATGGCGATCGGTATTTACAGCTCGTACCTGACTCCCCGCGAGGAGGAACCGCAAATTGACGTACCAATTGCCGACATCCTCTTTAGTTATCCGGGAGCCAGCCCGAAAGAAATTGAATCCCGCGTAATGCAACCGCTCGAAAAAGTGGTAGCCAATATTCCCGGAGTTGAATATGTATACTCTACCTCAATGCCGGGCCAGGCCATGCTTATCGTTCAGTTTTACGTTGGTGAAGACATCGAACGTTCGTTGGTAAAAATGTACAACGAAATTATGAAGCATATGGACCAGATGCCGCACGGAACAAGTTTGCCATTGGTAAAAACACGTTCTATCGACGATGTGCCGGTGTTGGGACTAACTTTCTGGAGCGAAAATTACGACGACTACCAGTTGAAACGAATTGCGCAGGAAGTAAATAACGAAATTGAACAGGTTACCGATGTTTCGGAAACAAAAGTAATTGGTGGTCGCTCTCGTCAGATCCGTGTGATGTTGAACAATGGAGCAATGGTTCGTTACAATGTTGATGCATTGAGTATTGCACAAAAAATACAGATCGCCAACCAGCAGTTCAACACAGGCGCTTTTAACAAGAACGATGTGGAATACCTGGTTGAGGCCGGTGAGTTTCTGCAAACTTCTGATGATGTTTCGAACCTTGTTGTTGGCATCCACAACGGAAGCCCGGTTTATCTGAAACAGGTCGCCCAAATTCTTGATGGTCCTGAAGAGCCAATTCAATACGTGAATTTTGGTTACGGATCGATGGACGAGAAGAAAAATGAATTTGCAGGCGAATACCAGGCAGTAACTATTTCGGTGGCAAAACGCCGTGGTGCTGACGCGATGAAAGTTTCTGACCAGATTCTGGAGAAAATCAGCCACCTTGAAAAAGACCTGATTCCTTCTGATGTGCATGTTGATGTTACCCGTAACTACGGTGAAACTGCATCGCACAAAGTATCGGAATTGCTGATGCACCTTGCCGGAGCGATTATAGCGGTAACTTTTGTGGTAATGCTTGCCATGGGCTGGCGCGGTGGACTGGTTGTGTTCCTTTCGGTGCCAATCACTTTCGCATTAACCATGTTCAGCTACTATTTCCTCGATTACACCCTGAACCGGATTACGCTTTTTGCACTGGTTTTTGTAACAGGGATTGTTGTTGACGACTCGATTATTATTGCCGAAAACATGCACCGGCACTTTAAAATGAAAAAATTACCGTTCATCCAGGCAGCTTTGCGCTCGATCGATGAAGTGGGTAACCCAACAATTCTGGCAACATTTACCGTAATTGCGGCAGTTTTACCAATGGTTTTCGTATCAGGATTGATGGGACCTTATATGAGCCCGATGCCAATTGGAGCATCTATTGCAATGATCTTTTCATTGCTGGTAGCTTTAACGATTACTCCGTATCTGGCTTTCCGTTTATTAAAAGTTGTTGAGAAAGACGACAAGGTAAAAAAGGCATTCAAACTGGAAAATTCGCCGATTTATAAGATCTATTATAAAACGATGCAACCGATGTTGGAGTCGCCATGGAAACGCTGGACATTTATCGGAACAATTACGTTTTTACTACTCGCATCAACAACGCTTGTATATTTTAAAAAGGTAGCTGTAAAAATGCTTCCATTCGATAACAAGAACGAATTTCAGGTGATTATCGACATGCCTGAAGGAACAACTCTGGAGCGTACCGCAGCCGTTACTAAAGAACTGGCAGCATACATCGCTCAGCAAGAGGAAGTAATTAATTACCAGTCGTATGTGGGAACTGCTTCGCCGATGAACTTTAACGGTTTGGTTCGTCATTACGATTTACGTAGAGGTTCGAATGTAGCCGATATTCAGGTAAACCTTACTGACAAAACAGAACGTAAAGCACAAAGTCACGACATTGCAAAAGCCATGCGTCCGGGTATTCAGGAGCTGGCTAAAAAATTCAACGCCAACGCAAAAGTTGTTGAGGTTCCACCGGGTCCACCGGTACTTTCAACATTGGTTGCCGAGATTTACGGACCGGATTACGACCAGCAGATTGAAGTGGCCCGTCAGGTAAAAGACCTGTTTGCTGAAACTGCCGATGTGGTAGATATCGACTGGCAAATGGAAGACGACCAGGTGGAGTACAAATTCAACGTGCTAAAAGAAAAAGCAGCGCTTGCAGGCGTTTCAACGCAGCAGGTTGTAAACAGCGTTGCAATGGCACTTGGTGGTCAGGAAGTAACACAATTGTATGCCGAGAAAGAACATGACCAGGTTGGCATTGCGCTGCGTTTTTCAGAAAATGAACGTTCGAGCATCGAAGACCTGAAGAAAATAAACATCATGACTATGACCGGCCAGAAAGTGGCGCTTGGTGATGTGGTTGAAATAAAAGAAGCACTTCAGGATAAAAGTATCTACCGTAAAAACCAGAAACGTGTGGTTTATGTAACTGCCGATATTGCAGGAGAACTGGAAAGTCCGGTTTACGGAATTCTCGATATGAGCAACAACCTCGATAAAATTCAATTGCCGGAAGGTTACACTTTGAACGAAGAGTTTACACAACAACCCTTTGTACAGGATAATTACAGTTTGAAATGGGACGGCGAGTGGCAAATTACCTACGAAGTATTCCGCGATTTAGGCGCTGCATTTGCAGTGGTTCTGTTGGTAATTTACATGCTAATCATCGGATGGTTCCAAAACTTTACGGTACCGTTTGTAATGATGGTTGCCATACCACTTTCTTTGGTTGGTATTCTTATCGGTCACTGGTTGATGGGTGCATTCTTTACAGCAACTTCAATGATCGGATTGATTGCGCTGGCAGGAATTATGGTCCGAAACTCCATACTGCTCATCGACTTTATAAATCTCCGGCTTAAGGACGGAGCTCCGCTAAAAGACGCGGTAATTGAGGCCGGAGCAGTACGAACCACTCCTATCCTGCTTACTGCCGGAACAGTTGTAATTGGTGCAGTTGTAATCTTATTCGACCCTATTTTCCAAGGATTGGCAATTTCGCTGATGGGTGGAACAATTGCATCAACATTCCTAACACTGGTTATTGTACCGCTGATTTATTACATGACTGAGAAGAAAAAATATCCGGTAGAAGAAACTCCGGTGGCTGAAACTCAGGAGACCAAAAATAACTTAACTAACGAGGAAAATTAAAATGATGAAATTTGTAATTATTCAAAGTGCTGAAGCTTATCATCACGAGCTGGAGCAAATCTTTCGCGACATCCATATCAATTCGTACAGCGAATTACCGGTTGATGGATTTATGGAAAGTGCTGATGGAAATTCAGACATTTCCAACTGGTTCGGATCATCAAAAAATCCGTACCGCTATTTCATTTCGTTCACCTTTTTGGAAGAGGACAAAGCAATTGAGCTTCTTGAGCGAATCAAGAAATTTAACGAAGAAGCTGAAGGAATAAGCCCGATAAGTGCTTATATCTCGGCCATCGAGAAATTTGTTTAATCACCTATTTAGAAATTAATCACAACAAAAATAGAATACCATGAAAGAGAGAATAATACGCGCAGTTGCAGGAATATTTGTGTTGACAAGCGTTCTATTGGCCATATTCGTTAATATTTACTGGCTTGGCCTGGCAGGTTTTGTTGGATTGAATTTATTTCAATCATCGATCACCAAATTCTGTCCGCTGGAATTTTTCCTTGAAAAGGCCGGAGTAGAATAGCTCTGCAATAATATGCGTAAATTGAAAGGTTGTCTGTTACAGGCAACCTTTTCTTTTTATGTAAACTCAACTCTAATACTGTGGTATCTTTCAGTAATTTACCCTAACTTGTAGATCAAACGAACACTAATAAAAACTTAAAAATGACAGACAACACAAACAAAAAAGTTGCCGAAAGTATGTGGAAACTTATTATGGCACGTGGCATAACACTACTGGTTGTAGGATTAATTTTACTCCTGTTCCCACAGGCTACGCTTACAACCTTAATTTTTATACTCGGAATTTACTGGCTAATTGATGGGGTTGTTACCATTTACAACACCTTCAAACAAAAAGATGTGAGAAAAAACTGGTGGTGGGGTTTAATTACCGGCGGACTGGGAATTATTGCAGGATTAATTGTTGTAATAAAACCATTTTCGAGCTCGGTACTAACCACCTCTTTTTTAATGTGGTTTTTAGGTTTAGTTGCTCTGATTAACGGAATTACCGGAGTGGTTACCGGAATTCGAATAAAAAAATACCACACAGGAGAACGCTCCATGATTTGGGGAGGAATATTCTCGATCGTCCTTGGTATTATTTTAATTTCTTCGCCTTACACCTCTGCACTTGTCATTGTTAAAGTGATGGGTTCATTCGCCATTTTTGCTGGTATAATAACGCTTTTACTCGCAAACCGCGTAAAAAGGAAAGCTCAGGAAATGCAAGAATAACACCTCATTATCTTTCCAAACTAAAGGAAAATGCAAAACCCGTAATTACTGAAGGTTTTGCATTTTTTTTGTTCTAATTTCAAAAACTATCACGCACACATATTAATCATTTGTTCATTTAAACTATTGCATATTCTAAAATATTATTTTAGATTTGTAAAGAACATTTGTTTATTATATGAAAACAATAATTACTTCATCCGGAGACAATGTAAACTCGAAATTTGATTTAAGATTTGGGCGTGCGGGATGGTTTTGTGTGTACGATAAAGAAACTCACACTACCAATTTTATCGAAAACAGCTTTAAAAATTCAAATGGCGGAGCCGGTACAAAATCTTCGGAAATGGCAGCAGAATTAGGTGCTGAGCAAATCATCTCAGGTCATTTTGGTCCAAAAGCCAAGGATATGTTGGAGAAGTTCCACATTCAAATGATAGAACTGGATGATGAAGAGCTAAATGTAAAAGATGTGATTTTTAAAATTGAAAACAATTAGAAACAATGCCAGGATTAGACAAAACCGGACCAATGGGACAAGGAACCCAAACCGGCAGAAAACAAGGAAGATGCAGCGCGTCACTTAGTGAAGAACAATTCGCCCATTTTGGTAAAAGAAGTGGAAGAGGTTTCAGAAACAGAAATCTTACAAACGAAGAAACTTTACAATCAGGCTGGGGGCGCGGAAAAAGACGAGGACAAGGACGTGGATTTAGTCGTTTAGAAAACTAATAATCAGAAAGTAATATGAGTAAAAAGATAGCAGTTCCTGTTGATGAAAGCGGGATTTTAGATGGGCATTTCGGACACTGTAAATATTTTGCCGTGCTGGATGTTGAAGACTCAACGATAATTAATGAAGAGCGGGTAACTCCCCCACCTCACGAGCCGGGACTTTTACCCAAATGGTTGGCGGAAAAAGGTGTTACCGATGTATTGGCAGGAGGAATGGGACACAAAGCCATTCAGATATTCAATTACAACGATGTAAATGTTTTTGTAGGTGCTCCAAAACTGTCTGCAGCCGAATTAGTACAGGGATACCTTAAAGAAACAATTGATTTTTCAGCCAATTATTGCGATCACTAGATAGATGAGCATAGCTGCCCTTCTTCATAAAAAGTAATACTACAGTGCGAACAAAGGGTATTTCTGAGTTTAATTTCATAGTCACTCAGAGTTAGCTACTAAATCGGTATTCCCCGGAGTGTGACTCCGGGGAATTTTTTAAACACTATTGAATATGCAAATTGCCATCGCCAGCGGAAAAGGAGGAACCGGAAAGACCACTGTATCGGTCAGTCTGTATTATTTCTTATCTGAAAAATATAATAACCGGGTGCAGTTGATCGATTGCGATGTGGAAGAACCTAACGACTTACTTTTTTTCCCTCACGCGAAAATAGAAACAGAAAAAAAGGTTTTTACTCTGGTTCCTGAACTTGATAATGACAAGTGCACGTATTGTAAAAAATGTGTTGAATGGTGCGAATTTAATGCGATCAGTATTGTTCAACGACTGAAATTTGCAGAAGTAAATTACGAGCTGTGCCATTCGTGCGGTGCTTGTTTCGAGGCTTGTTCCTTTGATGCGCTAAGACAGATTGAAAATCCGCTGGGCAGCATTTCTAATTACCGGACAACTTTTGGTGCCGGAATATCAGAAGGACGACTCGAAATTGGTTCAGCCATGCAAACAGAACTGATCAAAAAGGTAAAAAAGCAAGCTGATTCAGAACAGCAAATCCCGCTGCTTGATGCACCTCCCGGAACAAGTTGCCCCGTAGTTGAAACGGTGGCTACCGCTGATTACGTCATTTTGGTTACCGAGCCAACTCCGTTTGGTTTGCACGATTTAAAAATAACAGTGGAGTTACTCAAAGAAATAAATAAACCATTTGGCGTAATTGTAAACAAAGCCAATTTGGGCAACGATGATGTTTATCTGTTTTTGGAAGAAAACAACATTCCGTTATTGGGTAAAATACCTTTTTCAAAAGCTTATGCCGAGAATTATTCTCGGGGCGAATTGTTTGAAAATATCCCCGAAGAAGTAGAAAAAGCCTATCAATCTATCATTGGCAAACTGGCATCAATAATCAACTAAAATGAAAGAGATAACAATACTGAGCGGAAAAGGTGGTGCCGGAAAGACAAGCATTGCAGCGGCATTGGCTTACCTGGCCTCAAACGCGGTATTTTGCGACAACGATGTTGATGCTGCCGATTTGCATTTGATTTTAAAACCTGAGATTAAAGAAACGTATCCATTCGACAGTGGCTCGCTGGCTTTCATCAATCAGTCAGCATGTACCAACTGCGGGACCTGCCAGGAAGCTTGCCGATTTGAAGCGATCCATATAAATTCGAATAGTTTCCCGGAAGTCAATCCTTATCAATGCGAAGGCTGTCGTCTATGTGAACGACTTTGCCCGGTCGGCGCCATTCAAACTTCTCAAAACCTGAACAACCAGTGGTTTGTTTCCGACACGCGTTTTGGAACAATGGTACACGCTAAAATGGGCCCCGGCGAAGAGAATTCAGGGAAACTGGTAACGCGAATACGGGAAAAAGCAAAAGAACTGGCCCTGGAAAATAAAGCGCAGTTTATACTCAATGACGGTCCACCGGGAATTGGCTGCACTGCCATTTCTTCCATCACCGGTACAAATGCCGTTTTGTTGGTTATTGAACCAAGCATTTCGGGTTTGCACGACGCAAAACGGCTTATTGAATTGGTAAATTCATTCAGCGTACCCATTTTCGCCATTATCAACAAATACGATATTAATACTGAATTTACGGCAACCGTTGCAAACTACTTAAACGACGAAAATATTCCACTTCTTGGTAAAGTTCCATTTTCGGAGCTGTTCGTTGAGTCGATGTTACACGAAAAATCTTTGATTGAATATGCGCCGGATCATCCAATAAGTTTAAATTTAAAAACCATTTGGAAAAGGATCAGCAACAACTAGCTTTGAGTAACATGATAACAATCTCAATTTTAACCGATAATACAGCCGGCGGACAATTTCTGGCAGAGCACGGCCTCTCCTACCTCGTTGAAATCGATAATGAAAAGATTTTATTTGATGCCGGTCACTCCGATGTGTTTCTTAAAAACGCGAAAAAACTAAATATTGATATTGAAAACGAGGTCAAAAAGGTTGTTTTAAGCCACGGTCACTGGGATCACGGAAACGGATTAAAGCATTTGAACAACAAGACACTATTCACGCATCCCGCCAGTTTTTCAAACCGATTCAGCAAAACAAGTCATAGCAGTGTTGGATTGAAGCTTACGAAAGAAGAGATTGAAGAAACATTTTCTCTGAAGGAAAGTAAAATCCCGCTACAACTTACCGAAAACCTGTACTTTCTGGGTGAAATTCCAAGAACTAACGATTATGAAAGTCAATCGACCAGCTTTGAACTTGAAGATAGATCTGATGATTTTATTCCTGATGATTCAGCTTTGGCTGCCATCGTAAATAACGAACTGGTAATAATTACCGGCTGCTCGCATTCAGGAATCTGTAATATTTGTGAACACGCTAAAAAGATTACCGGAATAAATAAAATAAAAGCTATAATTGGCGGATTTCACCTTAAAAACAAGGATGAGCAAACTTTAAAAACGTTAGAATATTTCAAGCATAATCAGGTTGAGAAGCTTTTACCATCGCACTGCACAGCACTCCCTGCACTGGCATTATTTTATTCAACTTTTAAAACAGAGCAGGTAAAAACAGGAATGGTTTTTAAATTTTAGTAAGCCTGTTGAAATACAATTTCGCTGATTCCGGCAACCTTTTGGTTTTTCGGATCGACATAAATTCGAACTGTCATCCGGCGATCGTTCACTTTTATCACTTTTTCCGAAGTCCATTTCATCTCACCGGGCTCCAACGCATACGTTGCTGCTTCAATCCCTTCGAATTCGATCTTTTGCCACGACGCCTGCTTAACATCGCCAACCTGTGCACGCACGCGGTAAACACCATTTCGAACATTTATTTCGTATTCGTAAAAATTATTCGGATTACGGCATTCCGCAGCCGTATTTGCGAACAATATCTTTTTTAAGCGTGCATTCCCCAGTTCGCCTTTTGTACAGTGCATAACCTTTTCGGTTGTGTTCCACGCTCCCAGGTTCCACCCCATTCCGGTAAATTCCTCAAACGAGAGGATATTTTTCTGATTACCGTTAAGGACAGGTTTACGACCAAATTCAATTTTCCCGCGGGTAAAGGTTTTCGAAAAATTAAAGGTGTTTTTAAAATACAACTCATAAAGCTGCGGAAAGAAATTGATACAGTTGGCAAACCTGTTTTCAAAGGTTGGAACAGAGTCTGAATGGACAACTGCCAGTTGCAGATATCCCCAGTTTTCATCACCCCATATCGTTCCCAACAATTCACCCTGTCGTACTTTTTGGCCTTCTTTTACCTCGATATTGTTTACGTATAAATGATCGTAAACATAAAAAACAGACGGATTTGAATCGCTTTGTAATAGAATGCAGGCTTCCTTATTTTTCCGCACGTCCGTTTTCTTTTCTACCCACATTACCGTGCTGGATTCCATCGCCAGTAACCAGTGTTTCTGAATACCTCGAGCATCGCTTAATGCAATACCAATTCCTTCGTTCGAATGCGGCATTTCCCGCTTATTTTCGCAGTTCTGCTGCATGTACGAAAACATATAATTGTCTTCATTTATGTTCCAGTTAAAACCATCGTTATAACTCACCGGAAAAATAAAACTTTCAGGCGACAACAGCAGGTTCTTGCTATCCGACAAACAGATCAACGCGTCCTTTGTCAGCAATCCGTGTACATCCTTATCAGCAGTGAGTTTTTTTAAATTTTTATTATCGGCAACAAACATCCGAATGCCATAAATCGCATAGGGCAAACTTCGGGTGCCAACTTTAACTTTCACCGTATCATTTCCCAAACTAATGGTATTATACTGATTTTCGATGTCGAGCAAAACCACAGCTCTGTCGTTAAACCAAACGGTATCGCCAATATCCAGATTATAATAATGTGTATTTCCCCAACTTACATCTGGGATAGTGTTTTGCTGCGCTTGTAGTCCGATGCAACAAAATATGAATAATATGATGAGTAATTGTTTCAAACTTGTTCTGTTATTTTAAAACTCCTTCTCTATTTTAACTGCCTTCCTAAACCGGATTTATGTTATATTTCAATATTTACCAACCCGGTTCTCATTTCCGTTTCTTAATATGCAGATATAACAAAACTATTAATATTCAAATTCTAAAGAAAAAATTTAGTCAACAAAGCAACCCGTTCATCAAAATTTCGGTCTATAATTTATGTAAAGCTGAGTTTGATCAGATTTATTTAAAATTTTATACTAATCTATTATCTATCAAACTTCGATTTTGTAATTTTGATAGCGTTCAGAAACAATTTAACAGAATGAATAAACCACTACTTATTTCCTTACTGTTTACGTTTGCTATTTTACAGTGTAATGCACAGTCGGTTGGGCTTGTGCTAAGCGGTGGTGGAGCCAAAGGGATGGCGCATATTGGAGTTATACGCGTTTTGGAAGAAAACAACATTCCAATTGATTATATTTCAGGAACTTCAATCGGTGCAATTGTTGGCGGGCTTTATGCTGCGGGTTATACGACCGACGAAATGGAAGAACTTTTTAAGTCGGATGATTTTTATTTTTGGTCTACGGGTAAAATTCAACGGGAATACCGTTATTACTTTAAACGGCAGGAAGACGACCCGACCTGGGTACAATTGCGGGTTGCCAAAAAAGATGAGAAAGTAAAAATTCTGCCACCAACGAATATTATTCCGGCCGAGCAAATGGATTTTGCTTTTATGGAATTAACTGCCGCAACCAGCGCAGCCTGTAATTATGATTTCAACCAGTTAATGGTTCCCTATTTTTGTATTGCTGCCGATGTAAATAACAGCAAGCCGTTAGTATTAAGCAATGGCGATCTGGGAAATGCCATGCGGGCTTCGATGACTGTTCCTTTGTATTTTAAACCTATTGAAATTGACGGTAAATTACTGTTCGACGGAGGTTTGCTGAATAACTTCCCGACCGATTATATGAAAGAGATTTTTAATCCGGACATTATAATCGGACATAAAGTTGCTGATGATGTAAAAGCTGCCGATGCCGATGATGTAATGCAACAAATCTCGAATATGGTGATGCGCCCAACAAATTTTGAGATTAAACCATCGGACGGAATTTTGTTGGAGACGAAATTTGATAATGTTGGACTGCTCGACTTTAATAAAATTGATACGGTTTTGGCCCGCGGTGAGCGAACAACTCTGGCCTCAATCGACAGCATAAAACAATTGATAAAACGACGTGTTCCGAAGGAAACAATTCAGGCTAAACGCGAAAGTTTTAATTCAAGAAAACCGGAACTTTCATTTCAAAACATTCAGGTTGAAGGCGTTACCGACCCCATGCAACGTCAATTTATTATCCAGAGCATCAAACACAAAAATGATATTGTTCCGTTAGAAGACCTAAAAAAGGAATATTTTAAACTGGTGGCCGACGAGCAACTAAAATCAATTCAGCCAATTACGCGCTACAATGAGAATTCGGGTCTTTTTGATTTGCATTTAAAAGTTGAACCTGAAAAAAGGCTTGATTTGAGCATTGGCGGAAACATTTCTACCAAACCAATAAACCAGGGTTTTGCTGCGATTAATTTCAGGACCTACAACAGCAGGGCTTATTCGCTGCATTCGAACCTATATTTTGGCCGTTTTTACAGTTCTTTTAAACTGGGTGGACGAATTGATTACCCAACCTCGTTACCGTTTTATCTCGAATCGTATTTAACTTTTAACCGTTGGGATTATTTTTCGTCGAGTACCGAGCTAATTTTTGAGGACGTGCGTACGCCATACATTATTAAAGATGAAACCAATTTTAGGATAGAAAACGGATTCCCGCTGGGTTTGCACAGTAAATTGTATTCGGGAGTGGCGTATTCTTCGGCAAGTAACGATTTTTATCAAACCGAGGACACCGATGTGGAAAATGCAGTTAATACCTCAAAATTTAATGCTTTTGTTTCAAAAATTGGATTTGAAAATAATTCATTGAATTATAAACAGTATGCCACAGAAGGAGCTCATCGGGGAATTGAGGTAAACTTTGTTCGCGGAGAAGAGAAATACCAGCCGGGAACCAATAAATCGTCCTACGCAACTCTCACGGCAGATCATCATTACTTTCAGGTACATGCCCACTCATTACGCTATTTCCCACTAGGAAACAGATTTGTTTTGGGAACGCACTTCGAAACGTTTTTAAGTAACAAAGATTTGTTTCATACCTACCGCTCAACCAAATTGTCGGCGCAAGGTTTTACGCCATCGCCCCACAGCAAATCGTTGTTTATTAATGAGTTTCACGCCAATAATTATTTAGCCGGAGGACTAAAGGCTATTTTCGCGCTTTCGCCCGACCTGCATTTGCGTGTTGAAGGTTATGGTTTTTGCCCCATTTATGAAGAGTTGGAACAGCCCGACCTGTCGGCAGTTGAGAGCGATAATTTTATTGATAATTATTATATCCAGGGACTTGCAGCTTTGGTTTATCAAACCGGAATTGGCCCGGTAAGTCTTTCGTTCAATTACTACGAAAAGAGCAATACCAATCTTTATGTAACACTTAATTTCGGATATATTCTGTTCAACAAACGAGGATTGTAATTAGCTACGATGATGATTAACGATATCTGAAGGAAGTTCAAACGATAATTCAATTATCCCGCAAAACTCTCCGTTTTGTAGCCATGGTCGTTGGGTAATTACCTTTTTAACGCCATTCTTTTCAGTGGTGTATGTATTTTCAACCGGAGTTGCCAACATTTCCCTGAGCTTGGTTTTCGAAGGTTCGGGATGACAATCCAGGAGATTTGTTCCCAATAATTTGTCGCCTCCGTATTTCTGAAACTGCTTTATCGAGAAGTCATTCATATATACAATAATTCCTTCCCTGTCGCAAACTGTTATCGCCCCACTGAATTCATCCATCCAGTTTACATCCAATCCACTCAAAATCATTTCTTCTTATAACATTTTACCCATTCCACATCAAAGTTTGCAGAACCAGATAATTGATCCACAACAAGGCTCGAAACATTTAACACCAACGGTTTATTCAACTCGCTGTTCGACAATTGCAAAACTTCCGTCTCGTTAATCTTCCAGGTAAAATTAGCTCCCGATTTCTCGAGTGAGAAAATATAATCTCCTTTTTTCAGGTTATCGATCTCCAAACCTTCCGACGCAATTTTTCCTCCGCCATTCAAAGTGTAAACTCCGAGAATATTTTTAGCTCCCATTTCCACCAGGTTAACACGCGGAACATTATTTGCAGCCGATAGATAAAACGAGCTGGCCACCTGTTTTACCGGGTTAAATTTAATTTTTGCTTCTACAATTCCATCTTCAACCTGAAAGTTTTCTCCCGAACAGATCAATCCCGATGTATAATCAAATTCAGCAGGAACAAAACCGGCAGGCATTTGCCAAACCATTCCCTTTTTGTTCTCCTTTTTAACTTTAATGCTCAGTTTATTACCTGTTTCAATGTTGCTTCCATTGGTAAAAATACTCAGGTCGCCTGGCATTGCATAATTCTGACCGATTGCACTAGCCGCAGCCATTCCCGATGTCGTCCATTTTCCAGCATCAAGTTTCGCTTCTGCAAATGAATCTTCAAAAACAAGCTCCCAGTTTTTATAGAAATCGAAGTCAGTCGAGTCTTTATATTTGAAATACTTTACAATCTCCGGATTCTTTTTGTCGCTTTCGTATTGTTTATACTTTTTACAATCCTCTGTTTTTTCCCAGCGTTTTTTGTCTTCCAGCCAGGCCTTTTGTTTTTTGTATTCTTCCGAATCGATTATTTCTTTAAGCTCGTTGTGGCGTTTCAAATCAAACGATTCTTTAACATCGAGGTAGTTTTTATACAACTTCGATTTTTCGTATTTCAAAACAAAAGTTACTACAGAGTCGGATAAAAGTTTTTTGTATTCGCTGTATTTTTTGAAAGCTTCACTTTTTTCAAACTTCTTTTTGTCTTTTAAGTAAGCCACTTTCTTTTTAAAATCTTCGGAGTTTACAAGCTCTTTCAACTCTTTGTAACGTGTTAAGTTATGACTGCCCGCAATTTCATGATAGAGTTTTAACTTTTTTGATTTCTCGAACTTGAAATAGTTTTTTACCGCCTGATCTTTACTCAGCGATTTAAACTCTTTCTGTTTTTCCTTATCGCCTTCAGCTGCAGTCTTTAGCTCGTTGTATCGTTTAAACTTATCCGATGCTTCAAATGCTTTATGGTTTTTCAATTTTTCCGATCCGTCATACTCATTAAAAGCTTTTATACCAGCTGATTTTTCCAGTTTTTTAAACTCTGCCAAATGCTTTTCTTCCGACGATCCTTTAAAAACCTGGCTTTTCACTTCCTTTTTATCTTTCTCAAAATCACCTTCTTTTACGTAATCCTCAAGAGCATAAAAATCGCTCAGTTTCTGCGATTCCTTATCTTTTTGGTAACGCACTAAATCCGACGAGCCTTCTACTTTAAAGTAGTTCCGTATGCGTGCTGATTTTTGTAATCGTTGTAATTCCTTTTCCTGGTTTTCTTCTTCACTTCCTTTAAAACTAAGATTTTCAGTCTCTTTCTTTTTAGCTTTAAAATCGGCAGAATTTACATATTCTTCCAGTTCTAAAAACGCTTTCAGTTCGTCCGAACTTTCTGTTTTCAGAAAAGTGGCGTAATCATCGTCCAACTGCTTTCTCTTTTTTTCTATAGTATCAACAGATTTGATCTTGCCGGTAAGCTGAAGTGAAAAAATTTTAAATGACATCTGGTTTGCTATTAGATTCGTATTTCTACCAAAAATAAAAATTTAAAGCGTTTTTTAATATCAATTTGTAGAATTAAAAGAGATAACTACAATTTTAGCATTTCTATTTAACATATGTAATGTTTTTAACAAAATTACGTGTTTAGTTCAAAAGCTTTGACCTTAGATGTTTATATGTTTTGCCCGTCATTATTGGTGTTCCATCTAAATTTAAATAGATTTGATCGCTGTATAAATACAACTTATGATCAAACATTCGGAACTTATATTAAACAACGATGGAAGTATTTTTCATCTCCACCTGAAGCCCGAAAATATTGGAAGGCAGATTATTTTAGTTGGCGATCCGGCACGCGTTGATACAATAGCGGGCTATTTTGATGAAGTTGTATTCACTACTCAAAATCGTGAATTTAAAACAGTTACCGGATTTTACAAGGGTAAAAAATTCTCGGTGATTTCAACCGGTATTGGTACCGACAACATCGACATTGTTCTGAATGAGCTGGATGCGCTTGTAAATATTGATTTGGAAACCAGAACAGTAAAAAAAGAGACGGAATCACTCGATATTGTTCGTATTGGCACTTCAGGAGGATTACAAACTGACCTGCCTGTTAATTCGTTTGTTGTTTCGGAAAAGTCGATTGGTTTCGATGGATTACTGAATTATTATGCCAACCGCGAACAGTTTTGCGATATGGATTTTGAAATGGCATTCCGTAAACATACCAACTGGAGTAATTCGCTGGCTGCTCCTTACACGGTTGATGCCGGACAAAGCCTTTTGGAGAAGTTTTCGGACGACATGTTTAAAAAAGGTGTAACCATTTCGGCACCGGGATTTTATGCTCCTCAAGGCCGCGAATTGAGGTTACCCCTCGCCTTTCCGGAATTAAATGAGCTGGTTGAAAGCTTTTCATATAACAGTTTACGGATTACCAATTTTGAGATGGAAAGTTCGGCCATTTACGGCCTTTCAAGAATGCTTGGCCATAATGCTTTAACGGTATGTTTAATTATTGCCAACCGTGTTACCCTTACCGCGAACGAAAACTACCGCGACGAAATGAAAAAACTCATAAAAGAAGTACTCGATAATTTAAGCGCTTAATCTATGGAACAAAGAAGACTTGATGCCCTGATCAACCTCCTCGACGACCCCGACAACAACGTATTTGAGATGGTTGAACAAGAACTGCTTAAAGAAGATGAGCAGATCATTCCGGTTTTGGAGAAAAAATGGGAACAAAGTTTTGATGAAAACAGCCAGAACCGCATTGAAAACATCATTCAAAGCCTTCAATTCAAAAAAACATACGCAGGTTTAAGAAACTGGATTTTGCAGAAACAAGGCACCCAGGATTTAATGGAGGGATTTTGTGCAATTGATAAGTTTCAATACCCGGATTTGAATCCGATGAACCTTACTTTAAAAATTGAGAACTTAAGAAAGTCGATTTGGCTTGAATTAAATAACTCGCTTACATTGCTGGAAAAAACCACCATTTTGAATCACTTTATATTCAATCTGAATGGTTACTCTATTAATCTGAGCAATCCGAATTCGCCACAAAATTGTTTTTTAAATCAAGTACTGGAAACCAAACGTGGTAATCCAATTTCAATGAGCCTGTTTTATACTATACTTGCACGGGCGATTGAGTTGCCTGCTTACCTGGTTGATTTTCCTAAAAATCCGCTGGTGGCTATTGTTGATGCAGAACTGGCTCAGAAAGTACACGGCTCAACCCGCGATACGGAAGTACTGTTCTACATTAATCCGTCGAATAAAGGAGCGATAACAAGCCGAAAAGAAATTGATTACCATTTGAAAAGAAACGATTATACGCCGTTTGATGATTACAGGGAACCGAAACCCGATGCGTTGTTTATAAAACGTTTGCTGGAATCGATGCAGGAGGCATATAACGCTGCAGCGTACACCGAAAAAGAGAAAAAAATTCAAGACCTACTTGATTTGTTCAGGGCATAAAATAAAAAAACTTCGACCGTTTGGCCGAAGTTTTTTTTTATCTATTATTTCTCAGTTTTTACTTTGCATAGCTTACTGCACGCGTTTCGCGAATAACAGTAATCTTAATCTGTCCCGGATAAGTCATTTCATCCTGGATACGTTTTGAGATATCGTAAGACAACTGTTCAGTTTCCTGATCATTCATCTTATCCGAACCAACAATCACACGTAACTCTCTACCTGCCTGAATAGCGTAAGTTTTCATTACTCCAGGATAAGAAAGTGCCAAATCTTCAAGGTCTTTCAATCGTTTAATGTACGATTCTACTACTTCGCGGCGAGCTCCAGGACGAGCACCTGAAATAGCGTCACATACCTGAACGATAGGCGCCATTAATGTTTGCATTTCCACTTCGTCGTGGTGCGCTCCAATGGCGTTGCAAATATCCGGTTTCTCCTTGTATTTTTCGGCCAGTTTCATACCGAGCACTGCGTGTGGCAATTCCGGCTCATCATCAGGCACTTTACCAATATCGTGTAACAGTCCGGCACGTTTTGCTTTTTTCGGATTCAATCCAAGTTCTGATGCCATTGTAGCACAAAGGTTCGCAACTTCGCGCGAGTGCTGTAATAAGTTTTGTCCGTACGACGAACGGTATTTCATTTTACCAACCAAACGTATCAATTCAGGATGTAATCCGTGAATACCCAAATCAATGGCAGTACGTTTACCGGTTTCAATTACTTCTTCTTCTATTTGCTTTTTAACTTTCTGAACCACCTCTTCAATACGGGCCGGGTGAATACGACCGTCGGTTACCAGCTGGTGCAGTGCTAAACGTGCAATCTCGCGACGTACCGGATCAAATGCAGAAAGTACGATTGCTTCCGGAGTATCGTCAACAACGATCTCAACACCGGTTGCAGCTTCCAACGCACGAATGTTTCGTCCTTCTCGACCGATAATACGACCTTTAATTTCGTCGCTTTCGATGTGGAAAATGGTTACCGCATTTTCGATAGCTGTTTCAGTAGCCACACGTTGAATGGATTTTACCACAATCTTTTTGGCCTCTTTATTGGCTGTTTGTTTGGCTTCTTCCATTATCTCGTTGATGTAAGCAACAGCTTCAGTTTTGGCTTCTTCCTGTAACGATTCTACCAACTGTTCTTTTGCATCATCAGCCGATAATCCTGAAATCTGCTCCAATTTTTCGAGGTGTTGTCTGTGTAATTTGTCAAGCTCCTCGCTTTTGTGCTCAACGCGCTGAAGTTGTGTACTCAGATTCTCACGAATGGCGTCAACTTCTCTGCGGGTATTTTCAAATTCTTTTGTTTTGCGGTTTAACTCGTCGCGACGCTGATTTAATGTTGTTTCGCGTTGTTTGTACCTGTTTTCTTCTTTCGCCAGATGCGAATTTTTTTCGTTAATGTACTTTTCGTGTTCCGATTTTAACTGCAGGAACTTTTCTTTTGCCTGTAGTATTTTATCCTTTTTAATCACTTCGGCTTCGGACTTACCTTCGCCGATTATCCGACTTTTCTTCGCCTTCAGGGCTTTATCCCACACCAGATATGCTAACGCACCTCCTACAATAAACCCGGCGGCTATTCCTATTATTAATTCCATATTTCAAATTATTAGTTACTAAAAAACCCGTAATAAACCTTGTTCTCGTTTGAACAGGCCTAATACGGGCTTTGATTGGTATCTTGTCTGGACACTATTTCTGGTCTTTTTCTTTTATAAAATCAGAAATATCGTCCGTTATATCCTTTATCTCATCGATGAACTGAGAGTAATCGCGACATTGCTGTTCTTCGGTATATCGTAGGGCAACCTGAAACGCGGTCATCGCCATAATATCCTGATTGTCGTTATTCTGAAACATCTTTCTAAAACCTGAAATTGTTTCTTCAACAATCTTTGCAGCTTTTCGGTATCTCTCTTCGTCATCTCGATTGATGTTTAACGGGTAAACCCTCCCATCAATCTTAATATGTATTCTAAAGTCTTTATCTTTCAAAACATTACTTATTTAGTAATGCGATACATCTATCAATTTCCCGTATCAAAAAATTTATTTTCTGTTTAGCTTCGTCATTTTCATCTTTTCCGGATAAAATATGGCTGGCTATTTTCAGTTGCTCATTTGTACGACCTAAATCGATTTTTTCCTGCTCCAACAACTCAATTTGCGCTTTCAGGTTTTCAACCTCATTCAGCAGCATTTTTTTCTCCTGTTCAACCTTGTTATATTTCTCGAACAGACGCTGAGTATTACGCTTTAAATCATTAAGTAGCAAGTGATCCTCTTCGGTCATTTTAGCTGCATTTCGCGAACAAAGTTAACTTTTTTTCCTTATTGTAAAAGCAAATAAAATCGATTGCTCCAATTTTATGCTAACAAACCAATGTTAATCAACAGGGCCGGAATATCTAATCGTCAAGATATCAACTTTTGAACATTTGTATTCAGGTATTCAACCGAAACGATTGGGAAACTTATTATTTAATTAAATTTGGTGCCTCCAATTAAACAACAATGAAGACAACTTTACTATATATCCTTCTGCTATTTTCAATTTTTAGTACGGCCCAGACCCGCTATTATACCAATCCGATGAAGATTCCGCTGCTGTTAAGCGGCAGTTTTGCCGAGTTAAGGAGCAATCATTTTCACTCGGGAATTGATATAAAAACGCAAGGAGTTACAGGTTTGCCGGTTTATGCCGTGGCCGATGGATATATTTCGCGTATTGCGGTTTCACCGGGCGGCTACGGGAAAGCACTTTACATCATCCACCCGAACGGAACAACCAGTGTTTACGGGCATTTAAGCCAATTTAGTCCGGCGGTAGAAAAGTATGTAAAAGATAAACAGTACGAAAAGGAATCGTTTCGGGTTGATTTGCAAATCCCGTCGTTCCTCTTTCCGGTTAAGCAGGATGAGGAAATTGCAAAAAGTGGCAACACAGGAAGTTCCGGTGGTCCGCACCTGCATTTCGAAATTAGAGATACACCAACAGAAGAACCGCTTAATCCTTTACTTTTTGGATTTCCGGTTACGGATAATATTCCGCCAAAAGTGTTTTCGGTTCTTGTTGTTCCGCTCAATAAAAACTCCGGTGTTGAAAATTCCTCTTCAGCAAAAAGTTACCCGGCAGTGTTTTACGACGGGAAATACCATCTAAAAAACAATCCAACAATACCCGTTTGGGGAGAGATTGGCATTGCCATACAAAGCAACGATTATTTCGATGGCTCATACAACAAATGCGGCATTAACCTGCTTCGCATGAGTGTGAATGAGGAAGAACAGTTCGCATTTACACTTAACCGTTTTTCATTTAGCGACACCCGTTATTTAAACAGTCACATTGATTATGGGCAGTTGAAAACAGCAAAACACCGTTACGTTAAAACCTGGCTCGAGCCCGGAAATAAACTGCCAATTTACACGCACAACGGTACAGAAGGACGCATTCTTATTGAGGAAAACCAGACAGATAAAATTGAAATAGAACTTCAGGATAGTTATAAAAATACATCGTTACTGAGTTTTTCAATTGTCGGGAAGAAACAAGAACCGATAATTGATTCAACATTGGTAATACCTTTTGTTTACAATAGAACCAACAACTTTGAAAATGATTCTGCTCGTTTAAGTATTCCTAATGGAGCTTTATACAGCGGTTTTAATTTCGAATACCGCACAGAACCGGCATCGGATGAGTTTTTTACCGACTATCATTTTTTTCACAACAACACGGTGCCGCTGCATAAAAATGCGCGTTTTGAATTGCGCGTTGATAGTTTGCCGGAGCAATTACAATCGAAAGTTATAATGGCCTATGTTCATCCGGTAACCGGCCAATACAGCGCTGCAGGAGGCACGTACAAAGACGGCTGGGTATCGACAGAAATGCGCGATTTTGGCGTGTACGCTGTAACCGTTGACACCATTCCGCCCGAAATTACGCCGCTGAGTATTGCCGACAACAAACTCACAGAATCAAACCGAATCCGATTTAAAATAAAAGACGAACTGGCAGGAATAAAAACCATTGAAGGTTTACTCGACGGTAAATGGGCATTGTTTGAATACGATCCAAGAATAGCTACCATTACACATTATTTCGACAAGGAACGTTTTGAAATGGGTAAAAACCACACCTTCAAATTAACAATTACCGACTATCGAAATAACAATACCGTATACGAAGCCAGCTTTTGGAAGTAGGAGAATCACCGTTTAAAGAAGAAATGTAAATGACCGGTTTTATGGAAAGTAAAAACACAATAAAAGCCATTGGTATGATGTCGGGAACGTCGCTTGACGGGCTGGATATTGCTGCCGTTGAATTTTCGGAGCACAACAATAAATGGTCTTACAATTTGCATGAAGCCGTTACTATTCCATACAATAATGAATGGAAAAAACGACTTGAAACGGCACATCTGCTTTCGGGAATTGAACTTACCGCACTAAACACGGAATACGGGATTTACCTCGGCGAACAAGCTGCAGCTTTTATTGAAAAAACAAAATTCGCAACGGATATTATTGCTTCGCATGGTCACACTGTTTTTCATCAGCCCGAAAACGGATTTACCCTACAAACGGGAAGTGGAGCACACCTTGCGGCACGGACTAAATGTACGACCATTTGCGATTTCAGAACCGGCGATGTTGCTTTAGGAGGACAGGGAGCACCGCTTGTACCCATTGGTGACCGTTTGCTTTTTTCGGAATTTGATTACTGTCTTAATTTGGGAGGATTTGCCAATATTTCATTCGAAAAGAATAATACCAGATTGGCTTTTGACAATTGCCCGGTAAATATCGTTCTAAATCCTTTGGCTGAAAAATTTGACAAATCCTACGATAAAAACGGAGAATTGGGCCGGCAAGGAAAAGTGAACGCACCTCTTTTGGAAAAACTGAATGCACTCTCCTACTACCAAAAACAGCCGCCAAAATCCTTGGGTCGCGAATGGATCGAATCCGAATTTCTTCCAATTCTTAATGAATTTGACATAGACACTACAGATAAAATGCGTACTGTATATGAACACATCGCCATCCAAATTACAAAAGACTTGTCGGGCAAAGGAAAAATGCTGGTTACCGGTGGCGGTGCGTTTAATTCTTTTCTAATCGAACGAATGCAGGCTTTAACTTCAACTAAAATTGTTTTGCCTGATGCAGAACTGATCGATTTTAAGGAAGCTATTGTTTTTGCTTTTATGGGGGTACTTCGTTTAAAAGAACAGAATAACTGTCTGTCGTCGGTTACCGGAGCTCGAAAAGACAGTTGCGGTGGTGTTATCTTTTTACCATAAACCGGCTTAAACACATTCCGCGTATATTCTACAGCAGGGAAATACATTAGAAGACAAAAATCATTCTCTCGTATTTTCATTCGATCTAACTTGTTCTCGAACTTAAAACTTTGAACATGAACTCAGATCCTGCAAAAAGAATCTTCGACATTCAGCAATTTGGCGAATTTGGCGGCGTAAATCCATCAATCACCGATTCTTCAACCTATACTTTCCTTGAAGGCGAAACCATGGAGGAAACTTTCCTGGGGCACATGGAAGGTTGTTTTTTGTACTCACGCCACTGGAATCCGAGCAATAAATATTTGGCCGACGCACTGGCGGCTATGGAAAAAACCGAATCGGCATGGATAACATCTTCGGGAATGGCTGCCATTACCTGTTCCATTTTGCAACTTTGCCATTCGGGCGATCATATAATTACCAGCGTGACCACTTACGGCGGCACTTACGCTTTTCTGAAAAACTGGCTGCCAAAATACAACATCGAAGTATCGTTTGTTGATATCACCAACCTTGAGCAGGTAAAAGCTGCCATGCGGGCAAATACCAAAGTTATTTATACCGAAACCGTTACAAATCCACTGCTTCAGGTTTCAGATATTCCGGAACTGG
This sequence comes from Draconibacterium sp. IB214405, assembly GCF_033963885.1. Classification (NCBI taxonomy): domain Bacteria; kingdom Pseudomonadati; phylum Bacteroidota; class Bacteroidia; order Marinilabiliales; family Prolixibacteraceae; genus Draconibacterium; species Draconibacterium sp. IB214405. The sequence goes on from NZ_JAXBMA010000003.1 coordinate 414,133, forward strand.
CTAAAATTGCACACGAACACGATGCAAAACTAATGGTCGATAATACTTTCACCCCAATGATTTTTTCGCCTGCCGAGCTGGGTGCCGACTTTGTGGTGTACAGCATGACCAAGTTTATCAACGGTAAAAACGATTGTGTTGCGGGAGCCATTTGCGGATCGAATGAGTTTATCAGTCAACTTTCGAATGTAAACGACGGAACTGCCATGTTGCTAGGCCCGGTGCTCGATCCGCTGCGTTCGTCGAGCATTTTGAAAAACCTGCACACTTTACACTTGCGAATGAAACAACACAGCAAAAATGCGATGTATGTGGCCACAAAACTGGAAGCTTTGGGCGTTTCTGTAAAATACACCGGATTAAAAAGCCACCCACAACACGAGCTTCACACGCAACTTATGAATACAGATTTTGGTTACGGCGGAATGCTTTCCATCGATCTTGAAACCGAAAAGCGGGCCAACGAAGTGATGTTTAAAATGCAACAAGCCAACGTTGGTTATCTCGCTGTTTCACTTGGCTATTTCCGTACATTGTTCAGTTGCTCAGGGCACAGCACTTCTTCCGAGATACCCGTTGAGGTGCAAAAAGAAATGGGTTTATCGGATGGACTTGTACGTTTTTCGGTTGGTTTAGACAACGATATTAAAGAAATTTTCGATCGTATAAAAAGCTGTCTGTAACACTGCTTAACCGGAAGTAGTAAATGTCATTCGTAATTTTTAGCATTTATATATCTTTGTCATTTTGTAGGATATAAAAACAGACTTAAAAATGAGGAAGATTAGGGTTGTAGGGTTACTGGTTATAGCATTGATGCTATTTAACCAGCAGGTTTCAAACGGGTGTACCAACTTTTTAATTTCAAAAGGCGCTTCAATTGACGGGTCAACAATGATCACTTATGCTGCCGATTCTCACACACTTTATGGTGAATTGTATTTTCAGCCGGCTGCTGATCATCCCGAAGGCGCCATGCGAAAGATTTACGAATGGGACACCGGAATTTTACTTGGTGAGATTCCGCAACCGGCACACACTTACAGTGTTATTGGCAACATGAACGAATTTCAGCTGGCCATTGCCGAAACCACATTTGGCGGCCGCAGCGAATTATCGGAACAGAACGGTGCGATAATGGATTACGGAAGTTTGATTTATGTTACCTTGCAACGTGCCAAAACTGCCCGCGAAGCCATCGAAGTAATGACCGGATTGGTTGAAGAATTCGGCTATTACAGTTCAGGCGAATCGTTTTCCATTGCCGATCCTGAAGAAGTCTGGATACTGGAAATGATCGGTAAAGGACAGGGCGAAAAAGGAGCCGTTTGGGTGGCCATGCGTATTCCCGATGGTTTTATCAGCGGACACGCCAACCAGGCGCGTATCACAACTTTCCCGCTTAACGATTCAAAAAATTGTCTCTACTCAAAAGATGTGATTTCGTTTGCCCGCGAAAAAGGCTGGTACACCGGAACAAATAAAGATTTTAGTTTTTCAGATGTTTATGCTCCGGTAGATTTTGGGGCTGCCCGTTTTTGCGATGCTCGTGTTTGGGCAGGTTTTAACAAAGTTGCCGGCGGAATGGCACAATACACCGATTATGCAAAAGGAAATGTAGAAACAGCTGGCGAAAATAACTTCCCATCCAATCGGCTACCACTCTGGGTAAAACCGGACAAACAACTCGACGTACAGGATGTAATGGATATGATGCGTGATCATTTTGAAGGAACAGACCTGGACATGACTCAGGATTTAGGGGCCGGACCTTACGGCTTGCCATACCGTTGGCGAGGGCTTACCTGGGAAGTTGATTCGGTTGAATACTGCAACGAACGTGCAATTTCAACTCAGCAAACGGGCTTTTCGTTTGTGGCTCAGTGCCGCAGCTGGCTTCCCGATCCAATTGGCGGTATTCTTTGGTTTGGTGTTGACGATGCTTACTCGAGCTGCTACGTACCGATGTATTGCGGGATTACCGAAATTCCCGAATGTTTTGCAGTCGGCAACGGCGACCTGTTAACTTACAGCGAAACAGCAGCATTCTGGACCTTTAGCCAGGTAGCCAATTATGCCTATTTACGCTACAGCGATATGATCATTGATATCAAACTTGTTCAACGCGAACTTGAAGATAAATTTGTGGCTTTTGTACCGGTAGTTGATAAAGCCGCCGAAACGCTGTACAATACTGTAAGCGATGCGCAGGCACGAAAATTTATCACTGAATTTTCGGCTAACGAAGCAGAAAACATGACCAAACGATGGAAGGAACTTTACCACTACCTGATCGTAAAATACACCGATGGAAACATTAAGCGCGAAAGCAACGGAGAGTTTGAACGTACAGAAACCGGAATGCCCGCATCACCAATATTTGCAGGATATCCGGAATGGTGGTACAAAGCAGTTGTAAATGCAACAGGCGATCATTTTAAGGTAATAGGAAACAGCCACTAAGATGGAATTTTCTTTTTGAGCTGAAAACCAACCAAATAATTGCAAAATAAGTGGCAAAACAGTTTGCCGAATTGAAAAAAACACTATTTTTGCAGCCGATTTAATGCAATCTCTGTCCTAAAAAACATTAGGATACATTGCCAACTTATTAAAAATTAAGAAAATGGACTTAGTTAAATTAGTAGAAAAAGAATTTGAGGTTGAAGTAAATCACCCAAAATTCGGTGCCGGTGATACTATCACTGTTAGCTATAAAATTAAAGAGGGTAACAAAGAAAGGATTCAGAAATTCCGTGGTGTTGTTATCCAACTTCGTGGAAGTGGTAATACAAAAACTTTCACTATCCGTAAAATGTCAGGAAACATTGGTGTTGAAAGAATTTTCCCAATTAGCTCTCCTTTTATCGATAGTATCGAAGTAAACAAAAGAGGTAGTGTACGTCGTAAACGTATTTTCTACTTACGCAGCTTAACAGGTAAAAAAGCCCGTATCAAAGAAAAAAGATTCTAAAAATTGCATCGCAATAGTCAAAAGGTCTCCATTAGGAGGCCTTTTTTTTGCTCCCTACGCAACTATCACCTCCGCTTTCTCCTATTAATTTACTGAACGCCAACTTTCTTTCCACACGATTTTAAGTGTGATTTAAAATTTATACCTTCAAATTGTAATCATATCATATAATTATAGTCAAATACCTAAAGCCATTGAACAATATACCTTTTTAATGACTTTCACATCAAACGACATGAATCACATTAACATTCAAATAATAAGTCTATGAAATTTATTACTTCACTATTTATGCTGATGTTTATTGTTACGTCCTTTGCCAAAGCACAGGGTACGCAATTACTTCGTCAGCCAACAATTTCATCAGAAAGTATTGTTTTCGTTTATGCCAACGACCTCTGGAAAGTTGACCGAAGCGGAGGCGATGCCATTCGATTAACAACTAACGAAGGCGAAGAATCAAATCCACATTTCTCGAACGATGAAAAATGGATCGCATTTTCTGCCGAATACGATGGAAACACCGATGTTTATGTTATTCCGGCCAAAGGCGGATCACCTAAACGACTTACCTGGCATCCCGACGCCGATATCGTTCAAGGCTGGACATCCGATGGCAAAGTAATGTTCCGTTCAGGAAGGGAAGCCCGACCTACACAAACCAGCAAGTTTTTTACCGTATCAACCGAAGGAGGATTGCCCAAAGCGCTTGATATTCCTCGTGCTGCTTTTGGTGAAATTTCTCCCGACGGCAAACAAATTGCTTACATTCCGATTACTTTCTGGGATCCGGAATGGCGCAACTATCGCGGTGGCCAGGCAATGCCCGTATGGATTGTAAATATGAGTACCAAGGAATTGATCCGCACGCCGCAACCTACAAAAGAACGTCATCTTGACCCGGTGTGGTACAACAACAAAGTGTTTTACTTGTCAGAACGCGACTATGCCAGCAACATCTGGTCATTCGATCCGAAAACAAAAAAAGAACAACAACATACAAAACAGGCACAATTTGATATCAAAAGCCTTGATGCCTGCAAAGATGGAATTGTATACGAATGCGGTGGATACCTGCACTTCTTGAATCCTGAAACCGGTGAAGACAAAAAATTGGTTATAAATGTTGCCGGCGACATGAATTTTGCACGCGAACGCTGGGAATCAGTTACGGCCAGAAATCTTAGCAATGCCAATATTTCTCCCAACGGTAAACGCGCAGTGTTTGAATACCGTGGTGAAATTTTTACTGTTCCAAAAGAAAAGGGAACCTGGCGAAACATTACCAACACCTCAGGAATTGCCGACCGCTACCCAGCTTGGTCGCCCGAAGGCGATAAAATTGCATGGTTTAACGACGAAAGCAAAGAATATAAACTGGTGGTTGCCGATCAGTTTGGACAAGATAAAAAAACATACGCCCTTGAAAATCCTACTTTCTATTTCCGCCCCGAATGGTCGCCCGATGGCAAACGAATTACTTATACCGATACCGATTATAACATTTGGGTAATTGAACTGGAATCAGGAAAAATAACGAAGGTTGGAACCGATCTGTTTGCCCACCCTGACCGCGAAATGCAACCGGTGTGGTCGCCCGACAGTAAATGGATTGCCTATGCACGCCAGCTAAACAGTAGTTTTAAGGCCATTTTTGTGTACAATGTCGAAAGCGGACAAACCTTTCAGTTAACCGATGGGATGGCTGATGTATTAACTCCCGCCTGGGATGCAGGTGGAAAATACATGTACATTCTGGCCAGTACAAATTATGGTTTGGCAACCGGTTGGTTAGACATGAGTTCTTACGATCCGGACGTCACCAGAAGTTTATACTGCATTGTACTTTCAAAAGACGATGCCTCTCCTATTCTGCCAACAAGCGACGACGAGGAGGTTAAAAAGGATATCGAAGAAAACGGCGATGAAGAAAAATCAGACGAAAAAGAAAAGGACAAAAAGGACGATGATGTTAGTGTAACAATAGACATGGATGGAATCTCTGAACGGATTGTTGCATTAAATATGCCCGCAAGAAATTATATGGCACTGGTTAAAGGCTCGGAGAAAACGGTTTTTGTTGCCGAGTCGGTGCCGAATCAAAGTGGAGCAACCATTCACAAATACGAAGCAAAAGAAGATAAGGCCGAAGAATTTTTGACCGGAGTCAGCAACATTGTAACTTCTGCCGACGGAAAGAACATGCTTTACCGAAAAGGTAATTCGTGGGCAATTGCAGGAACCGGCAGCAAACCGAAAAACGGCGACGGCAACCTGAAAACGAATATGAAAATCAAAATCGTACCATCGGAAGAATACGAGCAGCTATTTGATGATTCGTGGCGCTTTATGCGCGACTTTCTTTATGTAAATAATGTGCATGGTGCCCCCTGGAATAAAATTTACGAATGGTATTCGCCAATGGTAAAACATGCCCGTCACCGAACTGATATGAACTATATAATTGACATGATCAGCGGTGAAGTAGCGATTGGTCACTCGTATGTTCGCGGTGGCGATATGCCCGATATCGACAGGGTACCAATCGGGTTGCTTGGCTGCGACATTGTCGAAGAGAACGGCTACTACAAAATTGCAAAGATCTACAACGGCGAAAGCTGGAACCCATCGTTTAAAGCACCTTTGGCTGCTCCCGGAATCGCAGTTAAAGAAGGTGATTACCTGCTGGCCGTAAATGGCATTGAATTAAAAGCACCAACAAATCCGTATAGCCTGTTCGAGCAAACTTCAGGTCGCCAAACCATACTCAAAGTGGGTTCGACAACGCTGTTAGAAGACGCAACAGAAATTACTATTGAGCCGGTTTCAAGCGAAAGAAACCTTCGTTCGATTGATTGGATTGAAGGCAACCGAAGAAAAGTAGACGAACTTTCAGGAGGCAAACTCGCCTATGTTTACCTGCCGAATACCGGAGGCGGTGGTTTTGCTTCGTTTAACCGCTATTATTTTGCGCAACAGGATAAAAAAGGGGTGATACTCGACGAACGAAATAACGGTGGAGGTTCGGCTGCCGATTACATGATCGATGTAATGAGCCGTACTTTATTGGGTTACTTCAACAGTAAGGCGAACGATAACCGTCCGTGGACAACACCAATGGCTGGTATTTGGGGACCAAAAGTGATGATCATTAACGAACGCGCCGGCTCGGGTGGCGATTTGCTTCCATACATGTTTAAAGAAAAAGATTTGGGACCGCTTATCGGAACAAGAACCTGGGGTGGTTTGGTTGGCACCTGGGATACACCACCACTTATTGATGGCGGACGTATTGTAGCTCCACGCGGTGGTTTCTTTGATGTGGATGGAGAATGGGCCGTGGAAGGAGAAGGCATCCCCCCTGACGTTGAAGTAATACAGGAACCAAAACTTATTCTTCAGGGACGCGATCCGCAGCTGGAAAAAGCCGTGGAAGTGGCATTGGAGAAACTAAAAGGAAATGAGTTTGATTTAAAACCGGAACCTGCTGCTCCGGTGCGCTGGAAACGCCCGGATGGATTTAAGGTAAAATGATAACAATGAAATTCAATAAAAAAGCCCCGTTCCTGGCAAAACAAGAACAGGGCTTTTCTTTTCAACTAAAATACCCTTCCTCTTATCCTTCCCTGCAAGCATGGAAGCCTACCTCCGGTAGGCAGGGACGATTGGCCAGTGGTTATTCACATCAAAGGCATCAATTTATTAAAATCGTATTTCCTTGTGGAGGCTGATCGTCTTTCCCTTCAAAGAAGGGAGAGATAAGAGTGAGGGTAAAGTTTCCGGAAGTTAATTGCCGCTTCTTTATATGAATTGACTAACCGCCCGATCGTTTTACTTTGTAGCCATCGGCTTTTAAGATTTCGATAACACGCGCACAAAAATCGCCTTGTATAAGGATTTCACCGTCTTTTACCGTGCCACCTACCCCACATTTCGATTTGAGTTTTTTACCCAATTCTTTCAGATCGTCTTCAGCACCAACAAATCCGGTTACCAGCGTAACCGCTTTTCCTTTGCGTTTCTTTTTATCCAGCAAAACTCTCAGATCCTGTTGATTGGCAGGCAAAGTATCCTCTTTTTCCTCTTCTTCGTTTTCGTAGTTAAAATCAGGATTGGTAGAAAAAACCACTCCTAACCTTTCTTTCCAGTCGTTCGACATATTATCTCCAAATTACTATTAAACTTCCTGTAAAGTATGCAATTACCCAAAACAGGTAAGCTCCTTTTGTATATAAAATATGGTTCTTATGTGCTTTGGTGTCAATCCCTTTTCCCAGCAACACATTCCAGCACCAAACCGCATTTACCAGCATCACTATAAAAGCAATAGCTCCCAAAAGTCCGTGCAAAGTAAACGGACTTCCCTTCGATCCCAGCGTCATTAACGTTATGGCAATCAGGTCGAGCAATACGCCCAATGTTAAAAAAAGGAGTACTATTCTTCCAATAATTCTAAAACGTACAAGTGAAATGCTACCGATACCATAAGCAAGCAGTGAGAGGGTTATTACAAAGGCTCCAATAATTGCTAACGGATTCATTGTTACCGGTTAATAGGTTGTAAAATAAACGAATAATTTCAATCTTAACTAATTGAACATCGAACTGCCGTCAGTGTTCACTAGTCAGCAAAATTCAATGTGCCCTGGGTTGTTCTTTTACTCAGTAACAAATTCTTTATCTCCCCGTTTTTTGTTACCTGCACAATGTTGCTTTGGTCGCTAAAAGCATCGGTAAGAAGATTACAACTTACGTCCATCGTATTTAGTTCCGCAACGTCTTCCACCTCTAGATAGATCCAAACCACATCTTTTTCCATTTCTTTGCCCACAAAATTGGTTTGAACAGCCTGACTGTTCACCTTAAACCGCAGTTTTTCCTGCAGGTAAGCAAAAATATATTCATCAGTGTGTGCATTCTCCTTTTCCTCTCCCAGGTACAATTTATCATGGCCTTCGTCGGCTAATACCACCAGCAAATCGTCGGCAAATATTTTAACAGCAATTTCCAGCGAATGATTTTGTTCGTTATAGTCAACCTGGCAAAGACTCACATAAAAAGGATGTGCCTGCGAAGAAAATACCCCTAAAAAAAGAAACAGAATCGGAATAATTAATTTTTTATCTATTTTCATGCCCTTCAAATTATGGGGCAAAAGTAAAAAATTTATGAGTTTATTCGAGATGTACCTTAAATTAGGGTTCAAACACATTATTGACATTCACGGTTTCGATCACATTGTTTTTGTATTGGTATTATGCGCGGGATACAATTTAAATCAGTTTAAAAAAGTACTGATTCTTATAACCGCCTTTACCATTGGACATTCGATAACTCTGGCCCTTTCAACCTTAAAGATTTTATCGGTTTCGTCCGACCTGATCGAGTTTCTGATACCCGCAACAATTTGTATTACCGCAATTGCAAATATTTTACCTTTTAAAGCAAAAAGTAACCGGGTGGTGTATGTGCTCACTTTGTTTTTCGGGCTGATTCATGGTTTGGGATTTTCAAATTACCTGAAACAATTACTGGGTCGCGAATCGAATATTTTAACGCCACTGCTGGCTTTTAACGTTGGGCTCGAGTTGGGGCAGATTCTTATTCTTGCCATTTATTTTTCACTCTTATTTATTACGGTTCAACTGTTTAAGATACGAAACGATTTCTGGCGCATTTTTGTATCGGGAATGGCATTCGGGATTTCGGTGATTCTTATGATCGACAAAGGTCCTGCTCTGTTTTAAAATTTGAGATGTTACGATTTGATGCCAATTGCAATCTTTTGTAAACAAACCATTATTTTAATGGTTAAAATTACAATAAGTTAAAAGTATTGTTACTTTTGCTTCCCTATCATTTTGGCATCAATATTAGACATTTCAAATCATAATGAAAAAATTAGCACTTTTTATTACCTTTTTTGTATCAACTTGTGCAGTTTCATGGGCACAGGAAAACATTAACCTGAATAAGTTCAGGCAGTTAAAACCAGAATTGGCCACGCCAAATGTTTACCGTACTGCATCCGGAGCACCGGGTCATGAGTACTGGCAGCAAAAAGCCGATTATAAAATGGACATCAGGCTGGATGATGAAACCCAGCGGATTTACGGTGAGGAAGTAATTACTTACCACAACCAGTCGCCTGATGTGCTGAAATATTTATGGCTGCAGCTCGACCAGAACATGCGGGCTAAAGATTCTGACACTTACAAAACCATGACATCGGGATTAAACGATCGCGTTTCTTTTGGTCAGTTGAAACGAATGATGTACGATTTTGATGGTGGTTTTAAACTGGATTATGTACAAGATGCAAACGGCAAGGATTTACCTGCAACCATTAATAAAACAATGATGCGTGTTGATTTGCCAAAGGTTTTAAAGCCGGGCGAATCGTTCACCTTTAAAGTAAAATGGTGGTACAACATTAACGACCGCCTAACGGATGGTGGCCGTTCGGGTTACGAATATTTTAAAGACGAAGACAACTACATTTATACCATTGCACAGTTTTACCCACGTATGGCCGTTTATAACGAAGTGGAAGGCTGGCAACACAAACAATTCCTCGGAACCGGTGAATTCACCCTTCCGTTTGGCGATTTCGAAGTAAAACTTACTGTTCCTGCCGACCATGTTGTTGGTGCAACAGGTGTTCTTCAGAATACCAAAGAAGTTTTAACAAAAGAGCAGATCGATCGTTTCGAGAAAGCTAAAGCCGATACTGAAGATCCTGTATTTATTGTAACACAGGAAGATGCCGAGAAAGCTGAAAAAGGAAAAGTAAAAGAAGAAAAAACATGGGTATTTAAAGCCGAAAATGTACGCGACTTTGCTTTTGCCAGCTCACGTAAATTTATCTGGGATGCTATGGCTGTTAAATTTGGCGACCGTACGGTTATGGCCATGTCGTATTACCCAAAAGAAGGTAATCCGCTGTGGGAACAGTACTCAACACGTGTTGTTGCTCACACTGTAAAAACATATTCGAAATTCACCTTCGATTATCCTTACCCGATTGCGATTTCGGTACACACCGACCGTATTGGGATGGAATACCCGATGATTTGCTTTAACGGTGGTCGGCCGGAAAGCGACGGTACTTACAGCAAACGCACAAAATATGGTATGATCGGTGTAATTATTCACGAAGTGGGTCATAACTTCTTCCCGATGATTGTAAACTCCGACGAACGCCAGTGGACCTGGATGGACGAAGGTTTAAATACATTTGTACAGTTCTTAACCGAGCAGGAATGGGAACCAAACTACCCATCGTCGCGCGGATACCCGACCAACATTGTTCCTTACATGAGAGGCGACAAAAAGTTCATTTCGCCGGTAATGACCAACTCCGAGTCGGTTTGGAGCCTGGGTAGCAATGCCTACGCAAAACCAAGTACTGCACTGAATATTTTGCGCGAAACCGTGATGGGCCGCGAATTGTTCGACTATGCGTTTAAGGAGTATGCCCAGCGCTGGATGTTTAAACACCCTACCCCTGCCGATTTCTTCCGCACGATGGAAGATGCATCGGGAGTTGATTTGGATTGGTTCTGGCGTGGCTGGTTCTTTACTACCGACCATTGCGATATTTCGATGGAAAACGTAAAATGGTACCAGGCCAACACAAAAGATCCTGAGGTAGAAAAACCATTAAAGAAAGCAGCTGACGAAGAAGCCGGTGTAGCCATTACAAAAATGCGTAATGTTGAATTTGCCGACGAAACTTACCGTGTAAAAAATCCGGAAGCAGAAGATTTCTACACGACTTACGACCAGTATAAAGTTACTAAAGAAGATAAGGAAGAATACGACAAGTTTCTGAAAAGCCTGAGCGACGAAGAAAAAGAATTGCTTGGTGCCGACCTGAATTTCTACCAAATCGATTTTAAAAATATTGGCGGACTAGTTATGCCGGTAATCTTAAAATTCGAATTCACCGACGGAACCGAAGACGTTCAGTATATTCCGGCTGAAATCTGGAGAAAAAACAACGAAGAAATTTCGAAAGTGTTCATGTTTAACAAAGAAGTGACGCAGATTACACTCGATCCGTACCACGAAACTGCCGACACTGATCTTGACAACAACTACTGGCCGGAGAAAAAACAGCCAACCCGTTTCGAGTTGTATAAATCGAGATTTGGTGGTGGCCGCTTCCCCGGAGCCGGTGAAAACCCCATGCAAAAGGCAGCGAAAAAATAGCCTAACCGCGACATTATATAAGTCAGAAAGGAAGCACTCGATTTCGGGTTTGCTTCCTTTTTTTGTGGTGTTTTGTACTGTTCCGGGCAATACTCTATCCCTCACCCTATCGGGAGCTCCCCTTAGAAGGGGAGCCGGTTACAAACTCAATTCTATCCTTACATCAGAGCAGTTTTCCCTTAATAAGGGAAAATGTCGACAGACAAAAGGGTAAAGCGATCAATCCTTAAATTCATGCGCAATCTTTTGTAAAATAGATTCTATGTCCTCTAAATCTTCATTTTTAAAGCGCAATATCTTTATTCCCATATTCTTTAGTATCACATCACGCAGTTCATCTCGCTTTTTTCGATACTTGTGTATTTCACCATCTAATTCAATTGCCATATTTTCTTTAAAACAGTAAAAGTCCGGTACATAAAAGAAATGCTCATCATTAATCGATTCATAGATGATTGCGTGTTGACGCAAAAACTTTCTTCCTTTCAATTGTTTTCTGCGTAAGTATCTCCATAATTTCTTTTCTGCAGGTGTTGCATTCCATCTTAAATTTCGGGTTGTTTGTTTAATATGTTCGTAGAGTATGGGTATTGTTTTGGGTCTCAATATGTAGTTAAAGTGAGTATTTTCTTTTGATACTCTACCCCTCACCCTGTCGGGAGCTCCCCTAAAAAGGGGAGCCTGAAGTTTGAGGCATTCAGGATTTTCATCAGAGCTTTTTTCCCTTAATAAGGGAAAATGTCGACAGACAAAAGGGTAAAGTAAACTAAATCAGTAAAAATCTAATCCTCCGTCCCTATGAAATCGGGACACCTCCTTTTAAAAAAGGAGGACGCAGCCGTTTCGGCCCTCCCGTCCACCGCCAGGCAATCCAATCCATTTTCAAAAATCGTCATGATAACAATACTCCGCTTTTGATTCGGTTAAGCAATGTTACGGTAACATTGCTCAACCAAACGCTTACTGAACGAATGTTATGGTAACGTTGCTCCACCCGGCTCTTGCCGAACAAATGTTATGGTAACGTTGCTCCACCCATCAATAACCGGACGAATGTTATGGTAACATTGCTTCCCCAGGCAATAGGTGAGCGAATGTTATGGTAACGTTGACCCAAAACCGGCTGATACTGCTGTTGTGAAACAACCATTGTTTTACATTATTTTTTTTACTTTTAAACAACTAAAAACCAAAATTGCCGAATACATTGAATCAATCTCTTGCAAATATAAATACCGGAAATTGCTTATTTTCCGATTCGAAAGAGAACAATATCAGCGTGTTGCGGCGGTGCGCGCTAATAATATGTATGTTGCATTGCAACATACACATACGTTAGCGGGCATAATAAAAAACCAGAAATGAAGATTCCAATAATAATACTCGGCATTGCGATAGCAATTTACTTCATCATAAGATTGATAAGAATTCAAAAAAATAAAAGAATGGAAAAAGAAATGTTAAGAGCTGAATACATGAGATTAAACAAACTTGCGACAATTGAAGATTGTCTGGATTTATTTGACATCTTCTTGGAACATTTGTGGAATGTTATTCAGGTTCATCATGAGGACAAAGTTTACACCTATGCAAACAAAGATGCTAAAATGTTAAACCAGATGATGTTTACCAAACTGACACATTTAAAAAAGATTGCAGAGGGAGTTGGTTACACAGCAAAAAATGGAGACCGTTTAAACAAAATTGTAGACCCAACAATAGCTGCATCATTGACAAGAAATATATATGAAACCGTTTCTGTTTTCAATCTTATTTACAGAAATACAAAAAGCGAAGACGAGAAAACCATTATATATGATTTATGGGTCAGTTCAGGATTAAAATACAGACAACGCTTTCAATCTGCTGCGACTACGCCTGAGAATATCAAGAAAGTTGCAGATGAACAAAAGCAAATTGACCAACTTGAAACAGAAATAAAAAACACTGCATTATATAAATCTCTTGATGCAAAAAATCAGAAAAAAATTGATGACAAGCTAAAACAAAAGGATTTCAAAATTAGATTTGACGGAACGGAAGTCATTTTTCTTTCTTGGCAAGACATGAGTGATGTAATGGGGCTAAACAAAGATTTATTTGAAAATATATACACCTATTTTTCACTTTACGCCCATCCTTCAGAAGTAGCAGTCTTTCAATTCGAATCAATGTTTAGCAAAGAGAATGAAGAATTTAAGCAGTTGACTACAACAATTTTGAAATATTGTTTTTCTCTAATGAGCGTTTTCGTAGCTGATTATATTAATCTTTTCCCTCAAGTAAAGGCTACTTTTGAGAAACTTGAAATTAATAAACAAATTGCTCTTAATGCACATAATAAAATGCTCAGAGACGATGCTTATTCAATCAATGATGCATGGAAAAATTTAGAATAACGACCCGCTAACAAATTGTAAATTGCATTGCGGGGTTCGTGGTGTGTCGTTCGCTGGATTCTCGCAACATCGTTCCGTCCTCGCGGACAGGAACGAGCTCCGAAATCCGCAACGACAACTTACAAGTGACCGTTAGGGCACATTTTGAAATGACTTCATAATAATGATTGATAAAGAAAAAATACCAGAATCAACTTATAAAGAAATGGTTGAATTATTTGGACAAGAAAAAGCTGAAAAAATAATTATTGACAATCATTATAATTTTCGAGCAATTTCAAATGTAATTATAGAAGAACAGATAGTTAGATTTTTGAGAATAGAAAAACTAAGAGATATAATTATTAAAAAGACTCGAATCCCAGCAAAACACTTGTTACTTATTTTGATAATTGCGGGTTCTCTTTTATATATATTCTGGCCATTTAGGTTGTAACATCAATGATTCGTTATGTTTGGAATACAAGAATTTTTTAAATACTATCAAACCAACTTTTTCAAGTATCAGCAAATTATTAATAATAATGCATTAGAAAACATTGATTACTGGGTTAACGAATTTGACGACGAAAGCAGAAGTAACAATAAAAATGAAATAATCCAAATTATCAAATCACATATTAGAATAACCTATTTGCATTGTATTGATACTCTTTTTGAATTGATTTTTGGTCTATATCCAAGAGATGGTATTATCGATGACAAAAATCTTCCATTGATTATTTCAAAATCTAACGACAAATTTAATAAACCTAAAATAGATGGGTTGGCTAAGAAGACACCTAATATTATAGAGGAACTCAACCAAGAAATTCATTTTGGAAAAAACACCACGACTCTACTACAATACATTTTCTATTATCAGGTCAACCGTGATAATTCTGATTGTGAAAATTGTCTGGAAGAAATAGAAAATAGTTTAGAACCAATCAAAGAGCTATTATCAATCTTTGCAAAAGACCTGGCAGATAAAAGTGAATATAATTCATTAAAACATGCTCTAAGGGTTTTTCCACATTCATCTTTTCTTAAAGTATCAAGTGCAGACAATGAAAAACAAATACTGAATTTGGATTTCAAAAATGCTCAACAATTTATCCTTGAAACAAAGCAAGGCATCAAAATAGTTACCAAAAAATTTAATGCTAAAAGAGACTTTGAATATACTCTAATAGCCTCAAGTATGATTTGGAATATCATTAAACTCCGTGATAAATTTATAAACAGGACAAATGAAGAAGACCCTTTGCACATATACTTTTACGAACATGAAATGTATAAAGACATAGAAACTGAAAATATTGGATTAAAAACGAGTCTAACTTTCACGATGAATAAAAATGAATAAAAAACGTGCCCTAACAAACTGTAAATTGCATTGCGGGGTTCGTGGTGTGTCGTACGCTGGATTCTCGCATCGCAGTTCAGTCCTGTCGGACATGAACGCTCTCCGAAATCCGCAACGACAACTTACAGGTGACCGTTAGCGGTTATTGTGAAATCAACAACATGCATAATATGAAACATTTATCTCAAATCGAAATAGATAAAATAAAAGAAGAAGAAATCTTGCGAAATGAAATACGACAAAACTTATCTTCAAAAACAAAAAATAATCGCTTATCATTTCTTAATAAGCCTTTTTTCATTTGGTTTATGTCTAGTTGCGTATTGACATTTATTACCTTCTTATATAATAAATCACAAGAAAACCTTGAAAAAGAAAAAATCCTAATTGAACAAGAATACCAAAAAAAACAACGTGTAAATAAATTAGATAATGAAATCTATTTAAGACTTGATAACACTTTTAATTGGACAATCGAATGGATTATGTATGAGAAAGAAAATAAGATAAAAGGTGATAGTGCTTCTAAAATGCCATTTAATCCATGTAAAAGGGTAATTGATGCTCCTGAAAAAAACAATTACTACTATCCTGAATTTAAAGATAGAAATCTAATTTCATTAATATTAGAGTTAAAAGAAATTGAAGATAATAAGAATGACATAAAAAAACTTGATAAGGCAATCGGTAACTTGAAAAATTTGAAATCGGAATTCTACTATAAAAAAGAATACAGCATTAACGATTTTAATGGTTTTAGTTCTAATCTTGATTCAATATATGCTCTTAGATGGGATCCAATGACAAAACTGAATGAATCCTTAAAAAATATTGGTGATAACCTGGACAGTGTACGACAAATCATAGATGATATAAAATAGAAT
Organism: Draconibacterium sp. IB214405; assembly: GCF_033963885.1. Lineage (NCBI taxonomy): Bacteria > Pseudomonadati > Bacteroidota > Bacteroidia > Marinilabiliales > Prolixibacteraceae > Draconibacterium > Draconibacterium sp. IB214405. The sequence continues at coordinate 429,952 of NZ_JAXBMA010000003.1, forward strand.
TAAAACAACAAACCGCTAACATTTTGTATAAGTAATGGCAGGCGATGTGCTAAATATCAAGGTTTGTAGCCCGCTCAAACTGCATAGCGGTTTGACAGGAAACTTCCACGCAATCTGCCACTACTCATACAATTTACCGTTAGGTGCAATATTGAAATCACGACCTCAGATATATGATTGAAAGAATTATAGTAACAGGAGAACAAGATCATAGACATTACTTATTGCATGAGGAATTAGCACATTCATGGGAGAAATTCTCAGTTGATTTAAATGGCAAAATATCTGGCATTGTTAACCGACACATACTAGAGTTTAAGCTCAACTTTCAAAGAGGTAATAAGGAAATTGTAATAATAGGGAAAAGACAATTCGACAGTCATTACAGTAGTCCGTTAGACAAACATTTTGCAATTAATACATCATCGAAGATTGAAGTTCATAAAATCAAGAGCCAATATGAAAAATGGGAAATTAAGAAAAAGGATAAATTTGATTTGATCAGAAGGTTGTTTCAGACTGCTAAAACGTTATCGTATGACAAGCACTACTCAATCTCATCATCTGCTCAATTAAATGAAAGATGGATAATGCCTCCTGAGTTGTTTGAATATCTGAAAAACGAGATAGAAATTAGAACAATAGCATTTAAAGATGAAGTTTTAAAAATTGAATACGACAATCTTCTTGATACAAACAAAACATTAGAAATATTAGATGTAATATTAAAAAAATACAGTGCATAACAAATTGTAATATGGCAGGCGGGGGTTTTAGCGGTCTGACAAGTCAGACCTTGCGCCCACTTTCCTGCGGGTCTGACACTCCCGATTGCATCGGGACCGCCCGACCACATACAAGTGACCGTTAGCACCATAAAACAACTCCCATTCCCCAACTCAAAAGCCCTCACTCTCCCACTCCCTCAACCATACGCACGCTATATACCATTCATTTCCAACGGCTACAACGTATATCTCACTCCGCCTACTTAACCTACATCAAGCGCATTTCTTATCCTAGGTCAAGTGTACAAGGTAGGACTACACGGTAACTTTGTATCATAAATTTTAAAACAAATAGTCATGAAAAAATTAAATCTAATTCTGATGGCAGTGGTACTGGTAAGTACATTAACTGCAAATGCACAGTCGAAAAAAGAAATCGCTGAAGCAAAAAAACAACTCAATGAAATTTTAGCCGGTCAAAAGCTAACTGAAGAGTACCTGCAAAAATTCGACACACTGGATTTTGTAGTTTACAGTAACCAGGAATGGGAAAGATTACACGAAAGTCATGCTGAAAACATTCTTGTTTACTATCCCGATGGAAGCACAACTGTTGGTTTGGAAGACCACATTGCAGCACTGGAACCGATGTTTGTTTTTGCACCGAACACCAAGATTAACGTTCACCCCATTCGTTTTGGCACCGGACAATACACCGCAGTTACCGGTTATATTGAAGGAACATTTTCAGAACCTATGCCAATCGGCGACGGAAAATTTATCGATCCAACCGGAAAATCATTCAAATTACCTATGGTAACCATTGGCCTGTGGAAAGACGGCACCATGTACGAAGAGCACCTGTTCTGGGATAACATGGCCTTTATGCAACAAATCGGATTGGCAAACTAAGTAGAAACAGTAAGAATTATTCAACATTTAAAAATAATACCATGAAAAAATTAAGTTTATTATTATCAATAGTGGCTGTAATAACTTTATCAGCATTCACAGCCGGAACTTCGTCGGTTTGGACAAACGACGCACCTCACTCTCAACTGTTCTTTACAGTAACGCACTTAGGCATTAACGACGTAAGCGGAACATTCGACGACTTTACAGTTAGCGTTGAATCATCAAAAGCAGATTTTAGCGACGCCGTTTTTAACCTTACCGCTAAAACCAGTTCGATTAACACCCGCGTTGAAGCCCGTAACAACCACCTGAAAAGTGCCGACTTTTTTGATGTGGAAAAATACCCGGAACTGACGTTTACAAGCACAGGTATTAAACCGGCAGGCGAAAACAAATACAAACTTACCGGCGATCTTACCATCCACGGCGTTACAAAAACAATTACGGTTGATTTGTGGTACCGCGGGCAAACCACCAACCCGATGTCTTCGAAATTAACTACTTCGTTTCAAATTGACGGAAGCATTAAACGTTCGGATTTTGAAGTTGGCGGCAAATTTCCGGAAGCGATTGTTAGCGACGAAGTAAAAATTGTTGCAAACGGAGAGTTTGTGCAAGCAGATCAACAATAATTAAGAAATTATGGATCTTTTAAAAAATATATCAGGAATTAACCAGAGTGCTGCAACTATTGATGTGGCACTCCTGGTTTTACGAATTACAATTGGAATACTGATGCTGAATCATGGTATTCCTAAAGTCAAAAAGTTATTATCATCAGAGCCGATACAGTTCTTTAGCACCTTTGGTTTAAGTGAAAAGAACTCGTTAATCGCGGCAGCGTTCGTCGAAGTCTTTTTTTCATTTTTATTGATCGTAGGACTGGGAACACGACTTGCAGCTATTCCTTTGCTGCTAACAATGGTAATTGCCGCTTTTCATACGCTGAAAGCTTTTCCCTTCGATAAAAAAGAAGTGCCCATTTTGTTTTTGCTGATATACATCGCATTACTTTTGGGCGGAAGCGGTAAATTCTCTCTTGATTATATCATTTTTGGTCTGAAATAAAACGTTTTAACCGGCGGACTTTGGGATTCCGCCAGGCTGATTAATTTTACAGGACCTAAAATACGAGCAGATAATAATGAGTAAAACAATCAGTAAAGTATCCATTATCGGATTAGGCGCCCTGGGAATTTTATATGGCGAACACTTTTTACGCCGGATGCCTGGCGGGAATCTTCGAATTATTGCAGATCCCAAGCGGATTGACAAGTATAAGAAGGATGGCATTTATTGCAACGAACAGGTTTGTGAGTTTGATTATGTAAGTCCTGATGCGCCGGTTGATCCGGCCGATCTTCTTATTGTTGCTGTCAAATACAACGCTCTAGCTGACGCAATTCGCATGATAAAAGGTCACGTTGGCCCCGATACCATTATTCTTTCGGTTTTAAACGGTGTGGTCAGCGAAGCAGAAATTGGAGAAGTGTATGGAGACGAGCATTTGTTATACACAGTTGCACAGGGAATGACTGCATCGAAGGTGGGCAATAAAATGAGCTACCGCACAAAAGGAATTCTGAGCTTTGGTGAGCTGGATGCAGTGGCTAACTCAGAGAAAGTTGAACGAGTAAAAGCCTTTTTCGACAAGGTTGAATTACCGTATGAAATCAACAACCGGATGAAGCATAAGCTTTGGAGCAAATGGATGCTGAATGTAGGCATCAACCAAACCGTTGCGTATTTTAATGCTACAAACGATCTTGTACAAAAATCGGGAGAAGCACGCAACATGATGATTGACACGATGAAAGAAGCAATTGCAGTTGCAAATAAAGAAGGCGTTAACTTATCTCAGGATGATATAGACTATTGGCTGAAGATCATCGATACGCTCGCCCCAAACGAGCGTCCGTCAATGGCGCAGGACGTACTTGCCGGCCGTTCAACAGAAGTTGCGTTATTTGCTGGCACCGTTGTAAAACGGGCAAAAAAGCACGCGGTATCCGTTCCTTTGAATGAACAATTTCTGAAATATTTCTCCTGAGTTATAAAATCATTTAATACCAAAATAGCGAAGATGAATAGTCCAAACTGACCGGTTTACAACATCCTTCTCACAACTTAGCGACTATTAAAATAACTCCTTTCACTAAAAAACAACCGTCATTATTTAATATAATATACAAACAACACCTTTCGTAAACAGTAATTTTTATGTAAATTTAGTTATTTCATACCAGATATGATATTCAAAGAATTTACAATAAAGGAGAACATACACAAAGGCGCTGATACCGAGGTGTTCAGAGCAGAGCGAAAGGCCGATAACAAACCGGTTCTATTAAAAGTACGATTAGAAACTGCTTCTGTAAAACTGATAAACGGTTTAGCCTACGAATTTGAAATCGGAAAATCGATTAAGGGTTCTTCCATTGTAAAATATCTGGAAATCAAACACGGTTCCAGAAGTTCGCTTTTGGTTATGGAAGACGATAAGATGACAGCCCTGCAGCGCTACATTCCAAAAAACGGTTTTGAACTATCCCGCTTTCTGACTCTTGCAATTGCCATTACAAAAGCGGTTGAAGACGTGCACAGTCAGGGAGTAATTATTAAAGACATAAACCCTTCAAATATTATTGTAAACCCGAAGCTGGATACCGTAAAATTGATTGATTTTGGATTGGCGGTAAAAATTAATCAGGAACAGGTTGGCATCATTCCCCCGACGGTACTTCCGGGAACGCTGGCCTACATCTCGCCCGAGCAGACCGGGCGTATCAATAAAACTGTTGATTTGCGCAGCGACCTCTATTCGCTGGGAGTTACGCTTTATAAAATGATAAGCGGAGTGTTGCCATTTACTACCACCGATAAGGCCGAACTTATTTTCTCGCACATTGCAAAAAAGCCCCGGCCGGTAATCGATATAAAAGAAGGAGTGCCGGAAGTTGTTTCAGCGATTATAATGAAACTGCTCGACAAAAATCCGAACGAAAGATACCAGTCGGCCAGTGGCTTGCTTGCCGATTTGCTGGAGTGCAAACAGCAATTGGATGAAAAAGGCAAAATTGAATCTTTCGAACTTTCTCAAAAAGATTTCACCGGGCAATTATACATCCCTGAAAAACTATACGGGCGGGAAACGGAGCTGCATACTTTGTTACAAACATTCGACCGCGTTAGCACGGGAAAAGCTGAAATGATGCTCGTTGCCGGGTACTCGGGCGTTGGTAAAACAGCGCTGGTACACGAAGTGCACAAACCGATGACCGAAAAAAACGGGCATTTCGCTGCCGGAAAATTCGACCAGTTTCAGAAAAATATCCCCTACTATGCGATCACGTTGGCGTTTAATGAATTTTGCAGGTACTTGTTAATGGAGAGTGCTGAACAGCTGGAGATTTGGCGCAAAAAAATACTTGCCGCAGTTGGGAAAAATGGTCAGATAATAATTGATGTAATCCCCGATCTGGAATTTATTATCGGCAAACAGCCGCCGGTGGCTGAAGTTGGTGCGACCGAAGAGCAGAATCGTTTTAACGTGATTTTCCTGAACTTTATTAAAGTGCTCTCCGACGAACAGCATCCTTTTATTCTTTTTATCGACGATTTGCAATGGGCCGATACCGCATCGCTAAATCTGCTAAAAAGTATAATGCTGGATGACGAAATTCGGCACCTGCTTATAATCGGAGCCTATCGTGACAATGAAGTGGACAGCAAACATTCGCTGATAATAACCTTACACGAACTACAGCAAAAAAAGGCCATACTAAATCGTATTGAATTAAAAAATCTTCACAAAGAAGATATAAGCGAGCTGCTAAAAGAAAGCTTTGCAGGCGATAAGAAAAAAGTACAACCCTTAACCAATCTTGTCTACGAAAAAACCAGGGGTAATGCTTTTTTCACGCACCAGTTCGTTCACAACCTTTACGACAAAAAGCTGCTGAAATTTAATTTCGACTGCTTTTGTTGGCAATGGGATACTGCGCAAATTGCAGCACAGAACATCACGGATAACGTGGTGGAAATGATGGCGGATAAAATAAAAGATCTGCCACCGGAAATATCCAATCTGTTGCAGTTAGCTTCGGCTATCGGAAACACTTTTAACCTAAAAACGCTGACCATCGTTTCTCACGGCGATGCCCCAAACTGTTCTGAAAACCAGCAACTTTTGCTGAATGCTATCCGCGAAGGGCTGATTTTACCACTAAACGACAAATACAAAGCTGTTGGAATTTCGGATGTAGATACAGAATTGGTAGCCTTTAAATTTCTACACGACAGAGTGCAGCAAGCTGCATATTCATTAATAGCTGACAACGAGAAACCGCGCATCCATCTGAAAATAGGTCGATTAATGTTCGACAATTACAATGGTCATGAAGAATTTGAAGACAAACTTTTCGATCTGGTTAACCATTTTAACCAAGGGCAAGCACTGGTTGAAAACGATAAAGAGAAACTTCAGGTAGCCAGGCTTAACCTTCAGGCAGGCGTTAAAGCCGGCAAATCGATGGCCTATTCAGCTGCAGAAAAATACCTCGAAACGGCCTATGCTCTGCTTCCCGAAAACGCTTTCGATAATAGCTTTAAACTGGCATTTGAAGTTTGTAAAGAATTGGCCAGAAGTTATTATATCAACAACGATTTCGAAAAAGCTGCTAAGCTCTATCCGGTATTGCACGAAAATACCAAATCGGTGCAGGATGAAGTGGAGGTATTTGCCATACAAATGGACGACCTTCACCTGCAGGGCGACTACGAAAGTGCCCTGAACATGCAAAAGGCAGCACTGGAACTTTTGGGTGTTAAGGTAGGTAACGACGATGAACTCGAAGAGCAAATAAAATATGAACTGACTCAAATCTCAGTCAACCTTAAAGGAAGGGAAATAGAGGAACTTACTGATTCTCCTGAAATGGATTCGGAACAGTTTACCGCGCAACTAAAAATACTGGTTGGTATGTGGATGACGGCTTACCTGCTTTCGCGCGATACAATTGTGCAATGGTCGTCGGTAAAAATGACCAACCTGTGTTTGCAGCACGGCAACAGCGATCTGGCTTCGTTTGCTTACATTCAGTATGGTTTTGTGTGTATAAACAGACTGCAGGATTTTAAAACAGGCTACAAATTCGGTGAAGTAGCTTTGGTACTTTCCGACAGATACGAAAATCTCGACATCCGCGGGAAGGTGTATTTTATGTTTGGGCTGGTAATCAGTCACTGGCAAAAGCACGTTCGTTACTCTACCTATGCTTTCCGCAAAGCTTATAAATACAGTGTGGAAGCGGGCGACTGGACTTATGCCGGCTATGGTGCTGCCAACATTATCTCGAACCTGCTCATCGACGGAAATCCAACAGAAGAGATATACCGCGAGGCAAAGCATTACCTGGATTACCTTCAAAATAAATCAGCAGAAGCGCTCAGCAGCTTTTTTATTCCGGGTGCTTTTTGTGCCTTGTTGAACTTAATGGGCAAAACCAAGGATAAAAGCACCTTCGATTGTGAAGTTTTCAGCGAAGCCGAACACCTTACAAAATACTACGACCAGGTAATTGTATTGGGCTGGTTTTATGTGGTAAAAATGCGTAGTTTATATTGGTACGGTTTGTTTGAAGAAGGCGCTGAATTAATTGGCGAAACCGACACTGTAGCCAAAGGAGTACCGGGACAGGTGAAAGTTCCTGAAGCCTATTTCTACAGCTGCCTGATGTTGATTGCTGCCGATGAGCACATTAAAAACACTGCCCAAAAAGAAGATTATTACCAGTTGTTCGAAAAATATCATGCTCAGCTAAAAATTTGGGCCGAAAACTCCCCGCAGAATTACGAGCACAAATATCTACTGATTGAAGCCGAACGTTTAAGGGCAAAAGGCGAAAATATTTCTGTGACCCTGCCATTGTACGAAGCGGCCATACAGTCGGCTCATAAGTATAGATACCCGAACAATGAAGCATTGGGGCACGAACTGCTTGCAAAAATGTGGCTCGAAAGAGGAAACGAAAACTATGCAGCCAATCACTTGTCCATTGCAAAAGACATTTACAAAGCGTCCGGGGCAACTGCTAAAATCGATACCCAGTACGAAAAGTTCCAGGGAATAATGACGGAAAGAACAAATACTGAAGTCATTATGCTCGATTTAGACAGCGTGATCACGGTGTCGCAAACCATATCCGGAGAGATTAAGCTGAATTTGCTTTTGGAGAAAATCATGAATATTGTTCTTGAAAATGCCGGTGCAGAAAGAGCTGTACTACTTTTACCCAAAGACGACGAATGGTACATCGAGGGCGAAAAGAACATTCCAAAAGATGAATTAGAAGTACTTCACTCAATTCCTTTTAAAGGGAACGACAGGCTTCCGGCAAACATCATACGTTATGTTGCACGAACAAAAGAAAACATTGTGCTGAATGATGCGGCAAAAGATGGAATTTTTGTGACCGACAAATACATTGTCAACAAGCAACTGAAATCGATACTCTGTACGCCATTGATGCATAAAAATCAATTAAAAGGCATATTATACCTCGAAAACAACCTGGTTACAAATGCTTTCAGGAAAGAGCATGTACAGTTTCTATCGTTGCTGGCGGGACAGGCTGCTATCTCAATAGAGAACGCAATACTTTATGGAAACAGTGTGCTGGCAGAGAAGGAAATGCAACAAAAAAATGAAGAAATTGCGGCTCAGAATGAAGAGTACGAAGCACTGAACGAGCAATTGAATCAAATCAACGCAGAACTTCAGCATTCGATGAACAAGTTGACGGAAAGCGAGCGCAAATTTAAAAGTATTGTTACATCGCTTCCTTTGGGCTTCCAAATGTTTACTATTATTGATGAAAAGCTAATTCTTACCGATACCAATAAGGTTGCCGATGATATTCTTAAAAAGGACAATAAAAAGCTGATTGGCAAAGAAATATCAGATGCACACCCCAACTTAAAAAACACGGAAATCCCCCGACAGTATTTCGAAATAGCACGCAACGGCGGATATTTACACAACGAAGAAGTTGTTCTTAAGGGAGTTTCGATTGTCTTCGAAAATTATAACTTTCAGGTAATGGACGATGTCATGGTTTCGATGTTTGTTGATATTACCGAACGTAAAAAACTACAAGACGACCTAAATAACCATAAAAACAACCTCGAGCAATTGGTTAAAATACGCACGGAAACCATTGAGCAAATAAATGAGGAATTGCGTGAATCGAATGAAGGGTTACTAAGTAGTAATGAACAAATTAGAGAACAACGGGAAGAGTTGAAAAATACGCTTTCAAGATTGCAAGAAACTCAAGCACAGCTTGTACAGGCAGAAAAGATGGCCTCGTTGGGTACTTTAACAGCGGGCGTGTCGCACGAAATTAATAATCCGCTAAATTACCTTTCCGGTATCTATTACGGATTTGTAAATTATTTTGAAGAACACGGTACACAGGATGAAAATACAACCAACCTTCTACTCTCCAGCACCGAAACAGCCATTCATCGCATTTCCGACATCGTGAAAGGGCTGAACCAGTTTAGCCGCGATAACAGCAACTTTAACGAAGACTGTGAAGTACACTCTATTCTTGACAACTGTTTAACCGTATTATACAATCAGTACAAGAACAAAGTAGAAATTGTGAAAGAATATTGCCCGGAAGTAAATTCAGTTCGGGGAAATGTTGGTAAATTACACCAGGTTTTTACCAATATTTTAATGAATGGTATTCAGGCGATTGAAAATAAAGGCCAAATTTTTATAAAAACATGTTGTAGTAAAGAGCAGGTTACTATCGAGTTAACCGACACTGGCTCAGGCATCAGCAAAGAAAACCTGCAGAAAATAACCGACCCGTTCTTTACGACCAAAGATCCGGGACAAGGAACCGGCCTTGGACTTTCAATCACTTATTCAATAATTCAGGACCACAATGGAACGATCGATTTTGAATCGGAAATAAATAAAGGAACAAAAGTTAAAATTACCTTACCCTTAAAATCATAAACGATGAGTGAGAAGCAAAAAATATTTTATGTGGACGACGAGCCGATTAACCTGTTACTCTTTGAAAGTAATTTCAAAAAAATATATGAAGTATTAACAGCGCCCGATGGATCAGAAGGTCTGAAAGTACTCGATGAACATCCCGATATTATGGTAATTATCAGCGATATGAAGATGCCGGGTATGAACGGCATTGAATTTATAACAAAAGCCAAGGAAAAATTTCCAAACAAGAAATTCTTTATACTTACCGGTTTCGAGATTACTGATGAAATTAGGGCAGCGCTTGATTCGGGATTAATCCTGGAATATTTCAGCAAACCATTCGACGTAAAGAGGATGCATTCGATTATTGCTGATGCATTAGTAAACTGAAACAGTAAAAAGAATTGTTTTACAGCTATTCGATTTCTTAGGTTTTCACTGCTCCTACCGAACCATTTTCTCCGGGTTTTAGTTCGTATACTAACTGCGGTTTTAAATCCGGCTCAGTTCGGTGCGACACATAAAGAATTGCCGTTTTACTTTCGTCGGCAATTTTATTAATGAGTGCCGAAAGCAGCGCCGCACTTTTATCATCGAGTCCGGTTGACGGTTCATCGAGAATGAGTAAAGGCGGATGTTTTATCATAGCACGGGCAATCAGCACCATTCGGCGGTGCACCTGCGAAAGATCGACAAAAGCCAGTTTACTTTTTGCCTCAATTCCTAATACTTTTAGCCACTCGTTGGCCACATGTGTTTGTATTTCGCTCGGGCGGTGGTACAAACCAATTGAATCGTGAAAACCTGAAATCACCATTTGTTCGGCCGTGTGGCGACGTTTAAACAGCTCCATCATCGACGGTGTAAAATACCCGATCTTCTTTTTGATTTCCCAAACGCTTTCGCCGGTTCCTTTCTGTCGGCCAAAAAGTTCTATGTTCTGACCAAAAGCTTTTGGATTATCGCCGTTTATCATGGTTAAAATGGTGGTCTTCCCCGATCCGTTAGGGCCTTTCAGTTGCCAGAATTCTCCGGCGTTTATGGTCCAGTTAACTGCATTTAAAATTTGCCTTTCCTGATAATGAACCGAAACATCACTCAGTTTTATTAATTCTTCATGTACTTCAGTTTGCTCGTGTATGGGTCCCGGAATTTCAAGCGAAAAAATTACATTGGCTTCCGGTTCATATTTATCCAGGTATTCTTCTACTCCTCCGTTATAAACCACTCTCCCATTATCAACACGCATGGCATGATCTATAAATGGCAGCAAGTCCGACTTTCGTTTAAACACCTGTATCACGGTCATTTCGTTGGCAATGGTTTCCAATCGTGCTTTTAACTGCTTTACCGAAGCCACATCCAACGCGTCAAAAGGATTATCGAGAAGAATAAAGTCAGGCTTTTTTGCCAACAGAAATTCAAGCAACGCCTTTTTTTGCTCTCCACTCGATAATGTACGAATGCTGCGACCATAGTTTTTTGTCAGCTCAAAATTATCGTGTCTGAACTCATCTTCAATAAATTGTGCTAATGTCGTATTCGAAAACAACACTCCCCTTTTCCCTGCCAGTTCAGGGAAATAATCCGAACTCTCCCCTTTCAATAGCCTTTTGATAAAGGCAGAATCCATCGCAAGATCAAGGCCGTTTAACGCCACATGTTTAAGCATATTCCAATTTTTCGTTACGCCAAATTATAAATATCTGCTCAATTACATGGCTGAAGTCTCCACATTCTAAAAATTCCTTTTTACATTTTATTTTGAATTAATCTTAATAAAATGTAAATTGAATTCAATTGCCGTCCGGCATACTTTTTAGCCAAAAAACATCCAAAATCAGCCTGCTTTTAGTTGAAAGTGAAACTATTTATGATATGTATAACTTAAAGAAAAAGCGATGAGAAAGAACAAATTTGTTTTGCTGATTTTTGGAGCCTTTTGTTTAGCCCTGGTAAATTTTTCATGCACCAACGGATCAAAGTCAACGGTTGCTGAAGCTGAACCTACTGAATTATCTGGCGAAGAGCTGGTGGCGCGTGGCGAGTATCTGGTAACAATAATGGGCTGTAACGATTGCCACTCACCCAAACGAGTGGGTGCCAACGGACCGGAGCTTATCCCCGAGTTACTTTTATCGGGCTACCCGGGAGATCGTCCAATACTCGATCTAGCGACAGAAATGACACAACAGGGTTTTGCGACCTTTTATCCCGATTTAACCGGTAGTGCCGGTCCGTGGGGAATGTCGTTTGCGGCCAACCTAACACCCGATGCAACGGGTATTGGCACCTGGAGTGAAGAACAGTTTAAAAAAGCCATGAAAGAAGGAAAATTCAAAGGTTTGGATGGAACACGTCCGCTCTTACCACCAATGCCTTCCGAAAATTTTAAGGATATAAAAGATGAAGATGTGTCGGCAATTTTTGCTTATCTGAAAAGCTTAACGCCGGTTAAAAATGTAGTTCCGGCTGCCATTCCTCCGGGTGAGATGTAAACTTTAAAGTCGATTATAAAGATTTAGAAAATCTTACTAAACTTTGCGCAAAATGCGTTTAGCGGTTTTGAACCACTAAGCGCATTTTTTATTTTATAAATGTTTTAATGTTCTATTCGAATGCGGGCATCAACCGCCAGAATTTCCTGTTCGTTCCCCAACAACGGATTAATATCAATCTCTTTAATTTCGGTGGCATACCGCAACAACCACGACAGGCGTACAATAATATCCACGTACTTATCAATATTAACTCCCTCTTGCTTCCGAAATCCTTTAAGTATTTTGTACGATTTCAGACTGGTAACCATCGACCGTGCTTCACTGTGAGTTAACGGCGCCAGACCCGATGCTACATCCTTCATCACTTCTACATAAATGCCACCCATTCCGCACAATACAACGTGCCCGAACGTTTCTTCGTAGGTAGCGCCCAAAAACAACTCATTACCGGCTGCCATTTGGGCAATCAGCACTCCCTCGGTTCCTTCAATCTGAAACAGGTGATGAAACTCTTTGCGCACCTGGGTTACGTTTCTCACATTCAGAATTACGCCACCCACTTCGGTTTTATGAACCGGCCCAACCACTTTCATCACTACCGGGAATCCGATGTTCATAGCTGCCAACACGGCTTCCGATTCTGATTTGGCAACCATTTCTTTTACCCGCGGTATACCAGCCAGATCAAACAATTGATGAATAACTTCCGGTGGCTGATAACCATCTTTTGTTTCGGCAATAACTGCTTTAACGGCCATCGGATCAATCGCACCGGCCGTTTCTGTATCAGCAACAGGCTTTGGCGTATTTATAACTTTGGTAAGTGCACGTCCCAACAGGACTTCATCGGGGAAGTTTACATTTCCCCGCGATAAAAAGTGGGCAACGTCATCTTTAACGTTTATCAACGACGGCAAAATCGGATAAATAGGCTTTTTGCAAACCTTCATTTTTTCCGACAGTACATCGTACACATCGCCAATTGGGAACAAACCCGGACTCCCAAAAATGACCGCCATTCCGTCAACATCAAAATCCTTTTCGCAGGCGTCGATAATATGTCCCAGCTGTTCGGCTGTTCCAGTGGCCAAAAAATCGATGGGATTTTCAACAGATGATCCCGGAAATAACTTATTTAAAAGTGCCGTCTTTGCTTCCGAATCTGCTATTTCAGGTATTTTTAATCCACCATCTTCCAAGGCATCGGTAAGCATTACGCCAGGCCCTCCGGCATGCGTAATAATTGCCAGATTTTCGCCCTGCAATTCTTTGCACATAAATACGCTGGCAACGGTTGTTAACTCCTCGCGCCCGTAACAACGTACAATTCCTGCTTTTCGAAAAAGCGCTTCAACTGCAGCATCAGAGCTGGTTAGTGCCCCTGTATGCGACGATGCGGCGCGACTTCCGGCCGATGAACTTCCGGCCTTAATCGCAGCAATTTTACAGCCTTTTCGAATTAATGACGAGGCATGAAACAACAACTTATCCGGGTTGTTAATATTTTCGATATAAAGCAACTTTACGCGTGGACTTTCACCATCAATGTAATGTTCATCGAGATAAGCTAAAACGTCTTCCACACCAACGTGGGCACTGTTACCAACAGAAAAAACATTGGCAAAACGCAAACCTTTCGGAATACCCGACTCCATAATAAAAACGGCAGTTGCCCCGGAACCCGATATAAAATCGCAACCTTCGGAAGTCAACTCCGGAATAGGTGTGGTAAAAACGCTGGCATGCCACGGCGTCATCACTCCAATACAGTTTGGGCCGATTAAACAAGCATCGTGTTCCTCTACAACCTTTACAATTTGGCGCTCGAGTTCTTTTCCGGGTTCGCTGGTTTCGCCAAATCCGGCCGAAATAATTATAAATGCTTTGGTGTTGTTATGTTCCGCAAGATCGGTTATGGTTTGTAAACAGTACTTTGCGGGAATAGCCAAAATCGCCAAATCGATCTCCGGTAATTCCGCCACATCGGGAAATGCCGGTATCCCCTGAATTTTTGATTCGTTGGGATTTATTGCAAAAAGATCTCCCGGGAAGTTATGATCTAAAAGGTTTTTAATGATCTTTCCACCGGGTTTTGATATATTATTTGATGCTCCAACAACAACAATACTGTTGGGTTTTAGCAATTTTTCGTTAATCATAGTTAGCGCTTTAGCAGCATAAAAGTAGGTAAATCCATGTTAACCTTTCCTGATTTTTTTCAACAACAAAAAAAAGCATAGCTTAAATAATTATTTTTACGTGAAAAATAAAGATGACCGATAGCAAAGAGCAGAAAATAGTTGTTTACACCGAGCTTAAAGATTCGGATCAAAACCTGATTCTTCATGGTTTGAAACTGGCAGCTATCTTCAAAAAAGAGCTTTGTTTACTCTACAACTACCAGCCCAAACAGAAGAAACAGCGCGATGAACTGAAAGAAAAACTCCAGAATTATGCGGCCATCATAAAACAGGAAATTCCGGAGCAAAAAGTATCGACATTGTTGATGTCGGAGAGCCAGACCAGGCTGCCCGATTTACTTGCCGAAGATTATGAAGCGATAATAATTGTATTAAACGCCCTGAATTTTAAACAGTATTCAACCCTATTGACTGAAACTTCCGTTCCGTTTTTGTTTGTACATCCTGAATCGAAAATAACGCATTACAACCACCTGGTTCAGCCCATCGACCTGCGGAAAGAAATTAGCGACAGCTCGCTGTGGTGCTCTTATTTTGGGCGTTTTAACGCTGCCGAAATAGTTTCTGTAGCCGCCAACGATAAAACAACAGAAGCCAAAAACAATGTGAACAAAAATGCTGAGTTGACCAGAAAGTTGTACCGAAAATTCGACATCGCTCACAAACTTTATAAAGGAGGAAAATCTAGTTTACGCAATGTTTTTGAAGCATTGGAACTGGCATTGGCGTCTGATTGTAATTTGTTGGTGATTTTGGGAAGTTCGAGTATTACGCCACTGGATTACCTGATTGGTTTGCCCGAAAGAAAGATCATAAACCGGGCCGGAAAACTTCCGGTTATGGTAATCAATCCGCGAAAGGACAATTATATTTTATGCGACTAAGGTTAATCTAGTTTACAGTGAATAGTTACGGTTAACAGTTTCGCAATTTTACAATTTAACAGTTTAACAATTTTACGTTTCTCCATTTACCATTTGCTAAAGGTTTTACTACATTCGCAATGAAATTCTGAATTCTTATATGAAAAAAGCATTACTTCTTCTATTCTTTTTTGGCGCATTGAGTAGTCAGGCACAGGAATTTAAATACCAGCTGCTTTTTGAAGGCATTGGCGACAACCGCGAGTTTACGCATGAATATGCTTATCCTCAAACCATTATGGGAAGCCGCGGTGCTTTTGAAGTAGGTGTAGATATTGACAACCACCAGTTGCGTGGCGGATTAAGTCAGCTGTTGGAGTTTGGTAGCGACCTGGATGCGCAAAAACCGAAATTGACTTTGTATTACCAGTTTCAGGATGAAGACAAGGAATTTGCATTTGGAGCGTTTCCACGTCGTGATAAAATTAATTTCCCGCTGGCCATGTTAACCGACACCCTACTCTACTACCGCCCAAATATTGAAGGAATGTTTGGAGAATTTCGTTGGGACTGGGGGCACCAGAATGGATTTGTTGATTGGGTTGGCCGTCAAACCGATACGCAACGCGAACAGTTTATGGCAGGATTTTCGGGCGAGATCTTCTATAAAAACTTCTTTTTTCAGAATTACCTGCTGATGTTTCATAATGCACACACACTGTATAACAATCCACCATTACATATTAAAGACTACATGGGCTTTGCTTTGCAAGGAGGGATACGTACACCGGAAAATATAACAGTTCAGGGCGAACTTAAAATGGGTGTTCTAAATTCCACTTATCGCGAACGTAGTGTTACTGACGGGTACGAAGTTTCAACCAGTTTTTTTGCCGAAGCTAATATGCGTTACAAAAACCTTGGAATTAAATCCGTGATGAGTTTAGGCGCGGGTCATAAATTCGCTTATGGCGATCCGTACTACCGTACCAAAAACTACTCGCGTACCGATCTTATTTGGTATTTTATCAACCACGAACAAATAAAAGGAAAATTCAACTTATCGATGCACATTGTAGATTGGGAAACGATTGACCAACAGCAGCAACTTTCTATTATTTATATATTTGGGCAATAAATAAACAGGTATTTACTGTTTTCCCTGAATAGTAAAAAAGAAGGTACTTCCTTCGCCGAGTTTGCTTTCAACCCAAATTTCGCCGCCATGACTGGTAACAAACTCTTTGCATAACGAAAGTCCGAGGCCAACACCTTTTTCACCTGAGGTTCCTTTTGCCAGGTTTAAATTCCCCTCTTCTCCAAAAATTGCTACTGCGGTTTCAGCATCCATTCCTATTCCAAAGTCTTGAACCGAGAACAGCACCATATCAGCCGAAGTGTGCTCCGCATTAATATAAATTCGACTATCGGGATTGCTGAATTTTATGGCGTTCATCAACAGATTTCGTAAAATAAGTTTGATCATATTCTTGTCGAAGAATATCAAAAGATCGTTATTCTTAAGTTGGCTTTCAATACTTATTTTCTTATTCAATGCCAGCGACGCTACTTCTGTAGTTGCATTCGAAATAATGTCGGCAACGTTTATATTTTCGGGTTCAAATTCAATTTTTTTATCCTGACTTCTTGCCCAATGCAGTAGGTTGTGTAACAAATCAAAAGCATTGCGCGATGAATTATGGACGTGATGAATTAATTCCATCCTGTTTTTGTCATCCATAGTTTTGTACTCTTCGGTTAACACTTCCGAAAAACCTAAAATGGCATTAAACGGACTTATCAGATCATGTGCAATAATCGAGAAAAGTTTGTCTTTTGTTGCGTTTGCCGTTGTAAGCTCAGTATTTATTTGCGAAAGGTTTTCGGCCACTTCTGCAATTTTTGCCGATTGTTTTTCGATGTGCCGCTTTTGTTGTTTCAGCAAATCATTTTTTTCGTGAAGTTTCTCCTTTTGTTTCTCCAGAATTCGGTTCTTATCGTTAAGTACTTTTGTTCGATCGAGTATTAAGCCCTCCAACTTATATTTTTCAGCTTTAAGTTTTGCTAACCGATAACGAAGAATGATGACTACCAAAAGAACCAGTAATAAGCCTAAAATGGTAAGAAACCACCAGGTGAACCACCACGGTGGATTTACCACTACTGTAATCGATGCGCCATCGTTATTCCACACACCGTCGTTGTTTGCAGCCGTTACCCTGAACACATATTTTCCATCTGGCAGATAATTATAGGTTACATGCGAATGTTCTGTTTCTATCCATTCGGAGTCAAGACCTTCGAGTTTGTACTTAAATTTATTTTTTGTGGGATTAATAAAATTGGGCGAAGTAAATTCAAAATCAATTGAATTCATCTTGTGATTAAGCTCAATTTTATCCGTACAGAGCGGACTTTGAACCATGATCTGGTTTTCACCAAACCTTTCAACTTTTTTATTCTGCACGTAAATACCACATATATAAACATCAGGGACATCATCATTCATCACCAGTTCTTCAGGATTAAAACTGGTTATCCCTTCATCGCCGCCAAAAAACAGAACATTATCGGTATTAATTGCACTGCTTCCGGGTTTAAACATTCCAGCAGGTAATCCGTCGGCCTCATCAAGTATTGTTATTATCTGCTCATTTTCAGGATTAAATCCGGTAATTCCAGCAACCGAACACACCCATAAATTTCCATTTTGGTCTTCTTCCACAGAACAGATATTCTGCCCCGGAAAACCGGGATCAACCCGTATAAAATCATTGCTTTCAGGATTATATCTGCACAGTCCTGAGAACGTACCAATCCAGATTCGTTTCTGTGAGTCTTCGAAAATACAATTGATATAATCGCTCGGAGTAGTATTCGGATTCGTCGCAACATGATAATAAGTGGTAAACTTCGTTTCTCCTTTTTTCAAGACATTTACTCCACTTGGAGTTCCTACCCACAGGTTTTCATCCGAATCGAGCAAAATCTGAAAGGGCCAGTTATTCGACAATCCGTTTTTCAAAAGATCGTAATTGTAGAACTTCTGTTCCTTGTAATTGAAATAATCAATCCCTTTTCCGTGTGTAACAATCCAGAAATTTCCATCAGTATCTTCCTGAATTCCGCGAATATCGTTATTCGAAATCGAGAACGAATCCTGCGGATCGTTTAAATAGGTGATAAAATTATCGTTTACAGGATCGTAACATTGCAAACCTCCAAGGTTGGTTCCCACCCACATCCTGTTTTGGCTGTCGCTGTACAAACAACAAACCGCTCCCTGCCCTACACTGGTGGCATTATCTGGGTCGGATTGATATATCCGGTGACGCGAGTTTTTAAAATCAAACATATCGATACCATCATTACCACTACCAATCCAACATGCTCCGTTTTTATCAAATGCAATTGCAGAAATATTGTTATTGATGGTGTGCCAGAACTTCGAAGGATTTTCGTCGTAAATGGTAATTCCTTTTGAATTATATCTTAATCCAACACCACCGGGACTATTAACCGTCCAGTAATTCCCCTGCCGGTCCTGAAAAATCTGGGAAGGATGTTCTTCAATAAGTTCTCCGGCACTATCAAAACCCGGTACTGCAATAAACGAATCTGATTTTTTATCGTACCTGCGCACTCCGCTTAAATCGCACACCCAAATATTTTTTTGATGATCGAGGTAAGTATAAATCACATAGTCGGAATACGAACCATTGGTGGCGAATCGTTTAATTTTTTGAGTTTTAGTATCCAGTACGTTTATACCGCCACCATATGTTGCAATCCATATTTTCGAGTTTTCTTCCAACGAAATATCAAAAACACTATTGTTGCTCAAGCTGTTGCTATCGTTTTTATCGTTAAGAAAGCTTTTTGTTGTTTTTTCGATGGTATTAAAATAAGCCAGCCCTCCGTTGTTCGACGAAATCCACATATTATTTTTATCGTCGAAAAGAAAGTCGCTAATCCACATCGAAGGGTTGTTAAAAACCAGCTCATGTATTTGTTGCTCGGCATTCAGGCTGTAAATCGAATTCTCGGCAGAGAAATAAATCTTACCGTTCTTATCCTGGTTTATACCCGAAATTTGACGGAATGCTCCCTCCTCCACCTCAAATCCATTTAGGATACGATTAAAGTTATCCAAACACGGATTATACGTACATACACCTCCTACCGAAACGATCCAAAGCATACCCGAATCGTCGATAAATAATTTTTCGATACGGTTATCGTATAGACTTGTGCTGTCGGTTCCGCCGGAAAAATAACGGGATAAGTTGTTGCCTTTAAAGCAATAAAGGCCATCGTTTGTGCCGATCCAGATAAATCCGTTTTGGTCCTGAACCAGGCTCGTACTGTTTTTACTTTTAAATTCTTTATCCGGCAGCGGATCCGAATAGATCAAATCACCAACTTCAGCATATGAAACAATACATAAAAAGGTTGTAAGGAACAGCAATACAAGTATAGTCCAATACTTTCTTTTTATTAATGTAATCATATAAATTCCACTTCTTAAAAAATAAGTACAAAGTTGCGTGCGAGCATTTCTACATGAGGTATTTTATCACGTTATTTCGTGAAAAAGAAGTTCAACTTATGTAAAACTGAATGCCCAACACACAAATGTATCTTATTTTTTTGAGAATCATGTTTTTAAAAAGCTGAATAATGATTTCCAAAAAAGTTGAAAGGGCCATTTAAAATTTAATTAAAATGGCCCTGTATTTTTACTGATGTCGAGTTCCGAAACAAAAGTCTCAGAACTTTTTACTATTCCACAATGTCCATTTCGTCGAGCAAATAGCCGGCTCCCGCAAACTTGTCGATAATAAACAAGGCATAACGAATATCGAGCGAAATATTACGACAACGCTCCGGATCGAACATGATGTCGCTCATAGTTCCTTCCCAGCAGCGATCGAAATTCACCCCGATCAATTCACCATTGCCGTTTACAACCGGGCTGCCTGAATTACCACCTGTTGTATGATTCGATGCGGTAAAACAAACCGGCACATCGCCGTTTACTTCGTACTGGCCAAAGTCTTTAGTGTTATACAATTCTTTTAAACGATCCGGCACGTCGTAATCGTAAATTTCCGGATTGTCTTTATCCATTATACCGGTAAGGGTTGTATAATACTTATATTTTACGCCGTCTTTTGGTTCGTAACCTTCAACTTGACCGTAAGCCACACGCAAAGTCAGGTTGGCATCCGGATAAAAAGCCTGTCCCTCTTTCATCTCCATTAACCCGGCCATGTATACTTTCATGTTCTCGTTAATCGATTTGCTGATCTTTTGAACCTCCGGTACAATATCCTTTTCATAGATAAAATTCAGTTGATTAAACATGGCCACAACAGGATCTTTGCGCAATTTTAATAACTGTTTTTCCGATCCGTTTTTAAGCAGGTCTTCCAGTTTTTCGCGATCAGTAAGAATCGATTTACGATATACTTTTTGGATGAGTTTTTTCGCATCAAGATTATTGATCGTTTCTACAACTTCGGCAGGTAAAAACTGTTTATCAAGGCCATTAACCAACTCGGGCATTAGTGCCACAAACAAAGCTTCGTCAGTAGGCTGATTAAAATTTTTGTAAAATCCGGGAAGCCTTTTTAGCATAGCCGAACGCAGGTCTTCTGCTTTTTCATTTTGCTTGTTCTCAATATTATTAATAATGGAATTAATGGTTCTTGCCTGCCCAAACACTTCTACGCCGCGCATCACAACTTCGCTGTAATAATCGTATGCTTTTATGTAATGCGAATAGTTGGAATACAGCTCATCAAAAGCCACAAAAACGTCTTCGTATTTGTTATCCCAGGTGTTGTTTTGTTGCGCCCATTTCTTAAACTCTTCTTCGTAGGCCAGCTTCTTATTAATGGCATCCAATCGTTTTAATCCTTTAATTTCGCCCTGCCATTTTTTCCACGAATTACTTATCGATTGATATTTAGCCGCGTACTGAATTCTAATTTTCGGATCCGATTCCATATCGCTTCCAATAATTTCCAGTTTCTTATCGCGAAGCATAATACGGTCCGGATCGCGCTGGTTCATGGTTACATCAACCGCCTGATGCGGCCAGTATTGCATAGTAGAACCGGGATTACCAAAAACCATGGTAAAATCGCCGGGCTGAATTCCTTTCATCGAAACCGGAAACGATTTCTTGGGTTTAAACGGTACATTATCGGGCGAATATTCGGCCGGTTCGTTATTCTCATCAGCATAAATCCTGAACAGCGAAAAATCGCCGGTATGACGCGGCCACATCCAGTTATCGGTATCGCCGCCAAATTTTCCAATGGCCGATGGTGGTGCACCAACCAAACGAACATCTTTATACACTTTATATACATATAAAAAGTACTGATTGCCGTAAAAAAGCGGTTTTATCGAAGCGGTGAACTTCCCTTCTTTTCTGGCATCTTTTATAATACGGTCGGTGTTTTCTTTAATTTTTGTGTCTTTGGCTTCGCCATCCAGATTTGCCGTCTCGGCCAAAACTTTGTCGGTAACATCTTCCATGTATTCCAGAAAACTTACAGTCAAACGTTCGTTCGGCAGTTCTTCGTCACGGCTCATGGCCCAAAAACCGTTAGTCAGATAATCGTGTTCCACCGTACTGTGCGACTGAATCTGACTATAGCCACAATGGTGGTTAGTTATCAGCAGTCCTTCGTCCGAAATCAATTCTCCGGTACATCCGCCACCAAAAATTACCACAGCATCTTTCATGCTCGAATGGTTTACATCATAAATATCTTCCGCAGTGAGTTTAAAACCCATTTCCTGCATTTCTGCCAGGTTGTATTTTTCCAGTAATATCGGAATCCACATTCCTTCTTTGGCAGAAAGCTGGAATAAACTCAAACCAAGCAATAAAAGCAAAACACTCTTTTTCATCATTCTATAAAATTTTAGAGGCAAAGAGAATAAAACAGAAGAAAATAAACAATGATTAATTACATTTACACCATTGGTTTTTGTGAACTTTTCCAGCACTGTTCTGTTTCCATACAAAAACCAAAATGCCATTAAAGCATCACTGCAATTTTTAATTTTTTTGAGACAAACTACAGGGATTGCCAATGATTGATTTTATACCGAGTATCAGCATTATACAGCTAATAACCGCTTTTACCGCCATAGGAACATGTATTCTTTTATGGAAATATAAACAAGCCATTGAGGTGCGTTTTCTTATTTTGCTGGAAATATTTGTTGCCATTTGGGCTTTTAGTTACGCGCTGGAGTTTGGCACTCCTTTGTTGGAAGAAAAGGTTTTTTACTCGCAACTCTCTTATCTGGGTATCGCATTTATTCCGGTTTCGTTTTTCTTTTTCACCACGGCTTTTAGTCAAAAATTTAACCTGGTAAACCGACGTAATATTATTCTCACACTCATTATTCCGCTTATTACACTCATCCTTGTATTTACCAACGACCAACACCACCTGATCTGGAAAAATTACACCTTAAACAGCAGTACAAATATTCTGCACTACCAACACGGAATTTGGTTTTGGATTTTTGACATCTACACATTCACGCTGGTGGCGTGGGGAATTTTTAACCTGATTAGTTCGATTTCAACATTCACGAGTTTTTATAAAAAGCAGATTCGCTTACTAATCATTGCCTCGTTGATTCCGGTAATTGCAAACCTGATGTACATTTTTGATATCAATCCGGTTCCGGGTTTCGACTGGACAACCGTTTCGTTTGTGTTAACCGGACTGATAATTGCATTCGGTATTTTTCGCTATAAAATTTTTGAATTGATTCCGCTTGCCCGAGAGAAACTGCTGGATACCATGAATGAAGGGGTTTTAGTGATAAATGCAAACGGAATAATTGAAGAGGTAAATCCGGCCTTATTAAAAACATTTGACCTCGACAAAAAGACGATTATTTATACCAGTTTTAAGACCACATTTGAACGTTTTCCCGAGATCGTAAATCTTATTCAAGCAACAGAAGATCAATATACAGACTTTGAATTGCCGAAGAATGACCAGACTTATTATTATCAAGTAAGGGTTAAAGCATTACGCGACCAACTGGGCAAACTAAGCGGCAAACTACTGGTTATAAGCGACGTTACTTCAATCCGTTTGACCAAAATACAGCTAAAAGAAAAGAACAAACAATTACAGGAACAAAACGGACGAAACGAAAAGTTAATCGACGATCTGGATGCTTATGCTCACACGCTTGCTCACGACCTTAAAAATCCCTTAAGCGTGATCTATTCGTCGAGTGATATTATTTTGGAGGCGCTTAAGGATGGTAATTTGGATATTATTGAAGAGTTTTCGAAAGTGATAAAAGAATCTTCAATGAAAACCATAAGCGTAACCAACGAGCTATTAAAAATGGCAACTGCCGGACACGAAGATGTTGAAACCGAACCTGTTGAAATGGACAAAGTTTATCAATCGGCTGTTGATCAGATTTCGGACAGTATTGAACGGTACAATGCAATACTCGAAGTAGAAGGAAAATGGATTGATGCGCAGGCTTATGCTCCGTGGATTGAAGAAGTTTGGATAAATCTGCTGTCGAATGCGATGAAATACGGAGGAGAGACACCGGTAATAAAAATTGGATGCGAGACTACCGGGCGTGGAAAGATAAAATACTGGGTGAAAGACAATGGCGATGGTATTCCAAAAGACCAACAGCAAAAATTATTCAAAAAACATACACGTTTGCAACCTAACAAGGCAAGCGGTTACGGCCTCGGGTTATCAATTGTAAAACGTATTATCGAAAAGCTTGGTGGTAAAGTTGGAGTTGAAAGCACCGGAGAAAAAGGTGATGGCGCATTGTTCTATTTTAACCTGCCGGTTGTTAAAGTTGAATCACTCAAAGAGGTCCGTTAAAATTTCCCACATATCATCGTGAAAAAGTACCGGCAGCAATGAGTTATCGGGAGCCTCTCCCATTCGAACTACTACAATTCCTTTGCTGGGTAAAATTTCAATAAACTGACCGTCTTTCCCCATGGCAGAAAATAATTCATCGGGGGCATTGGGGCACATATCCCGGGGAATAGTTGTAGTTAACCCCGGCAAAACAACCGAACCTTTACCGTTTAACCACCACAAATATCCATACGAAGGATTTAAGTTTTGAGAGGTATTCACCATCTCGTTATAATAATTCTTATCACTTAAAACCTCCACATCATCCCATTTCCCCTCATTCTGAATAAGTAGTCCAAAACGTGCAGCATCGCGCGGTGTACTCCAGTAAATATTGTTGTATTCGCCTTTAATCCAGGTGCCGTCTATCCCGGTTGTTTCGCCCACATAATCGCTCGTAAACCGGCTGTAAGTCATGTTTGCTGCTGCTGCAACCACTTCCTCAATCAAAGTGTATGGCGCATTATGATAGTACCACTGTTCACCGGCATCAACTTCGTAAGTTAAACATTCAGGCAAAGTACAATAAATATCATCAACCAGATGATTGAGTCCGGTGGTCATGGTAAGCTGATGTTTTATGGTAATCAGATTTTCCTTTTCTGTTTCCATGCTCGTCCAACCTTCGCCAAGGTAATCCGACGTTTTATCGGTGATGGAAAGAAATCCTTCTTGCTGGGCGATTCCCACCAAAAGTGCAGTTAATGATTTGCCGGCCGATGCCCAGTACCAGTTCGAATTTTTATCGAACGCTGCGATGTTCAGAATATCTTTTCCCCAATATTGCTCCACAACAATGCGTCCGTCTTTTAAGATCAGAAAAGCTCGTGTGTTGTTGGTCTCCAAGAAATCGTAAAGTTCGGGTAATACTCCATCGTCCCACCCCAATTCCGAAATGGAACTGTTTTCCCATACTTCAGAGTTAGTTGGCGGGAAATATATATCGGTATCATTTGGATTGTCAGTAACAGAATCATCGGAACATCCGAATACCAACAACAAGGAGATGAATACTAAAAATCGGTGCATAACAATTGATTTGCTCTCACCAATATACGGAAAATTATTTAGCTGATTTAATGCTGATTGCAAACTGTTCGGCGGCTAGTTCAAGGTATTTATCCGCATTTTTTATGGAATCGTCAACACCTGTCGCCTGCTCCATCATTTCAGCCAGAAAGTCGATTTTATGGGCATTTATTTGCGGTTCACGTAACTCACTAAGGCCACAAAAAACGGCTAATTTTTGGTCGCTTCTTGAATCAAGTACTCCTTTGATTACTTTGCCGGAAAACGTCTGCTCATCGAATTTCCCTTCTCCGGTAATAATCCAGTCGGCATCTTTAACTTCATTGTCAAAATCAGCAATTGATTTTATTAGCTGTGTTCCCGATTTTAATTCAGCATTTAAAAACAACACACAACCTACTCCAAGTCCTCCGGCTGCACCGGCACCCGCAATATTTTGCAGGTTCTTTCCGAACTGTGTTTTAACCTTTTCGTTAAAATTTCTCAATCCTGCATCCAATTGTTTCACTACCTGCTCCGATGCTCCTTTTTGAGGTGCGTAAATATGTGCGGCTCCATTTGTCCCGAATAAGGGATTATCAACATCGCAGGCCACCTCAAATTTAATATTACCGAGTTCTTTATTTACTGAAGAAGTATCGATACTTGCCAATCGGTTTAAATCTTTTCCCCGCCCGTCCAGCAAGTTGTTTTCTGCATCAAAAAAACGAAATCCAAGGGCACTTGCCATCCCCATTCCGGCGTCGTTGGTAGAGCTTCCGCCAATTCCCAAAAGGATATGTTTGGCACCACTTTTTATGGCATCCAGTATCAGTTCGCCCGTTCCGAAAGTTGAGGTCTCCAGTGGATTTAATTCTTCACCTTTTAACAAGCGAATACCTGATGCTTCCGCCATTTCGATAAAAGCCAGCTTTTCCTTTTCTGCAAATAAATAATTGGCTTTTATGGGGCGAAGTAAGGGATCGTGTACCTCAACAGAAACTAACTCTCCGCCGGTATAAAATTTAAGGGCATCAACTGTTCCGTCTCCACCGTCGGCTAGCGGCAACTTTACAATGTCCACATTTTTGATGTGCTTTT
The DNA here is from genome assembly GCF_033963885.1 of Draconibacterium sp. IB214405. NCBI lineage: Bacteria > Pseudomonadati > Bacteroidota > Bacteroidia > Marinilabiliales > Prolixibacteraceae > Draconibacterium > Draconibacterium sp. IB214405. The sequence goes on from NZ_JAXBMA010000003.1 coordinate 456,237, forward strand.
TTATACCACGTTCAACGGCATCGCAAAATTCAATTCCGGTGAGCGATCCTTTAAATTTATCGGGTGCGATTACGATCTTCTTCATTTCCCTAAAATAATACCAATTCTGAAAATGTTTAGGCTATTTCTAACTATTTTCAGATTGGTATAATGCCAATATAGAAAAACACTGGCATTGGGAGTCAGCGAACCAGTGACTCAATGTTTCTCATCATCGGTATAAGAATATTTATCAGGAGTTTGTCGTTCACAAAAAACGGGAGGCCATAATTAACCTCCCGTTTCCATATCAATATTTTTTTCCTGACTACACTTTTGGCAATTGCCAGTTTTGGTTGTAGTTCAGTTTTATGAGGTCGTTTGCTGCTGCCTCGTTAAACGACTTTGATGAATCATTCCAGTTAATTCGTTGTCCAACGCGGTACGCCATATTTCCCATCTCAGAAACAATAGCTGTTTTTGCCCCAATTTCAACCGGCGCATTTAATGTTCCGCCTTTTCGAATACAAGATAACAGGTTTTGCACGTGCTCATCCAGACCATCTCCATATTCTTTCTGTGCTTTGGCTTCAAAGAACGGACCTTTTAAATCATTGCTATGATCGGGTAAAATTTCGTAACCACTTCGCGTTACTACCAAAGTTCCTTTCTGACCAACAAACGCGACTCCATGGGCTTTTTGATACGGGCCAATTCCCGGATTTAAACCACATTCCCAAATCATTGTATGTTTTGGGTATTGATAAATGGCCTGCTGAATATCGGGCGTTTCAATGGCACCCGGCTTATGGTAATAAATACCGCCGCCCGGAGAAATCGACTGAGGCATATCGGCATCCATCGCATACAAGGCAAAATCGAGCAGGTGAACGCCCCAATCGGTCATTGCGCCGCCTGCATAATCCCACCACCAGCGGAAATTATAATGAAAACGGTTCATATTAAACGGACGCTTTGGCGCCGGTCCTAACCACATATCATAATCGACATAATCAGGTGCTACCGAATCTTCCATTACCGGATACGGATTATCATATCCTTTATAAATCCAGGCTTTTACCAAATGAACGTCGCCCAACAATCCGGACTTAACAATTTCAGAGGCTTCGAACCAATGTTTTGAGCTGCGTTGCCACATACCCACCTGGCAATACAATTCAGGATGTTTTGCCTGTGCTGCAACCATCGCATTACACTCTTCAATGCTATGTCCCATAGGCTTTTCAACATATACGTGTTTTCCCGCATCCAATGCCATCATCATCATAATGGCGTGCCAATGATCGGGAGCTCCGATGATAACCGCCTGCACATCTTGATTATCGAGTACGTCTCTATAATCTGCGTAAGTAAGTGGTCGATTTCCCGTCATTTTTTCAACTTCGGCAGCTCTTTTCTCCAACACATTACTGTCAACATCGCAGAGCGCCACGCAGGCTACATTATTATCCTCGCGTAAAAAACTTTTGAGGTTGTTAAATCCCATCGAACGACAACCGATAAGTGCCACATTAACCTGCTCGGCCGGCGAAGCACAGGCATTTAAAATTGTCGGAGCTACACCAACGGCAGCTGTGGCAATAGCCGATTGTTTTATAAATTTTCTTCTGTCTGTCATTGTTCTAATATCTTATGTTTCCTGTTGTAACAATCGTATTATTCGTCAAGTAATTTTGAGATTTTCTTTGCTTTCATTTTTCCTGAATAGACAAGAAGCGAATACTTTAAAACCAGTGGTTCAGTGGTCGACAAGGCAACAGGTTCGGCACCCGGCCAGGCAATATTTTGCATACTGTTTTTTTGGCGAAGTATCAAATTCTGCGGATAACCGGGATTCTCCTTGTTATCGATTATTGCAATACCGGCCGCTGAATTTCCTTTCCCCATAGAACCTGAAATATTGACAAATCCTTCCGATTTGATAGCGTTATCCTGAGGTTTTATGTTACCGCTTTCATTTGAAAACTCGACATCATCGGGTAAAACCATTCGAACGGAAAAACCACCGTATCCTTTTTCATCTTCCGAGCCTCCAATTCGCAGATTCTCTTCCAGCGCCAAAAGCCTGATTTCAAAATCGATTCTTCGGTATTTTAATGTGCTTTGGTGTACATGAATAGAAACATTCTCGCGGATATATGGCTTTTGTTTGCCATTCTTTTTCCATTTGTCGGACAACCAAAGCACCTCGCTTTTCAGCCAAACGGTTTTATTCGGTTCTTTGATAAATTCTATTTCAGTAATTTCCTGGTTAAAATCTTTAATTTCCCATGGATCGCCAATTCGTTCGTCGCCAATCCATACCTGGTGCCAGGCCCAAAAAACGCCACGGTGATGCAGATGATCGGCAGGAAAATCTTCGGTAAGCACATTGCCGTTTAATCCCCAAAGCGGGTGAATATAATTGCATCGTTCGTACTCTCCATCAATGTTAAGCGGGTGCATGCGGTAAAATAATACATCGGACGTACCATCAACTATTTTGATGCCATCCTGTTGTTTTTTCATCGTAAGTTGTCCCCAAACCAAACCATTCGCAACCGAAACCAGAAGTACTGTTATCAGAAGAGATCTTTTCATAACAGATCCTCCTTATCAATTAATGTTGTCTTTGTTTTTACATCATCGTCGGTATATTCAACTTCCAGAATTTCAACATTACTTAATTGGTTGGCGATAATTGCCTTATCATTTTCAGGGAGAATGAGCCAAATGTTGGCAATAAATGCACCCATGGTTGCAGAATCGGCTTTTACCGAAACGGTTTGCTTTCCTTCAACAGGAAGACCGGTGGCCGGACTGATAACCTTTCGCTCCTTCATTCCCTGACCATCGTCGCGAATATAAACGGTACCGGTGGTATAAACACTTTGACCCGATACTTCGAAAACATGTGCAAATTCATTAGGCTGCTTCTGGTTTCTGATTCCCAGCGGCCAAGCCGTTCCGGCAGGATGATTTCCCATTGCCAAAACTGCATCTTCCTCAAAACTTATAATGGCATCTTTAACACCGAGATCGATTAACAGAGGTTTTACCAGGTCGAGTGCAAATCCTTTTTCTATTGCACCAAAATCCAATTCTACCCCGTCTTCTTTAAAACGAAGTCGTTTATTATCGTGGTCGAGTTCAATTTTATCAAAACCACATTTCTGACGGGCTGCTTCCAATTCGTCTTCCTCAACATCCTCCTTTTCTACCCAAAGCGATTGCACCGGAAACATGGTAACATCGAAAGCGCCCTGGCTCATCTGGTTAAAATCGTTTGCAATGGTCAGAATTTCCCACAGCTCGCCGGGTACATCCATCCAAATAGCCTTCTCGGCGTGATTAAGCTCATGGATATCAGACAATAAACTGAAGCGACTAATCGTACTCTCCAGTTGTTCGATATCGGCTTTTATTTGTTGAAATATATTTTTTGCGGCATTGGCCTCAAGGTTTGGGAGCACTACATCGCAATGACTACCAAAGGCAAGAAAAGTATCACTAAATATCGTAGGTTCCGTCATTCTCATAGTTTTAAAGTTTCAGTAGAGCACTAAATTAAAAAAGTAAGCGAAATTTTTGGAGCATAACACCAACAAAAGCAACACCAGTTTTAATTTATATTCCTTCTTTGTAATTGAGCAGGTACAAAAAAAGGCAGGGAATTTCCTGCCTTTTCTATTATTGTAAACATTAAAGTTTTGGTTCCCAATTTGGATCGTACTCGCGGCCCCATAATTTCATGGCATCGCGGTCGTACATAATTCCTGTTTTATCGTCAATATCAAAACCGTGTCCGATACGATAAGCTACGTTTGAATAATGCACCATAGTCTGGCTGATTGCACCTTCCATAATGTGCGAATTCAGCTCACCAATACCACGAATTCCGTTAAACCAGTTTTGTACGTGTTTGGTTGACGTATCGCCGCCGCCGCCAAGTGCTGTTCCTGCTTCCTGCGAGGCAGATACGCTGTCTTTTACAATTTTGCCACTGCGGTCGTACAGAATGTACTTTCCACGATCGACAAAAACAGTTCCTTCACTACCATAGATAATTGTACCGCGGCCACCCATACCGTAAGTATCATGACCTGAACGGCTTCGTCCATCCCATTTAATAACCTTGTCGCCGCCAAAAAGGAAAGTCGCATCCATGGTATCGTACATTTCCCAACCATCGTTGAAGAAGTGACGTTTACCGGCTTCAACATGGACGTTATTTGGTAATCCAACTTGTAAAGCCCAACGAGCTACATCCAGCTCGTGTGTGGCATTATTTCCGGTTTCGCCTGTTCCGTAATTCCATCCGTACCAGTGCCAGTTGTAATCCCAGGTTTCCTCGGTGTATTCGCGGTGAATTGCAGGTCCCTGCCAGATTTCCCAATCCAATCCTTTTGGAACAGCTGCTTTTTTCTGTACCGGAACTTCGCCCCTTGTATTAAGGTAAAAAGCCACTGCACGATACGGAACTCCAATTATTCCGTTATGAATTTCGTTAATGATCTCGATGGTATGACCTGACGAACGCTGCTGGTTACCCATTTGAACGACCTTGTTGTATTTTTCAGCCGCTTTTACGATCATCTCATTTTCGTACATATTATGGCTACAAGGCTTTTCAACATAAACATGTTTTCCGGCTTGCATTGCCATTACCGAACCCGGGGTATGCCAGTGGTCGGGTGTGGCGTTGATAATACAATCCACATCCTTATCTGCAAGAATTTTCCGGAAATCGTTTTCCAGTTTTGGTTTGTAATCGATGTGTTTTGCAAAAACTTCAGCGGCATGTTCGCGTTGATGTTGCATTACATCGCACAAGTATTTTAGCTCAACATTGCTTTCTTTTGCTGAAATCGGCTCAGTATAAGCACCCAGTCTGCGTCCAAGACCCATAATGGCAACATTCAGTTTATCGTTTGCTCCAATTATTTTGCTGTAGCTTTTCGCCGACATGCCCATTGCTGTTCCACCAACAGCAACACCGGCAGCACCTGCCGACACTTTCTTCAAAAAATCTCTTCTGTTAGTCATATGGTTTTTATTAGTTTACAAGGTTGCTAAAACTCCTCTTACGTAACCAAAACTCTCCATCATTGCAGGTAGCGGATCTTTTCCTTCTGCTTCGTACTCAAGTGCCAAAGTTCCGTTATAATCCAACTTAATTACCGCTATCAGGAAAGAAACAAAATCAATCACACCGTGTCCAATTGTACAAGTTGTACCGTCGTGCTCTGCTTTGGTTACATCTTTAATGTGAATATCGAAAACACGATCGAAGAAGTCCTTTACATCCTGTTCAGGATCGCGACCAATACGTTTTGTATGGCCAATATCGATACATAAGCCCATACGTTTGTCCATGTCCTTAATTCTCACGTACGCACTCTCGGCACTCGGATACAATTTATCGCCGGGGCCGTGGTTATGAATAGCCAGCTTAATATCGTATTCTTTCACTTTTCCTTCAACATACTCGAGCAACTCGTGATTAGGCACACCAACGATCATATCCATTTGCGCCATTTTTGCATATTCAAACGCCTGATCAACATCTTCTTTTGAGCGCATATAAATTACACCACCGCCATAAAGTGCTACACCCTTTTCGTTGCATAGGGCCACTGTTTCTTCGATTGTTGCTTTATCCGAATCGAGCGGTAAATGCATGCTTTTAAAAGTTACACGGTTAACGCCACAACGTTTTACCATGTCGAGTGCTGTTGCTGTATCAAACTCGCGCAGTGTGTAAGATGCAACTCCAAAGTCGAAATCAAATTTTGATTTTCCACCGGTTGAAGGTAACACTGCGGCCTGCGAAAACATTGGGATTGCAGATGCTGCAACTCCTATTCCCGCTGCTTTTAAAAAATTTCTTCTGTTAGTCATAAGTAGTAGTATTCAAAATGTCTTTTTACTATAAATCATGGTTTCAAATCAAGACAAGCCTGCCTGTAAATAACTATTATCTAACAAATTGCACTGATTATTACCAGAAGAAACAAATGAATATGTACGAAGATGCCCATTTGTCGCATTTATCAGATTTTTCGTTGGTTTAAACTTGCCGTGAACGAACACGCCACAGCAAATATAACCATTATTTGTAGCTTGCCAATCTGTTCTTAGAAATAGAGGAAATTTTTATTGGACCACTGATAACAAAAAAGGCTACTTAAAAAGTAGCCTTTAAATCTTCTATTCTGTGATTCCTATCTGGTCGAAAATAAATGCATATTCCAATGCTGTTTCTTTTATCCACTCAAAACGGCCCGATGCCCCTCCATGTCCGTAATCCATATTAATATGGAATAGCAACGGATTATCGTCGGTTTTTAATTCGCGTAATTTGGCTACCCATTTTGCGGGTTCCCAATACTGAACCTGCGAATCGTGCAAACCGGTTGTAACCAGCAATGCCGGATAATCCTTTGCTTCAACATTATCGTATGGTGAATACGAAAGCATGTAATGATAGTATTTTTCGATTTTAGGATTTCCCCATTCGTCGAATTCGCTTGTGGTAAGCGGAATACTTTCGTCGAGCATTGTTGTTACCACGTCAACAAACGGAACCGCTGCAATTACACCTTTGTATAACTCGGGGCGAAGATTTATACAGGCGCCCATTAACAGTCCACCAGCACTTCCACCCATGGCGAATAACTTTTCAGAGTTGGTGTATCCGTCGTCGATTAAGAATTGTGCACAGTCGTTAAAATCGGTAAAGGTGTTCATCTTTTTCAGCAATTTACCGTCTTCGTACCACTGGCGGCCATTAATCTGGCTGCCACGAATATGTGCGATTGCGTATACAAAACCACGATCGAGCAACGGTAAACGAGCCAACGAAAAGCGAGGATTGTTTGTAATTCCATATGAGCCATATCCATACAATAATGTAGGGTTATCGCCATTCTTCTCCAGTCCTTTTTTGTACACGATCGACATCGGGATTTTTGTTCCGTCGCCGGCAGTGGCATAAATACGTTTGGTTTCGTAGTCGTCTTTGTTAAATCCACCCAGCACTTCATCCTGCTTCAACAAAGTACGTTCTTTGCTTTTCAGGTTGTAATCGTAAATCGAATTCGGTGTTGTTAACGAGGTGTAGCTAAAACGAAAAACGTCGGTATCGAAATCGAGGTTTACATTTGGACTAACCGTGTAAACGTCCTCGTCAAAATCGATGTAGTATTCACCACCTTTCCACGACATTACACGAAGCTGATTAATTCCCTCAATGCGTTCGGTAACAACCAGGTAATCTTTTAAAATATCGAATCCACTAAAATAAACGTCGCTGCGGTGAGGGATCACTTCTGTCCAGTTCTCTTTTTCGGTTGCAGCAACCGGCGTTTTCATCAAACGGAAGTTCAAAGCTTCCAAGTTGGTGCGAATATAAAAGTCGTTACCAAAATGATCTACTGAATACTCCAATCCGCGCGTACGTGGTTGGATAACCTTGAATTCACCGGCCGGGTTGTTGGCATCCAAATAACGATATTCCGAGGTCAACGTACTTTCGCTACCAATAATCAGGTACTTTTGTGACTTGGTTTTATAGATGAACACAGAGAATGTTTCATCGTCTTCGTAAAACACCTCAACATCATCTTCAACCGGAGTTCCTACAACGTGCTTCATAATTTTCTCCGAACGCAGCGTAACATCGTCTTTTAAAGTATAATAAACCGTTTTATTATCGTTGGCCCAAACTGCACTTCCGGTGGTTAAAGGGATTGCATCTTCAAGGGTTTCGCCCGTTTCCAGGTTCTTAAAGTAAATGGTATATTTTCTGCGGCTAACGGTATCAACACCGTACGCAATAAGTTTATTATCAGGACTCACCGATAACCCACCGAGCATAAAAAACTCCTGTCCTTCAGCCAGCACGTTTTCATCAAGTATAACTTCCTCTTCGGCATCGAGACTCCCCTTTTTCCGGCAGTTTACATCGTATTCTTTTCCCGGTAATTGTTTGTAGTAATAGTAGTAACCATTCTTTTTATAGGGTACCGACTCATTTTCGGGTTTAATTTTCGACTTTATTTCTTCAAACAATTTTTCCTGAAGCGGTTCGGTGTGTTTCATCGCAGCATCTTTGTATGCATTCTCAGCCTCCAAATGTGCGATCACTTCAGGGTTTTCGCGCTCATTCATCCAGTAATAATTGTCAACGCGCGTATGACCATGTATCGTAAGTTCTTTCATTATCTTTTTTGCTACGGGCTGCTCAATCTTCTCGTTCGAAGTACATGCCACTAAAAATAGTCCCCAAATAAAACTCAAATAAATTAACTTTTTCATGCTTTTGGTAATTAGGTGATATTCTTAATATTTTTTTCAGGAAGTTCTGAAATTACATCTAAACAACCAACTTTCAAAATGAAAGTTCATTCTATTATGATCAATTTCAAAACCCAGGAAATGTTTTTACTTATTTCGGAAATTTATCTTCTGAATATTTTTCGAAATTTCAATCCGGTTGTAAATCGATTCAATAACCTGATCGTACAATTTGTCCTTTAAAATGTAATCCTCAATATCCACATCAATGTTGGGATTATCGTTCACTTCAACCACGTACACTTTATCGTTTACCAGCTTCAGGTCAACACCGTACAAACCGTCGCCAATCAATGTCGCTGCCTTTAACGCTGTTTTTACGACTTCTTCCGGCACTTCTTCGATATTCACTGTTTCCGAATCGCCGGAATACTCCTCTGCTTCACCGGTCCAGTTGTAAATTTGCCAATGCCCTTTCGACATATAATACTTGCAGGCAAAAAGTGGCCGGTTGTCAAGCACTCCGATTCTCCAGTCGAATTCAGAATAAAGAAATTCCTGGCAAACAATCATATCCGATTTTTTAAACAGCTGATTTATGGCGTCAAAAGCCTCGTCCTTATTTTCAACCTTAGTTATTCCCAACGAAAATGCACTATCAGGTTGTTTTAACACCAGCGGGAAATTCATATCATCAAGGTCCTTCTTTTCAAAAATGTTTTTGGTAAAAACAACCGTTTGCGGCGTTAGAATTTTGTGTTTTCTGAAAATCTCGTTCTGAAATATTTTATTGGAACACCGCAATATCGACCACGGATCATCAATAACAACCAAACCTTCGGCATACGCCATTCGCGAAAATTCATAAGTATGATCGTTTACGTTCGTGGTTTCGCGGATAAACAGCGCATCAAATTCGTTGATTTTATCAAAATCGTTTTTAGTGATAAACTCGGCATACAATCCTTTTCTATTAGCCGCCGCTTTAAACTTTTGAAGCGCACGTTTGCACGATGGTGGAGTTTCCTCTTCCGGATCGATAAGAATGGCAATATCGTATTTATAATTAATAAGCGTGGTTTTATTAAAACGTCGCTTGCTAAAATATTTACGTGCAAAATCGTAAATAACTTCAATTTCGCTTTCGGGCAATTTGTTTAGGGTAAGTACTTTTATTCCCTTAATTATCCACTTCTCCTGTTTTACAAACTCAATCTCGAAAAGCGGCGTTTCAAATAAAAGGTAAAGCCGGTTCGCAATTGAGTTAAAACCTTTTGTGGCGGTCTGTCCGAAATAAATCTTCAGCTGAAATTTATCGTCTTTTACTTTTTGTAATGCTTTGTTTATCAACTCATCAATATCGTACGATGTGGAATGGATAACATTCAGCATTTTAAAGTCGCGTAAGGTAACCGAACTTGGAATTACACGATGGCCGCGGGCTGCAGCCAGCAACGACACGTAATAACCGTAGCTCTGGTATTTGTACGAACTACAGAGGTTAAAAACACGCATATCGCTGCTGTTCTGGTAAACCGGGTTACTAATGTACTCTTTAACTGAGATCACTTTAGCATTTACATCGGAAAAAGTCCACTTATGCGGTTGGTTGATCACAATAATATTCGTGGTCTTTTTCCGAACTTCTTCCGACTCCAGGCTGAATTCCATTTTAACTGCATCTTCCCCACTTGTATAATAATCGGAAATGGTACGCGAAACCATAAATCCATACTTTTTATACCACTCGATCAACTCGGTATTTTTCGACTGAACCTCAATCAATATTTTCTGATAATGATTTTCGATCGCCTGGTTTTTCACGTAGTTCAGCATGAAAGTGCCCAGACCGGCATTTCTGTATTCTGCCACAACAGCAATTGAATAAATTCGCAGTGCATATTTATATTTAAACAAAGTTAGTGCCCCTGCTGAAGTTACCTTTTTACCTTCTTTCGATTCTACAATTAAAACTTCCTGAAACGTACTATCCAGGCTGTGTTTGATACTTTGGCGGGAACTCTGTTGAAACTGCGGGAAAGATTCGTTTTCCAGCTTTTCAAGGAAATAAAAATCACCGGGTTGTGATTTTCTAATATTCAAATCCATTTAATGCGTTATAAATCAAAATTAATTGAAACCTATTTAACACTTCAACCCCGTAAACACTTTCGGCAATTATCGCCTGTTACAGGATCAATAAAATGAATACGTTTTCCTATTTTATTGACAAGCAAAAATACAATATTGACGCATTAATTCCCATATTTGTTAACTAATTATGCAAACGGAAATTACCATACTTATTTATTTTGTTTTTATTGTCGGGATCGGCGTTTATTCGGCATTTCGGATCAAAAAACCATCGGATTATTATGTTGCCGATAAAAAAGCCGGAATTTGGCAGGTTTCAGGAAGTTTGCTGGCAACCATTTTGGGTGGCTCGGCAGTTATGGGAACCATTGAACTAAGCCAAAGCAGAGGCTGGGCAGCCTTGTGGTTTTTGTTTTCTGCAGCAATCGGATTGTATATTCTGGCACCGATTTCGAAATATGTAAGTCGTTACGGGAATTACACTTTACCCGAACTTTTAGGTAAATTTTTCGGAAGAAAAGCAGAACGATTTTCTACAATTATAATTCCATTGGCCTGGTTAGGAATTGTGGCAGCTCAAATAATTGCAGCTGCTCAAATTCTGCAGGGACTTGGTTTTATTTCGTACCAGAATGCAGCAATTTTATCGGGTGTTATTTTTATCGTTTACACCTTGTTGGGCGGGCAATTGAGCATTCTAAAGACTGATACCTTACAATCAGTCCTAATAGTTACCGGGCTGGCAGCCTTGCTTTTTTTCGCATTCAAGTCGCCGGCGCACACGCAGGTTGAGCCACTAAAAATAAACGCGTTGTTTAACGCCTCCTTTTCATTTGTCGATCTCGTAGTTCTGTTAATGACCTATTCGGTAACATTTATTGTGGGACCTGATATTTACTCCCGACTTTTCTGTGCAGGCAGTGAAAAAACTGCACGAAGAAGTATTTTCATCGTAGCTACTATTTTAATCCCGGTTTCGTTTGCTCTAACTTATTTGGGTGTTTATTCCGGAAAAGAAAATGAAGGCATTATGACATTTGCCGGGCATCTTCTCCCCGACTGGGCTTACGGACTTTTTATTGCGGCACTACTATCGGCAGTAATGTCGTCGGCGGACACCACTTTGCTTACCTCGTCGATGATTTTAAGTGAACTTTTCAGCGGCAGCCTCGAGAAAAAACAATCGCTGCCACTAACGCGCTGGCTGGTGGTTGTAATCGGGATTTTGAGTTTACTGATCTCATTGTATATAACTTCGGTAATTCAGGCTTTGCTGTTGGCGTTGAGTTTTTTCTCGGGCGCTTTTGTTGTGCCGATGCTTTGTGGTTTACTTGCCATTCAGGTGAACCGAAAAAATGTAATCTGGGGAATGTTGCTGGGTGGAATTACTGCATTAATCGGCAAATTAATGACCATGAATAATTACCCAGACTGGGGAAATGCAGTAATTATCTCAAGTTATTTTGTAAACGGATTATTCCTGTTTTTGGGTCGTTCTACTGAGAAAAGCGCTCATCAACAAATTCAATAAAAAAGAAGAGCAGCATTTCCAATAAAAACACTGCTCTCCGGTTGCAAAAAATCTGCAATTGAATTATAAATCCTCTAATCAGATTTCCTGTGTTATCTCATCCAAAAAGTTATGATATTTTTCTTCCAGTAGTGGCTTCAACTCCTCGTTCACCCAACGGTGATAATCGTTTAACCATTTACGCTCTTTCTCGCTCAGTAATTCAACTTTTATCAAGGTTGTGTCGATCGGACAAAGTGTAAGGGTATCAAAACCAAGGAAACGACCAAACTCGGTAGTTTCACGCTCTACACAAACCATCATATTTTCAGTACGAAGTCCGTATTGTCCTTCGCGATAAAACGCAGGTTCGTTCGAAAGCACTTGTCCAGGCTGCATCAGGTTTTCGTTGTATTCCAGTCGGATCGCCATCGGGCCTTCGTGTACATTCAGGAAATGCCCAACACCATGACCGGTACCATGTCCGTAGTTCATACCATTATCCCACAGTGCCTGACGTGCAAGAATATCGAGGTGACAACCTTTTACACCATAAGGAAATTTCGCTTGAGTTAGACCGATCATTCCTTTCAGGGTGAGCGTAAAATCGGTTTTGAATTGATCAGAAACCGCTCCCAGCGCAATCGTGCGTGTAACATCGGTAGTACCATCGATGTACTGACCACCTGAATCAAACAACACTACTCCATCTGCATCCAGCGGAAGTGCATCATCGGCACCAATGTGAAGGTGAACAAGCGCACCGCGGCTTTTGTAGCCAACAATCGGAGTAAAGCTTTCGCCTTTAAAACCGTCCTGTTTTGCCCTGAATTCCGCTAGTTTTTGCCCAAACTCATAATCAGTTACAGTTTGTTTTCCAATTATGGCCTTCAACCAGAATATTGATTCAACCAATGCCACCCCATCCTTTTTCATCGCACTTTTAAAACCTTCCAATTCGGTTTCGTTCTTTAATGCTTTTTGAATGGCCACCAAAGAAGTTCCTTCAACGATTTCGTTACTGGCGGCAAGGGCACTATAAGCAGCAAAATTTAAAGTTGACGGATCTACAAATACGGTTTTCCCCTCAATTTCTGCCAGATAGTTGTAAAAGGTGGTATAATTTTTCACCTTAACGCCATCGGCTTCAATTTTCGATTTTAAATCCGAATCAATCTTGCCTGAATCGACAAAAAGAACACTTTCTTTTTCGCCAATTACCGCAAAACCAGTAAAAACTGGATTATATGGCACATCTGAACCACGCAAGTTATACAACCACGCCAATTCGTCTAACATAGAAACCACATGAATATCAGCACCAGCTGAAGCCAACTCACCGGCAATCTTTTGTTGTTTTTCAGGACGTCCAACTCCGGCATATTTTACGTCAAGTTCAAAAACCTTATCGTCTGGAACAGCCGGGCGATCTTCCCAAATGGCTTCCAACAAATCCGGCGTTTCCACCAGTTCAATGTCTTTTTTTAAAAAGCCTTTTTGCAAACCTCTGAAAGCGTCAACAGTCAGTGATTGTGCATCGAGCCCTACTTTGCTGCCGGCAGGCAAATTTTGGCTTAGCCATGTATCTGGCGAAACGGCATCCGTAACGCGTAACTTCTGCATTTCAATTCCGGTACCTTCCAGCTCTTCGGCAGCCTGCAAAAAATACCGCGAATCGGTCCATAAAGCTGCTTTGTCCAGTGTTACCGCAACCAAACCGTACGAACCCGTAAATCCGGCAATATATTCGCGTGTTTCCCAGCGTTTGGGTAAATATTCGCTCGAGTGCGGATCGGTACCTGAAATGTACCACGCATCAATATCGAGCTTTTTCATTTCGGCGCGTAAAGCCGCTAACCGTTGTTTTATTTCTGTCTTCATCGTTTATGCTTTTATGCTTTGAAAATAGTCTTTCACAAAGTTTTTTATCGAAGGCGCCGGAATATCATCGTAATCCAGTTCTTCTTCAGAGTAAAATTTATAATCGAGGATATCGTCCATCGGTTTCAGGCCTTCCACCGATTCTGCTGAAACCTGAAATGCCATATCCAAAGTAAACACCGTATATTCAGAAAAGACATATTCGTTTGGTGCGGATCCCAGATATTTTAAGGTTTTTACCTCTAGTCCCAACTCTTCTTTAAGTTCACGTTTTACGGCCTCTTCTGCCGATTCTAAAGGATCGATAAATCCGCCGGGCAGATCCAGTTTGCCATAGTTGGGTTCAACGCCACGTGTTACCAGCATCAGTTTTCCGGAGTCGATAGTAACCAAAGCCGCAACTGCCGCTGCTGAGTTAATAAAAAAATGAAACCCGCAGGAAGCGCATTTTAATGATCGGTCGCCGGATGTATTAAACTCCGCAGAACCACACTTCGGACAATATTTCAGAACTTTTAGCGGGTGAGTCCGATTCATTTATTCTACAATTTTTAGAACCTTCAACCAGGTATAAAACATTTCAGGCCAGTTGTCAGCCGCGATTCCGTTTTTACGGATACCAAAACCGTGACCACCTTTTGCAAAAATATGCAACTCAGCTGGCACGTCAAATTCTTTCAATCTTAAGTAGAAATTGATTGAATTTTTTGGTAAAACAGCTGTATCGTCGTCGGCCAAAACCAGAAAAGAGGGTGGCGTTTCAGCACTCACATTTAACTCGTTCGAATATTTCCTGATTAATTCTTTATCGTGGCCTTTGCCGATCAGGTTTTCACGTGATCCCAAATGTGTAAATGTTTCGTCCATCGTAATTACCGGGTACAATAACAACATAAAATCAGGCCGGCAACTTTGCTGTTCTGTTTCATCTGGACTCTCTTTATTCCCATAATCAAAAACAGTTCCCGCTGTTGACGCTAAATGTCCACCGGCTGAAGAACCGGCAATTCCAATCTTTTCAGGATTGATTCCCCACTCTTCGGCATTTGCACGTACGATACGAATCGCTTGTCGTGCATCGCTCGACGGAACTTCGTGGTTTCCGTAAGGCAAGCGGTATTTTAATACAATTCCGGTAATTCCTTTTGATTGAAGAAAACGTGCAATGTCGTATCCTTCGTGGTCCATCGCTTCTATCCAATAACCACCGCCGGGACAGATTACCACGGCCGCGCCGGTATTAATTTCGGCTTCAGGCGAGAAAACATACATTTCGGCTTCCGACACATTTCGAACACGCACACCGTCGTATTTTTCCTCAGGATCGGTCATCCCGTTATCGTTTGGTGCACCGTTAGGCCACACTTTTAGTGTTTTATTTTGTGCGATAGCAATTCCGGTTATCAATGAGAATAGTAGGATTAGGTTGATTTTTTTCATAACTATTTAGTTTTTGCTCCAACAAAATAATGCTCCTTGTCGGCAAACAACACATTAAAAGTTGTTAGCGAACCGTAAGCACGTGTTATGTATTGCTGAATATTCACTTTTTCCTCGTCGGTCAGCGATTTGCTGCTGTTAATGTTTTGCTCCAAAACACGCAGTCTGTCGCGCAACATTACAATTTTGTGAAAGAATGTTTCAACCGGAATTTCTTTTGGTTTTAGGTCAGGATTGGCCGGTTGAAGCAACATGGTTCCACCTTCCCATTTTTCACCAAGCGGAACAATCTCGTTTAATGCTCCGTGTTTATCGAGCACGTAACTTAATACTTTTTCTATTTCGCCGATTGAAAGACCGGATTTTGGAGCAGCTTCATTTACTTCTAAAACAGTAAGGTCGGTATTTCGTTTTGTAATTTCCATTTTACCGCCTCGCTCAAAAAATATTTCGTAAGCAGTAAGATTGTCTTTACTTATAATTCCTTGTCCGTAACGCGGATGTTCAACCCTTGTTCCAACAGTTAAATTTTCCATTTCAGTTTAATTTATTGATCGGTTAAGATAAAATATTTTCGGGTATCAGTTTATGAGAAATGCTACCAACTTTTAATTGTCGGAAGCCATAATCAAACGAGGTTGCCCCTTAACACGCTTGCGTTTTACCTCGAAATCGCGAGTGTATGAAATGACCGAAACTCCTTCGTTCATATACCCACCAAACTGCCTAAGTTGCTCGAAATGATAATTTCCCTGCACCTGAGAAGTATGCATGTATGGCAAACATCCGGCAAAATCGCTACCATAAGTAATTAATGCTGTTAAGAAATACAATGTTACATCGTAGCCCTGGAATCCAAAATTATCAGGTTCTGTACCGAAGTTGTTTTTGTATTTCTCAACAAAATTAATGGTTTGCTGATTCGTATAATCGGTGTAGTACGGTGCAATGTATTTTAGTTTCAGGTTATGAAACTGCTCCAACTGAATACTGGCATAGCTTGGATAGCGATTGGTGCCAATCAGCGTAATCGAAAATTCATCCGACAAATTGTTGATATTTGATATAGCAACGCTTAACTCGCCTTCGTTTTCAGATGGAATGTAAACCACATTTTCTTTGGTTTTCGACATAATTCGTCGCAAGCCAAAAGCGCCTTCGTTTTGAAAATCGTAAATCGTAAAGTTTACGCCCTCGTTGCTACTTAACAAACCGGAGTTAAAAAACTTTTCGCGCAAAAGTTCTACCAATTGACCTTCTGTAGTTCCTGAATAATCAGATGTCTTTACAATGATAAAATTACTGTTATAATGCTCTTCGGCTACCATTTCTGCGGTTTGGCGAATCAGGTAATCGCGCGACGGATTTACCTGGAAGTACTTCGGATTTGATTGCGAAATAGTTGTTTGCGAAGCCAGTGGCGAAATAATCGGAATCTGATTTTTTGCGGCGTAGGCTGCAATTTCCTGTTGAACATTTGGAAAGATTGGCCCAATAATTAAATCAGTCATGAAAAAATCTTCATTCTGAAAATACTGACGAATCGAGTCTTTATTTCGTTGCGTATCAAAAACATTCAATTGTACATTAAAACCAAGCTTCTGTATTGAATCGATGGATAAAAGTACACCTTCGTAAAACTGTACAAAGTTTTCGCTTCCGCCATAAAACTGTTTAAACAATTCTTTTCGTTCCTCCAGTTCAATAGTTGTATCCTGGGCAATTTCTGTCTCCTCGGTTGTGAAAAGTGCCATTGAATCTATTACTAAATCTTCGCGATTCAGTGTGTCGTTTGCTTCGTAAAAGAATGGTAAAAATAAGGCAACATTGTAGGTTTTTCCAGAAGTCAATGTCGACAAATCGGGGACACACGACTCAGGTATTTCAACCGGTAATTCTACCGCATAAAATTCTTCCAACAATTTTGCTGAATCAACATCTGCAATTACAACATTATCGCTTTCGGGCTTGGCAAAAATTTCCTCCGGCTTTTTAGGAATTAATATGGTTTCTCCATAACCCAGATTTCTTCGGTCGAGTATTGGATTGTATTTTATAATATCGGGAATACTAAGATTGTATTGTTTCGACAAACCATATAAAGTCTCCCCTTTTTCCACAAGATGTTTATCAAAAGCTTCTTCGTTTACCGGTTTTGCCAATGAACCAGCGGCCTCAGCAATCGGAATTTTAATGACTGCTCCAGCCGGAAATCCTGTATTCAAAATCGGGTTCAATGCTTTTAACTCTTCTTCCGAAACGTTGTATTTGCGGGTTGTTCCCCACATAGTTTCGCCCGATTCAATAATATGTTCGGTGTAATTTCTTTTACCGCTATTTTCAATCGGTTGAGGCAGATCTAAACTTTCTTCGAATCCACCACTTTTAATTTTCAAGATCATTCCCGTTTTCAGCTGCTCTGCTCCGGGATTTAAGGCAATAATTTCCTGCTCCGTTGTTCCGTATTTTTTGGCAAGCGAATACAAAGTCTCGCCCGAAACAACCTGATGTGTGATAAACTCACCAGCCCCTACCGTTTCTGGTTTTGTATCGTCACCCACTTCTTCAACTTCTTCCCAAAACGGAATATTCAATTCGGTGCGTTTCTTAAATTTTCGAACAGTTGGATTGTACGCGTGGAGTTCCTCAACCGTTATTCCATATTTTTTGGCGATGGAATAGGCGGTTTCACTTTTCGACTCTATTTTATGCTTAATAAAACCCGACGGATCTCCTTTTTGTGCAGAAGGCGAATTCTGAAGATCAAGTCCTTCCGAATAAGGAAGTTTCAAAACCTGACCAATGGTAAGTCCCTGGCTAATTGATGGATTTAGCTGTTCTAATTCGGCACTGGTAATTCCATACTTTTTCGTCAAAGAATAAATAGTTTCGCCGGTGCGAACATGGTGCATAACAAATTTTTCGCCTTGTATAACAACGATTTCGTTTTCAGCAATGTTCTGGGCAAAAATCGTTTCGTTGGGCAATAACCATAAAAACGCAATACAAAGCAGCAAAAGACTTCTCATCAAAACCTGGATTTAAAAATTCGCTCAAATTTAGTAATTCTGTAACAACACTTAAATCTTAACGTACAGTTTCCGAATTAATTTTACATATTTTACGGCTAAACACCGACCTCTTATTAACACCAGCCTCATTTTCATTCACATTTGAAAAGATTTTGATGCGATATTCTTACTTTTGTCCTTTCATTAACAAAAGTTGTTATTCATGCAGGAAAAGATTTTAATCCTTGATTTTGGTTCTCAATACACACAATTGATTGGACGTAAGGTCCGCGAACTAAATGTTTATTGTGAAATTCACCCGTTTAACCACTTCCCGGAAATCGATGAAAGTGTTAAAGGAGTGATCCTTTCGGGTAGTCCCTACTCGGTTCGCGACGAAGATGCACCGCGTCCTGATTTGTCGAAAATCAAAGGAAAAATGCCGGTTCTTGGCGTTTGTTACGGAGCTCAGTACATGGCTCATTTTTATGGTGGTGAAGTTGCTCCGTCGAATACCCGTGAATATGGCCGGGCAAACCTCGGATTTATCGATCACGACAGTGTACTGTTTCAAAATATAAGCCTGCACTCTCAGGTTTGGATGTCGCACGGCGATACAATTGTAAAACTTCCGAAAAACTATAAAGTTATTGCCTCAACCGAGGATGTGAATTACGCAGCTTACAAAGTTGATGACGAAAAAACATGGGCGATTCAGTTCCACCCTGAAGTATATCATACAACAGAGGGAAAACAATTGCTGCAAAACTTTGTGACCACCATTTGCGGATGCGAACAAAACTGGACTCCGGATTCGTTTGTTGAGACAACTGTACAAGAATTAAAAGATCAACTGGGCAACGACAAAGTAGTTCTGGGACTTTCAGGCGGTGTTGACTCATCTGTAGCCGGAGTTCTACTGCACAAAGCCATTGGCAAAAACCTCACCTGTATTTTTGTAGATAACGGTCTGCTTCGTAAAAACGAATTTGAAGATGTATTGCATTCGTACGAGGATATGGGACTGAATGTAATTGGTGTTGATGCCCGACAAAAATTCTGGGATGATTTGGCCGGTGTAACTGATCCGGAACAGAAAAGAAAGATTATTGGACGCAACTTTATCGAGGTGTTTGATGAAGAAGCGCACAAAATACAAGATGTAAAATGGCTGGCTCAGGGAACGATTTATCCTGATGTTATTGAATCGGTTTCGGTAAACGGACCTTCGGCAACTATCAAGTCGCACCACAATGTTGGTGGTCTGCCAGAGAAAATGAAACTGAAGGTTGTTGAGCCGCTGAAGTTATTGTTCAAAGATGAAGTGCGTCGCGTTGGTGCAGCTCTCAATATTAAAAAAGAACTTTTAGGCCGTCACCCTTTCCCGGGGCCGGGATTAGGAATTCGTATTCTTGGCGATGTAACTCCGGAAAAAGTACGCATGCTGCAGGAAGCCGATGCCATTTTTATTAATGGTTTAAAAAGTTGGGGACTGTACGACGAAGTTTGGCAAGCCGGTGTAATGTTGCTGCCCGTTCAATCGGTAGGTGTTATGGGCGACGAACGCACCTATGAAAACACCGTTGCTTTGCGTGCTGTAACTTCAACTGATGGTATGACTGCTGACTGGGTACATTTACCTTATGATTTTATGGCAAAAATGTCGAACGAAATTATAAATAAAGTACGTGGAATTAACCGCGTTGTTTATGATATCTCATCGAAACCACCTGCAACAATTGAGTGGGAATAGTTGTTGCAAATTATAACAAACTATATTTTGGCAGACTTATTGCGAAAATTGTTCGTTATAATATTAACGCGTAAAATTATGACCATGACAAAATTAAAGCATATTAAATCTATAGGAATAAATTTAATTCTGGCTCTTTTCATTGTATTACCATCTACTGTAAAAGCACAAGATGTACAGGAAAGTCAGGTTAAATTTGCCCGTTTGTTACGTTTAGTTGATGGCTATTATGTAGACTCGGCGGATGTTGAAGATTTAACAGAAAAAGCCATTGTTCACCTGTTGGAGGAGCTTGATCCACACTCAACTTATATTTCGAAGGAAGAGGTGGATAAAATGAACGAACCTTTAAAAGGAAATTTCGAAGGTATTGGTATCTCTTTCAATATTTATAAAGATACGTTGATGGTAACGACGGTGATTGCCGATGGCCCATCGGAGAAAGTTGGCTTACGTGCCGGCGATCGTATTGTTGAAGTTGACGGAAAAGATATTGCCGGAATTGGCCTGAAGAATTCGGATGTATACGATTTGTTACGCGGAGAAAAAGGAACAAGAGTTGACCTTACAATAGCCAGAAGAGGTACACCGGAAGCGCTCGATTTTACGATTATTAGAGATAAAATTCCAATTTTCAGTCTGGATGCATCATATATGCTTGATGAGTCGACCGGTTACATTAAGCTGAATAAATTTGCAGCCACTACCACCAATGAGTTTTTGGAGGCGATGAGCGATTTAAAACAAGAAGGAATTCAGAATCTTGTTCTCGATCTTCGTAATAACGGTGGTGGTTATTTGAAATCAGCCATCGAATTAGCTGATCAGTTTTTAAACAATCAGCAACTCATTGTTTATACTGATGGTAATAACGATCCTAAACGTGAATATAAAGCTTCTGCAAAAGGAACATTTGAGGAGGGGAAATTAGTTGTATTGATTAACGAAGGTTCAGCATCTGCTAGTGAAATTGTTTCGGGAGCGGTACAGGATTGGGATCGAGGAGTAATAATTGGCCGTCGCTCGTTTGGAAAAGGCCTGGTACAAAAACCATTTTTCCTGAATGACGGTTCGATGGTACGTTTAACAACTGCTCACTATTATACTCCAAGTGGCAGATGTATTCAGAAACCTTATGAAGATGGTGTTAGCGAGTACAGAAAAGATTACGCTAACCGAATTAGCAACGGAGAAATGTTTAATGCCGACAGTATTCATTTTGATAACGAATTAAAACACAAAACCCTGGTTAATGGCCGCGATGTTTATGGAGGTGGCGGTGTAATGCCGGACATTTTTGTACCAATGGATACATCAGCGCATTATGCCTATGTAAATAAACTTCGTAGAAATCAGATCACTTATAATTTTGTGTTGGACTATGTTGATTCTCATAGAAACGAGCTGGAAGAGAAATATCCTACGTTTGATGAATTCAACAAAAAGTTCGAGGTAACCGATGAAAATATTGATCAGGTAGTTGCCAAAGGAATTGATGAAGGCATTGAAAAAGACGAAGAAAGTCTGGCTTTTATGAAAGACGATTTGAAAAGAGAACTAAAAGCACTTATAGCTCGCGATGTATACTCCAGAAACGATATGTATAAAATTTTATACGAAAAAGATGACGCGATTTTAAAAGCACTCGACGTTATTGAGAATCAGGAGGAATACAAAAACCTATTGGTGACAACTGATTAAATTTTATGACTGATATAGTTTGGGAATGGCTCTTGGGTAATTACATTGAAATACTGGGAGCCATTCTTGGTTTAGCCTACATCCTTTTTTCGATCAAACAACACATTTTAACGTGGCCGACAGGTTTGCTAACCTCCGCGCTTTATGTGCTTGTATTTTTTAATGCCAGGTTATATGCCGACATGGGTCTTCAGGCATATTATGTAGTAATTAGTATTTATGGCTGGTATTTTTGGCTCACAGGGAAAAAACAAAACGAAAAAAAAGTTTCTGTAAAAACCACCCGAAAAATATTGTGGTTAAAACTGGCTGTTATTTCGATTGCTCTTTACGCCCTACTCCTCTACATTTTGCAGAATTATACCAATTCCGATGTTCCTCACATGGATTCAATGACAACGGCATTGAGTATTGTTGCAACATGGATGCTTGCCAGAAAATACCTGGAACATTGGCTGATTTGGGTTTTTGTTGATGCTTTTTCTGCGGGATTGTACGTATACAAAGGACTTTGGGCAACTGTTATATTATTTATCGTTTACACAGTTATGGCTGTATTAGGCTATATTGAATGGAAAAAAGATCTGAAGGAAATTGAATAACAATCAAAAATAATTGCCATTACCGGAGCTGCGTCAACCGGAGATTTAGAGTTTCCTCCATCATATGATTTATGGGAATTATGAAGAGCGATCAGAAGATGCAATCCTAATCATTTCAAGTTTAGATTAAAATCCTCAACAAGAACCACGTTTTATATGTTATTAGTTACAATTCTTCGATGATTGTAATTAGTTTTGTATAATACTTCAACAGCATGACAAATAACAAAGTGGACCAAAAAATATTTGATACAATTACCAAGTTGAGTAATCCGGAATCGTACAAGTTGGTTTGTCACAAGCACATGATGGGAGAACCATTGCCATCAAACAAACGGCTGAAACGAATAATTAACCTGGTTCGCGAAATCCTTTTTCCGGGCTATTTCGGGAGTACAACTTTAAAAACAACCATAACTCCTCACTACATGGGAGTTTATGTTGATGAACTGCTAGAAATGCTTACTGGTGAAATTTTGGCCGGATTGTGTTTTGAATGTACCGATCCTTCGGAAAAAAGGATTGAAAAACATAAAGGAACTGCGCAGGAAAAGGCGGTTGCTTTTATCGAATTTCTACCCGAAATAAGACGAAGGTTGGTTGCAGATGTTGAAGCGACTTTTCTGAATGACCCTGCAGCCAAAAACTTTGGCGAGGTTATTTTTAGTTATCCGGGCATCAGAGCCATAACCAACTATCGGGTGGCTAATAAACTCTTAGAGCTCGATGTTCCACTTATTCCGCGTTTTATTACTGAAATGGCACATAGCGAAACCGGGATTGATATTCATCCAAAAGCTCAGATTGGTGAGAGTTTCACCATCGATCATGGCACCGGTGTAGTTATTGGATCAACATGTATAATTGGAGATAATGTAAAGATATATCAGGGAGTTACCTTAGGAGCAAAAAGTTTCCCACTTGATGATGATGGAAATCCAATAAAAGGAGTTCCTCGTCACCCAATTCTGGAGAATAATGTTGTTATTTATGCAGGAGCAACCATCCTTGGCCGTATTACCATTGGCGAAAATTCGGTAATTGGAGGAAATGTTTGGGTAACCAATGATCTTCCGGCCAATTCGCGCGTAGTGCAAAAACGCCCAAGAGATATTCCTTTTATGGACGGGGCAGGTATTTAAAAACAAAAAATCAAATCATTGAAAGAGTATAAGTTAATCGCAAAAACCTTTTCCGGGTTGGAAGATGTTTTGGCAAAAGAAGTTAAACGTATTGGCGGTAAAAATGTACGACGCGGAAAACGTGCCGTATTTTATGAAGGCGATCTTGAGTTAATATATAAGTCGAACTATAACCTTCGGGCAGCCTTACGTATTTTAAAAGAAATCGAACATTTCAATTTCAAAAATGTCGATCAATTCTATCTGAAATGTAAAAGGATTAAATGGCAAAACTATTTTAATGTCGATCAGAATTTTGTGATAAACAGCGTTGTTGTAAACTCACGCGATTTCAGGAACTCGATGTTTGCTTCCTTAAAAGTAAAAGATGCCATTGCCGATTATTTTCGTGAGAATTATGGCAAGCGACCAAACGTTGACACAGATAATCCTGATATAATAATCAATGTTCACATTTTTCAGGACACCTGCACTTTATCTATCGACAGCTCCGGAGAATCGTTACACAAAAGAGGCTACCGTGTAAAACAAGGAGATGCACCATTAAACGAAGTTCTTGCTGCCGGAATGATTTATCTCACCGGATGGATGGGAAACTCCGATTTTATGGATCCAATGTGTGGTTCAGGAACTTTGCCTATTGAAGCAGCAATGATTGCCCAAAATATACCTGCGGCAAAATTCAGAAAAGAATTTGCATTTCAATTGTGGAACGATTTTGATCCGCTTCTTTGGGAGAAAGTTACCGAGCCGGTTGAAAAAAGAGATTTCAGGTATAAAATATATGCTTCTGATATATCGGGAAGTAATTTATTAAATGCTCAAACCAATGCGCGGCGTGCTCTGGTGTTTAACAAAATTGAGTTTAAATGTACCGATTTTAAAGATTTGGAAATCGACTTAAATAATGCAACAATTCTGACAAATCCACCTTATGGTGAAAGACTAAGAGAAAATGATCTCGATGGTCTTTATTCTATGATTGGAGAGCGTTTTAAACACCAATATGCAGGTAATAGTGCCTGGATTCTCAGTTCTGCTTTTGATAGCCTGAAATTTGTGGGATTAAAACCGTCTCAAAAAGTCGACTTATTTAACGGAGCTTTAAAATGTAAGTTTAATAATTACAGGTTATTTGAGGGAAAAGAAAAATAGAGGCATAAAAAAAGGGTTAAAACCGTCCTTGTTTTAACCCCTGTACTAACAACTCAATTGGTTCTGTATATAGGCTATTCTTCTTCAAAATCGAAAACATCTTTATCTCTTGATTTGGGTTTTCCTCCTCCACGTACTTCGTTTAACTCATTCCGTGAAAGAATTTCGAAACCAAAATTATTTAATTTCTTATTATTGTCTTGTAATGTTATAGCTTTCATGATTCTATAATTTTGATTATTCTTCTTCAAAATCAAAAACATCCTTGTCTCTTGATTTGGGAGGTACTACTCCACCACGGATATTATTCATTACGTCTTCTGACAAAACTTCAATTCCGCTTATGCTCTCTGCAAAAAAATCAGCTATAACTTTCATATCTTAGAATCTTAACAGTAAATACTTGTAACTATTCTTCTTCAAAATCAAAAACATCTTTGTCTCTTGATTTTGGAGGTTCAACTCCACCACGAACATTGTTCATAGCTTCTGCATTCATCACTTCAAAACCGCAAACTTCGAAAGTATTTTCTGTTGATTGAAATTGTACCCTTTTCATCGTATAAATAAATTAATTCGTTAAACTTTTAAACACACATTCACTAGTATATTCTGATAAGTAGAAAAAGGTAACCCCTCTTTTTTGAAAAAAATTGAAAAAAATTCTATTTTGGTACTATAAATCGCAACATCAAATGACAATTTTCAAGAAATTCAGCTTCGTATTTCTGATAATATTTCTCCCGAACATCTTGCTTTCCCAAGTGCAAGATTCCATAGCCTTATTACAGAAATCCAACGAGTTACGTAGAACAGGAGCCAATCTAAGTGGTGATGGGAAGCACGACGAAGCTCTGGAAGTTTTTAAGGAATACTTGGACTATCGAAAAAAAATTTACGGAAATGAAAATTATTATCTCGGAACAGCCTATTATTCCATTGGAATTAGTTATAAAAACTTGGGAGAAAATGAAAAAGCGTTAGAAAATTACCTGTTGGCTGAGAAGAATATCTTTTTGCGCAGACCTTTAAATAATGGCCTACTTGGAGTACTCTATTTAAATATTGGCAATGTTTACAGAGCTAAACTTGATTACATTAATTCTTTAAATTATTTTAATCAAGCACTTAATTCTTATATGTCGATAATACCAATAAATTATGAGAATGTCGCAAAATCTTATTATGCTATTAGTGAGATAAAATATATTACAAATAATTATAGAGAAGTGATCGAAATATCTAATAAGTGCTATTCTTATGCGGATACAGCATATCAAATTTCATTTGATAACATATTAGCTGGAAGTTATTTATCACTGGGGGACAATGAAAAAGCAAATAATTATTACATACATGCCATTTCTTTATCAAATCAGTATTATGGCACAAGTTTAGAATTGGCCAATGCATTCATGGATTACGCTCAATTTCTTGCTCAAACGAATCATTTTGATCAGGCTATTGAAAATTTGTCTTCTGCCTATGAACTTTTGAAAACATTACAAAATGAAACCGGAACAGAACTTGCAACCTATTACCAATATGAAGGTGACATATACAGAGACAGAACAATAAATACACAAGCAATTACCAGTTTCAAAACAGAAAAAAAACGCAATCTTCTGATAGCGATTGAATCTTATAAAAATGGATTGGCTGCTTTAGAAATGGAACAAACTGATCCTGAAACTTCTGAACTACATATGAACCAAACTCGGTCGCTGATGGATTGTATCAGTCTTATTAAGGCAATCGGTGATGTATATTTAGATATTGCACTATTGGATAATGAGAACAGAGGCTCGGAGTTTAGTACCAATCTTGATTATGCGCTGAGTTGTTACAATAATACCGGAGAGCTTATTCTACAGGCAAGGAAAGAAATATCGAATGATGAAAGTAAAATTCAACTTACCAATCTACAATATCAAACAATTAGCAAAATTATCGAATCATCGTATCTTGCCTACGATCACTCGGGTAATCAGGATTATCTGAATCTTGCTTTTCATAGTTCAGAACAACTTAAAAGCAGTGCACTTTTTGATAAAATTTCGAATGAACTGGCACAGGAAAATAGTTTAATCCCTGACAGCATTATTGAATTGGAGCGAAAATTAAACAATACCATTTCGAACTATTCAGAATTACAATACGAGGAATTAAGTTACGAAGAACCTGATAGTAGTTTGCTTGATGAATACAACAGTAAAATTTTTAATGCTTCACGTCAGCGCGATGAGTTAAATCGGTATATGGAAGAAAATTACCCCGATTATTACGACTTAAAATATTCCAACTCTTTTCTTGATTTAACAGATATACAAAAACAAACTGATAAGAAGGAAGCCTTAATAGAATATGTTTTGATCGAACCGGACAAACAGGATCCGACGAACGAAACCAATTTAGACACCTTAGCGTCGTTATTCACCTTTTTTATCACGGACAAGGAAGTTCACTTTAACAAAACTCGACTTCAAAACGATGAAATACAAGCACTTGAAACTACATTTCGTTTTATGTCCTCTCCTGATTATATTTTCACGCACAACGAAGATGCAAAACAATATTGCCTATCTGCTCATAAACTTTATAAGCTTCTTATCGAACCATACGAAAAATACCTCACCGATAAGCACCTAACTATTATTCCTGATGGTAAACTTAATTACCTCTCATTCGATGGACTGCTCCGATCGTTGCCTGATACGAGTGAAACTATCCGTTTTAATGAATTGGATTATCTGATTAAAAATATAAATATAAACTACGCCAATTCGGTTAATATATTCCTGAAAAACAAAGCCTCAAAACCTAAATTGCAAAATCATACGCTGGCATTTGCGCCCAAATATAATTCTGAAGATTTCGTAATGACAGGCAGCCATTACAGTCTGGCTCCATTACCGGGTGTTGAAAAAGAAGTAAATGCGATTTCAAAATCAGTAAATACAACTGTTTTCAAAAGTGATAATGCTACCGAACAGAATTTTAGAGAAGAAAGTGGTCGTTTTGATATTCTTCACCTGGCTATGCACGCCTACATAAACGATTCGCTACCAGCATATTCACGCTTAGCCTTTAGTCAAAACATTGATTCAACCGCATTAGATAACGATGGTTGGCTAAATACGGCTGATATTTACAACCTTAAACTAAATGCTAAGATGACGGTTTTGAGTGCCTGTAACACGGGGATCGGAAAACTGCAGAAAGGAGAAGGTTTAATGAGTCTGGCCAGAGGTTTTCTTTATGCCGGATGTCCTTCTGTTGTAATGTCACTTTGGGAGGTTGAAGATGAAGCCGGAACTCAAATAATGACTTCTTTTTATAAGTATCTGAAAGGCGGTAAAACAAAAGATGAAGCGCTTCGTTTAGCAAAACTTCATTACCTGGAAAACTCCAACTCACGACTTGCCCACCCTCATTACTGGATGAGTTTTAAAAGTATTGGTGATAATTCACCGGTTTACACCAGTTATGATCTTTACTTTTTTGCAATTCTTATTTTTCTAATAATCGCTTTTTCTATCGACCAGGGAATTCGCATAAAAAAAGCCCGTCGTAACCGACAGGCTTAATTGAATGTGTATATGTTTTCGAATTAATCTATTGGACGATTCTTCGATTATTTAAAAGAGTACCTGAGCTTTCGCAAGACCGCTTTTGCGTCTTTTTCAAAGTGGCCTTTGCGATCGATTACTGCAAGTAATTCTTTTTTAGCTTCTGCTTTTTTATCCATTTTCAGGTAACACAATGCTTTGTACCATTCTGCTTCTTCAATGAACATGTTATTTCCATGATCGATAACTTCTGAATAAGCTGTTACTGCCTGTGGATATTTATTAATGTTCTGATAGCTTAACCCGGTATAAAACTGTGTGACAAATTTCTCATCCGGACTAACAGTTGCAACATTTAACAAGTTAATGGCTTCCTGGAATTCGTTCTTCTGGAAATGTATTTTTGCTTGTTGTATCAAATCAACCGTTTTTGTTACCGAACGTTCGGATGCCCATGAAGTTGATTCAAAGTATTTGTTATACGTGTTGTCAAGCGTATTGGTATTCATCTTCATTGCACCAAGCAATCCAACCAAAACAAGAACAACCGCTACACTGCTTCTCCAAAATTTTGTAGAGCCAATCTCGAAACGAGGCATAACTATCGACTTGACTTCTTTCTTTTCTGATTCTGATCGGGCATCCGTCAATTTCTGACGTAAAGCCATAATATCTAATTCAGCAACTGCACCATTAATATTCTCGCGCAGATTAACTTCAGCCATTAAATCGGTATTTTCTTTCAACTCAGCACTGAATTCTGCTAGTAATGCTTC
This sequence comes from Draconibacterium sp. IB214405, assembly GCF_033963885.1. NCBI lineage: Bacteria > Pseudomonadati > Bacteroidota > Bacteroidia > Marinilabiliales > Prolixibacteraceae > Draconibacterium > Draconibacterium sp. IB214405. The sequence continues at coordinate 485,148 of NZ_JAXBMA010000003.1, forward strand.
GTCTTCCAGAACACCATCAATAAAGTCTTCAATTGTATGCTCACTCACATTCCATGAGGTCTCCGACTCCATTATATTTCTTAATTCACTTCTAAGGTCCATTACATCGGATTCTGCCACTGCAAACTCAACATCCTTATGCAGATTAACTTCTGACTGCAGATATTCGTTTTGAGCCACTTCATCTTCGAATTCGGCCAAAATATCGTCGCCCATCTCTCCTGTGAGGTAATTATCAATATCCTCGGCTGAGTATTGAGGTTCAACTGACTTGGCAACCTGCTGCAAGGTATCGCGCAGATTCAGAATATCTGTTTCAAGAATAGCCTCTTCCAGACCTTCGAGACCGGTCATGTCAAAACCGTTCAAATCATCTTCTTCCACAATGATTTGTTCAGAACCGTTTTGTTCCTTGTAATAGTGGTGAATATTTTCGTTGCTTGCACGTTCATGCTGATATACATGAACTTTTGGGAGTGATTCGAAACTTTCAATAAGTTCTTCGGGGCTTAACTCTGCGGTAAATTCTTCAAACTCGCTTAAGTCTTCCAACAACTCGAATGAGCCGTTAACTTTACCATTTTTTGTACTGTTGATCTGAATTTCTTCGAGTTTCCCTTTGAGATCGAGAACATCCATCTCCAGCACTGCTGACTGAATGTTTTTGTGAAGTTCTACTTCTTCTCGTAGCTCCTGGTTAAACTCTAATTCATTTTCAAATTCTTCTCTCTCTTGATTGTTTAATAAATCTAAACAGTAATCTTCAATGCGTCCAAATAATTCTGCTTTAGGTGTCATCTTCAAGTATCTTTTTAAATTCTGTATCTTGCTTAATGCGCTTTATCAACAGTTCTTTACATTTATACTTTCTTGTTTTAGCGTATTTTTCCGTTTTATAGCCCATAATTTTTGCAATTTCTCGCAACGGGACCTTTTCAAAAAACATCTGCAATAGCTTCTGACAATCTGTACTCAAGGTTTTAAAATGCTTCTGATACAATCCGTATTTTTCATTCTTGTCTACAATTTCAACCAGGTTGTCATCGTAAACGTCCTCCTGAAACGGTAATGAATCGTTCAGCTTTTCCTTTTCTATCCGACGCTTTTCAAGTTGTTTCAACCATAAAAACCGACAAACAGAAAATAAATAACCTTGAAAAGAACTCTTTTCGAAAATTAAATCGTTTTCTTTTAATTTCCTGTAAATTACGATAATAGCTTCCTGAAATATGTCACTGGCATCGTCCTCATTACCTTGGTTTTTCTTAATGAAATAATTTACTTTATAGTAGTACTGTTTATAGATGTACTGTAAAATTAAATTATCGTGCCTTAAGATTCCTTTCAGGATTTGCGCATCCGTATAATTTATCATCTTCTAATATATTATTCGATTATTGGTCAAAAGGTAACCCTTTATTTAAAATTATTCTATTCACATATTAACAATAGTCATTGTTTGGAAGACCTAATTGGGCTTATTAACAAGACTTTACATATCTTGATAAAGATAGAAATTTAATTAAAAAAAGAAGAAAACTTTTGGATTTATTGTTTGATTGAGGCTATAAAAACAAAAAGGACGGGTTCAACAACCCATCCTTTTCTCATTAAACTAACTAACCTAACTAAACCTAAACTTATGAAAATAAACGTATGACAAATATAAGGGCATATTGTAAAATCGACAAAGAAAAGATGTTAAATGGTGTTAAAGGTAATTACAATTAACATTTACTTTACTGTGCAACAAATGTATATTGAATCGTTCCTTTTTGTGGTTCAGGCGCTGAATTGTCGCTGTTAAAAACCGTACGACTAGCCGCTTCAGTAGCATACGCGAATATTTGTTTGTCTCGTATTGATTTGTTCTGCCGGGCAGTAGCCTCTACAACTTTACCTTGCCTGTTTACAACGATATCAACCACCACAGTACCACCTCCCTGCGTTAAATACACAGGAACCGGCAGACTAACGTGATAGCGATTTTCGAGGTAATAAACGATATTACTTTCTCCGGCATAAATAATATTCTTTATCGAATCGCGATCCATACCTTCCGTTGTTTCAACGGGCATTTTTATATCGCTTAAATCTGTTACTTCTTTTGCCAGGTTTTTGTTAACACTCGAAACAAGATTTTTAGCAGCTTCTACTTCTTTCAAATAGTCATCGTCAAAAAAATCATCGGTTGAAGTTGTAGTATTTTCTGTTGCCGATTGATTGGAAGCAATGTTTGTTCTTGTATTGGAAGTTTGCTCAGGAGGTGATTGCTGCTGATTTTCTTCCACCGGTTCCGGTTCATTTAACTCCGGCTCCAATAGTTCAGCAGGAAACTCAATGAGGATTTCCTCCTCTTTTACATTCCCTTTTATATCGACATCGGCTAATAAAAAAGCAGAAAACAAAAGGATATGGAATACCAACGTACCAATTACGCCATAAATATTTCTCCTGTATACCTCTCCTAGTTTCATTGGAGGCAAAAATATAAAATTAGCTGCGTTTTGGTTTCTAATTTTATGAAGAAAGCTTCGCTTATACTATTTATTTCGTTTAAAAACCTGGTCCTTTTGAAGTGGTTTCCATAAAGCTTTACCAATCAATTAATCAGAAACAAAACTAAAAGCTGAAAAGTTGGATTAATTTTTATTGGTGCAACTACACAAAAACGGAGTTGGCAAAAAGAAGGTGCATGTTCTGGGCTCAGAAAGTTACAACAAGTATTCGGGCATTAAATGTTACCTTGTTGAAAAGAAAATATCACCGACAAGTAACGAAACTAATAATCTTGAAAGCAACGAACGTTAAATTGTCTGCCAGCGCGTAGTCAGATTGTAGTTTTGTGCATATTCTTCTTTGTGCTTTTCATCCACCAAAATGTTGATTTCTTCCATGTTATTTTTCAGCTGTTCGCACGCATGATTAATGTCAGTTTTTTCGCTTTTAAAGAATTTTTTCTTTATTTGATTGAACGCACAGCTAAGAAATAAATTAATCTTTTTCATATCATTCTTTTTATGTTATTTTTTCGAGTCGTTTAAACGCTGCAATAAAACAGCTGCAAACGAACTCATCGATGTATTTTGTACGATTATATTTTCAGGTAAATCGAGTATCGATAAGGTAAAATTCCAGATTGCCTTAACACCACAATTCACCAAATCTTCTGCAACCTCCTGCGCAACGTTATTTGGTGTTGTTAAAATGGCAATTTCCACATCAAGCCGGTTCGACAAATGAAATAATTTATTGTATTCAAGAACCGGTGTATTACCAATATGCTTTCCAATCTTACTTTCATCAACATCAAATGCTGCGATTATCTTTATGCCTAAGGTTTGTTGTTCCTGGTACGCCATTAACGCCGTCCCCAAATTTCCTGCTCCAACAAGAAAAGCTTCGTTTAAGTGATTAAATCCCAGAAATTCTTCAAGAGAGTGGCACAATTCGTAAGTGTTGTACCCTACCCTGGGTTTACCTTTCACTCCAGTTACTGCCAAATCTTTGACAACTTGTGTAGGATCGCATTTTAGCTCTTTTCCAATAGTAGGTGCAGAAATGTTCATCACACCTTGTTCACGAACTTTTTCAAGAAAGAACAAATAACCTGGTAACCTACGTAAAGTTGGTTCCGGTACTTGCTTTTTATTTTTTCTTGTTACGTTCATTTTTGTAGTCGTCTTATTTCTATTCACCATAAAGCTAAACAATAATAACATTAGAGAATTATTTCTTTATTGCATTTTTACATTTTTTCACCGAAAGTTAACATACAAATCTCCCTGATTTTCAAATGCAAAGAGCAGGTTGCAATTTTATTTTTAATTGCAAAATACACAATACACAATTATTAAATGCATGAAAAGTGAGAATTACGATATACATAAATCGTCAATCACACCAAGCTCTAATTATTTCCGAAATTAAAAGAATAATTTTTTATCGTGATCCGGGAAGAAAATTCCGGCATCGATACGGATTCTGTCGAGCGTCTCTATCAGATTTAAACTCATTTCAAAAGTCATTTTCGGACTTTCCTTTAATCCGGCATCCAAACATTCCATAACGTGCATAGCTTCAAACTGATAGCCCGCCCCTTCTTTGGTCATATTTGGAATAATTTGTTGGTCTCCTCCTTCTTTCCAAATGGTAATATCGGTTGGTGTAAACCAGCGCGGATGCAGCACTACATACCCCTTTTCGCAACAATATTCGGTTTGAATGGGTGAATGAACAGCAAAACTTGAGGAAAGGCTTGCCATTTCTCCTCCATTGTATTTAAAGATGACATTGATACTTTCCTCACTTCCTGTTGGACTAAAATCGGCTGAAGTTTTAATCAGATCTGGTACTCCCAATGCCGATAACGCAGCAAATACAGGATAAATACCAATATCAAGAAGTGATCCGCCTCCAAGTTTTACATTGTAGAGGCGTTTATCTTCGTTAAATTCGGCGTTAAAAGCAAAATCAGAGCGTACCATTTTAAGTTTACCCAATTCTCCGGAATTAACAATTTCCAGTGCTTTATTGAAGCTTGGTTGAAACATAGTCCAAAAGGCTTCCATCAGAAAGGTGTTGTTTTCTTTTGCGCATGAAATCATTTGTTTGACTTCGCCGGCATTCATGGCAAAGGCTTTTTCGCATAGCACTGCCTTCTTATTTTTCAGACACAACATTGTATGTTCATAATGATGCGAGTGCGGAGTGGCTATATAAACCACATCTACATTCGGGTCTTCGGCCATTTCTGTATAATTCCCGTATGCTTTTTCAAATCCTAATTCATTCGCAAAATCCTGTGCACGGCTTAAATCCCGTGAAGCGGCAGCATATAATTTTGCGTTTGGCAATAATTTGAGATCGTTTACAAACTTTTTGGCAATTTTACCACATCCCAAAACTGCCCAATTGTATATTTTATTCATGCTGATCGTTTTTTGTTTGAAGGGTAAATGTACAAACTATATATACATCAAAAAATAGCAGGATTGATTACACTGCCAGCTTAAATTCAGACGAATCAAAATATTTTTGCAATAACGCAAAACGTTGCGATTTTCCTTGTGCCCTCTTTTTTCGAAGATATGAATAGTGCAAAGGCGAAAATTGCTCAATTTGCTTTAAATATGATTTATCGTACCACGAATGATTAAGGCCGACTGATTCAATAATCATCGTTTCAATGCTTCTGTTCATTAGCCCGATAAATGCATCTGTTTGTGTTCCTTCAAAGCAGCTCATTTCTTCTAAAACTTCGCGTCCGAAATGGATTGTTTTATTTACAAATTTTCCCAAATCTTTTTCTTCCAAACACGAAAACATGGTTTTGGTAAAAGCCAGCGAATCCTCTTTTACATCCTGAATATCGTCGAGCAATTGCAAATAAATACCGTACCCAAAAAGAGCACGCTCCTGCTCCATCGTCAACTTACCTGCCACCAGGTAGCCGTCGGCTAAAACCGATGCTCCTCCTTTCTCGAAACAAATCGTAGAAATCTCATCATCCGACAAACCATTTTGAGGCGATAGTTTCAAACTGTTGGTTTGGCCTCGCTGAATGGCATATAAACTCTCGTAAACGTTCTGGAACTCATTTCTTGGAAACTCTTCCTCAAACATCGAAATCAGTTTATACAATTGCTCCTCAGTAAAATTTTGTGGTTTAATTGAATTACCACGAAGCCGCAAATCAAACCGCTCCGAGAATTCAACTTTTTGTTTGCTACTAATATCCGGGTCGTCGAGCAGGTTGTCACTATATGGATAAATCATGGAGTAAGCAAATACCGACGGGGTGATTTTCACAGGTTTGTGCGCCATTAGCTGAAGCCCGTTCATAATCCAAACATTACGCATTCCCTGGTAAATGTCTTCAGCGCTTAACTCCGGTGCAAAAGCTCTTGCCTGATAAAAAAAGTCTTTCGATACATCTTTAAATTCATCGGAAAGAATAATCTCCAGATGGGCTGAGTCAAAATCAAAAACAGTTTTCAGAAATGAATGGAACATTGGGAAAAAAGATTTTGCAGGATCTTTGCGCATCTGTTGTGCTTTACGCACATTTTGCAATTCTTTCAACTTATTCTGGAAACTGTCGAAATTGCTTTCGTGTTTCAACTTTTCTTCTCTGGAATAGGCTTTGTTAAAACGGGGCAAAGCTTCGGAACTGTTATTCCAGATTTCCTTAAAATAATCGATGTATTCCTGAACAGGTAGCATAAATTTAGTTTTTCCCGAAAATAGGAGATAATAGGGAGAAACCGTAAATTTATTAGATAACCGAATGGATTTTGGGGATTAAAAGCGATTTTGAAGCTGTAAAAAAGATCATTCCATTTGTTTCAGATTAATAAAACAAATGGAATGATCTTTACTATTTCTTATGCAATATTGGTGTAAACGGCCTGAACGTCTTCGTCCTCTTCCATTTTATCCAACATTTTTTCAATATCTTCTAATTGCTCTTCTGTAAATTCTACAGGAGTAGTTGGAAAGCGTTTCAAATCTGCCTTACTCACTTCGATATTCAACTCTTCAAACTTGTGAGCCATATCGCTGAAGCTGGTGTATTCGCCATAAGCATAATAAGTACCTTCATTTTCTTCGATCTCATCCAGACCTGAATCGATCAGTTCCAGTTCAATCTCTTCCAACTCCATTCCTTCAGGCATTTGGAACTCGAACACTGCTTTGCGCGAAAACATAAATTCCAATGAGCCATTTGGAACCTGACCACCACCTGCTTTATTAAAGTAACTTTTTACGTTAGCAACCGTTCTTGTGGTGTTATCAGTTGCCGCTTCTACAAATACCAAAACGCCATGAGGTCCTTTCCCTTCGTAGGTTGTTTCGATAAAAGATGCTGCATCCTTACCAGAAGCACGTTTAATAGCCGCATCAATGTTTGCCTTTGGCATATTTTGCGCCTTGGCATTCATTATGGCAGTACGTAATGCAGGATTTAAATCCGCTTCAGGGCCACCTTCTTTAGCTGCAATTGTAATCTTTTTCGACAGTTTTGGAAAAACTCTCGACATTTTATCCCAGCGTTTTTCTTTCGCTGCCCTCCGGTATTCAAATGCTCTTCCCATGAAATAAGTCTGTTTTGAAATTTGGTGCGAAAATAAAGACTGAAAACTTAATAACCAAAAGCAGTCATACAGTTTTTAACCTGAAATTGATTTATGTCGTAATTTTCGTTGATAATTTTGACTTTCACCAAATTATAACAGCGAGCTGTTATCAATTTTAGTCGCTAGCTTTTTGGGTTTACAAACCTTTTCTTCTTTTTTTACTTTGGCGCCACACTTTTTGCAGCTATACTTTGGTTCTTCCTGATCTTGAAAGTCCTTCTTTTTACATGCTTTTTTACTCATCTCCAATTTTCCTGTTCCCGATGTACCACAACAACATTTACAGGGTAATTGTTTTGCAAATATTCACTAATTTTTTCAGCAGAATATACCGATCTGTGTTGTCCGCCGGTACAACCAAAACCGAGGGATAAATGAGTAAATCCACGCTCGAGATACACTTTTACAGACTGATCGACAAACACTTTCACGGCATCAACAAAAAGTCCGATCTCCGACTTTTGTTCCAAAAACTCCTGAACGGCCAAATCTTTTCCGCTCAATTTTTTATACTCTTCGTAGCGTCCCGGATTATTAATTGCCCTGCAATCGAAAACATGGCCGCCGCCATTTCCCGAAGGATCTTCAGGATAACCTTTCTTAAACGAGAAACTTGTAATACGAACTGTGAGATTTGATTTCTCGCGACCAATTTCTTTTAATACCTCAGAATGCGTTAGTTGATTCAGAACACTTTTCAACTCGGGCAAATCAACGGGTAAATTCAGATCGGCCAGTAATACTTCCAGGTTTTTTAGTGCGTAAGGAATACTTTTCAGGAAATGTTCCTTCTTCTCGTAAAAGCCCCTAAATCCGTAGGCTCCCATCGCCTGCATAATACGAATCAGCACGAAACCTTTAAAATATGCTGAAAATTTCTCTTCATCAACTTTCATGTATTTCTTCAGCTCCGAGATATAATAATCGTATAACTGGGTGCGAATACTTTCAGGAATATCAGCTTTTCCATCGTAAAGCAACGAAGCCAGATCGTATTGAAGTGCTCCTAAACGCCCACCCTGATAATCGATAAAATGTACCTCGTCATCTTTCAACATTACGTTGCGCGACTGAAAATCGCGATACAGGAAATAGTTGGAGCTGGCACTCAAAAGGTAGTTACTGAATAACTGAAAATCGTCTTCAAGCGCCTGCTCATCGAAATGTATTTTTGCCAGTTTCAGAAAGTAGTATTTAAAGTAATTTAAATCCCACATCATCGATTGTTTGTCGAAAGCCTCACGGGGATAACAAACCGAATAATCAATTTCTTTGCCGGCAATAATTTGGATTTTCGGCAACGCCTGCAAAACCTTTTTATAAACCGAAACAATGTTTTCCGAAAAACCTTCCTCTTCGCGTGTTTTTGTCAGAAACTCGAAAAGTGTGGTGTTTCCCAAATCTTCAAGCAGATACTTTTTTAAATCGGAACTAACCGAATAAACTTTGGGTACCTTAATTCCCTTGTTGTAAAAATGATTGCTGAACGATAAAAACGCTGTATTTTCTTTCACATCGGTGTTAAACGCACCAATTACAGTTCTGTTCTCGCTTCCTAAACGACAATATTCGCGATACGAACCCGATGGAGGAAGTAGCTCAAAACGTTCAACTTTTTCATTAAAATGACTCTCAAAGAGTTGGATTATTTCGTTTTTTTCTGAAGTATTCAATGATCTGTTTTTTAAATTAAACTTACATTTATGGTTCTAAACGCTGACTATGTTTAAAACAAAAATCAAAAGTATTTATTTTTTGAGATTACTAAGAAATTTCTTCACACTGATTGGAATTTTCTTTTTCATCTGCCTTGTTTTTTCATTCACTGAGCAGCCGTATTGGGGCTATCACTGGCTGGGAACAAGCAAATCGGAATTAAAATGGGAACCTAAGCATATAATATTATTGGGCGGTGGTGGAATGCCCAGCCAAAGTAACCTGATGCGAAGCTGGTACACCGAAAAAGCTGCTAAGTCGTTTCCTCAGGCAAAAGTAATTGTGGCTATGCCCGGTTTAATTTCGGATAGTTTAAGCACTCCGCAACGTATGAAAGCAGAGTTGGTTTTGAGAGGAATTTCAGCCGAAAGCATAAGTTTTGAATCGAAGGGCACCAACACACGATCGCAAGCATTGGAATGCCAGGGTTTAATAAAAATGCAGGACCCGATTTTATTGGTTACCTCTCCGGAACATATGCGACGTGCGGTTTTGTGTTTTAAAAAAGCCGGTTTCGAAAAAGTAAATGCCCTGCCCGCTTTTGAAAATGCGGCTGAAGCCGATTTTTCATTTACCGATGACGAACTTGGTGGAAATAAAACACTGGTGCCGGATGTTGGCAACAACATAAACATGCGTTACCAGGTGTGGAACCACCTGAAATATGAAATTCTTATTGCGCGCGAAATGTTTGCCCTCAGCTACTACAAACTGAGGGGCTGGATTTAAACTTACAATTGTACGATTAAAACCACTTTTTTATCATCGCGCAACACATCAACTGAAATGGTCTGGCCTGCTTCCATATTGTTCAGGCGTTCCATATATTCATAAATATTACCAACTTTTTTCCCGTCGATAGCAATAATAATATCGCCGTTTTTCATTCCGCCTTTGTAGGCCGGTTTGTCTTTCGAAACGGCGTCAACACGCATACCACGTTTTTCAACACCCGCAAAATCGGGCATCACACCCAAAGTAACTTTAAAACGTCCTCCCCTGCTGCGTTGAAATTTGCTTCCGGCTTCCTGGAAAGTTAGTTTCTCTGCACGATTTACTACATCGTCAACTAAAGCAGCAGAGTATTCCATCACCTTTTGGGCGCCTTCATAATTTATCAACTCGGCATCATCCTGCGGAGTATGATAATCGGGATGTGCACCTGTTGAAATAAAGAAAACCGGAATGTTTTGTAAGTAAAACGATGCATGATCCGATGGTCCAATTCCTTCGCCTGACAGTGCGAGCTCGAATCCGGGATTTAAGTCATTCAGCAATTGCTCAGTTTCTTTTGAAGTTTGTGTTCCGCCAATGCTTAATGTTTTGCTCTCATCATCTAAACGACCTACCATATCGAAATTGAACATGCCCACCATTTTATCGGTTTCAACCGGTGGTTTTGCCGTAAATTCTTTCGATCCGATCAATCCCATTTCTTCGGCTGCAAAAGCAACAAACAACACACTTCTTTTATTCATCTTTTCTCCGGCCAACTTCTCTGCCAGCTGAATTACAGCTGAAACACCCGAAGCATTATCATCAGCTCCGTTATGAATGGCGATTGTATCAATCGCCCGTGATCCTGAGCCCGGGCCACCCATCCCCAAATGGTCAAAATGAGCTCCCAAAACAACGTATTCATCTTTTAAGTTCTCGTCGGTACCCGGCAATAAAGCTGCAACATTTCGAGTGGAGGTTTCTTTAAGACCAATATTTACTTTTGCTTTTACCGTAGTGGCGAGTTCAATATTTAATCCGCTATTTTGTTCAAGCATCTCTGTCTCCAAGCCTGAAATCGTTTTTCCTTCCGATTCCAGTAATTTATTCGCAACCGCACGTGTTACCTGAATAACAGGAATAGTAAATCGGCTGCTATTCTTATCAAAGAACAAAGGTGACAGTTCATCCTCTTCGCTAAATTTTGGCCCTGCAACAAATATTATCCCCGCAGCATTTTTATCCGACGCGGTAAGTGCTTTCGCCCGCTCTGAAGAAAACTCCAGATACGGACTGTTTGGATTGTCCAGGTCAGGATCGCCCTGTAACACCAAAATCCATTTTCCGCTAACGTCAACGTTTTCAAAATCATCCCATTGCAGTGAATCGCGATCTACATCAAGACCATAACCGGCCAAAACAACTCCGGCTTCAACTTCAGTATTTGCAGAAAACGCATAAGGAAGAAAATCTGTTTCAACGGCATAGGAAGTGTTTTCAACAAACAATTCATTTCCCGGTTTTACTTCCGCAGAAGTAACCAGGTTAAATTCCTGAAATCCGTTATCGTACAATAATTGCAAACCTGCTGCTTCGAATTTTGCAGCAATAAATTGTGCCGCCAGCAAATCGCCTTCATCTCCTGATTTCCGTCCTTTTAATGAATCAGAAGCCAGGTAATTTATGTTCTCTTTTATATCATCAAGAGTAATCTCTTTATCGAATTTGACACCACAGGATGTCAGTAAAATCACGAGCGCAGCAAATACGAAATTTTTCATTGTAGCAGAATTTGTTTTATGTTTCGAAAACATCGAGGAATATTTTTGGTTTTATGTTTTATACCGTCGTCTAAAGAATCGACAAATACAAAGCAATAATAACCATAAAACGCGATATAAAAAAAGTAGATGTGTATATTTACCACTTCGTAAAAAACAAACATTTTGATCTCATTCGGAATTAAATACTGGTTCGTTCTGCTGATTGCCATCGTTTTGGTTGCGGTTGGAATTTCATTATTACTTTACTATAAAAACAAGGCAAACAAAGAGCTCTCTAAAATGCAGCGCAACCTGCTTTTTTCGTTGCGTTTTTTGTCTTTTTTCCTTATTGCATTTTTATTGTTGTCCCCCTTTATCCGGAGCCTGAAAAAGATTATTCAAAATCCGGTGATCATTACTGCCTGGGACAATTCGGGATCGGTGATCGCCTATTCCGATTCACTTCAACTCGCGAATTACCTTTCTGAAAAAAAAGCTTCTCTGGAACAGGAACTCGGTGCTGAATTTGATATGGTCAATTACACGTTTGGTGAGCAAGCCGAAACAAATGAAACCATGTTGTTTACGGATAAAGGGTCGAACTACAGCGATTTAATTAGCACCATTGCCAATAATCATTTTAACCAGAATATTGGTGCCTTGGTACTTGCCGGCGACGGAATTTACAACCAGGGAAAAAACCCGTTGAATATGCTCGACCAGGTTAATTTCCCGATTTACACCATTGGTTTTGGTGACACAACCGTTGTTGCCGATGCACGAGTACAAAGTATTCGCGTTAACCGTACTGCATTTTCAGGAAATAAATTCCCGGTTGAGGTGGACCTACTGTTTTCGAAACTAAAGAATACACCACTTAAGCTTAGTTTGCTGAACGCCGGAGAAGAATTACAAAGTGTAATGATAACTCCGGCAAACGATAACTTTTTTGAAACTAAAGAGTTTATCCTCGAAGCAGGCTCGGCGGGATTAAAACATTATTCGGTACAAATACAAACGGCAACAAACGAGCGAAACACCAAAAACAACAGCGCCCGATTTGTGATAAATGTACTCGAGAACAAACAAAAAATACTGATAATCTCCAATGGCTCTCACCCCGATATTGGAGCCATAAAAAACACGCTCGATCAGCAGAAAACATATGATGTATCTATTTTCACTGACGAACCGTATCCAGCCGATCTGAGTGAATACAACCTTTTGGTGTTAAATCAACTACCAAGTTCAGGAAAATCGATGGCTGAAGTTCTTGAAAAGGCAAAGAACACACGGTTACCGATTCTGTTTATTATCGGAAATCAAACTTTTCTGCCACAGTTAAACACCATAAATCAGGGAGCACGCATTGAATCGCTTGCCGGTAGCGGAGAAGAAGCGCAGCCGGTTTTTAATGCAAACTATGCAACTTTTAATCTTTCGAAAGAGTTACTTGAGATAATTCCGCAACTTCCACCGATCCAAGTTCCATTTGCCAATTACGAATTAAATCCTGAATTTTCATCCTTGCTAACTCAGAAATTAAAAGGAATTTCAACGTCAAAACCACTGATTGCAACTGGTAAACTTGAAGGTCAGAAACGCGGATTTATTTTTGGAGAAGGTATTTGGCGCTGGCGACTATTCGATTATTACCAAAACCAAAGTCACGAGCATTTTAACGAACTGATCAATCAGCTCATCCAATACCTCGCTCTTCGCGAAAATGAGGATAATTTTATCGTAGAATTTAATCCTGTTTACACCGAAGTTGATGACGTGATTTTAACGGCCGAAGTGTACAACGACGCTTTTGAGCAGATCGGTTCAGAGGAAGTGAATATCAAAATAAAAAACGACAACGACGAAGAATACAATCTTACTTTCGATGTTCGCGATAAAAACTATTATCTGAATGCGGGCCATTTGCCGTTGGGCGATTATACGTTTGAGGCTGAAGTTACAATTGGCAACGAAACCTTTAACGAAACCGGTAGTTTTACTGTAGTTCCGGTAAACATCGAGAATGTAGTTACGCAGGCAAATCATACACTTTTATACCAACTCGCATCGGTAAGTGGTGGTAAGTTTTATTTGCCCAACCAAACCGAAGAACTGGTAAGCGAATTAAAACAAACCAATAAACTAAAAGCCACCTCCTATTTTCAGGAAATGGTTAATGAGATAATAAACCTTCGATGGATTTTCCTTGTTTTAGTGGTACTTTTAAGTACGGAATGGTTTTTGAGAAAGTACTGGGGAATTTATTAAATCAACGTCATTAGCTATCTATGAGCATTCGTAAACAAACAAATTTAATACTACTTGTTAGCATTGTTCTATTAGCGTATGCCTGTAGTCCAACAAAGCGCATTTTGGTTGAGTTTCCTCAGAAACCTGAAAACGAACTGTCCGAAGAAATACAAAGTCTACTCCTCGTAAACCGTGCGGTGGATAATTCTTACACTGATTTAACTACCGACTCGCTGCAACTTTTGTTTTATAAAAAGGATTTTCAATTAGATACAACCATAAACGACATTACTGCTGCCGACACAACACTTAAAGTACTTGGCGAATTACTTTTCGAGTCGGGCAGGTTTGATTATGTGATTCCTGAAGACCGGTTTTTACCGGCTTCAAAAAATGCATTCTTTGCCAACACTATGAACTGGCAGGACGTACGAAGACTTTGTTACCAGTACCAAACTGATGCTGTTTTGGCAGTCGACATGTTTCAAACCCATGTGGCTACCGATTTGGAAGACGGTTCAGTTTTCGATCCGATGCAAGGCGTTTTTATATCGGCTGTTGGCGCCCAAATGGTAGTTGTTTACGAAGCTTTATTCCGAATATACGATCCACAACAAGAGCAGATTTTGGCCAGAGAGGTATTTAAAGACACTTTGCTTTGGGAAAATATGGCATTTGATGTGAGAGATCTCTTTGCGGAATTCACGCCGGTAAAACAAGCCCTTACTGAAGCCGGAATTGCCCTGGCACTTGATTACTCGGAAAAAATAAGCACCAGTTGGGAAAGTGAATACAGAGTCATCTTCTCAAAAGGAAGTGCCGAACTAAAAGAAATAGCTCTATTAACTGATGAAACAGACTGGACTCCGGCAATTGAAGCATGGGAAGCCATTGCCAAAGGTGCGGGTTCTAAATCAGAAAAGAGCAAGGCCTTGTTTAATTTAGCTGTTGCCCACGAAATTCAGGGCGATTTAAACGGTGCGATAGAATATGCTCTCGACTCCTACAACATGGCTTTCCACCAGGTTACTTATCAGTACCTCGAGCTACTCGAGAAAAAGCGAAAAAAACAGAAAAACTAGAAACTATGAACCGACTTACCCTGATTACTATACTTTTTTTGGCCATTACTTCATGTACGGTTTATAAAGAATACCCGATTGAAATTTACCGCCCGGGCGAGATTGCTTACTCACCTGAAACCGAAAATGTGGCCATTGTATACCGGAATTTTAAATACAGTGGCGATACGCTGCAACACTATTACAAAGACGATTTCAGGCTTCGGAAAGCCAAACAAGATCCTGCTGAACTCGACAGTATTCTTGTAAATATCTGCATGAGCGAGCTGGCTAAAAACTTAAAAGAACAGGGAAGCTTTAGCGAAATCCGAATTTTCCCGGAACTTTTCGAGCCACACTCAGGAAACAAACTACCGCCATTAAATATGGAACTTGTTCAACAGGTGGCCACTTCAACACAAACCGACCTGGTTATTTCGCTTGAAACTTATTCTTCATTTTATTCAGAATACTCGTCAACTGCTGAAATGCCAACAAAATCGAACGAAGTGATTACGGCTGCAGTTTGGGCGGTTTACAATCCGGCTGAACAAAAACTGATTGAACGAAAAACGATGATCGATACCATTTTCTGGAACGGATACGATGCCGAAGGGAATTACCAGCGTAATTCAAAATTACCTCCACGCCTGACAGCGCTGAAAATTGCATCGCAAATGGTTGGAGAAAATTATTCCAAACGCTTTTTTGCATCGTGGCAAAATGTAAAACGGATGTACTCGGTACCGCCACTCCCCGACTTTGCAGCTGCCGACGAGTTTGTGCAAAAAGGCAAGTGGGACGATGCGATACTGTTGTGGAGACGTTATGCCGACGACAGCAATGGGAAAATGGCCATTAACGCCCGATATAACCTTGCGCTTGGATACGAAATGAAGGATGATTTTGAATCGGCCGAACGCTGGTTAAACTCGGCTCAGTTAATTGCAACTGATTACAAAAGCAAAGAAGATTTAAAAATGATTATACAGTACCAGCAACTGCTGAAAAAAAGGAAAAGAGATGTTGCACGACTAAACCAACAATAAATGAAACTACTCGCCTCTATTCTTCTGAGTATTATAACATTATTGCTTTTGAGCTCCTGTAACACCCTTTACAATACCAAAACTATTGATATTGAAATCTTTTCACCCTCTACCATAAACATATCGAAAGAGTATCGAAAACTTGCAGTACAGTACAACAATATAAATGTAGCGCCCAGTAATTACTTCAGCCAGTATAATAATTATGGGCAATTAACAGTAGACGAGTCAAACACCGATAGTATTGCCTCCCTGATCTATTATAAAACCATTATTTCGGAGTTAAAAAAACATGGGTATTTCGATTCGGTTATGGTTTTACCTGATCGGGATTACAGTAATTTAAAGGTTGTTGACACCATCGATTTTTCGGCATATTTAAATGAGGATTCAACTGAATTTGAAAAGATATCATCCGACCAGTTAAATGTACTCAACTCAAGCTTTTATTTTAAACGTTATACCTCGGCAAAACAGCCTAAAAAAGATTCGCTTTTCCTTCACCCAAGATTAGGTTTATACACATCGGAGCAGCTTCATACTATTTATGATTCAACCGCAGCCGACTTGCTTCTTTCATTGGATTTTTTTGGTTCTGCTGATTACAGAGAATATGTAGACCGAATGGA
The DNA here is from genome assembly GCF_033963885.1 of Draconibacterium sp. IB214405. Lineage (NCBI taxonomy): Bacteria > Pseudomonadati > Bacteroidota > Bacteroidia > Marinilabiliales > Prolixibacteraceae > Draconibacterium > Draconibacterium sp. IB214405. The sequence continues at coordinate 501,475 of NZ_JAXBMA010000003.1, forward strand.
ATTGGGGAAAACAGAAGTGGTTAACTGGGTGCAATGGAGCTTTTATGATTTAAAGAAGAATGCTTATTTACTGGCTACTACAAAAAACGACACCGTAAGCTGGGAGGCGTATTCGCCAACTTTCAAAGACGCAAAAAAACAACTTCCTTCTCACACCGATGCCCTTTATAATGCAGCTGAGATTTCGGCAGAAAAATTTGCAGCGAGTCTTGTTCCACATTGGTCAAATGTTCAGCGCATGTATTATTCATCGGGGCACATTGAATTAAAACAAACCGACGAATTGGTAGCAAACGGACAGTGGCTAGAAGCGGCTAAAATCTGGAAGGCCAACACAACAAATAAAAACAAAATGATTGCTGCCAAGTGTATGTTTAACCTGGCACTAGCATGCGAAATGCAGGATGACCTGGAAGCCGCTATGGAATGGGTTATTGAGTCGTTTTATGTATTTGAAAATAAAAACGAAATGCATGCCGCCAATTGTATGAATTACATCAGAATTCTTGGTTTACGCAAAAGCGATTTAAAACTTCTCGACAAACAGCTCGATTTGCAGAATTTGAATGAATAAAAAGTGGTATAAAAGAAAAGAGGGAAACCACCGTTTCCCTCCATATTTAACCAAAAATCACAACATGAAAATATTGTTGTTTTAAATTTAGAACTTTTTGTTACATAGTTCCAAATTCAAACCTATGTTATAAAAAAGCATTTTAGCTTTTTAACATTTTTATGCCATCCGACTCAAAAGAAATCAGTCGTTTTTTATACAATCCGCCAATTGCTTTTTTAAAATTCTTTTTGCTGATTCCAAACATCGCCTTAATCATTTCAGGCGACGACTTGTCTGAAACAGCCATAAAACCACCATTCGCTTCCAATTCTGATAAAATCTTTTCCGAGATAGCATCAACCTTTTCGTATCCAGGCTCTTCCAATAGTAAATCTATCTTTTCGTCCTCTCTGATTTTCGCAATATAACCGGTTGTTTTACTTCCTATTTCAAGCGGCCTGAACACTTGGTTTTTATACAAAATACCGGTATGCTCCTGATTGACGATCGTCTTATATCCCAAGTCTGTCTCTTCCAAAACAATCAGATCAACCTGTTGCCCTTTTGTGTATTCCGGCGGAGTATTATCCAGAAACTTATTCAGTTTGGCTGATGCAACAACGCGGTTTGTTAACAGATCGAGGTAAATGAATACCCAATAACGATTGCCTTCAACCATTTTACTCCGCTGTTCGCTGTATGGCACGAGCAAATCTTTTGTTAAACCCCAATCAAGAAAAGCTCCGAATTTTCCTGTAGCTTTTACCTGTAAATGTGCAAACTCGCCAACCGTTGCAAAAGGTTTTTCGGTGGTCGCAACCAACCGGTCTTCCGAGTCAGTGTATACAAAAACCTCAGCAGTTCCCCGCTCTTTTGTTCCTGCATCCACATATTTTTTGGGCATTAAAATCTCACCGTGCTCGCCACCATCGAGGTAAACGCCGTTATCAGTTTCCCGAATAACATCAAGCGTGTTGTAATTACCAATTTTTGTCATTACTTATTTTTTCAGATGCGCAAAAGTTCTTCTGCGGCTCTAATTGTAGTTTCTGTTAATTTATCGCCACCAACCATTTTTGCCAGCTCTTCAATTCGTTCCTCTTCATTTAAAGCTTTAATCGAAGTGAAAGTTTTACCGTTTTCTTCGAGCTTATAAACTCTGAAATGTGCGTCTCCTTTAGCAGCAATTTGTGGCAGGTGGGTAATATTTATTATTTGAGTATTTACCGAAAACGACTTGATGATAGTTCCCATTTTCAGGGCAATTTCACCCGACACGCCGGTATCAATTTCGTCGAATACAATAGTTGGTAAAGCCTTTGAATTACGTAGCAGGTTTTTAATGGCCAGCATCAGTCGCGACATTTCACCACCCGATGCAATTTTTGAAATTTCATCAGGAGCTGAGTCGTGGTTTGCACTAAACAGGAATGAAATTTCATCTTTTCCGTCTACCTGAAATTCGTCTGTATAATTATGAACGACATGCAGTTTTGCCTTTGTCATTCCTAATTGCTGCAAATCACTAATTACTGAATCCTCAATTTGTTTAAAAACCTTTTTTCGAGCCATGCTCAATTTTTGAGCCAACGCTTCCAGGTTTTCTCTTTGTTTCTCCAATTCAGCTTTTTTCGCTAATATCTCATCGTCGAATCCAACTGCCTCATTAATTTTCATGTCGAATTCGTCGCGCAGCTGAATCAGCTCTTTTACCGTTGCCACATGGTGTTTTTGCTGTAACGAATACAACAAGTTCAAACGGTCGTTCACCTCTTCTATCCTGCCCGGATTAAACTCCACACGCTCCGACAACTGGTCGAGTTCCTGATGAATATCGCTTAACTCGATAGCTGCACTCTCCAATCGCCCAACAAAACTTTCTGTTTCTTTTAAATAACCGGCAATTTTGCCCAAGGTGCGGTGACTGTCCTTTACATTTTGTAATACCGAGAATGTTTCATTATCCAGTAGTGAAGAAGTTTCAGTAAGCGCCATTTTAATATCTTCAGCATGTGTTAGCTGCTCCAACTCCGATTCCAGGTCTTCCTGCTCAGTTTCGTTTAATTGAGCTTCTTCCAATTGGGTAAACTGAAACTGAAAATAATCCAAATCGGCTTTTGACTTCTCAGCTTTCTCTTCCAAATCGATCAGCTCTTTCTGTGCTTTTTTGTACAGCGAAAATGACGATTTATATGCTGCAAGTAACTTTTCAGACCGAGCTACCGAATCAACCAAATGCAATTGAAATTTCTGGTTGCTCAATTCCAGATTCTGATGCTGCGAATGAATATCAATCAATTGTAATCCCATCGCCCGCAGTACTTTCAGATTCACGGGTGTATCGTTTATAAATGCTCTTGACTTTCCGGATGGCGTAATTTCGCGGCGTAAAATAGTTGAAGTATCATAGTCAAGATCATTCTCCTCAAAAAACCATTTTAGAGGATAATTACTCACCTCAAACTGGCCTTCAACAATACACTTGGTGTCTTTGTCTTTTAACACAGAGAGGTCGGCTCTGTTACCCATTATTAATCCCAAAGCGCCCAATATTATAGACTTTCCTGCTCCTGTCTCACCGGTCAAGGTGTTAAGGTTGGCATGAAAATTAACCTGTAATTTGCTAATAAGTGCGTAATTCGAAATGGATAATCTGGATAGCATAATTAAATAGCTCTTCTATAATTTTCTTTTCAGCTAAAATAGCCAAAATGAAAACACGTCGGTACTTTCTGTTGATATTGATGAAAACTTTTTGAGAGTAAGCTTAAAAGCCCTCGTTTTCGGCGATTTTTTCGTATTTGCTGCCGTTGGAAGGATCCACTTCGTTTAGAATGGCCACCACACGATTTCGCTCATCGGGAAACGATTTCGAGAAAACATTTACCAGTTCATCGGCTTTTGCATCAAAAAACATCTGAAGAATATAGGTTGACGGACGACGGCGAAATACTTTTTGAATATCGCGCAAAGACTCAGCAATATTTGCACGGCCTTCTTCAATCCGGTCCGACATCATATCCAATCCGTTGCGGTGATAGTTGTACATACAGGTGCGGAACGATGAATAGGATTTATTCATTACATTCTCAATCAGCCAGTAACGGTTTCTTTCACTTTCAAACGCTTTCCATCCACGTTCACGCGCATTTTGCGAATTATTCACAATCGCTTGTGCTTTCTGAAAGAATTCGGTTCCACCTTCTTCTGAAAACGTATCGTAATCGAAACCTAAAATTACATAGGCATAAAACGCCATAATATTTGTGAGGTTATCACGGTTACTTGTTTCGTTAAATTCCAGTGCCTGAAACTCTACATAATTACAGTGGAAATCGTTGTCTTTAATGTTCAGAACTGTTGAGGTGTAACTCGAATTAAAAATCGGACGGGTTAACTGCACCTGAATCGATCCTTTAAATTCGTCGGCCGAAATCTGTTCATCAAGCCGGATTAAAATATTGCAACGTATTTTTTCATCGTAACTGTACACATGATCGGTCCATTTTCGGTTGTTCATAAAATCATACAGATCAGACTGCATGGTTCTGAACAGGTTTTGGTTTGCCCCCTGAATACCTCGTGCTGAAACAGTTACATTACAACGAAGTTCCTGCGACACACCTTGTCCAACGAAAATTACCAGAAATAAAAGCGCGATTACTATTTGCTTTATCATATGTACTAATTGTTCAATTCTATAATTTTTGCAACAATATCTTTTGCCACATCAACCTTACTTTTTAACTCAAATTCGGTTGATTTATTGCCCTTTTCAAGGATAGTTATTTTATTGGTATCTACACCAAAACCGGCGCCCTCGTCCTGCAACGAATTTAGCACAATAAAATCCAGGTTCTTTTTCTGAAGTTTATTTTGTGCGTTCGTTATTTCATCGTTGGTTTCAAGCGCAAAACCCACCAACAACTGAGCCTCTGCTTTTAGCTTACCCAGTTCGGCTGCAATATCTTTTGTTGGCGTCAACTCAATTTCCCAGTTTTCTTTTCCGCGTTTGGTCTTCTGCTCTTCTTTTTTTGCGGGAGTAAAATCGGCAACAGCAGCGCACATAATTGCACCGTCGGACTCAGAAAAACAGTCAACAGATGCCGTGTACATCTCTTCAGCCGATTCAACTTTTACAACTTTAATTCCAGGTTTTGTAGTTGAAACCGAAACAGGTCCGGATACAAGAGTCACTTCTGCCCCCTGTTCAGCCAATTCTTCGGCAATTGCATAGCCCATTTTGCCTGAAGAGTAATTACCAATAAAACGTACTGGATCAATTTTTTCGAAAGTGGGACCGGCAGTTACGAGGTAGCTTTTATTCAGAAGTTTTTTTTTTACTTCCAACTGGTGGACAACCGCTTCAAGAATTTTCTCCGGTTCTTCCATCCTGCCTTTACCTTCCAAACCACTTGCCAGTTCTCCTTCACCGGGTTCAACAATAATATTTCCGTATTCTTTTATGATAGAAATATTACGTTGAGTTGAAGGATGTGCAAACATGTCGAGGTCCATTGCAGGAGCAACCATAACCGGACATTTTGCCGACAGGTAAGTTGTAATCAACATATTATCTGCAATTCCGTTGGCCATTTTCCCCAATGTAGACGCTGTTGCCGGTGCAATTACCATTACATCGGCCCACAAACCAAGGTCAACGTGGCTGTTCCAGCTACCATCGTTTGCACCAAAAAACTCGCTAATAACAGGTTTATTCGACAATGCTGATAAAGTTACGGGTGTGATAAATTCTTTTCCGGCCGGTGTTATTACCACCTGCACTTCGGCACCCTCCTTTATAAAAAGCCGAAGAAGCATTGCTGCCTTATAAGCTGCAATACTTCCTGTTATTCCGAGTATAATATTCTTTCCTTTCAGCCTCATAACAGGCATGAAATTAGATGCGTTTTTTGTTCTCGCGCGTTGGGTTGCGGTGATAAATTTCACCTTCTTTTAATTCTTCAAACGCAATAAGAGTTGGCTTTGGTAAACGCTCGTAGAATTTAGAGATTTCGATTTGTTCTCTGTTTTCAAAAATCTCTTCCAGATTATCTGTGTACGAAGCGAATTCCTGTAATTTCTGGTTAAGCTCTTCTTTTAACTCCGACGAGATCTGATTTGCCCTTTTGGCCAAAATCATTACGGTCTCGTAAATATTCCCTGTTTCGTGGGTTAAAACATCCAAGTCACGTGAAATAGTTGACGGAGCTGCTTTTGTCTTCTTGTAATCCATATCCTAATTAATGTTTAAATCTTCTTCTTCCTGGTAATTTAAAACTTCAGAGGCTCTTTCGTAAAATTTGTCTACCTCTTTTTTGTATTTACTCTCCGGATATTCATCAACAAATGAAAAATATTCGTCGAGAGCACTTGTGTATCGTTCGTCTTGTTTATCAGAAACACTGTTTGTTGCCAGCAAATATTTGGATTTTAGCAACATATATTTCAATTCTTCGCGGTATCTGCTATCCGGGTAAGCCTCCAGACTATTGCCGAGTGCAATTACCGCAGCTTTATATTGTTCAAAATCGTAGTACAATTTAGCACTTAAATACGACTTATATACTAATTTATCAACCAATTCGTCGATTAAACGATTTGCTTCTTCCACGCGGTCGTTGTATGGATAAAGGTTGATGTACAACTGCAGCGCATCAATCGCCTCTTGTGTAACCTGCTGATCGAGCCTTGGTTTTGGCGATATTAAATACGAACAGTATCCGATCATAAACTGCGACTCTTCAACATACTCGCTGGTTGGGAATTCTTTTACCAAAGATTTAAAATAATGACTGGCCATCAAATAATCTTTCTGACCGATCATACTCTTTGCATAATAATAGTAGATTTTGTCTGCACGAGATGTTCCGCGGTAAATATTTACCAATTCTCTGAACAATGTTGCAGAACGAACGTATTCGCCGTCCTCGTAATACTCAACTGCTTTTTTGTATTTGAAATCGTAATCTGTACTTTTTACGATCTTATTATAATCTCCGCAGGAGGTTGCAATAAACAAAATAGCTAGTAATCCAATTCCCAAAAATCTCATTTTCATAAACATGGCGCAAAAATATACTTTTTTTAATTAACTGAAACGAATTATTCCTCAAATTTTAAGTAAATCGAACTATATAATCTACAACGTATTTCTCTCATTGATAGAACCATAGCCTATTTACCAACATTTTCGGCTCGTGAAAGTAAAGCTAATTTTAATTGTTAAGCAGAAATGTTAGTATTATTTAACACATTTGCTTAGATTTTAAAAAAGATTACATTTGCCCCCTTGTTAATAAGAAACTTAAATTGAATCAACGTGGATATTTTTTCAAAATTCAGGAACAACAAAGGAGATATTGGCAAGTGGATGGATCAAATTCACGGGTATTTTGCTTTCCCAAAACTGGAGGGTGAAATCGCTGCCAGAATGAACTTTCGTGGTAAAGAAGTATTAACATGGAGTTTGAACAACTACCTGGGATTGGCTAACCACCCGGAAGTAAGAAAAGCTGATGCCGAGGCTGCAGCTCAATACGGAATGGCATACCCAATGGGAGCACGTATGATGTCAGGTCAAACGGTAAAACACGAGCAGTTGGAGCGCGAATTGGCAGCTTTTGTGAGCAAGCCAGATGCATTCTTATTAAACTACGGTTACCAGGGAATGGTTTCTGCAATTGAAGTGCTTGCAGGCCGTAACGATGTTATCGTTTACGATTCTGAATCACACGCTTGTATTATGGACGGTGTTTTCCTTCATAAAGCAAAAGGTGGAAAAAGTTTTGTGTACCAGCATAACGACATCGACAAATGTCGCAAAATGTTAGGCTTCGCTACAAAACGCGCTGCCGAAACAGGCGGTGGTATTTTGTTAATTACTGAAGGTGTTTTCGGTATGACAGGTCAGGTTGGAAAACTTGATGAAATTGTTGCACTGAAAAAAGAATTTAATTTCCGTTTGTTTGTTGACGATGCACACGGTTTTGGAACAATGGGTCCAACAGGTGCAGGATCGGGCGAACATTTTGGTGTACAAGATGGAATCGACCTTTATTTCGGAACATTTGCAAAAGCAATGGCCGGAATTGGTGGTTTTATTGCTTGCGAAACCGACATTTGCTACATCTTACGTTACAACATGCGTTCGCAAACTTTCGCAAAATCGTTGCCAATGCCTATGACAATTGGAGCATTGAAACGTTTGGATATGATTCGTACAATGCCGGAATTGCGTGAGAAACTTTGGACTGTGGTTAACGCTCTGCAAAGTGGTTTAAATGAAGCCGGTTTCGATTTAGGAAAAACCAATACACAGGTTACTCCGGTTTACATGAAAGGTGGCGAAGAAGAAGCAACACAAATGATTTACGACCTTCGTGAGAATTACGGAATTTTCTGCTCAATGGTAGTTTACCCGGTAATTCCAAAAGGCGAAATCCTTCTGCGTTTAATACCAACTGCAATGCATACTTTAGAGGATGTTGAAATTACACTGGAAGCCTTTAAAGAAACACGCAAAAAACTGGTAGCCGGCGAATACCGTACCGGTGAAATTGCAAAAGTTGATGTGGATATGTAATCCAAATAATCAGATATAAAACAGAAAGGCTGTATCAATCGCGATACAGCCTTTTTTATTGCTTAAATTTTGTCTCCTGTAAATTCTTAGGATTTTTGTGCTAAACTATTTTACAAACGTTGTAGCCCATTTAATGTACTGTTCCCAGTCGTATGTGGTTATTGCATGCCCTCCCGTGCGAATATGATAGGCTACCGTATTCTGAATGGGGTGATTAACTTCGGGCATTTCATCCTGGTCGATTCCATCTTTCCCATAAAGTTTATATACCGGAGTAGCGAAATATGCTGAAAGAAACTCGCCTTTCGGATCGGCCCAAAGGTCTTCCTCGGCACTGGCAACATACACCGGACGTGGCGCTATTAACGCAATCAGCTCGTGCTGATCAACCGGCAATTTCTCTTCGTTTTTACTGTAATTTTTAAAGTTCTTACAAAACCAGTAAGGAAATGAGCGGTTAATGCGCCAAATGGTTTCACCAAATCTTCGTTTCGACAATGCTGCTCCTCCGCACCCCGAATTATTCGAAATTACTGCGGCAAAACGTTGATCGCTGGCACCAGCCCACAAAGCTGTTTTACCCAATCGCGAATGACCAAAAACAATAACTTTCGTTTCATCAATATTATCATCAGTTTCAAAATAATCCATTGCACGACTTAATCCCCAGGCCCAGGCAGAAATTGCTCCCCATTCATTTTCGGCTGGTTGCTGCTGGTCATCTACATATAAAAGCGGATGAACTCCGTCTGAAAAGTCATCAGTATCGGGATCTATTTCACCATAATAAATTGTGGCCAGCCCAAATCCTGCATCGATCATTTTTTCAACAGGCCACGAATCGGCTCTGGCACCGCGAGACTGCTCGGTCAACTGATTATTTATAATACCAAGAGCCGGATAATCAGGCGCCCAAGCTTCTGAAATAATTACATTTACATCGTCTGTAATGGTATGATTCCCGGAAAAATTATAGCCTAGAAATACCGGTTTTTTCCCTTCAGTAAACGGCAAATAAATAAGAATAGTAAAATGCAGTGATTTCCCGTTATTTTTAAAAGATAGATCTACCTGCTTTCTTTCAGCTTTCCCGTTTAAGGTTGTGGTGCTTTTTTCTACCAGCTCCACTGATGAGATATCGAGTGTTCCCGGCACCTCGCCATACATATTTTGCGTGAAAAAGTTAAGTAGCTCGGGGCGCCTTTTACTTTCCCATTTTTTTGTATTCTTGATCTTTTTTCCGTTGAAAGTTTTTAACGCATCGGGTAATTTATATTCCGGAACTTCACTCTCTTTTTCGATAGGTTGAAACTGTGCAGAAACACCTGATATGAGGGAGAAAAAGAAAAGAAATAGGATAAGTTTGTTCATGGTCATTTTTTAGGAAACTGATTATTTCATCAAATTACCTTAAAATTGGCAAAATGTACGGGTTATCGCAAATGAATAGATGAAATTCTGTTCATTTCTCAATTTCTTCGAAATCTATTGCTGCAGTATTTTCCCTTCTTTTTTGTACTCTTTTTTGATTCCGGCCAACAAAGCATCTTTTTTAAGTATTACATTTCCCTGCTTAACCGTTAACAAACCTGCGTATTGAATAATATTGACAATGTTTGCACCTGTTAATTCGTAATTTTTTGCGAGTTGGTCCAGTTGTATATCGTTGTGTATTTTGCTTTTTGGAGGCATGTATACCTGCCACAATTTTTCACGTTCATTAATTTCAGGAGGTACAAACTCAACAAATGCATTAAAACGTCGGGTAAAAGCACTATCGATATTCCCTTTCATGTTTGAGGCCAGAATAACAAGACCACGATGTGCCTCAATACGTTGCAACAAATACGAAACTTCCTGATTGGCATACTTATCATGAGCATCGCGCACATTGGTGCGCTTACCAAACAACGAATCGGCTTCGTCAAAAAACAGGATCCAATCTTTGTGCTCCGCCTTGTTAAACAGACCGGAAAGGTTTTTCTCCGTTTCGCCAATATATTTCGATATTACCATCGACAAATCTACACGGTAAACATCACGCCTGGTATATTTTCCCAGCAAACAGGTAGTCATTGTTTTTCCTGTTCCCGACGGACCATAAAACAACACCCGAAATCCGGGTTTGATTTTGTCGTGCATGCCCCACTCGTCCAATAACCGGTCGTTATAATTTAACCAGGTTTCAAGTTCTCTAATTTCTTCCAGTGTCTTTTGTCTTAATACCAGATCACTCCACTCGAGATTGGTTGAAATACGCTGAGCTGGAAAATCGCTACTCAGTTTTGGCCTCGATAATTTTCCAGATAAGAAAAGATCCACATATTCTTCATCCATAATTAAGCGGCCGCTCATTTTGGGCTCTCCGGCCGGAACAGCCTCAATATACAACACACTTTTTTGTGCAAACAAATGTTCCTCATCAAACAATTTGGCTACTTCCACACGTTTCCCGATGTCGTTTCCGGCCAGAATGTACAAAACGGTTTCGCCGGTGGGTAAAATGCCACGATGATTTTTGCCTTTTACGCCGCCAAAAGCAGGAAAATCGCCTCCATTGGGTAAGTACTCGGCAATAATATTAGAAAAGAATTCGGGCGAGACATGTGGAACCAGCGCTATTAAAAGCGTAAGTATTTCTGATGGCGACAGCTTATTATCCTGTTTAAATTTTGAAATCTCAGAGTCATCGTGTTCAACAGGAGGTATTACAATATCATCGAATTTACCCCCTTTAAATTCTTGTTTAAGCCGCTGCTCTACAACCGTTCGTAAAGTTAAAACAAGTGTCGACACCATATTTAGTAGAAATGTTTGTTAATATCGTCTTCTTGAAACCACGCGCCAGTTTCCAAAGTTTGCAAAGTGATTGTTGTAAAGCACACCTCCCGTTCGATAATACGGTGCATCGGTGGTTGCTCCTCTTCCTTTTGAACCAATATTTACTGTTATCTGACCGGTAAATGGCCACATACCAAATGCGGCAGCAGGAGTTGCCGTTTGAGGAGTAAACCGGAAGTCTTGAATTGAATTCCAGTAAACAAAACGTAAAGGTCGGCGCAAAAAGTTTCCGTTGTTATCATTCGCTGTTAAATAAGTCACCAAAAACAATGCACGTCTGTAGCGATGCAAATAATTTAGCGGATTACCTGCAACTACCGGATTATTTCGTGCTTTAGGTATACCATGCCATGGTGAATCGAAATGCGACACACGAACAGAAGAGCCACAACCTGATGGCATTCGTACATTATTCGGATCATACCAAACACTTCCACCGGGAGCCGGATCCCGCATTGGCATTGGAGCACGATGACTTACGGTCATACTTCCGTCTGCCGGAGTTGCGCCTCTGTAATCGGCAATAATCCAGTTTCCCCATGCTGTTTGGGTAGTTCCAATTTCGTGCAAATTACACTGATCGCCAGGCTGCCCGTTTACAGTAACATCAGCATTTACACGAATCTGACCTGTCGGAGGAATCGCTATTGTTCGTGGATCTGCTCCGTTTCGTGGAACCGGTGGCCCCAGCTTTACAGGCGACCAGTTTGTAACATCATATTGTGCAGTCATTTGAACATTCTTGGCCGATTTCGAAATATTTTGGGTTTGTCCCCGACTTGCTCCTTGTTGAATAGTATGCGTAAGTTCATGAGCCAGTAACTTTTTGCCTTCACGTGATTGAGGTTGATAATTACCGGAATTAAAATAAATGTCGTTCCCCGAAGTAAAAGCTCTGGCTCCCAAATCCTGGTTCATTTGAACAGCACGACTGTCGGTGTGTATTTTCACGCCACTAAAATCGGCTCCAAATCCGTTCTCCATTTCTGCCTGAACAGACGAGTTTAACGGGCTGCCATTTCCCCGGCTTCCACTTAAAAGCGTTTCAGTTGAATTTTGTCGCTGTATCGAATTATTCTCCGGTTTAGCCTGTAATGCTTCTTCCTCCTCTTCGGGCTGGCGCTGAATCTCTGACTTGGTTTGCGCCTCTTCTTCTTCCGCCTGTCGTTGAACCTCCAGCTTGGCTTGCGGTTCTTCCTCTTCCTTATCCCTCTGAATCCTATGTGTATCAAATTTCGTTTGGGCCTCCTCTTCTTCTTCTTCATCCTGTTTTTGAACCAATGGAGTTATAGAATCGGCAAGTTTTGTCTGCACCGCAGAAGACTGTGATGGTGCAAAAAATGGTGATGATTCGCTTTTACTACTTACAACCTGATCAGCCACCCGATCGGCCTCCTGTTCGTATTTGTCGTTGGGCTGCCCAACGTTCAATTTTGCCTGCTTTGTAAAAAAGCCGGATGCCGTTCTATCTGTAAAAAATGACCGGCTGCTTTTACCGGTATTTTCTGATTTACTTACTATTGTTTTCATATGATTACCATTCAATAAATAACAATTCTTCTCGCCACGGTAATTTCAACAGCGAAATATTCCATGGTATTTTATCCAATAATATATCTTGAGCTTTGCGTTCAACAATCAGTTTAAATCCATGTTCTGTTTTAGTCAGTTTACCGTTGCGATCAAGAAATAGCTGTCGTAAACCATCAGCACCAGTATTCTTTAATGCCGGCCAGTTTTTAATGACCTCGCTTAACATGTTGTTGGCCTCCTTTTTAATGTTGTCATTTAGCAGACTCGCGACCGGAAGTGTCGTTTGCAGCGGCACTCCACTTAGAAATTTCTCCAGCACCAAATCGCCTTCAAAAAACTGTTCGTTGCCGGTGGCACAATAATGAATCGCCTGAACCACTTCAATTTTGGCGTTGTTCTTTATTTTGCCATTCTCGCTAATCCAATTAAACTGATTTAAAAAAGCAGGTAAAAAAGGACCCAAAATCACCAGTCCCGCGTTTTTAACCAGAATATTCTGATTGCCCTTATCAAAAAACGGAGACTGTTTTTCTTTGCTAACAAATTCATCATTTTCTATGGTTGGTTTCTGATCCTGAATCGAATTTGCCAACTTATTGGGCCCTTTTCCCGATTTAATTTCAATTTTATTTTCAATTAATTCAGCAACTGCTGCCTCTACCTCTTCTTCGTCAAAATATCGGAACACTGAATCTTGTAAAAAACAAGTTCGCAAGCTATCGTTCATACTCTTTATCTTATCAGTAATTGCCGATCTATTAATTGTTTGTTGATTTCTCCTAATATAAAGTAGCTCAAGAATTTTAACTATAAACTCTTTCTCACTACAAACTTTAACCGACAACATAATAAGTCCTTCTAAGAATGTATTTCGGAATTCGGTTTCAGAGCTGAGCAGAAAATTCAAAAGCTTCGATTTTTCTTTAATTTTCACCTCATTCAGAGCGGCTAAAAAGTCTACAATAACCTCATCCGAAAACTGCAGTACCAGGCGCTTAATGGCACTCGTCCTGTTTTGTGCAAGTTTTTTTAGTTCGGTTAAAAAATTAGCATTCGCAAGATTTTCTTTCCAGTTATTTTCAGCGGTTAATTCCGAAATATATTCTTGTTTTCCAAACCAGGGCAAGTAGCCTTTTTCGATAAAAAATAAGAAGGTAGCATGGTGATTTTGTTGCTGATCAACAATTTGTTTTTCCTCATCATCCGAATCGTTCTTCTCCTTTGTTTCCGGTTTCTGAAAATTACCATTTACACCCCTCCCCAATTGTGCTTTTAATTTTTCTGTCAGATAGAATTTTAATGAAACTTCGTCTTCCCAATCCTGCACCGAAAAATCAATATCCAGCCGATCAAAACGTATAATATCAGTTCCTTTATCATATTCATCAAAAAGTTCTTCCAAAATCGGAATCAGCTTTTCCTGCGCATATACACCCACATTATTCTGAATGCGTAAGGCCTCCTTTTCATTTGGCATGTTTACCTCGAGAAAAACTTTTTCGATGATATGTTTTTTTTCGGAATACATTCTAATTTAAATCCTTATCACTTGCATTTTACCTCCAAATAGCCTAATTTTGGTAATGTAGGATTCAGAGATGAATTACTGGGTTTATTGACATAGCGATGATAGTGCAAAGCATTAGCGGTCTTATTTTTGTCTGTTAAGTTTAGTACAGTTTTCAAAGTGTTTTTTGCCCATCGGGATATCATTCGACGTATACATTTTTGCGACTGATATCCTTTTTTATTGTGTGCCTCCGAGCAAAGCCCAACTTCTGCATTACGCTCGTCCGAAAATTTCTCGATTACGTAAGTAAACTCAGAATTTTCATCCTTCGCAAGCCTTGAATTTGTGCTTTTCTCATAAGTCACCAGGATTCTCATTTTGCCGCTATGTTTTACCTTTATCATCATTAAAGGTCAATCGTATTTTCTCCCGAAGGTGTACCAAAATAAATATCAGCAAAAGCCGTGTAGCGCACAATTACCTCATCATAATCATCTGTATATTGTTCGTTGGTCAGATAAATTGAAAGCTTCGTAACTCCGGTTTCGCTATGCAGGAATTTCCTTAACTGCACAAACAAAACCAGATCATCGTGTGTATTCTTTTTGTTTGCCTTGTAGTAATCTAACATCGCCGAACTTACCCAATCGCCGGTTACCCAATCGCCATCCAATTTAAATTGCAACTGCGTTTCTGTCACTCCCTGGAAATCAGCTTTCAGTGTTCTTAACACGCGCTGTATCTCTGCAGGTAACTGACTGGCGCGGGTTATCATTCGCGTGAGTTTTAATCGTTGAATTTCCGGATGCGTAACAATACGTTCTTTAAGCAAATTCCATTTTGCCCATTTATCGTTGAATTTTCCGTAATCGTCATCTTTATTCACCGGAGCAATTTTATCCTGCAGCGCCTCGTAAAATTCCGGATTATACTTTTTCAAATCGCGACAGCGCATGGCATCGGCCCTAAACACAAGGTTGTTACGGAACATTCCTTTATTGCTGTAAGTGTAAATCGGATTCCGGTAACTCAGTGTTATATCTCGCAAACGGATTACAAACGAATCCTCTTTTGCACGGGTAATAACAAAGCGTTTTTGGCTCTCGTTAAAATTGAAAACCACACCTTTATCAAAGCGGGTATTCAAGGCCTCGGTTATGGCATGTATTCGCCTGAAAAATATTTGCTGCAATGGAATACGAATTGTGGTAGTACCACTAATTAGGTTCTGTCCGTTAATTCGGTATTCTACCACCTGCAACACATACTCTTTGGGCATCACCTTGTTTCGGCTTTGTGTACCTTTTGTACTGCGGGCCAGGTTATTCAGATATTTAAGCGAACTAATCCACGGATAAGTACACTCCATAAGCGAACAACAATCACGTTGTACCGCATCTTCAATTACCCGGTACGGAAGGAATAAATCAGCCACTACCTTGTTTTCCTCTGCCACCAAAAGAAAAGTACCACCTTTTACTACCCCGCCCCGGTGTTCTACTTGCGGGTGTTTTTTCACGAACTGAGCAAATGGATTATCGGAATCATCCAGCGGAAGTACCCGGCATGTAAAATCTAATCCATTGGCTTGAATTAAACTGTAAATCTGATTTTCGGATTCCTCGGCATCCAGCCCCAAATGTCCTTCAATACGGAAGAAGTCAAATTCATCGGTACTAAATTTTAAAGGACTCTGAACTTCCGGAACATTCTCCAGCTTATCAATGGTATAGCTGAGATTATAATTTTGTTTCAGGTTAGTTGTCTTTTCAAAACTCCATGATTCCAGAAATCCGGCATTCAAATCGTAATAATACGGAATGGCTCTGCAGCCTAGTTCTCCATTCAACTGCGAAGGGGTAATCCGAATTGCCTGAACACTTTCGGTTAAATCCAGCTGGTACCGAATGAGCAACTGTTGAGTTCTTAAAACCAGGCTCTTGATTTTATTCCGGTTAAACTGTTCGGTAGCCGACAATGGCGATTTGTAAATCCGGTGACGAAAAGTTTTGTAAGCCTCTGTTTCCTGAAGTCTACCGAGCATCAAATGTTTTGGAAATGAATCGATTGCCGGCGAGCACTCCACATTTATGTGCAGCAGCAATTTTTTTATTTCGTTGTACGTATCAATTAAATCGGCCAGCAAATCATAACGGTATTGAAAATCAACAAGTGAATTGATAATGCTGAGGTTGAGTTTTAATAAATCATCGATTTTCGATGAAACAGAATCCAATCCAAACAGCTCAAAAATGGCATCGTAAGCTTCTTTTAAATTAGTAATGACCGTTTGCGAAAAGGCCTCCAAAAATCGTTGACGAAATGCCGACTGACTGTTTACACTTAATAAGCTGATCCGTGGAAGTTTTACCTCGGGTAGTTGCGTATACAATTCGGCAACGTTGTGCCAAATAAATACCGGATCGGACTTAACAATGTGTTCGGCGCCTTTTTCATTAACCAGTAAAACTTTCAATTTCTGAACCTGCTTATGTCCCTGGTTATCGCAATCGATACTGGTACACAAATTCCCTTTATCTTCGTATGATTCGAGGTAAAGCAAAACGATTTTATCTTCCAGTTTCAGGTTACTTAACTTTACTCTGTTATCGCCACTTTCGGTGAAAAGTTCCCACATATCAATTACTTCACCATCTTTTCTAAATGGATCATATTCTCCGGGTTCGTCGGTGAATTTTTTATAGTGTGTGTAAGGAACAACACCCTCAATTAACTGCGATTTGTCCTTTAATTGCAACAGGTCGCCATCGGTGGTTACCCCAACGCCCTGCCCGATTTCTATCGAACTGTCGTTGCTATCCAGCGAATCGTTTTCTTCCGTCAATTGAACGGAAAAACCGCAGACAATTCCAACGCCGTGCAAAAACACCTTTGAAAGCCTGCTCTGATCATCCAGATAAGTTACAAACTCGTTCAGCTGCTCTGCTGTCAGTACCTGGTTTTCGACAAAAGTGTGGTAGCCACTTGTTATTTTCGCTAATTTCGAGTCCATCGCTTTTCAATTAAAGGTTTCCAATATTTGTGCGGCCTAAAACAATCTTTCCTCCCAGCAAATCTGCTTCATCGTCGCAATCGATAAGTCTTCCGGTTGGATATATCGTGTTCAGTTCAGCAAGTATCTCTATCAGTTTTTTCAATTTTGGTTCGTCCTGCTCCTGGCCTGAATCTGTTTTTGCCAGTAAAAATTCGTGATAAGCTTCTTCAAAAAGTATCATTTCATTCTCCCCATCCGGAACAAGTTGTGCACGCTCGCCAATCCAGCAAATTCGGGCCAATACATGAGCCGGAAGTTCTTTGCGTATCAGTTCTTCCATAAATTTTCTGAAATCCATATTCCGAAAACGGTGCGTCCATCCGGGCAAAACAACAGTTACCCGGTACGAATACGGATCAACGGGTTCGCAACTGGTGCACTGATTGGTACAAACAGGTATAAATTGTGCTTGCAATCCATTAGCGCTTGTTACATCGGGGCGTAACAATATGTGCTCAACAATAAACATCCCTTCTTCGATAAAATCTGTTGTGAAGAATTCGATCATTTCCAGAATTGCCGCTTTCACTTCTTCTGCTGTATCGTAATACAAGAATTGCCGTGCAATAATTCGGTCAGTGCTGTTCGGGTCGGCATTGGTATTTATTACGTCGAACGAATATTTGCCGGTTGGCGACACCTGAATTTCAAAGTTTCCCACTTCTTTTTCGTCTTCCACACCTTGAGCAAAAATTTCCTCAACGATTTCAGGGCGGGTTTCTACAATTTTTACAATAGTTTGGTAAAGTTCATCTTCGGCCGCACCCCGTGTATAATATTCTTCTGTGGCCGAAAGGAAGTAAACGCCATCGTTGTTTTTAATGTGCCAGCGGAATACTTCTTCGCCGTCGGAGTTCGTAAGTTTATAGGTTTCAATATAGGAAGGCGAGAGATTACGTCGCTTAAACTCTTTGATGCCACTCAACCGTGCGATACGTTTCTGTGCTCCTGCCACATTTTCAGTATCCCAAATCTCCTCCGGCGGTCGTTGGAAGTAATTAAAAGCGCTTCCCCGCCAGTTGCTGATTCCTTTATTCTTTATGCTTCCGTCGGTATTTTTTATTTCACCATATTCTGAAAGAAATTTTTCCTTGGCATTTATGATCGCCTGATCGGCATACGAACCATAAATCTCTTTCATTAAGAAGGAATACCTGCTGAATTTCTCAGCAAAACGGGCGATTAAATGATCAAGCAATTGATTCTTGCGGGTAATATTATCGTCTAATTCTGCCAGCAGATTTTTGGTTAATGTTTCATCGTCAGCCAGCGGGTAGTTATTTACAAGATCCGCAAAACCATCCAGGTCTTGTACGGCCTGAGTGAAATATGTTTTCGCCAGCGTGTTATCCACCGTAAGCAGGTCTTTCACCTTATCAAGGTGTGCAAAATAAGTGGCAAAAATCTGGTCGAAAAACAAGAGGTAGCCTTTAAGTTGTTTGGCTTGTGCTTTACGCTCTTCCGTAGCTCGCGACGACAAACCCACTGTACCGATTCCGTAAGTTTCCGGAAAATCATTCTGAATGGTGGTAGTCTCTCCAATATTCTTGAAACTTCCTTTTGGCACTTTAAGCTCCATCCCCACTTTAGCAAGAGCTTGTTTTTCCTGCTCTTCAACTTCCAGTTTCTGAATATATTCTTTTACTTTTTTGCTGTTTACATTCAGCGGAAGTACATCTTTATAATAACTAAACGCACTGCTCTCGCAACGTTTGGGTTTCATTCCGGGATGAACACAAATCAACCAGGCATCGTTTTCATTTTCGGTATCGTCGCAATCATTTATGGAAATGTCTTTAATGACTTTTACACCATCAATTTTCATGATCAGTTGCATCAAATCCGACAGGCGTACTTCGGTTCTCAACCGTGCATTTTCCAGTTCTTCAGGATCAATAAAACCATTTGTTAGTGTCGGACCATCAAAAATCTGATCGGGCGTATAACCTTTATCCAACATATGTTGAAGTGAATAAAACCACAAATCGGGAGAGAAATAATTGTCGATGGCACGCAATACTTTTGCATGAACCAATTCCTCGTCAGCTTCCGGTTCAACCTCAATGCTGGCACACACTTGTATTCCATGTGTTTCCACTTCCGAAACTTTTATGAGGTCTTCGCAAAGGTTCCGGTTTTCGTGATAGCAGGAAATGATCAGGTTTGTTATACGTTCTATTTCTGCATCCTTATCAGCTTTATGTGGAAATTCTTTATCGTCGAGTTCATCAAAATCCACTGTGAGTTTATACAAACCATTCAACTGAAAATTCCTTCTCAGATCGTCATCTATCGCATTAAAATCGTCGGGATCGTACGAAAGCAAATCGTTCTTACAGTCTACATAAACGGTTTTCTCAAACTTCTGAAGCCAGCAATTTTTAACACCTTTAATATCGATAAACAATTTGCGATAGTCATTCTCCGTAACCGGTTTCGACGGCAAAATCTGTAACGCATCAAAAAACTGATCTTCGGTGGATTTTGAACTATCGAGCGGTACCAGCAAATCCTCGATGGGTAACGAAATGCGCGCGCCCAGATCGGTTATGGCATAGCACAACATTTCAAGGATTGTTATTCCAGGATCATGCGAATTGTAATCGGTCCATATGCTACTCGCCAGCTTCTCGATATACTCCTGCCCTTTTTCTCTCAGGAACTGATAATCCAGATCGTTGCCGGAGTTCACCTCTTTCGGTATGGTAATATGTTTGTTTACTTCTGACATGTTTCTGCCGGTTCAATAGCTGTTTCTATACAATTCTTTACTGCATCTCTTATGCTGTGCTCTTTTGACGATACCAAAATTGCTTCGGGGCTCGATGGGGTTGCAATCGTAACTTCCGATTCAATACCGTTTGCTGCATTTTTTTGAAACAGCCTTACATCAGTAATAAAATCGACATAATCCAACTGTTCGGTATAATTTATAAGAACACTTTTGTGCAACGACAAACCAAAACGAATGGGCGCAGTGCGGTCGAAAGCCCAGGGCGACAACAACCGTGTGAGGTCGTCTTGTAATACCTTTTTATAATATATTTCGTCGTAGCCTTTGTGGAATTTCACTTTTAAATCAACCCGTAATTCTTCGTACTCCGGGTTTATAACCAGTGTTTGTATCAACTTGGAATTCAATTTTGAAAGATACTGTTGAATTTTTTCCAACGTGGCCTTGCTTACACGTGGTTTATAAATATCGAATACATTTTTGTTGACGATATCGGGAATAACGACCACAACAACACTTCCCGGTGCCAGGTATTTTGTTTGCCGTTTGGTATCTACAATTTTGGTACAGGAGTGCGATAAACACTTTGCCTTATGGATTTCGGGAAAGTTTTGTAGAACCAGGTTCTCGTAATCCCAAATGGTGATAGCGCGGTTTTTATGCCGCAGTCGTTCGCTGATTCTGCGGTAATAAGCCTCATCACTTTCTTCCGCTTTCCCGCCAAACGAATTGTAAGGCTGAGCAAGTCCTTTTACTTTTGGAATACGATTCACCATTTTTGATATGGTTTCCGCAGGCAATCCGTTCATCAAATGCTGCAGATCGTTATCACTATTACCCAACTGTGCCTGAATAACTTGTGCGTGAATTCCAATAGCTTTTGATACAGCGTTGTATTTTTTGTGAATCCGTGCACGCAGCCAAGTAAGACCTGGCGGTAACAAAGTATTATCGGTGTTTGCTTCTTTCGGTAAACTGAATTTCAGAATCCCAGATTTCAATAAGTTTTCGGTGTTGTTCGAAATAATCGTTGTTGAATCCAATGACATCCAGTTATTGTTACAAAGCACATCCCACCCAACATGTTGTTTGCCGACAAACGACTCTGCCTCCGGATTTTCACTCCCTTCCAAAACCTGGATTAAAAGCGAAACCGTTTGTTGCGGTACAGCATTTTCAAGTCCGATGAATAAGTTTCCGCCTTTACAATATTCGGGGACAACAAATAGCTCCGAATCTTCGGCGTTCAGAAGTAAACATTCTTCGCTTTGCCCAAACGGGTGCTCGTGGAAAAGTTGAAAATCCTTCCTGGACTTATTTCCGCCGGGTTCAAAAGTTCCAGAGGCATTGTAATCCAAACTTATCTGCTCAACAAACGGCGTGTAAGGTTCGTTCGGAATAAGGGCGTTTTCGTTGGTTATTGACAAGGAATAAAGCCTCGGAAACATATCGTGCAAAAAGTCTTGATTGAGCGACAGACGAATCGGTCCCAAACCGCTACTATCGTTTGTATTCGGCACAGTAAATTCGGCATAACATTCATCAGTTCCCCTGTTAAATAATTGAATATTTTGCGGCGTATCCAACGGTTCCCAATCGTTCTGATCGTTTATTTCAATTTCGGAGGTAAAATAACCATCGCCGGTAACAATTACATTTTTATCTTTTTTTGTCCATTGATATGTGGCCAGTATTAAATGCGATAGCTCAAACCGAAAGGAGTGCTGATAGGCTTCATACCACGTTTTAAAATTATCGGGTGCATTTTTCCATTTTATGTGGACCTTTAAATTGTTCCAATTCTTTTTAAAAAGTTCTGCATAATCGATGTGGAATTTAGATTTCTCCACCGGCGAATTACTAAAAGGGTAAAATGGTTTTTCAGCATTGAGTACTCCTAAATCGTTTTGCAAACTTAGTGATCTAATACCCTGCACAGCCACTTTTATCTCAATTTTCTGCAGGCTTTGTGTCAGGAGATTCCGATAGATTTGATGTCCTTTTTTGTTTTCTGTTTTTATCAGAATACGACAAACGGGACTAGCAGTATTAAAACTTTCTCCGTGTACTTTTTGGAGATAATTTACTACTGCTTCTTCCTCCTTAGAAATCCGAAAGCTAATATTTAAATACTTCCTATTACTTTCTGTTCCTGACAAATATTTTTTCGTAGAAATAATGTCGAAAGGTCCCAGCCAATCTTTTTCGCCGGTGCAGTAGATGGCAATGTTTTCTTTTAAATCGTTAAAAGAAATACTTTTTGGTAAAGCCTTCGAAAAACTTAAGCATAACTGAACCGTTCGTTCGCCTTCCTGTAGTTCAAGAATTTCGCCGGCCACAGCAAATCCGATTTTTGCATCGGGAAGTTCAGGATATTCGCGGGTATCAGGTTTGCCTTCTACTTCGTAATAGCCAAAAGGCCACCATTTTATTTCCTTATCGGGAAATTCTTCGCCAATCCCATCAAACGAGTTGGCCACAGCGGCAGCTTTAAGTTTTGAATTATCGTGGTCGTTGTATACGCTTTTCAGACTGGCAACTTTCGTTTGGTTGGCAACCAGCTCCCCCGAAGTTTTATAAATCAGCTTTTTACCATCAGCATCTTTTCCTCCGTCGAGTGCTGTTTCTGTTGCAATTTTTTCAGCAACAGCATTTTTTGCCAGCTCAAATATCACATGAACTTTATCCGGCGTTGGCGCCTGCTTTTCAATTTGTAATATTTGTTTGAAATAAAAATCGAGGTGTCGTTTTGTAAGTTTATTAAAGCGTTGTTTTGTGTACTCGAGCAGTTTTACAAAAGTTATAAATAACGCCAGATGCGGGGTAACAGCACTTTCTTTTTCAAGCCCGGAGATAAAATCTTCGAGTTCGGGTTTTGCTTTAAAAAAGTCCTGCCAATTACCGTTTGGAGTGGAAGAATCGTTAACATCAAAATAATTAACATGAGAAGCAAATGTGTATGCAAAGTCCATCCACTGCTCCACACCAAAATCATTTAATTTCAGTGCATCCGGATTCAAGGCTGCAATTAACCTTCCCTCTTGTTCGGTTCCTTCTCGCGATAACAATATGTCTTTACCACATTTTGCCATGTATCAGCTTTTTAAAGTTCGGTTCCTTCCCCCTTATAAAATGGGAATACCATATTTTTTCTCGAGTTCGTAGCTCGGATAATGTATTCGATATTGATCAGCAATTCTCCATTCAATTCATTGCTTTGATCGATGGTGATCTTTCGGGCATCAATACGCGGTTCATGGTATAGAATTGCTGTCTTTATTAAATCAATCACGTATGTCTTAACCGTAATATTCAGCGGTTTAAACAACAATTCATCGAGATTACAACCATAATCGGGAACCATAATGCGCTCTCCCAAACGAGTGGAAAGAAGGATCTCCAGACTGCTTTTAATGTCCTCCTCGTCCTGAAGCATTTTCACCCCCTTCGTTTCTTTTTGAAATTCGGGTGGAAAACTCCATCCTGTTCCTAAAAATGAATTGTATGTTGTCATTTCAACCAATATTTACTGTTGGACATCCTATTACAATATTGCCTCCATGCGATGTTAAATCACCCATCCGTGCAGCCGGCATTCCACCTATCATAACCGTTGCCGAACCCACCGCAATTGTATCAGGAGGACCAGAGCAAGTGGCCATATCACCAACTCTGGCGGCCGGCATTCCTCCAATCATTACAGTTGGTTCTCCCGGTGGTAAAATTGGCCCGCCAACGTGTGGAACTGTTCCGGTTACCATAGGACAGACATGCATGTCATTTATTCTAGCTGCTGGTACTCCCATATGTTCATTAATTTTAAAATCAACTTTCAAATGATCTAGTTTTAACTAAAACCAACATTAATCAAATGGAATAGCATCAACAGCTAAATCAAGACTTTGCCAGTCTGTTACCGCCATAACCAAATCATGATTGGGAGGAAGGCTGATTCCACTTCTGTCGATTTTAGAGTGTGCTAATGTTGTACCATTTATACCAAATGCACGGACATTGATATTTTTTAAGTTACTCTTATTGCCTATTCTGCATAGCGATAATTCAGGAGAAAGGGTAATATCAACATCGGCAGCAGGTCCACCACCAATTCCATCAATACTAATTGCTCTTACTTCGTTCTCTATCTGGCGAGCAAGAGTTAAAGTAAAGTCTTTATTGGCCCCTGGAGTAAAACGAATTTGTGTTCCGTCGGCATTAATTGCAAGCAGATCTTCCTGCCCAGGAGAGGTATCCATATTCTCAATAACCAAAGAAGTTCCATCAGGTGTGATTGAGTTAAATGTATATTTACCCGTTCCACTACCGGTTATTTTACGTGTATATGCATTATCTGATGGCATCATATACGTACCTTTCATCAAGTAGCAAGGCCTGCTATCTTCAATCTCAGAAATAATCTGACTACCAAATAGTCCTGTTCGCAGTCCATTAGAATCAGTAATTTGCAGGTCGGCAGGCGACAACAAAAAGTCAATAATGAAGCTTGTAAGTCCCAATGGACCACTGAAAGGTAAATCGTGGTCAGCCAAATGATAATCTCCGTTTGTCATCATTCCAAGCGTTATACCCTCTTCGCTGCAAAACTTTCGGGAATCGGTTCCATCATAATAATCAAAACGAATCTCCCCATCCGTACGTCTAAATACTAACCTACAGTTTTCTGATTTTATACTTCCTGCTGTGTCTTCTTCCGTTGGATGATTACAATCCCAACAAAATAAAGTAACACCATCCGGATCAGTTGATCCGTCGGCTTTTGGACCACTATGCCCTTGTGGGTAGACGAATCTGACTGGGACAATGCAGTGTGTACTCCCCAGTTTATCGATATATCCAGAATCCCAAATCGCTCCCGAAGGGATAAAGAATACCATAGGAGCATTATGCCTGTCACACCCATTAAAAAATGTATGTTCTATTTCACGGTACGTTTGAAGTACCCGGACATTCCCCTGACGCCCCTGATCATGGAAATGAATAAGGCTTTCGCGACTTAGCAGCTTTCCATGAATAGCTGTTAACATTTCGCGTGTTGCAGCATTCAAAGTATATTTCGAATGTGTATTGGTACTTCCAGTCCAGAACTCGTCCAACACTATAGCCGACATAGACGTGCAAAAGCCCGTAGCTAATCCACCTCGATCTTCACCTTTCAAAAAATAGTGATAGAATCCATAAAAAGCAGCCGTTAAAACCGGGTGACCAAATAATGGATCCAATTGCTCATGCCATACTTCGAGCGCCCCAAAGGTGTCCTTATAAGTTCCCCAGGAAGGAGCACCTGATTTGAAATTATCAAATGACAGATCGTGTATACCAAATTTAAATGGTATTTCAAGTATGTTCGGAATAAAACCAGTTTGAGAATTACTAATCATTCCATCTGGATTTCTAACCTGTATGGTCTTATCGTGTGCTATACTTCCACTCCCCCCGGTGCCGGGCATTACAAATGAAAGGCTACCTGAGTTTTCTACAACAGCAGGAATAGCCTCACCATCAACAATTACTGAAGCTCCCGGTAAAAAAGCGTTTCCTTTTAACGAAATAGTAGCCCCGGGATTTAAAATAGAAGTGAAGTTATCAAGTTGTGGTTTTACCCAGATATTCAGCCGATTACTTTCATCGCCATCTTGTCTTCTTATATATACCGTATGTTCTCCTCCTTCAATATTAGAAGGAACACTAACTGACAGACTTTCGTCGGCATTTATTAAAGGTACTATTTGTCTGGTGCCAATAAATACCCTGTCGTTCTGCGTGAATCTGGATCCTTTAATTCTTAAGCTTCCACCGGGAAATACATAATCAGGTTCAATATCTGTGATCCAGGGCCTTGTAATTAAATCATCCCATGCTTCTTCCGTAAATTCATAAAATGTTAGTAATCCGTCGGTTCCAAGACTTGATCCGTCAGCCCCAACTCTACCCCTTTGACCTCTGGCTCCGGTATGACCATTATTTGCAGCATTACAATGCCGGTTTCCTCCTCTGTTTCCTCCACGACCTCCCTGGCCACCTTCTCCACCATTGCCTCCTCGGCCTTTTTGTCCGCCCTGATTTTTAATTTTAAATGCTTTAGCAGTTACTGTGCTTTCAAGTGTATCTTGAAGCACACCAATAAAGATGTTACCACCTTTACCACCACGGCCACCACGGCCACCATTTCCGCCATCGCCGCCATCACCACCGTCGCCACCATCGCCAGGATTCTCGTCACACCATCCCCATTCGCGTTTAATGACGTATCGATACCGCTCATTTCTTCCATTTGCACCGTTTCCTCCTCGTCCACCTCGTTGACCTGTTCCTCCTTTAATACCATCCTCTCCGTTAAGATCAAAATCTGGCATTGAGTTCATATCCTTTACCCACAATTCAATATTGGGTGCATTTAATCCTTTAGCTCCATTAATACCGTTAACACCATCGTTGCCATCTTCCCCATCCAAACCGTCATGCGAACCCGGTTTGAGTTGTTCTCCAGAATAACTTCTTCCATTCAGGTCAGGATTCCCTGCTCTGGAAGGTGTTGAACCTCCAGGTTTATGCCATGTTATTTTTGCATTCGGTCCGCAAACAATTTTTTCAGCAATAATATATAGTGTTTTAACCTCGGGCTCAATGACCAATTCCGTATTGGTTAGATCAAAAGTACCCGCTACGATCACTGCGGTATCAACTGGTAAAACGGTCATAGACATCACCTTCATTTTCGCACCTGAAATTGTTGGCCAATCAGAGGGATCTTTAGTATCCAGTTTTTTTATTACATTTTTATCTTTAATTGAAAGTTTTACTGAATTCATGTCTATCACTTCCGTTATTACCCTCGTCTCGGCAGGTTGTCGCACTCCCGCAAGTAATCTGGCTGTGTTGAGAGGAATCGTTCGGCTGGTTAAAATCGTTGGTGAGAAATTATGAAGTAACGGCCGAATATTTGTCCTGCTTGTTGTAGATGATGTACTAACTGATGACGAAGTTGTCAATGCCTTGTCTAAAACCTTTCCACTATTACGGTTAATAAGATGTTTTGCCATTAACAACTGCTTGTCTTTTGCAGATAATTTAGCAGCACTCTTGGCCAGCGATGCCCAATCTACATTTACAACTAGTTTTCTTTTTTCGGGAGCAACCATAATCTTACCTGGGGTCATTACTGTTCTAGTTCTTAGCTGTAAAGTTGACAGATCCGAAATATTTTCAATTCCAGAGGCATTCAAAATATTTTTAACCGACTGCAGTCTCATATGACTTTCATCTGTTTGAAGGGTTACCCGTACATTTTTGATATTAAACTTTGTTTTAAACCGTCTGGCAATACTGGTTTCTCTTCTTCTATCAGCCACAATATTTGTTTGCGTTATGGCTCCGCTTCGGATTCTAACATCATTAATCTTACCAGAAAATTTAAAATGACCTCCACCAATTCCGGCACCAATTATAAATCCACTATGTCCAACATTTATTATTTTATCGGGGAAATTAGCTTTACCTACGATACGCCCGTTTATTTCAATGGCCAGCGTTACTTTTCCTCTTATTAACCTTACCATTTGCTCGCGAAGAACATTAATTTTAGTTCTCCCACTATTCACACTTTCCCAGCCTTTTTGGGTGTGTATTGATCCAACAAGTTTTCCGTCCGCATCGATAAAAAGAGCTACCGAGGGCTTTTGAGCTTCAAGAATATTCATTCTTTCACCCAGCTTTTTAGGTTGAACAGTTGCTTCAAGAGTAAATTCTTCTAAATTATCGAGTTCTTTACTTCTATTTAAATTTATGAATCCACCTTTATTTAACTGGATTCGGTTATCAACGATTTTTATTTTTGAATTCGTCTGTATCTTTTGCCCACTCAATGACGCATCAAAAACATCATTTTTATCGGTTGACAGGTAAAATAAAGTTCTAATATTTTTCATCATGTTGTTGGTTAATGTTTGTTATATATTACTCGTTAATTTATTTGAACCATTGAGCCTTTAACTACTGTATTGGCACTCGAAGATATCTCTGCTCCTGACACACCTTCAACTTTAAGTTGCATATTTGCTTGCAGTCCGACGTTATTTCCATCGATTTTTACATCACCCTCAGCGTTTATCAAAATATCACCCTGGCTTTCCATCGTAATTCCGTCGCTATCGAGTTTTATCGAATTTGAATTCTCATCTTCCAGTTTAATAGTCCCTTCGTCCTCATCCACCTTTATAATTTTCCCGGCCGGTGTTTCCAATGTCACTGATTTCATATCGTCATCGAAAATGAATTTCATTCCACTTCGGGTAACAAAACCTTTTTCGTGATTATCATCGGAAGCCACAATTGGAGCGGGTTTTGCGCTGCTATTCAGCATTCCAAGAACAATAGGATCATTGGGGCTGCCATTCAGGAAACCAACAATCACTTCGTCGTCAATTTCAGGGCGGAAAAAAGAGCCCCGTTGCTCACCGGCATCCAGTGTGGCAATTCTTGCCCACACACCTTGTTCCTGGTTATTAATCAGCGGCATTCGCACCATAATTCGATCTTCGCCATTCGGGTCGCTCTGAAGCTGGGTTACCTTAGCAATTTGTAGTCCGTTTACCGCAGCCAACAAACCGGAAGCCGGGAGCGGATTTATATCTACAGTCTCGGAAAACCATTTTGGATTTATCCCGAACTGCGCATCGCAAGTCCAGTTTCCTTCGGCAATTTGATGGCGAACTGCAGAGACATAAACTTTCCCGTTAAAACGATTGCCAACGCCGGCCAATTCAATGGTGGTATTGGGTTTCACATCGTGAACACCCTGAAATTTTACTCTACCACGTATTTTTGAAAGCTGATTAAACAAACTTTTTGCATCAGCCCAATCCTGCAAACCGGCATCAGTAATCCCACTACCTTCTCTTAACTCTAATTTGCTTAAACCAATTACCGATGCCAGATCTGCAGGGGAAATATTTCCGCTTGAGTTTATTTCAGGAGTATTTGATTCTATTTCCAGTAGTTCCTGATCGCCGGAATTCCATGCATATGAGTTTACAGAATCAAACTGATTTCTGGCGTCAATTTCTGCATCAAAATCAAGAATGGTTGCCCCGTAAACCAGCGTAAGTTTTTCCGTTTGGCTGTGATCAGGACTTACAACCGATATTTTTCCATCGTCGATTACACAAATTTTTCCGTTGGCCTGGGCACGTGTAACACAAAAATCCCAATCGCTAACATTGTATTGTACCATTTCCGGATGTGCAACATTCGAATCTTCAACTTCTTTGTCGAGCCCGTACACATCAATTATCTGCTCAAGGATTTCACAGTCCGTGCTTTCGTAAAAATATTTTGATTTTCTGCCAACCGTAAGTTTTACTGCCAGATCCCGACATTCAACAATGAGAACCGCTCCGCTCGTTCGAATTTTTAAGTTGTGACGAATAACAATGCCTTTAAAAATGGTTTCGTTTTGCGAATGATAACCGGCTTTTATTTCAATCTCCTTACCCGGAATAAAAAGATCTTCATTACTCAGTTGAAAATCCTGTGATGCCGGATCGCCATCGAGCAATACAATTTTAGCCCACGGAATTCGGTTGATTTCCTTTTCAACGGCAATACTCAACACCTGGTAAACCGAAGACAACTCTTCGCCATCCACCAATATTTTGAATGTCACCAAATCGGTTGATCGGGTTGTAGGTATGACTCTTCTTTCAGGCATTGTTTGTTACTTGTTTTATGGGTGGAAAGAAAATTTTCTGTCCGGTTTCTAATTTTCGGAAATTGGTGATGTTGTTCGCTTTCGCTACTTCGAGATAATATTTTGAATCGCCATAAATCCGGTGCGTCATCAACGGCAAGGTGTCTCCTTCGTTTACGATTCGTACGTGCGTTAAGTCGGGTGATGAATTATTCTCCTGTGCAACGCGTAAATTATCTTCGATTAAGCCTTTAAATTTTGCAGTGGCACTGGCGCGCAAGGGTGTACCGTCGGCTTTAAACATCTTGTAGGTAATATCCAGCTCGGTTAAAACGCCTTTAAACAGCAGCGTTCCCCACGAAATCACCAAGTAATTCGGGCGGTGTTCATCGCCGTTGTAATCGAAAACCACACGCTTAAAAAGCTTTAGGTCGTCATCGATTCCTACTCCCTCATCCACATTCAGCTTATCATCCGAATTACCCGGTGCACCATAATTGATAAGCACTCCGCTACGATCGAAAATAAACTCGAGCTGAAGATCCTCAGGCGGCGTTTTATTGTAACGAGGTGCCGAAGAACTGGTACCCGATCCCTGACGTTGGTTTTGCACCACCTTGTACTTTAAGTTGTACTTCTCGGGATTGAGCAACGACCTGAACTCACCATTTGCTACTTCCGTCCGGAAAGTTTCGTCGGAATATGCTTTTATATGCAATTTTATTAACTCGCCAGGCATATCAACGCTCCTCCTTATTTGATAAAATTTCCAGTACCTGCTCCACACAGGCTTCGATTATTTCATCTCTGCTTTCGCTCACATCAGTACTTTGATCCGAAATCTGAGATTCGTTTTCGCCAACTGCAATTTTTATGTGCAATTCTTTAATTTCGATAGGCATAGGCTACATTACATTAAAATAATTGTAGTTCAATTCCAGTGTTTCAATAACCAGTGTGTTTTGCTCTGCATCAAAATTGCTGACACTCCATTTTACCGGATATGCATGAACCACATTCCAGCTCAATAAAGGTTCATGCTCTTCGTTCAGCAGTTTCACAATCAGGTTGGTTGGTTTAAATTCGAAGTTTTCCACCGCATTTCGAAACCAATTAATCAACTCTGAATCAACCGCCAATCCACGTTTTAACACCAAATTCGGATATTTTGTACGAACCGGAACTTTGTGTTTGAAGCGATTTTCTCCACCCTCAGCAATCTGCTCGGTTTCCACATCAACCGTGAGGCCCGAAACCGACTGGAACTGAAATTCTCCGGGATATTCGTTGAATTCCACTTTAAAATGAAAACCGAGTGGTGGATAATAATCAGCCATATTTATTCATTTTGAACGGTTAATCCTTCGTGTGCTAACTCCATTGTTTCGATAGCCACTTCGTTGCCTTCGGCCTTTAAATCGGTCGATTGAACTTTGGTAGGCCATGCGTTTTTAACTTTCCAAACCACTACCGGAGCGTGTTCTTCATTCAACAAACTTATGGTGATGTCTCTGCGCTCAATTTTATTGAGTTTTACGGTATTCCACCAAGCGAAATATTCGTTGTCTGAAGCAAATGTTCCGCGTTTCAATGTAATATTGCTGTACTTTTGCATACCGGGCATTTTTGTTTTGAAATACTCCGGACTTGCGCCGTGACGGTATTCTACCACTTCGGTTTCAACATCTAATCCTGAAACTTCGGTGAATCCTATTTTTGTTCCACCCCATTCAACCAGAAAATGGAACTTAACCATTGGATATTCTGTTGCCATGATTTTTCTTTTTAGTTGTTAATTACGATTCCTGCATTTTGTGCGAAAACTTCAGGATGATAAATTCTGCCGGACGAACGGCTGCCATTCCAATTTCAACATTCATTCTACCCTCCAGAATATCCTGGGCGGTCATGGTCTGTCCAAGTCCAACTTTTACAAAAAATGCATCTTCGGCTTTTGCTCCGGCCAATGCACCATCGCGCCATTGCAGGGTTAAAAAGTTTTCGATCATCGCTCGAACTTTTACCCAGGTATTCGCATCGTTTGGTTCGAATACAAATTGGGATGTAGCTTTTTTTACCGATTCCTCAACCATGTTGAAAAAGCGGCGAACAGGAATATATTTCCACTCGTTATCGTTGCCAGCAAGTGTGCGTGCCCCCCAAACCAATGTGCCTTTTCCGGCAAAGGTTCTGATTGCATTTATCGATTTACCTGAGGTATCCATGTTCAAACCGTCCTGCTCCAGGTTGGTAACTTTTTTATCCGGACCGACGATACTCATTACTCCAACATTTGCCGGAGCTTTCCAAACACCACGGTTACTATCAACACGGGCATAAATTCCAGCCATTGCACTCGAAGGAGGCAGCGTAACAGTTAGTTTTGCCAGCTCGAGTTTAATCAGATTGTACAACTCGGTATTGGCTGTTACCGTTGAATCGTTAACAGCCAGCGTATCGTAACTCACTGTTCCGCCGGGTGCGCCAGACTCGGTATGCGCAATTGTTACATCGGCTTCATCAAAAGCATACGGAAGAGTGGTTTTTAACCACGGATAATAAGCTGCACCATATTTCAGGTAATCGGTACCCAAACTGATGTTCGTACGCAATGTATCTGCAAACGAAGCAGCCTGGTTAAAGGAATCGATAATCGTAAACCGATCCTGCAAGTCGTGACATTGGGTCATCGCTTCTTCGTACAAATCGTAGAAATTGGTAACAGTTGAAACATTTGTAGCATCAGGAAAAACGATCAATGTTGGTTCGTCCTCTTTTGCAACAAGAGCTAAACCTCCGTTTGAGCCAAGTGTGGCCTTACTAACCGATCCCGAATAGTCGCCAACGGATACAATGTAGCAAGGGCCACCACCATTGGCAAAGTAAAGTTGCATGGAGTAATACATTAGGAAGGGCGATTTTGTTGTGGGATCGGGGACTTGAATAGTTCTGCTCAAATTTCCTGCAGTGTCGTAAACATCGCTGATATTTACGGCAATATTTTCTTCAGGATTTGCACCACCAAATAACTGTTTGTATTCCAACAGCGATGTAATGCGTGTAGGCACATTAAGCAAATCGTCGTCGACCAACCTCTTTGCTTTTTCGGTGTAGCCAATAAAGGCAGGAATGGCGGTCTCAACCTGAGCCACCGATGGCGGGAAAACCGAAATTTCCTCGACATAAACGCCTGGTGTTTTGTACGTTGCCATAATTTTGGATTTAAATTTTACATGTATATTTCTGTATATATTTTAGTTAGAGTTTCATCAGGTTTCATCTGAAGTGTATCGGGATTTGGTAATTCTTTTCCGTCCAGTTTTACTGATACGAAGCCTTTTGCAGTTAGCGGCTTTTCGGTTCGCGTAATAAGCTGGCGGGCATTTCCCTGTTCCTTTTTCACGTTGTCGGCACCTGTTACTACCTGGTCGGATTCGAAAAAATAGCGCCAGGTTGTTTTTCGATTGGGAAAAACAATATTAAAAGTTCGGGATTCATCGCGTAGGTTTCCGTTGGATTTAAGCAGGTGATAACCACCGTTCTCGCCCTTAATACACAGGCGTAAAATACCTGCCAGATTCTTTTTTTCAACGGCAGAAAGCTGCTCGAGTTCGTTGGCGGTACTGCTTGGATTTAAGAGGAACGATTCGCTAACTTCCGAAGTATTATTGTCCTTTTTTATTAAAGGAAATCCAGGATCTTCGGTTGCTAAACGTTTATTCGAAAAGAAAAACAATTGACCGGCATTCAGCATTCCAAGCTGTGTAATTTGAAAGAATGTGTTGTTTGTTGATTTCAGCAAAAAGGTGAGTTCCAGAGTATCTGCTAATGGAATCGAGGGAATATTTGTATCATTCTCTGAAACTTTTACCCAAAGCATTAAACTTTTGCCTGACAGTATAAGATGAAGTTTATGCCCTTGAATTTTGAGGGTAGTTATTGCCGAAGGTACGATAGAAAAGAGATCGGAAAGCTGGTAACCGGCCAATTGTTTTTCCTTTTCAGCATCGTCCATGCTGAAATAGTCGTTCGTTCCTTTGTTCAGGTAATATTTATGGAAAATATTTACTGTTACCAAAGGTTTATATGTTGTTGAAAAGCTCATGAATTTATGTTGTTGAGGGTTCCGTTAATTTGTGTGATTACTTCTGTTGAAGCCTGTTTTTTGCGTCGGTCAACCTGCAACAACTGTACTTTATAAATTACCGCGGGAAGCTGTCGGCCACCGTGTGTTCCCCAAATGTGATTCCACACCTCGAAACCCGGTGTGTACAAATCGACGATAAACTTAAAATCATCGATTTCCTGCATCGATAAATTCGATCGGTTGAAAACGGTATTTTTTGCAGTAAACACCTTTTTCCCCTGGAAATATTCGACTGTTTTTGAGATACTTATTAAGGAATTGGTGTAAGAGTCGCAATTGGCACTCACCATAAAAAACAGGTTAACATTTACTGCCGGGTGGTAATACTCCGTTTTATTGTTGACGACTTTACTTGCCGGTGCATTTTTCAGCGATGATTCCTCCTGAAGGTTGAGTAAAGAGAGTATTACCTTCCCTTCCAGGTTATCAGCTTTGTCGTTTCCTGAATCTATTAAAGCCATGTTTTCCAAAACAACAATTTTTCCCAGTCCGGCTTCGTCCAGGTATATATCAAGTTGTTCTTTAAGAATTTGAAGAGCTTCGTAAATCATAATCACCTTTTCAGTTTCTACACTCGTTAGAAAACATAGTATTTTGCGTCCTTTAAGAAGGAATCCTATACATAAAAAGGGCTATGGTTATTATCTTCTGTATTTGATGAAGCTTTTAGGAACTTCATTCGTTTAATGGTGAATGCAAGTTACGACAATATGGTTTACAAGTCAATACATAATCTAAATCTAAATAACAAAACAGACGGTAAGCACCTATTATTATGACACTTACACCAATTCGATATTTATTTTACGGATGCTTATTAAGAATAAATGACTAATATTCAGTTTTTAGCTGCACAAAAAGTTGCTCAACTTCTTTAATCAAAGCGCTATGCGAACCGCCAAAATTGTTAAACATAAACGAGAACACCAATTTATTTCCTTTGTCTGTGGAAAGATATCCTGAATAACAGCGCACCCGCGTCATCGAACCGCTTTTTGCCTGTAAGGTTGTTCCGGGCAGATTTTCTGTATTAAAACGCTTAAAAGTTCCCTCACCTGCAACAGGTAACGATTCAACAAATGCATCGTTTGATGCCATTCGTGTTAAATAACGGGTAAAGAATGCCGGAGATACCGCATTAAAATGCGACAGTCCGCTACCGTCTTCCATAAAAATGTTTTCCATACTTAATCCCTGCTCTTCCCAATATTCTTTTACCAAATCAATCGCATCATTTCGGTTTCCAAGTCCGTTTTTTTCAACGGCAATCTGTTTCAGAAAATGCTCGGCAAAAAGGTTTACACTTTCATGATTCAGCACTTCTGCAATTTCAGCTAATGTTGGCGAATCTTGTGTATAAATCAACTCTGTCTTTTTGCTTACATTTTTTTCATAGCGTGTTTCACCTTCAACAAAAACGCCTTCGTCCGAGAGATTTTGCAGAAAAGCCTGAGCCAAAACTTCATCAGGATTTGGAATAGATGCTTTTATGGTGAAAGCTTTGCGGTTTCGTGGAATAGTACCACGAATAACTCTGTGCTTGTCAAAAGGACCGCCAAAAACATATGCATTGTCGCTGTTGCTATCAGCAGAAAGTACTTCGTTTTCAATCTGTAATCCATCGATTTTTGGGTAGGTTTGAATCACCTTTGTTAGCTTTCCTTCCTTTTTAGGCGACGAAAATGTTATGCGATACATGTTGTCGAAAACCGTAAACGCATCGGGTCCGGCGCCATAGTAATTTCCAATATCGCCCCACACCCAACTATCCGGAATTCGTTCAGTATCGTAAATGCCGGCATCAAGAATCAGGTTACCTTTTACTTTTATTATACCCGATGCTTTTACCTGTTTTGCCCAGTTTTTCAAAAACTCAAAATAATGATCCTGAAAATATTCTGATCCCAAAGCCGGATCTGCTCCGGCTATCAAAACCAAATCACCATTTAAAACACCATTTTTATCAATCTTTCCGGTGTATGAAATTTGCGTTTTAAAGCGGTAATCAGCACCCAGCATTTGCAATGCAGTTCCGGAAGTGATCATTTTCATGGTAGAAGCCGGAGCCAATAGTTTTTCAGGATTCAGACTAAAAACAGGTTCGCCGGAATTTAGCTCGAGTACATTTATTCCAACCAAAGCATTTTTGTAATTTTCCTGCTGAAGCAGTTTTTCAACTGCCGATTTAAAACTGTTTTGAGCAAGAATTTGCCCACAAAAAACCAAAAGGAAAAGTAGAGAAAAGTATCGTACCTGCATTTTTATTAATTTTGAAAGCCTAAAAATAACAGATTGTTTGAGTTGACTAAACAAAATGAATTTAATTTGTATGACAAATTCGAACAATTAATATCAAAAACAATAAAATGCTGCGAACAATATTAATAGTTGGCACCGGAGGTTTTATCGGAAGTGTTTTGCGCTACCTGGTTCAGCTATTTGTGGAAAAAGGAATGAGCACCACTTTTCCGTGGGGAACTTTTGTAGCCAACATGGCCGGAAGTTTTATTATTGGTATGGTGTTCGCCCTTGCGCAAAAAGGTAACCTGCTAAATGCTGAGTGGCGTATGTTTTTAGCCGTAGGTTTTTGTGGAGGTTTTACAACCTTTTCGTCGTTTGCCTACAACAACCTCACCATGTTAAAGGAACAAGCCTACGGACAATTTATATTAAATGTCGGAGGTAGTTTATTCTTCGGATTATTGGCTGTTTACCTCGGAATGATTCTCGTTCGCCTTATTTGGTAAGATTATCCAACCAATTTTCCCATTTAGTTTCAAGCCGTTACTTGAAACCAATTCCCCCATTTTTCTGTAAAACCCTGTAGTGTAAAACCTAAAATTGACAGCGCTATGAAAACTTCAGAAAAAACAGGGATCCTGAAAATCTACATCGGAGAATCGGATAAAATAAATGGGCGGGTGTTGTTTGAAGAAATTGTATTTGAAGCACGAAATGCCGGTTTGGCCGGAGCCACAGTTTACAAAGGAGTAATGTCGTTTGGCGCCAGCCACAGTATACACACCATGAAAATATTTGCCTTGTCGAGTGATTTGCCGGTAACAATTGAAATTATCGACAACATCGACAAGCTCGATCAATTTGTAGAAAAGCTAAATAAAATTTTGGACGAAAGCCAAAGAGGTGGTATAGTCACTTTCCAGGAACTGGATGTTGTTCGCTACGAAAAAGGCTTAAAATACCGCGAAGAATATCATTAATTTGTGATGCTCTCCCCCTTCATCATTTTTCTCATCAACAGCAACAGTTTCTACCATAAAATTCATTGTTGCTAATCCAAAGAAACTCAAACAATTAATTAGCAATTCAAGACCTTTTAATCCTTTACTATCAATACTTTAACTAAACGTTAATAAACAAAATGTAGCCTCCTATATACATTTTCAGTGGGTACGGTAGAACAATAATTTAATATTTTCACGCGGCAGTTAAAACAGACCAAAAAGCTCGAAAAAAAGAGTCTTTTTAACTGTTTCAGCAAAAAACCGAAAATATATAAATATGAGTTTTACACACGAAGTTGAAGGTATGGTTTGCGTTGCTAAAGGAGCAAATCATGGCCCGGCTCCAATTCCACAGGAAGGAAGTTGGACTAAAGCCAAAGAAGTTACAGACATTTCGGGTTTAACCCACGGTGTTGGTTGGTGTGCGCCACAGCAAGGTGCATGTAAATTAACATTGAATGTTAAAGAAGGAATTATTGAAGAAGCGTTGATTGAAACTATCGGTTGTACCGGTATGACTCACTCAGCAGCAATGGCTTCAGAAATTCTTCCCGGAAAAACAATCCTTGAAGCATTGAATACCGACCTTGTTTGTGATGCTATTAACACTGCAATGCGCGAGTTATTCCTTCAGATCGTTTACGGTCGTTCGCAAACTGCTTTCTCTGAAGGTGGTCTGCCAATTGGTGCAGGTCTTGAAGATTTAGGTAAAGGTTTGCGTGGTGTTACCGGTACATTGTACGGAACATCGGCAAAAGGACCTCGTTACCTTGAAGTTGCCGAAGGTTATGTTTCTAAAATCGGTTTAGATGCCGATAACGAAATTATCGGTTACGAGTTTGTTCAGCTTGGAAGAATGATGGACATGATTAAGTCGGGTAAAGATGCTAACGAAGCATTGAAAGAAGCTACCGGAACTTACGGACGTTTCGCCGATGCAGTAAAAACCATTGACCCACGTAAAGAATAGGAGGAAAGAATTATGCCATTATTTGAAAGTTACGATAGAAGGATTAAACAGATTGAAGCTGTTTTAAATTCATACGGAATTGCTTCGGTAGAGGAAGCAAAACAAATTTGCGACGATAAAGGTGTTGACGTATATAACGTTGTAAAAGATACGCAGCCTATCGCATTCGAAAATGCAATGTGGGCTTACATTGTAGGTGCTGCAATTGCCATTAAAAAAGGCCAGACTGAAGCTTCTGAAATTGCTGCAACTTTAGGCGAAGGTTTACAGGCTTTCTGTATTCCGGGATCGGTTGCTGACGACAGAAAAGTAGGTATCGGTCACGGTAACCTGGCTGCGATGTTGTTACGCGAAGAAACTAAATGTTTCGCGTTGTTAGCAGGTCACGAATCATTCGCTGCTGCTGAAGGTGCAATTAAAATTGCCAACTTCGCTAACCGCGTTCGTAAAGAGCCTTTACGTGTAATCCTTAACGGATTAGGAAAAGACGCTGCAAAAATTATCTCACGTATCAATGGTTTTACTTACGTTCAAACTAAATTCGATTACGCTACAGGCGAAGTTGTTGAAGTTAGCCGTAAGAAATACTCTGAAGGAACTCGTGGTGATGTAAACTGCTACGGTGCCGACGATGTACGCGAAGGTGTTGCTATCCTTCATAAAGAAGGTGTTGATGTATCGATTACAGGTAACTCAACTAACCCAACTCGTTTCCAGCACCCTGTTGCAGGTACGTACAAGAAAGAGTGTTTAGAGCAAGGTAAAAAATACTTCTCTGTTGCTTCTGGTGGTGGTACTGGTCGTACGCTTCACCCAGATAACATGGCTGCCGGTCCTGCTTCTTACGGTATGACTGACACGATGGGACGTATGCACTCTGACGCTCAGTTTGCCGGTTCTTCTTCAGTTCCTGCTCACGTTGAGATGATGGGATTGATCGGAATGGGTAACAACCCAATGGTTGGTGCTTCTGTTGCTGTTGCAGTAGCAGTTTCGCAAGCTTAATTCAGATACAATTCGCAACAATTTGTTGTGAAAAAGATATAGTTAAAGGCACAAAGTTGAGGAGAAATCCATAGCTTTGTGCCTTTCTTTTTAATCATATGTGCAAATGACAACAAATATTACAAAAGAATTTATCATTGAAGAAGCACTAAAACATTTCGATGAAGGTTATGCCTGCTCGCAGTCGGTATTGCTTGCATTTGCAGATCATTTTAAATTAGACAAAACCATGGCCAAGCGCATTTCAGCTACTTTTGGAGGTGGCATGGGACGTTTACGCGAAACTTGTGGAGCGGTTACCGGTGGTTTTATGGTTATGGGACTGGCATTCGGTAACGAAGAACCGAAAGACATGGAAACGAAGCTGAACAGCTACAAAAAAGTTCGGAAATTAAATACATTGGTTGAAGATATTCACGGAACTACAAACTGCCGCCAGCTTTTAATTAAACATGCTACCGAAGCGGAGGTACAAGACCGCAAACACCACAAAATTATTTGCCGGAAAGTTGTTGGAGATGCCACTGCACTGGTTTATGATATTCTGAAAGAAAACAACGAAATATAGCACCTAATTCCTCCTTTTTTAGGTCATACTGTGTGTGTTTTGCAGATGAATTCAAGCACATAAGTATAAGAAACTAACTTTTCAGATTTTACTCTTTGGCTTAGCCCAAAGAGTAGACAGAAAACCCAAGGCTGCGCCCGCTTCCCACGGAAAAGATACGCGCTGCCAGTTAAAATTCCTGAAACTCGTCGTACCTCCTCAAACATCAGTAATTTTTTAACGCCGTCACCTCTTGTTTTCGGCTCACCGGACGAGGCCAAACTTTGATCTAGCTTACGTTACATCAGTGAACTGCCTCTTTTGAGCTTTGCCCGGAGTCGAAATAAAACCTTAGAGAGAGCGGGAAGCTCCGAGTGAGCGAGGAGATCACCCGTCCGAACTTGGGTTTATGAAGACGGAGGATGAAGCTCAAAAGCAGCCTTGATCTTTTTGCTTCGTTTTTGCATCAAGGCAAAAATGACGGCCTCCGGCAGGAAATAATTGCAATAGAATTTTATTCAATAATATTTACTCAAACGATTTTTACGATAATTCGTCGAGCCCTCCAAGTTCTTAAACTGAACCAAAGTCACGATTTACACTAACGTATTTTATTGTAAACCAAATTAATGATCTTAAATTCATATAAAAAGGAGTTAACTATGCATTAATCTTCGTAATTTCGTGAAACAATTTAAGCGTCCCGACGTTTACCTTGCAGAAATTGCACTAGCAATCTAGAAAAGTTAAATAATAAAAACTACTTACAATGTTAATTAGCGACGTAAAAGCAAGAGAGATTATCGATTCTCGTGGTAACCCAACTGTTGAAGTTGATGTAACACTCGAAAGTGGTGCATTTGGCCGTGCAGCTGTTCCATCTGGAGCATCAACCGGCGAAAACGAAGCACTTGAATTACGTGATGGCGACAAAAGCCGTTACTTAGGAAAAGGTTGTTTAAAAGCCGTAGCAAACGTTAACGACGTTATTGCAAAAGAAATTATTGGTATGGATGCTACCGACCAGGTGGCTATCGATAGCAAACTACTGGAACTTGACGGTACAAAAACAAAATCTAACTTAGGTGCAAACGCTATGTTAGGTGTTTCGTTGGCTGTTGCAAAAGCAGCTGCCGAGTACTCTGAGCTTCCATTATACAAATACATCGGAGGAACTAACGCAAAAACATTGCCTGTTCCGATGATGAACATCATTAACGGTGGTTCGCACTCTGATGCAACTATCGCTTTCCAGGAATTTATGATCCGCCCTATTGGTGCTCCTACTTTCCGTGAAGGTTTGCGTATGGGTGCTGAAGTTTTCCACGCTTTGAAAAAAGTATTGGCTGCTAAAAACCTTTCAACTGCAGTTGGCGACGAAGGTGGTTTTGCTCCAATGTTAGGTGGTACTGAAGAAGCTATCGAATCGATTCTTACTGCAATTAAAAACGCCGGTTACAAACCGGGTCGTGCAGAAGAAGGTGGTGATGTTTCTATCGCTATGGACTGTGCTTCATCAGAGTTCTACAAAGATGGTGTTTACGATTACAGTATTTTTGAGCCAAACGGTGTAAAACGTACTTCGGAAGAGCAAGCTGCATACCTGGCAGAATTGATTGCAAAATATCCTATCGATTCAATTGAAGACGGTATGGACGAAGGCGACTGGGACGGATGGGTAAAACTGAACGCTGCAATTGGCGACAAATGTCAATTGGTTGGCGACGACCTTTTCGTAACAAACGTTGAGTACCTGCAAAAAGGTATCGAATTGGGTGCTGCTAACTCAATCCTTATCAAAGTAAACCAAATTGGTACCTTAACTGAAACATTAGACGCAATTGAAATGGCACACCGTGCAGGTTATACTTCAGTAACTTCTCACCGTTCGGGTGAAACTGAAGATTCAACAATTGCCGACATTGCAGTTGCTACCAACTCTGGTCAGATTAAAACAGGTTCTATGAGCCGTTCAGACCGTATGGCAAAATACAACCAACTACTTCGTATCGAAGAAGAATTGGGTGCAAGCGCTATTTACGGATACAAAAAAATCTACAAGAAGTAAATGGGATTTGCGGTTTTTAACCGCATAAGAACCGGAGGTTACAAACCTCCGAACCCAAAAGATATGAAACCGTCTTTCGTTTGAGAGACGGTTTTTTTATGCCATTCCGGAAAATTCTTTCCCAACATCTTCCAGTAAAACACCTGTAAAAAATTAGGGAAATATCCTTCTTAAATGTATTATTTCTGAGATAAGTGAAAACTTTAAATAATTACTCAGATGACAAAACTTAAACATCTATTAATTGTGGGATTTTTATGCCTGATTTCTTTTGGCTCCTTCTCACAGTCCATCAATTTATTGACCACAGATGGACAGAATTACAATTTCGAATCCATAAATAAAATTGTCTTCAGCAGAGACAATATTGTATTTGAGAACGGCGACGGAACAGACAATTATTACAGTATTTTCTTAACCAAGAAGATGTATTTCGATCAGACCGTTACTTCCGTTTCGACGATTGAATATCAAACAGAATTTTCTGTTTATCCGAACCCGACATCTTCAACATTAACCATTTCCCGACCTGAAACTTCCGAAAGTGAGATAGCACTTATATACACGATCACGGGAACTGTAAAAAAACAAATTCAGTTGTACGAACAAGAAAATTTAGTGGATGTGAGCGAACTGACACCCGGAATATATTTCATTTCAATTGACAGTGAAATCCTTAAATTCATCAAACAATGAGAAAGATTTATATAATCCTACTGATTATACTAACTGCCCCTTCCCTTTTTGCCCAGCAATACATCAACTTCCATGTTGATGGATCGACCGATACTTACCAAATCTACGAATCGGACAGCATCTTTTTCGATGCTTCCTATTCAATTCTTTATTTCTCAAATTACGGAACGGTTCTGGAATATAATGTTTCATCCATCGATAGTATTACGTATACGACCGACGCTTCTAAAAATGTGTACATCGACTATTCTGAATCCAATGTCACTGTCACAAATCCACTCTCATCAAACGGTGTTACAGTTGAAACCGATGGTGCAAATGTTACCATTACCACGGAAGCCGATACAAAAGATATCAATTATATCTGCTCGGGAAATACCACCAACGGAAGTCTGAAAATATATTCCGAAAAACGTTTCAACCTCCTGTTAAACGGACTTGAAATTACTAATCCGGTTGGCCCGGCCATCAATATTCAATCAGAAAAGAAAGCAACAATCCATATGGTTAGCGGTACTGATAATTGGCTGACTGACGGAACAACCTACGACGAAGCGCCCGTTGTAAACGGTGAAGAAGAAGACCAGAAAGCGACTTTATTCAGCGAAGGCCAGCTTGTTTTTATTGGCGGCGGAAATCTCACCATAAATAGCTATGGCGACGATCAGCATGCCATTCGGTCGGATGAAGGAATTGAAGTGGAAGAAGGCGTTATCACAATTGCCAGTGCTGTAAAAGACGGCATTCATGCTTCTGAAGGATTTATTATGAATGGAGGAACTGTTAACATCACTTCGGATGGAGACGGCATTGACGGAGATGAATACAATATTGAAATAAACGGTGGAACGATCGTAATCAACAGCGAATCAGCAGATGTTAAAGGAATTGCCTGCGACAGCACCATGACCATTAACGGAGGAAATATTACTTTGAATATTTCGGGCGATCAATCGAAAGGATTAAAAAGCAAACAGGATATTTATTTGAACGGAGGAACGATTAGCGGAACAGCTGCCGGCGATGTGGTGCTTGAAGCGGAAGGTTCAGGATACGATCCGTCGTATTGTACAATGATTAAATGCGACGAAAACCTTGATATTGATGGAGCTAATCTCGATTTTACAACTACCGGAAAAGCATCTCGTGGAATTTCCTGCGACGGAGATATGACGATTAACAGTGGTACGGTTACGATCGTTTCGAGCGGAAGCGGGAGTACTTACACCAACTCCATCGGCGAAAAAGATGCCTACCACGGTGTCTGTTTTAAGGTTGATGGAGACTTAACTTTTATCAGCGGAACCATTACTCTATCCAATTCAGGAAGCGGAGGAAAAGGAATTTCATGCGATGGGAATATCATTATCGGCGACGGAACAACTGTGCCAGTAGCCAGTTTAACCACTACGGGCAGCGAGATAAGTATTTCTACGAGTGGCTGGGGCCCCAACAGCAGCACTGATGCGGTTGAGTCGAAAACCATGAAAGCCGATCAGTCGATTACGATTAACAGCGGAGAACTTACTATTTCATCAGCCGACGACGGTATAAAAGCGGAAGGAACAATTACCATTAACGACGGTACGATTTCAATTACAAAATCATATGAGGGCCTTGAAGCACCTAATATTAAAATTAAAGGCGGATCGTTGGAAACCATTTCTTCCGACGATTGTATAAACGCAACCTATGGCAACGGAGGAGAAAGCAACGACGGAAGTATGTTAACCATTAGCGGCGGTTACACTTTCCTGAGTTCTACCGGTGGTGATCCTTTAGATAGTAACGGAAATATTACGATTAGCGGAGGGACTGTGGTAATTCAAGGGCCGCAATCGAATGTTGAAGTGGGATTAGACGTAAATGGAACAGCATTGGTAAACGGTGGTTTTGTAGTGATTTCCGGAATGAATTCGAATATGGCTGAAAGCTTTAGCTCCAGCTCTTCACAAAACTTCCTGACCGTAACTTCGCAACAAACAATCAGTTCCGGCACTATAATCCACCTGGAAAAAAACGACGGTACCGAATTATTTACATTCAAACCATCGAGAAGTTATTCGTTCCTGATTTTCTCATCTTCCGACCTGGCCTCGGGATCAACATACAAATTGTACACCGGAGGTTCATATTCCGGAACTTTGGAAAACGGTTTATATACCGACGGAACTTATTCAGCCGGTACGCTGAAAAAGACATTTACCATTTCGCAAAAATCAACAACACTAAATTTCTGATTAATAAGAAATTAAAAGGTAACAATATTTGTAAACCGTTTCATCGAATGATGGAGCGGTTTTTTATGCTTAAAATCTTAGTGTAAAATTTCACGATTAATTGAACAAACCGCCGAGCCTACTTGCTTTATATAAAGGAATTAAACATACTATCTATGATAAAGAAATCGGTCATATTCAATTTTCTCCTTTACGTATCAATTGTGGCTACAGCACAGGTACCAAGCGGACTTCCCAGTGGAAAACCTGATCCACTGGAATTGACGCTGCCCAACATCATTTTCTTTATCGTAATTCCGGTTTTAA
This sequence comes from Draconibacterium sp. IB214405, assembly GCF_033963885.1. Classification (NCBI taxonomy): domain Bacteria; kingdom Pseudomonadati; phylum Bacteroidota; class Bacteroidia; order Marinilabiliales; family Prolixibacteraceae; genus Draconibacterium; species Draconibacterium sp. IB214405. The sequence continues at coordinate 546,219 of NZ_JAXBMA010000003.1, forward strand.
TTATAATCCTATACATTATCAGAAGACGCAACAGGAGAAAGTAATTTTAACTGCAACAAACTTCCGGTTTAGTTCTTTATAAACCACCCAAAATACATTTAAAACATGCGGGCAGGATTAACAGCTTCGGGTTTAAGCGAGGTAAAATCTTTAAACACTTTAATGTCCTTGAAAACAATCGTAAAAACAAAACGTGGTTCCTGTTCCAACCGGTTTGGGAAATAACCCAGTTGCAGGTGCATAGCAGGGAAAATAAGACTCTCGTTTTTTGTGCTGGCCCAGATACCAATTTGCGAATATCGGTCAATTTCTTTTTTTGCTGCATTTGACTTTCCTAACCATCCTATATTGAAATATGGATTAAACGAAAACCGAAATCCCCAAATCTGATAACTGGAATAAAAAACCGGCCGGTAATACAACGACAAGTTCGAATAGTTTTTATACCCGGTTAAGTATTCGTTTGCAAATGTGCGGGTTGAATAGTAAGGAATAAAATATCGAGGATTGCGCACAGTACTTAACTTCAGTTCGAAGATATTTCGGATTTCGTAATCGCCCAGTTTCCCCAGCGGACTTAAATAATCGAAACGCAAACCTGCCAGGCCATCTTCCAGCTTCGAGTCATTTAAATATCCACCGGCTTCGGTGTATGCCGAAAAAATACCCGCATTGTTAAAATACAACGAATAATTGGCGCGTAACCCGGCGTATAAACGATCGTAATAACTTGTTTCTTCCCATCCTGCTGTTGTGTTTAAATTGTACCCGATCGGCACATCTTCAACCGTGCCATATTGTAACAGCCGACTGGTTTTTATATACGAAACGCGTTGCAACGAAAGACCGGCAAGATAAAGCTCCCGGTTATGAAACTGGTAGTTTGTCGATTCATCAATAAGCGGTTGATTTTTATACTGAAATGAAGCGTAGCGCATAGCAAAATTCAGAAACGACCGGGTAATATCCGAATGAAAAAAGAAAGAGTGTCCCAGCCACAAATCAAAATAAGTTAAATGATACCGGCTGTTATCATTTTGCAGCGAATCGGTCGAAAACGGGTGTTCAGATACTTTTTCGCGTAGTCGCTGGTAAATGACTTCACCCCCGTTTTTGGTGTGTGTGGTTAAAAACGGTTTCTCAAACTGAATCATAAAATTCTCCCTGTCAACACCATCCTGATAACGAATTTCGCTATCGAAAAAGGTGCCCCACATATTATTTATAGCATAGTAAGCTCCATAACCGAACTTCTCTTCGGTGTCGCCGTCAAACTCGCCAATAATACCAATACTATGCCCCAGACCTCCAAAATTTCGCGAATAAGGTTCCACTTCAAAAGCATTGTAATCATTCACGTCGCCACCAACTCCAATCGGGTAGCGGTCTTTCACCATTACCGTAACATTTACCGAATCGGATGAATTTTCAAGTGGTGTAATTTTTATAAACGCATCCTCTATATACGAGAGTTCACGGAAAAGACGCTCGTTATCCGAAAAAATACGGGCATTTACTTTGTCGTTCTCCTTAAAATGAAGATTCTTACGAATCACCCGTTCGCGCGTCGGGCTGTAAGTTTTATTCAGAAAACGGCCAAATCCGGAGATGTTAACGTTAGTTGTATCAAAAAGATTGCCGTCGAGTACCGGCACCCGCTCGATGGTAATTTCTTTTATGATCCGATTTTTATAAAAAGCAAAATACTGATCGGACGGATTAAAATCTTTGGGAAGTTGTTCGTCTTTACTTCTTATCGATCCCATCAACAGGCTTCCATAGCGACTGTTCAGGCGTTTCACCGATTCTATTTTATCAGGATGTTTTTCGTAGTACGACGGCTTTCGAACCAGAAAATTTTTGATAATATCGTACTCCGTTCCCTCGTTGAGAATCACCACTGAGTCGTCAACGCCATAGTAAATCGTGTCTTTCAGCATCAACAACTGATCGAAACGAATAGAAATGGTATCGTTTTTTTGGGCATTTGAAACGAAAGCCCAGCCAACCATTCCCACAAGAAATAAAATGTATCGAAAGCGTTTTGGCATTAAAAAAGTGCTGTACAACTTGGTAAATAAATCTACCTAAAGATAAGAATTTAAGGACGACGCAGCCAAGAAGAAAATACCAAAATGATTTAAAAAGCCTCAACAAAATTGAAATAAACACCCTTTGAATCGCGGCCTACGCCAAAATCAACACATACGTTCATCCGAGGTTGCAATTCCAGCCGGTATCCCACTCCTCCGTTTGGCACCCATTTCGTTAATCCAACCACATCAGGAGCAATACTTCCGGCACCAAGCCATATTACCATACCACTTTTACTTAAACGGCCATTGTTTTTTTGAAAAGTGTAGCGCCATTCGCCAAGCAGAAAAGCAGTAGTATTATCGCGGTAATGCCCTAACAAATAACCACGCAGGTTTTTCCCTCCTGAGAAATCTGACAACTCGGTTATTGGCACATCTCCATAAGTACTTCGGGTAAACCAGCGAAACGCCAGCACATTTCCCGGACGCGTTAAAGTTTTATAAAAACGTGCGTCTAAAGTATATTCCTGGTAATCGTACTTACTTCCCCATAAATTATCGTAAAACATTGCTGCTAAATTGACATAAACACCGCGCCAGGCATTTACAACAATATCGCGTGTATCGTAAGCAAACTGCCCCCCAATTCCGTTCAGAAAATAGGTGTCGGCAAACTGTGATCGATACGGATCATCTTCAACCGGTTTTGCAAAACTTTTCGTAACAACGTATGCCGGTTTAAAGCTAACTCCAATAAATACTGACGGTTTTATCTTGTAAATGAGATCGATATCAAGCGATGAATTGGTTTCGTGATACAATGTTGTTGTATCCGATTGGTGGGTAGCTTCAATCTGATCAAATCCCTTTCCATAGTAATTGTTGTCTTTGTCGCGGATTACGAGACTGGCATCAAAACGAAACTTGTCCTCCATCCAGAAAGTTTTTAAATGCGCCTGAATCCCAAAATTTCCTTTGGTACTGTAAAAGATGGTAGCAGGAAGCGATGATCGTTGCGAAATACTATCATTTTTGTTTGCCCGGAACGAGTATAACATTCCTCCCGAAATGAGCAGGCCGGCATCGGCTGTGTAGGCAGGTGCAAACATCGGCGACAACCAGGGTTCTCCTGCTTTTATAACGGCTTCTTTACGTGCGTTGCGCTCGTTCCAAACTTCCTTGAATTTGCCTTGGGCATTTGAAGTACCGCAGCTGAGGAGCAGGAGAAAAAGAAGTATAATTGGTGCTGATTTCAAAAGTCGGGCGTATTTTGATTTAATCAAATATACGACTTTACTGCTGTTAAAATCAAATACTTTAGTGTACAAAAAAGCCACATCCGAAGAATGTGGCTTGTAATTATTTAGCTTCTTTTTGAGCTTTTATTAACCAGTAAAGTCCTTTCACCCCGATCTTAATATCGTCGAGTTTAAAAAGAACAAGTATTTTTTCGGTGTAGGCTACAATCCCCCATCCTACTGCGAGGTAGAAAAACCAGGTGTAGAAACCAAAAACAAATAATACAAAAAAGAATATACTTTGTACATATCCGGCCGAAACTGCTGAATACAAGTGCAGTCCGGGAATTTTTCCGAAACGTGCAAAAGACACAAAATAACTAACAACAAACAATCCCAGGAACAGAAACAAAAACCAACTGTGCGGTTCAATATCGGCCCACTTAAATACAAACAAACCTAAAATGGCCATCGCGTAAGTACATATGTCGGCCAGGTTGTCGAGTGCTGCTCCAAAATGTGTTTGCTGCTTGAGATAACGCGCCAGGTTTCCATCCAAAACATCGCTAACCAAACTCACGCAGAGTAGCACAACAAATAAGGGCTCGTCGCCAACAAGTGCTGCATAAAAAATTACTGGGAACGCTAAAAGACGGTATAAACTAATCGCATTTGGTAAATTGACAATATTCTCGCCACGTACAAAGATTTTCTTCATAATACTCGTTTAAACTTAATTGGTGTAAACCTAAAATTTAGTTGGTGAAATAACAATGATTTATACAGCAGCTTTTATATCGTTTGTCTGCTGGCCTGTTTCGCCATTCAGAAAATAGGTAAGCATACGATGCACCGACTCGGCAGTTACCTCGCTCACTTCTTCTTCTACAATCGAATCGAGATTGGTTGTATCGAAAGCAATATTTGTGTCGATATATGCTCCTGTAAACGACATGCCGATGGCCATAATTCGCTCGAGCGAGTTCATTTGCTCCTTTTCCAAAGTCATATCAGGAACGAGATTTATTGGCATTAAACTGCTGATGCTGCCTAGAATATCTTCATTTTTTACTGAGCTTTTTGCAATCAAATTCAGAATAACCGGAACCTGTTCGGCTTTTACCGCACTCATCAGGTAAGTTACTGCAGTATCGATTGGAATAAGATTTTGAGTTGACTCCGGATCTACTTTTAAGCGAATTACACTTCCGGGATATTTTTTTGCGAGATTTTGTACGCGTTTCGAGAAATCGAAAATTCCGTAATCGGTTTTGGTTACGCCCGTTTTGTTATTTCCAACCACCTGCGACAAACGCAAAATACAAGCATTTAAACCTTTGTTATCGATGTAATCTTTAATTACGTTTTCAGCGTATCGTTTCGATTGTTCGTAGTAATTCCGGAAGGCATCAATTTCAGCATTCTCATAGAATTTCTCTTTAAAAGCTCCCTCGATACGACCACAAGAATAGGCCGTACTAACAAAGTAAAAACGTGATTCTTTTGCTGAATATTTCTGAAAAGTATTAATCGAATTGGTTACTCCCTGAAGGTTTGTTCCAAATATTTCTTCTTTTGATTTTATATCGAATTTTAAACTGGCTGCAAAATGGAAATAGTCGATATTTCCGCTAAATATTTCATTTAACTCACTTTCCTGCAAAGCAAAATCCGCTTCGAACAATGAATAATCGTGAACTTCCAGATTGGTAAAATCAACATCCTCCCCCTCTTTCATTTCTTTTAAGGCTGCTTTTACGCGCTCTTCGGCAGTGTATTTTTTATTGCTGCGTGCGAGCGCTACTACCTTGAAGTTCTGTAACAATAATTCGTTGATAAAATTTGAAGCAACATAACCGTTTGCTCCGTTAATGACGATTTTTTTCATGACGTAAAATTTGATTCGAAGACTTTCTGAAGTCCTCACTTGGCTATCTCAGTTTTCCTCTCTCCTTGCTTTACTATATACAAATTACTCCTTTTTTATCAGAAATACCAGCTTTGCGCTATATTTTACATAGTTACATTAAAAGTAAAAGTGTAAAGGCAGCACCAAGTGGAATGGTTAGGTTGTCGGATCCCCGCCAGCTAAATAATTCTGCCAGCGTACTTACTACCGCAACAGTCAAACCGATATAAAAGGTTTTTAAATCGAAAACACCCCTATTAAAATATAAGGCTATCAGACTGATAACAAAACTTGTTATTAAAAATGCTCCCGATCCGAAGATCGATTTCCCGGTATCGATACCCAATATTTTAATTTTGTGATTATTTGTTTTAAAGCTAATTCCAACAATAGCGGCCATCGGATCGCTGATTCCTAAAATCAACATTGGCAGGATGAAAATAAATTTACTGTCGAGCAAATCCGACATTAAGAACGTAAGATAAATTGAAGCCGGCAACAAGTAGCTTCCGATCGATTTCCGGTCGATATCGTGAATGGAATTCAGCTGTTTACTGTATTGCGTTATAAACAGGGCCGCAAAAAATATCAGCGCCAGAACAAATACATACCAGTGACTTGAAAAAATGTATGGAAAGGGCACTACCGCTATGGTGGCAGTAAAATGCGCAAATTTTCGTGTAAACTCGCCCTTAACTTTAAGCCGCCTGTAATTCAGCTCATTAAAAGCCAGCAACAAAATAATAGCAATAAAATAGACTACTGATAGTGTTATTGTATTCCCCATAAAAATGTTTTTGTCAGCGGATAATTATCCCGCTTTGTTATCTCTCCTTTTTCTGTCAGCAAAATTATCTTCAGCCAGGCTTTCTGTTTTTTCTTAATGATTGAACTGCCGAAATCATCTCTCCAAATGCACAGTTTTTACCCAATCATCAGAAAAAAGAGTGTTACCCATGCACCACCGGCGATTAAACTGTCAAAGCGATCGAGAAAACCACCGTGGCCTGGTATAAGATTACTATAATCTTTAACGCCAAACTTTCTTTTATATAACGATGCTGCAATATCTCCCAAAAATGCAAACACGATTATCCCCAATGATAATCCTGCTATTATATACCATGTATTGTTGTATAATCCACTTAGAAAAAAACCACTTGCCAGTGCAAACAATCCACCACCAACAGTTCCGCCAATCGTTTTGTTAGGACTTATTTTGGGAGCTATTTTCGTTTTCCCCCACAACTGCCCTGAAATCTGGCTAAACGCATCAAAAATCGATAAAATCAAAAATGCAAAAAGAACCAGGTTACTATCCTTCGCACTAAATAGCCACAGGCCTGTTCCTAAAATCGCATAAATTACCAGTGAAAGTAAAACGAAGCCTGAGTTCCTGTAACCGTGTTTTATATAAAGCCTTAGCAGTTCAAATGCACCAAAAAGCAGAATTAACCCGACCAAGACCTGAAACAGACGAGGATTAATTACAATACTAAAAAACAGAACGTGAATAATTACGAAATAGGTAATAAACTTCGTCCAGCTTTTACGTGCAACTGCCTTTTCCTTTTTTCTGTTTATCAGGTAAAAACCTATTGCCCCAAGCAGAAAATAGGAAAGAATAAATATGTATATGGTTAGAATCATATTATCTGTTTACAATCATTAAAATACCAATAGTTGCAACCACTGCTGCATAAATGTATTGAACCTTCTTTTCCGATTTTCCAATCTTTGCTTTCGCGAACAGTCGCGGCCCAAGAAAGGCACCGATAACCGAACCTGCAGTTAAAAAAGCAATAAGTGTAATATCGATAGTTCCAACCAAAAAGTGCGCGCCAAATGCAAAAACCGTATTTACAAGTACAACCAGTAACGAAGTTCCAACAACCAGTTTTACGGGTAGTCGCATCGAGAATAAACCGGCAATAACAGGTGCTGTTCCACTGGTTCCAAACGTTCCGGCTATTGCACCCGCCGATAATCCAAAAAACGAACCTTTTGTAATGCGTATTAATTTATTCTCTGCTTTATCGCTTTTGCCTAATTTCTGCTGATTTTTGCGGGCACCGTTCGCCAACATATTAATGGCAATTAAAATGGAGTAAATACCAAATAACAACTTTAGTTGCGATCCGGAGATAAAGTTTGTTAAACGCGCCCCCAGTAAAGCTCCAACAATTCCGGCAACGCAAAACAACGATCCGGTTTTAACATCGATATTCCCTTTTTTATGATGCCCCCAAGAGCCAACCAAACCAATTGGCAAAGTAGCTGCCAGCGATGTAGCAACAGCCGTGTGTGCCGGAACGCCTAACAGTAAGGTAAGCACGGGCAAAAAGAAAAAGCCGCCACCTCCTCCAAGCATGGTTCCAAAAAGCCCTATTACAAAGCCGATTATGGGTAAAATCAGGTAGATATTTTCAAACGAAGAGTAGAAAATCATAATTTATTTTAACTATCAATAGTGAAGATTTAACTTCAACTTAATTGTAGCTCCGTAGCCAGTTTAATTCAAAAATCAAAGTTAAAGCATATAAATTTATGGTTAAGTGATACGCAACACAATGTTGAAAAGGCACTCTTATTTTAACATCTGTTAACAATTTTCCAGATTGTAATGTTTAAATCTTCAAAAAATGTCTTCGTTCAGAAAACATCCAATTTTGCCAAATAAATCTAATTCGGATGATTATTGTTAAACTGAAATGCCGTATATTGAAAGAAAAATTCTAAAAACAGAAACATGCTCAAACTATATTCATTGGCATTTATACTTCTATTTGCCCTAAGTACGAAAGCCCAAACTTTTGCCGATTTAGTTGAAAAAGTAAATAAAAGTGTTGTTACCATTCAGGTATTACAAAAAGAAAATGCAGGAGAGGGAAATCCCAATGGATTTACAGCCGGAGAAGGAATGGGATCGGGAGTGCTAATTGGAGAAAAAAAAATATACATTCTTACGGCCGCTCATGTGGTAGCCAATGCATCGCAAATTCAGGTTGTATTTTACGACGGCAGCCAAACGGGAGCAACGATCAGGCGCATCGATCAAACATCGGATGTTGCTTTGTTGCAATTAAACCTGGTGGCCTCCGATTTTCCATCTGCACCAATTGGCAACTCAAATGAAATGCGTATTGGCGACGATATCTTTATTATAGGTAATCCGCTGGGCCTTGCCCATTCTGTTTCAAGAGGAATTATTAGTGGAAAACATGTTGAGAAAAGTCCGGCAAACAACGAAAAACTCCAGGAGTTCTTTCAAACCGATGCCTCCATAAATAAAGGCAATAGCGGTGGTCCGATGTTTAATATGAATGGTGAAGTTGTTGGAATTGTAAGTTCAATTTTATCCTTTTCAGGTGGTTTTGAAGGACTTGGGTTTGCTGCAACCTCATCGATTGCTGAAGAGATTTTGAAACAGCACGGCCGCATTTGGTTTGGAACCCGCATTTTGGCAATGACAGCGGACTTCTGTAAAATCTTTAATATTCCTCAGGAAGGAGCCTTGATGGTACAAGCTGTGGTTGAAAACTCACCGGCATATTTTATGGGATTAAAAGGGGGCTACTTAAAAATGAAGATTGGAGATACGGAAATATTGGCCGGAGGCGATATCATTCTTCAGTTTGACGATATTCAAATGAATTCTTCAGAGAATATCCTTAAATTTTATGACTACCTGAATACCATGAAAAGTGGCCAAACTTACAAGGTAAAAATACTTCGGGGCGGCGAAATCAAAAACCTCAGCTGGCGCATGCAATAAAAGCATTCTTGTAAATTTAGCTAAGAAAATATTCAATCCCGTTGTACTCCAAAAGAGCAGAATTTGGGCTAACTTTGATGTATGAAAACGGTTCATACAATACTTCTATTCCTGCTACTGATTTTTATTGGTTGCAGTAAAAGTGAGCCCACTCCTGAAAGCCAGGTAGAAAACCTAACCATATTTTTTGTAAACGACTCGCATGGACAAATCGATAATTTTTCGAAGGTGAAATATATTATCGACCAGGAGAAACAAAACAACAGCGTAATTGTGGTGAGTTCGGGCGACATGTTTTCGGGCAATCCGGTGGTGGATAATGCCGAGCCAAAAGGATGGCCAATGATAAACCTGATGAACGAAGTTGGTTTTGATGTAATGGCGCTCGGAAACCACGACTTTGATTATGGTCCTGAAATACTAAAAGACAGAATTGAGCAATCGGATTTTACATGGATTTGCGCCAATGCTACAGCAAAAAGCGGAGAACATGCTCAACCTCTTGATTATAAAACCATTGCAATTGACAACCTGAAAATTACCTTTTTAGGATTACTGGAGACTTTTGGTTCCGCACATGAAACTATTCCGTCGTCGCATCCGTGGAGGGTACAAAACTATGATTTTGATGTAGCGTTGAATATTGCAGGTAACTATTCCAATTTAAAAGAACAGGAAGATGCTGATTTACTTATTGCTTTAACTCATTTGGGTGCTACATTGGATAATCTTCTTGCTGCTAATAATCCTTTTTTCGACGTGATTATCGGCGGGCACTCTCATTCGATGCTCAACACTGTAAGTAATGGTATTCCTGTTTATCAGGCCGGCTCCTACCTCCATTTCCTTGGAAAAATTGAGCTCACAATAAAAGACAGGGAACTACAAAACTCCGGTTTTACGCTTATCGATCTGGATGAATTCGAAGAGAAGGATGAACAGATTCAAGCATTGATTGATGAATACAACGATTGGCCCGAATTATATAAGGAAATTGGTTATTCATCGGCAAACCACTCAAAATTGGCTACCGGTTGTTTTTATACCGACGCGATAAAAACATATCTCAATGCCGATGTTTCGTTTCAAAATACCGGTGGAGTGCGTTCGGTGCTCTATGAAGGCCCGATTACAAAACGCGAAATTTACGAGATTTCCCCTTTTAATAATGGCACTGTTATCTACGAAATGAGTGTTGCAGATATTAAGAAGTTTCTGGCCGAATCGGGTGCCGGTTTTTATTATTCAGGAATTCTGATTGATGAAATTGACCAAGATGTAGTTCTTTTTGATGAATCGGGTAAATACCTGGACAACGATAAAATACTTCGTGTGGGAATTAATGATTATATACCGGTGGTTCATTCGCCATATTTTCCTGAAAACGGCGAAGTGCAGGAGTTAACAGCTGCTGAAACAATCATCAAATACCTCGAAAATACCACAGGCGAGATTAATTATTCCGGTTGTTCGCGGTATTTTCATTATTGATGAAATTGTCGTCCTTGTAGTCCTCCTTTCTCTATCCTGCTTAATTATAAGTAAGTTGTCATTTACCAAGGGCGCTCTCTCATGGAAGTGACGAAACATTCTTGTTTTGATCTAACACCAACTTAAAATTCACGAAATATGGTCCCTGCCGAATAAAACACCTATTTGTATTTTACATTAATAATCAGTAACTTATTCTAATATTTAACCGAATTAAAGTAAATAACTAAAACTTCACAACATGAAAAAACTGTTTACAGGATTGCTAATCCTAGCTTTTGTTTCCCTTAATTTCGCAACTCTTCACGCCCAGGAAACTCCCCAAAAACCCAAATATATGGTTTGGGAAGTACAGGTGAATCCGATACAGTTGCAAAAAATGCAACAGGCACTTAAAAGCCAGAATGCCTTTTTGGCTGAACAAAACTATCCGTTTGCCAATCTCACGCAATACACCAACGATGGGTATTTGTGGTACTCAGTTCCATTTACAAACTATGCCGATATCGATAAAATTGAAGCAACTTCTCAGAAGTTATGGAAAGAAAACGGCGAAAAGTCAAAAGAACTGCAAGCTCTTTTCGAAGAATCATTCACCTCGATTGCGGGATTGATTTTGGAATTACAGCCAGAATTGTCAATTATTCCCGAACAAACGAGTATACGTACCGGTCAGAAATTTCGCTTTTTCGAACAGTTCCATATTAAATACGGCAAGGAAAAAGAATTTGAGGAATTAGTAAAACAGTATATCTCGCTTCGTAAAAAGCACGGAATTGAAAATGGTTTTTACACCTTGTACCCTGTGTTTGCACCGGCAATGAATGTGGTATATTTTATTGATGAAACGGGCAGTGGCGCAGCAGAACATTTCAGCGAAAACGACAAACAATGGCAAATGTTTGGAGCAGAAGGCGAAAAACTTTGGAACGATGTAATGCCGTTGATTGAAAAAATAGTAACTCACTTGGGGGCAGTCGACTACGACGTCAGTTATGTCCCAAATAATTAGTTATAGTTAAACAGCGATAAAAGCTCTTTCTCCCCGAAAGGGCTTTTTATTTTTCCATCAAACCAATTACATTTCCGGTCATCACTTCGATACCGGTTTTAATGGTATTTTCATAATCAGGATTTAACTGTGGCGAATGCAAGGGATATGGCGCTTTTCCTTCAGCTTTTAATCGCTGCATTTCTTCAGGACTTGTGCTTCCCAACCAGATCAAACAAATCGGGATGTCTTCTTCGGTGCGGCCATATTTGCCAAAGTCTTCACCTACCATTTCGGGTTGTGTTTCAATAATATTTTCCCTTCCAATAATGTCTGCTGCAAACCCACTTACTTCTGCACTCAAAGCGTCATCATTTAAAACCGGAGGCGTTTCCACATCAAAAACATCCACAAATGGCAATTTATCTTCCGGAACGCCCGCTACACGGGCTGCATTTTCAGAAATACGTTTTATGGAGGCAATAACCTTTTGAATGGTTTCATCGGAAAAATATCGGAGCGTAAGTTGCATTTTCACCTCGTCAGGAATAATATTCGGGCGTGTTCCTCCATGGATTGAACCAACAGTAACCACCGCCGGTTCGGTAGGACTTAATTCGCGGCTTACAATGGTTTGCAGATCGTTTACAATCCGCGATGAAATTACAATCGGATCTATACATTTTTGCGGATAAGCACCATGACCGCCTTTTCCATAAACGGTAATCTCAACAGTTTTTACACCGGCAAAAACAGGGCCACCGCGCAAACCGATAGTACCTGTCTCCAGTTCAGGATTAATATGATAAGCCAGTGCATAATCGGGTGTTGGGAATTTCGAAAACAGTCCGGCATTAATTGCTTCTCCGGCGCCACCACTGTATTCTTCAGCCTGTTGCGCAATAACCACTAATGTTCCTTTCCATTCATTTTTTAAGGCTACCAGTGTTCTTAAAGTTCCCGTCCATGTCGACATGTGGATATCGTGCCCACAAGCATGCATTACCGAAACCTGATTCCCATCTAAATCAGCCATTTTTTTACTGGCAAACGGGAAGTCTGTATTTTCTTCCACCGGCAGAGCATCCATATCGGTACGCAAAAATACAGTTGGTCCGTCGCCATTTTTATAAATGCCAACTACGCTGTTTCCGGCAAACTTCTCTGTCACTTCAAAACCAATTTCTTTTAATTCTTTGGCCATCCGTGCCGATGTTTCAAATTCCTGAAAAGATAGCTCCGGATTTTCATGCAAATATTTACAAAGTTCCAGTGCATAGGTAGTTTGCTTTTTAGCCTCTTCTTTTATCTGCTTATTTACTTGAGCGAATACACCTGTGGAACAAGTTAAAACAAAAAGAATGAAAATAGATCGTATCATTGGTACAGAGATTTTTGAATTTAAACACAGGAAAAATAAACAAAGTTTTTGGTCAATTACATTCTACTTTTAAATCTTCAACCAGATTTAACATCATATAAAAAGTGGTTACCTAAAAAAAGACAACCACTTTCGTTTTATTTGAGAATCAGTGAACCTGTTACAAAAAGCTAATGGTCAATGTCGCATAAAAACTTCTTCCGGGCGAATAAATCGGTCTGCTCTCCGCACCTCGCACCGACCGGGAAAGATGTTCATAATAAGCTTCATCAAATAAATTCTGAACACCGCCGGTCATGGTAAAAACAGAATTAATTAACCACGATAGTTTCGCATCAACTACACTAAATGCCGGCGTTTTTGTTTCGCCGTACGATTCCGCAATTCGATTCTGTTTCATGGCATGTCGGAACAAGATTTCGGGTTTCACCTTACTTCCCGTAAAGTTGCCCATCAAACGATACTTAATTTCCAAGGGCGGTATTTCAGGTAACGGCTCATCCAACTTCTGGTTTTTACCATAGGTGTAAACAACACTTAAATCATGGCTCAGGAACGAACTGAGTTGCTGTGTCCAGCCGGCTTCAAAACCTGTCATCAGTGCTTTTTTAATATTCACAAACTGACGCACGCCCGGCGAAGTACTCATGGCCGGTTGCAGATCTTCCCGAATTTCGGACGAAATATAATCGCGCAAAACCGAGGTAAATACATTTACGTTGATATGCGTTTTTGCCGTTTGATAGCGGAAAACCAAATCGAGCTGATTGTTTTTTTCCGGATCCAGATCGGGATTTCCCAACATCTCATAAGGATCAAGTCCTATCGGAAACTGATTTATGTAGCGCTCAGCAATCCCTGGACTCCGGGTGGCCATCCCCATCCACAAGCCAAGTGAAAAATTCTCATTGAATAACCGTGTTCCGCCAACACTAACCGACGGATGTACCTGCGACGATTCCAAATCGGAATAAATTTCTTCAAATGTGGGATCAGGATTTTTTGCTTTGGAAGAATTTATATCCAAACGTCCGGAGATTACAAACTGAAAACCGGGATGCGCAATATGCCACTCTCCAAAAATTCCGGTACGGTTTATTTCCGCATCCTGCCACACATTGTCAGTAAATACTTTCCCGTTCATAGGCCCCATTAACATTGTGCGCTCGCGATATCCGTCGGCCGACTCAAAGCGATAATCGGCACCGGCATACAAGTAACTTTTATCAAAATCGAAACGTAATTCTGTTCTGCCGCCATAATTTCTGGTTTCGGCATCTGTAATTGCATCCACCATTCGCGGATCAAGTACTTTGTCGTAATTATCCATCAGGTGATCTACCATAGTTCCGTATAAACTTGTATTCCATGATGTAAGCACTTTATCGTAAAATACCGCCGAATGACTGGCATTTACCAACCAGGTATTGTCTTCACGTAAATCCATGGGCAATGCCGGAAAATCAACATCCTTGGCAATGTTATTTGAAACCAGAACACCCATATTTTGTGTTTGGCTGAGTTTTACTCCCAGTTTTCCGCCCCAGTTCAAACGATTAAAACGTGCTGCAATTTCCACTCCTTCTCCATCAGTATAATCGTCTCCTGTTGAATAGGCTCCGAACAGACGAAAATCAACTTTTGGGCCGGCCACTCCGGCAACACCTTCCGTTCTGAAAATATTACCGTTGCTCTCATAACTTGTTCCCAAACGACCAACTACTTTTGTTTTTTCTTTAAAATCGGGAGTCGAACTTTTAAAATTAATCGTGCCGCCAAAAGCATTTCCGTAGCGCAAACTGTGTGGTCCTTTTAGCACTTCTGCCTCGGCAATCATGTTAATCGGAATCTGACTTGCTGCCGGATCCATTCGGTTTGGACACGCCGCCGAAGCAGTCTGACTTCCATCCAAAACAAGGTTGATCTGATCGTATTTAAAACCTCGGAGTACCGGGTCGAAACCATAAGCTCCACTCTTGCGAATAGTGGAAATTGACGGAACTGATTCCAACAGATTTCCGGCATCGTGCGCCAGTTTATGTTGCACCGAAAACTCCATTGTTTTATTATTCCCGGCAGCTGGATGCACTAAAACCAGTGCGGCCGGTAAATATGTCGACGATTGAGCAAGGGTGATAACACCTTCGTTAGCAAGGTTCTTCACCTCATCTGAACTAAAAGCAATTTTTCCGTACTGCAGATGCGACAAAAATAACTCTGTATCATCAGTGAGTTGCAATAGAATATTCCCGTTATTATCAGAGAAGCCACTCGCCTCTCCGTAGTGATAATGAACATCAGGAATTCCTAACTCGGTCTTTTCATCTATAATTTTTATTGTTTTTTCCTGTGAATAAGAATAGTGAACCAGCAAAATGAACACCAGCAAAAACATTATTCGAATTCCGGAATTGTAAAAGATCTTTCTCATTCCAAAATGATTAGCTGTTAATTAAATACGAGGTTTGGGGAATAAAAATCAAACAACTAAAGTTGGTGGATGAAAGACTTTTAAAGCGGTTAGATAAGAATATTTGTCTGGAAAATTAGTGTTAATGTCATCTATTTTCGGATAGAGCACACAACAAAACTCTGACTGCTGAACACACAGATCAATGTTCTGTTTTTCATTCTGTGGTGGTGGCAAATCCTTTTTCTGCTCCTCCTGCTCATTCATTCTCTTTTTCAACTGGCAACAACCTTTACAAGTTGAGCCCTCCACATCCTTTTCAACACAAAGGTTTTTTGCAAAAAAATCCTGATTGATTTTGAACGATGCCAAAACCAGCAGTTCTGAAAACTGAAAAGTAAAGATGGAACAGACTAATATGATAGAAATTAGGTATTTCAATGTAGCCAGTTGATTTTTATCAAATTTACTAAAGTAACGTCAATTGTTATCAAAAGTTCAATATTTTATTGACTTCTGGTTTTTATTCATCTACAATTATTTATCGCTGTTCACACCATCGTTATTCAGCAATATTTTAAAAATAGAAAAAACAGATTGACAGGAAGATCTAATTATTATCATTGATTGTTTCTGAGGAATTCAATTATCTTTATTCCCGTTTTGCAAAAAACAGTTGTAACGCATAAAATTATGCCCGATAATGACGAACTCATTATTTTTATTGACACGCTTAAATAAATCTATTTCAAAAAAATAAATCAGCTATGAAGATTTCGGTAGTAGGAACAGGTTATGTAGGATTGGTTTCAGGAACATGTATTGCAGAAACCGGTGTTAATGTTGCCTGTGTTGACATTGATGAAAAGAAAATTGAAAAACTAAATAACGGGATCATCCCAATTTACGAACCTGGACTGGAAGACATTTACAAGAAGAATGTTGAAAAAGGTCGTTTGGAGTTTACAACCGATCTTGGTTCCAGTATAAAAGAGGCAGAGGCAGTGTTTATTGCCGTTGGCACACCACCTGATGAAGACGGCAGTGCCGACCTGAAATACGTTTTGGGCGTAGCTCGTGAGATTGGTAAAAATATGGATCACTACCTGGTTGTGGTTACAAAAAGTACGGTTCCGGTAGGTACATCTGTAAAAGTTAAACAGGCGATTTTAGAGGAGCTGGAAAAACGAGGTGCGGATATTCCTTTTGATGTGGCTTCAAATCCTGAATTCCTGAAAGAAGGAAGTGCGGTAAACGATTTCCTGAAACCCGACCGTATTGTAATCGGAACCGAATCGAAACGCGCACAAAAAGTGATGCAGCGTTTGTACAAGCCTTTCGTACTGAACGGACATCCGATTTTATTTATGGATATCACTTCGTCGGAAATGACAAAATATGCAGCCAACTCGATGCTGGCTACAAAAATTAGTTTTATAAACGACATTGCCAACCTCTGCGAACTTGTTGGTGCCGATGTTGACAACGTTCGTCGCGGAATTGGTTCCGATCCGCGTATTGGTAACAAATTTATTTACCCGGGAACAGGTTACGGAGGCTCATGTTTTCCAAAAGACGTGCAGGCTTTAATTCGCACAGCCGATGAGTTTAACTATTCGCTTGATGTTTTAAAAGCCGTTGAGAAGGTTAATTATCGTCAAAAAGAGGTATTATTCAACAAGTTATACAAACGTTTCGATGGCGACCTGAAAGGCAAAAAATTCGCAATGTGGGGACTGGCTTTCAAACCAAAAACCGACGATATGCGCGAAGCTCCTGCTTTGGTTATCATCGAAAAATTACTGGAAGCCGGCGCGACTGTTGTTGGTTACGACCCGGTTGCAATGCACGAAGCCGAACGTATTTTGGACGATAAAATCTCGTATGCCAAAGATGAATACGATGCATTAATTGATGCAGATGCGTTGATTCTTGTTACTGAGTGGTCTGAATTCAGGCTGCCGAATTTCCGTGTGATGGAGAAATTGTTGAAGAACAAAATCATTTTCGACGGACGAAACATTTACGACCCGGAAGAACTGGCAGAACTGGATTTTGAATATTTTGCCATCGGTAGAAAAACAAAATAAACTGTATGAAACGAATTTTGGTAACCGGAGGAGCAGGATTTGTTGGATCTCACCTTTGTGAAAGGCTGTTAAACGATGGCAACGAAGTAATTTGCCTCGACAATTATTTTACCGGCAAGAAGCAAAAGATTATTCATTTGCTTGACAATCCTTACTTCGAGCTGGTAAGGCACGATATTACACAGCCTTTTTACATCGAGGTGGACGAAATCTACAACCTGGCTTGTCCGGCGTCACCAATTCAATATCAATACAATCCCATAAAAACCATAAAAACTTCGGTGATGGGTGCCGTAAATATGCTTGGTTTGGCCAAACGTATTAAGGCCAAAATCCTGCAGGCCTCAACCAGCGAAGTTTATGGTGTACCCGATATTCATCCGCAAAACGAAGAGTACTGGGGAAACGTCAATCCCATCGGAGTGCGTTCCTGTTACGATGAAGGAAAACGTTGTGCCGAATCGCTGTTTGTGAATTATCATGTACAGAACGACGTTTTGATAAAGATCATTCGTATTTTTAATACTTATGGCCCCAAAATGGAGCCTGACGACGGGCGTGTTGTTTCGAACTTTATTGTGCAGGCACTGCAGGGAAAAGACATTACTATTTTTGGCGACGGACAACAAACAAGAAGTTTTCAGTATGTGAGCGACCTGCTGGAAGGAATGGTCAGGATGATGAATACCGAAGACGAGTTTATTGGCCCTGTAAACATTGGGAATCCGGGCGAATTTACCATGCTTGAACTTGCCAGTGAGATTATTGACATTACCGGATCGAAATCGAAGATTATTCACCTTCCATTGCCAAAAGACGACCCGACTCAACGTCAACCGGATATTTCTCTGGCAAAAGAAAAACTTAACGGTTGGGAGCCTAAAGTTCCATTGCGCGAAGGATTGACTAAAACAATCAATTACTTCGACCACCTCTTAAAAGAAGGCGATCTTTAAAATAAATTTAGCTTATAGCTTTATTTTTAATGATCGGGGGTCACGCTAAGCGAAGTCGAAGTGCAACAAAAGCAGTCTTCGACTTCGCTCAGACTGACATTCAAAAATATTCATGCTACGCTCCTTCTTGCAAAATTTCCAATACCAATTCTTTGGTTAATTCCCTTCCGGCAGCTTTCTCGCGAATGGCATCGAAAGTGAATTTAAATTTACAGCCCTGTTTCCAATTACTGCAACCGTAAGCGGTTTTACCTTTTATAATTGTTCCGCCACATCTTGGGCATTTGGGCGTTGTATCGGCAGCTTTCTTTTCAGCCGGAGATTTATCCACAAACTCCACATTACAATCCGAAGTAAGCTGTAAAATACCTTCTACCTTCTTGTCCCCCATTTTAAAACCTTTGAGTTTTGTAGTGGCTCCTTTTTTCAGCAAACGCTCAACTTGTTTATCGGTGAGCTTTTTCTCCATAAACACAAATGGCAGCCTAAAATCGCAACCTTCCTTCCAACGGTTACAACCATAAGCATTTTTGCCTTTCAGCACTTTTCCTTCTGAGCATTTTGGGCAGGTCATTTCAGCATTACCGGTAACATCAGCATTCTGCCCTTTTGCCTTTTTACTTTTGCCTTTTCCCTTTTTTACCGGTTCCGGAGCGGCCAGTTTTACTGAGCTACGATCGCGCATCACTTCGACTACCAGATCGTAAACCATACGTTTCATTTCGTATATAAACTTCGAGGCGCTGTATTCTCCCTGCTCAATTTCGCGCAGTCGTTTTTCCCATTGCCCGGTTAGTTCAGCCGACTTCAGCAATTCGTTTTGAATGGTATCAATCAACTGAATTCCCATTTTTGTTGGATGAATCTGCTTTTTCTGCCGCTCGATATATTTACGTCGGAACAATGTTTCAATGATCGCTGCACGTGTAGATGGACGCCCAATACCGTTAGCTTTCATCAGGTCGCGCAGTTCATCATCATCCACATTTTTGCCCGCTGTTTCCATCGCTCGTAACAACGAAGCTTCGGTGTAATAACGTGGCGGTTTTGTTTCCTTCTCCGTAAACGATGGCTCGTGGGGACCGTGCTCTCCTTTTTCGAATGCAGGCAGAATACTCTCGCCATCACCGCTTTTCGAATTCTCATCCTGAAAAACAACACGCCACCCCGGCTGCAAAATTTGTTTTCCTGTAGCCACAAATTGTACAGTATCCACTTCCGCTTTTACCTGCGTTTTAGCTACTTTACAATCAGGATAAAAAACAGCTAAAAAACGTCGTGCAATGGCATCGTAAACTTTTTTCTCGTTACCGCCCAGCAACTTCTCTTCGCCAGTAGGAATAATGGCATGGTGATCGGTAACCTTTTTATCGTTAAAAACTTTTGTCGATTTACGGATTTTCTTTACCAGCAAAGGCTGAGCAAGATCGCTATAAGTTTTTAGGCCCTTTAAAATTCCTGGAATTTTAGGATACTGATCGTTGGGCAAAAAAGTGGTATCAACACGCGGATAGGTAACCACCTTCATTTCGTACAGACGCTGCACGGTTTTTAAGGTTTCGTCGGCGGTTAATCCAAAACGGGTATTACAATAAACCTGTAAACTGGTCAGGTCGAAAAGTTTAGGCGCATATTCCTGTCCATCTTTCTTTTCAACTTCAGTAATGTACAGGTCCTTCCCCAAAACCTGATTCAACAACTTCTCCCCGTCTTCCTTTCTGAAAAACTTTCCTTCGGTATTGCTAAAAACCGTATCACGATACACAGTTTGTAATTCCCAGTATGGTTGCGGTTTAAAATTCGTGATTTCGTAATGACGGGTTACCAGCATTGCCAGCGTTGGTGTTTGCACCCGCCCGATAGACAAAACCTGTTTGTAACCACCATATTTCAGCGTGTACAAACGCGTGGCGTTCATTCCCAACAGCCAGTCGCCAATGGCGCGCGAACTTCCGGCGTAATACAAATGATCAAAATCGGTGGCGGGTTGTAACTTTTGAAAACCGTTTTTAATAGCCTCATTCGTCAGCGACGAAATCCACAAACGTTTTACCTCTCCTTTGTAACCAGCCTCTTTCATTACCCATCGCTGAATGAGCTCTCCTTCCTGGCCGGCATCACCGCAGTTAATAACCTGTTCCGCTTTATCGAGTAAGTTTTTAATGGTATTGAATTGTTTGGTTACTCCACCGTCGCCTGTCATTACCTTGGTTTCAAAACGTTCGGGTAACATGGGAAGCGTTTGCAGATCCCAGCGTTTCCATTGGGCGTTATAATCCTCGGGCGGCCACAGCGTACAAAAATGGCCAAAGGTCCAGGTTACCTGGTAACCATTGCCTTCGTAGTAACCATCTTTACGCGAACCTGCCCCAATTACACTGGCAATTTCTTTGGCAACACTTGGTTTCTCTGCAATACAAACAATCATAAGTGCTGCAAATATACAAGGAATGACTCGCGAAGAAAAAGGGAGTTATTAACAAGGGAAAAGAAAGATTGATGTAGATTGATTTTTAGATTGAATTAGATTGAGCACTGAGACTGTGAGAACCGTGACTGAAAACTTGTAACTCGCGTCTCGAAGCTCGCTACTCAGCTTACCATACCAAATCACAGGCATCGGCTGGCATCCAGTGTTTGTGCTTGCCTTCCCATTTTACGTTGCAGCCAATCGGGTTGGTAACCGGGACTGAAATGGCTTTTCCGCTTTTCAATTCTTCAAGAGCATTAGCCAAATCGTTCACCGTTATTTTTGAGGCGTCTCGCGGACTGTCAACTCCCCTTCCGGTGTAAACAAGCTCGCGAGTTTCGTTAAATACGTAAAAATGTGGTGTTCTGAGTGCTCCGTAAGCCAAAGCAATTTCCTGCGACTCATCGTACAAATATTTCCATGGAAACTGGTGTTCCTTCATTCGTTCCACCATGTGATCGAAATCATCCTCTTCATAAGTATGTTTGCTGTTTGAGTTTATTCCGACAAACTCAACACCAAGCGGCTTAAACCTTTCAGCAGTTTTTCGGGTTACTTCGTCGCTATTGATCACATAGGGGCAGTGGTTACAGGTAAAAAAGACCACCAGGTATTTCGAGTCCTTAAAACTTTCTAATGAATACGTGTTCCCGTCAGTAGCCGGAAGATCAAAATCAATTGCCTGTTTTCCTACTTCGAGTGTAAATGCCATAATTCTATCTCTTTTTACTACATAAAGAATATACCCCTGAAATTGTTTAATCATCACCTTTGTTTTACCCCCACCCCCTAAAGGGGGGTACTACCAAGTCCCTTTTAGGGGATTTAGGGGGTAATTGAAAATGGTAGCTGAAAATTTATGCTCTTTTCGCCCAACAAATTATCTTTGAAAAATCATCTTGAAATATTAAGAATTAGTGCACAAATGAGCAGCGAACAGGATTTACAACGGATTAAGGATTTGCAGGCCGAACTGGCCGAACACAACTATAAATACTACGTACTGGCGCAACCATCTATCAGCGATTTTGATTTTGATATGAAATTGAAAGAGTTGGAGCGCCTTGAAAAACAATACGACATTAACGATCCGAACTCTCCCACGCAACGTGTAGGCAGCGATTTAAGTTCGGATTTCCAGCAGGTTACACATAAGTACAATATGCTTTCCTTGTCGAATGCTTACTCTAAAGAAGAGCTTGAGGATTTCGACAGCCGTATTCAGAAAATTATTGGTACCGATGATTTTGAGTATGTATGTGAGTTGAAATTTGATGGCTCATCAATTAGCCTGACCTACGAAAATGGCGAACTGGTGCGAGCAGTTACACGTGGCGATGGTGTGAAAGGCGACGATGTAACAGCCAACGTACGCACCATTCAATCGGTACCTTTAAAATTGCGCGGAAACGATTATCCGGAGAGTTTTGAGATTCGCGGTGAGATTTTAATGCCATTTGAGGTATTCAACAAACTAAATGCAGAGTTGGAAAAAGCCGGTGAACCATTATTGGCCAATCCACGAAATACAGCTGCAGGAACTTTAAAAATGAAAAATTCTTCGATAGTTGCCTCTCGAAAACTAGACGCGTACTTGTATTACGTTCTTGGCGAAAACTTACCGGAAGACGGTCATTACGAAAGTCTGCAAAAAGCGCGTGAATGGGGCTTTAAAATTTCGGAGCATACACAACTGTGCAAGAACATTGATGAAGTTTTCTCATTCATCGAGAAATGGGATACCGAACGTTTTAACCTGCCGGTAGCCACCGACGGAATTGTGATAAAAGTAAACTCACGCAAACTGCAGAACAACCTTGGTTTTACAGCCAAATCGCCACGCTGGGCCATTGCTTATAAATTCAAAGCCGAAAGTGTTGCGACCATTTTAAAATCGGTTTCGTACCAGGTTGGCCGAACAGGAGCCGTTACTCCGGTTGCCAATCTCGAGCCCGTTCTTATTGCCGGAACCATTGTTAAACGCGCCTCGCTGCATAATGCAGATATTATCAGCAACCTGGATTTGCACATCGATGACACAGTTTTTGTGGAAAAAGGTGGCGAGATCATTCCTAAAATTACCGGTGTTGATTCGGCCAAACGACATCCGATGTTTCAGCGCGTTGAGTTTATTGAATCGTGCCCGGAGTGTGGAACAACACTAATCAGAAAAGAAGGTGAAGCTGCCCATTATTGTCCGAATGAAGATGCTTGTCCGCCACAAATAAAAGGCAAAATGGAGCATTTTGTAGGCCGTAAAGCAATGGACATTGATGGTATTGGGCAGGAAACGATTGAATTACTTTATAATGAAGGGCTTGCAAAAAACGTTACGCAACTCTACGAGTTAACAAAGGATCAGCTACTGAACCTGGAACGAATGGCGGATAAATCTGCGCAGCGAATTCTTGATGGATTGGAAGCATCAAAACAAGTTCCGTTCGAGCGGGTACTTTTTTCGCTGGGAATTCGTTTTGTGGGTGAAACAGTAGCCAAAACGCTGGTAAAAAAGTTACACACCATCGAAAATATTCAGGCACAGACAAAAGAACAGCTGGTTGAAATTGATGAGATTGGCGACCGTATTGCAGAAAGTGTAGTGGAATGGTTTTCGAAAGATGAACATCTGCAGTTTATTCAGCACTTGAAAGAATACGGACTTCAGTTTGCCATTAGCGAAGATCAACTGGAAGGGCAAACCAATAAACTGGAAGGTTTGAGCATCGTTATTTCCGGTACTTTCGAGCAGCATTCGCGCGATGAACTGAAAAAACTGATTGAACAAAATGGAGGTAAAAATGTGGGATCGATTTCGAAAAAAACCAGTTATATGCTCGCCGGAAGCAATGTTGGTCCGAGCAAACTTCAGAAAGTTGAAAAGCTTGGTATTCCGATGATAACCGAAGACGATTTCCTAAAAATGATCGAGTAGTTATCCTTTTTTATCAATCAAAAAATTACATTTGAAGCTAAATACGCCGGTTTTACGATGACAAAAACAATTTTTCTTTTAACAATATCATTCCTTTTATCAGTTGTTGCCAGTGCTCAAAATATAATTGAGTGGTCGGCTGATTACAAACTTACAAAAGACGATTTTCAGGCGGAGGCGCCCAACAGCGGACAAATGCAAACGGCCTCGGGAAGTTATTATGTGGAATATGAAATGGGCGGTCTGAATTTGGTAATGACACGAAACCTGAACGAAAACGTATCGTGTTATTTTCAAAAAGATGCTTCGTACCTCGACGAAGGAACCGAAGAAGGAACTGCACGACTGCTTAAATACCAGAACCTGGTTTTTAACCTGTACGAAATTCAGGCACGAAATATCAGAAAAAAGTTTTTTGAGGAGCGTAAAACTCTGCTAACAAAAGGGCCTTCGAAATTGCACCAGCAAGCATATGCCGAACATGCCAAGCTTCTATCGCAAGTGGAAAATGAGACTTTTAACGGCACACTCGATTCGGAAATCGACAAGTGGATGGACTGGTCGTTGGAAGAACTGGAACGACTTGGCGATTTTTGCAAGACTTGTAAACCCAAAAAGAACAAGAATAAATAAGAAAGTAAAGCATGGGATTTAAAGAAAAATATGCCGCTCGCAAACTCCAAAAACTGGTAGCAGCACAGCAACGCACACCGGTTATTCCAAACCTTGCTTTACATTCGAAAGTTGGGGTCATCTGGCAACCATCGGAAAAACCTGCCACACAATATTTGCGTGAATATTTTAACCAACACGGGGCTATTTTTCGCGACTACTGTATTTTCGACAGCGATTCAAATCCGGCTGCCGAAGCCAATTCTTTAACCGTTAACGACCTGAATTGGTGGGGAATTCCTAAGCCCGAAAAAGTTGGTGATTTTATTGATATGCAACTTGATCTTTTAATTTGTCTGGCAGCCGAAAAAAACTATGCAGTTGACTATATCACCGCTTTATCGAAGGCCAAATTTAAAATTGGCAGCTCTGAATCTGATCAATCCTACTTCGATCTGAATATTAAGATTGACCAAAATAAGGATGCAATGTTTCTAGCCAAGCAACAAATTTTCTATCTTGCGCAGCTAAACAACAGTACGGATTAATGAGTCGATATTTTACAGGCGCGGGAGTAGCCTTAATAACTCCGTTTACAACAAACGATCAGGTTGATTACAAAGCACTTGAAACCATTATCGAAAACCAGGTTAAAGGTGGTATGGACTATCTTGTGGCCCTGGGTACAACAGCAGAAACAGCTACATTAACCACCGATGAAAAGGCACATGTGGTTGAACTGGTAAAGGAGAAAGCCAATGGTTTACCTGTTGTTGTTGGAATGGGAGGTAACGATACCCGTACCATGTGCAACCAGATCGATAATTTCAATTTTGAAGGTATCGACGGAATTTTAGTCGTGACTCCATACTACAATAAACCATCGCAGGAAGGTATGTACCGCCACTACCTTGAAATTGCAAAAGCAAGCCCTGTACCGGTTATTCTTTACAATGTTCCATCTCGTACTGGTGTAAACCTTGATGCAACTACAGTTGGACGTTTGGCTGAAGCTTCAGATAAAATTGTTGCCATTAAAGAAGCGTCGGGTGAACACTCGCAAATGACAAAAATCGGGAAATACACCTCTGATGATTTTACAGTTATTTCGGGCGACGACTTGTTAGCAATTACCATTGCTGCTATTGGCGGGCAAGGAGTGATATCGGTTGCTGCAAACGCTTATCCTGAAAAAATTAGTAAGTTAATGCACCTGGCAATGGCCAACGATTTCCACAGTGCCCGTGAAATACATTTCGAACTGATTGAAATGTTCCAGCTCTTATTCCGCGAAGGTAATCCGGGTGGAATTAAAGCGTTAATGAACATTCAGGGTACAATAGAAAACATATTGCGTTCGCCACTTTATAAAATCAGCGACGATCTTTACAAGGATATTAAAGAACGTCACCAACTGATTTACGGTTAACGCTTTTTAACCCAACTTTTTTGATCCCCCTGCAAAATGTGGTAATTTTGTATTGCAATTAAAATGTATTTATGCGATCATTTTTCATCATATTCCTGTTGCTCTTTGCTGTTCAATCCATTGCGCAGCAAGGACTTCAAATGGATTTTGGTGAAGTTGATTCCACCGAAGTAATACAACAACGTCAGCTCGAGTATTATAATTTTATAAACGGAGGAGTTGCTAATGACTTACTTTTGAGTGACCTGGAATTACCCGATTTGGATTTCTATGAGGCCTATCGCAACCGATATACTTTGCATCTTTCTTTGAACCCGAATAATATACTTACTTCCGGATTTTCATTTAACGGAGATGGAATGATTACCACTCCTTTTTATAATGCTGAAATGTTAAGTTCAGCAGCCTATAAACTGGGTGATAAATTTGTGGTTGGAGGTTTCAGTTATGGAGCGAACTCGGCACTTTCGGCACCGCTTCCCAACCAGAATTCCAGTTATTTTGATGCTTATGGATCAACCATGTTTTTCCAGTACAAGGTTTCGAAAAAATTCAAAATCGAAACCAGCATCAACATTCAGCAAAACGGGCATAATCCGATGGGATTTTAATCTTGCCACCTCCACACAAAAGCTTATCTTTAAAAACTGAACTTTAAACTCAGATCACTTTCATGCTTACAGTTTACAAAGCTTCTGCCGGATCGGGAAAAACCTTTCAGCTGGTTGTTGAATACCTGAAAATTATCCTGAACAATCCCTACAACTACAAACACATTCTGGCGGTAACTTTTACGAATAAAGCTACAAACGAAATGAAAAGCAGGATTTTGGAGCAGCTTCACCTGCTGGCTACCGAAAAAGATTCTGCCTACATTAAACCATTACAAGAAGGCAACAAATACACCGAACAGTTTATCCGTCAGCGCGCCAAAGAAGTGCTGAAAAATATTCTGCACGATTATAACCGTTTCTCAATAAATACCATCGATTCGTTTACCCAGAAAGTGATAAAAGCTTTTAACCGTGAACTCGGAATTTCGCCAAATTTTACGGTTGAACTCGACAACGATATTCTGTTACAGGAAGCTGCCGACAGGCTACTTGCCCGTATTAATGAAGACAAAAACCTGCTACAGTGGCTGCGCGATTTCAGTAAAGAAAAGATTGAAGCCAACCGCAGTCAACGTATCGACGACGATATAAAAAACCTTGGAAAAGAGCTTTTTAAAGAATCGTTTCAAGTGTTTTTTCCTGATGAAGGAGAATCGGTTTACAACCGTCAAAACCTGAATGATTTTGGAAAAGAGCTGCGCCAAATAATCAGGAGCTACGAAAAAGGCTTAAAAGAAAAAGCACAAGCCATTTTTACCGACATTGCCGTAAATGGTTTTTCTGTTGATGATTTCTCATACAAAAAATCGGGTGTGGCCGGTTATATTCAGGCAGTGGCCAACGGAGAAATAAAAGAACCCGGTGCGCGGGTTTTAACAGCAAGCGAAAACACCGAAAAATGGTACGCAGCCAAACACAAACAAGCTGCCGAATTATACAATCTGGTGGAAAACAAATTACGACCAGCCCTGTCAGCGCTCATTGATTTTTACGAATCGAATTCAACACAATACAATACGGCGCAAGCAGTACTCCGCCAATTACGCATGCTGGGTATTCTCAGCGACCTGAAAGAGGAAATTGCAGCCATTCAGCAGGAAAAAGGGGCACTTCAGCTTTCGGATTCCAATCTCTTGCTAAGCAAAATTATCGGGCAAAGCGATTCGCCCTTTGTATACGAGAAAATCGGCAACTACTACAAACATTTTATGCTCGATGAGTTTCAGGATACATCGGGATTACAATGGAGAAACTTCAAACCATTGCTTGACAACTCACTGGCTGAAGGCAACGCCAACCTAATTGTTGGAGATGTAAAACAATCGATTTACCGTTGGCGAAACAGCGACTGGAGTATTTTGGCCGAGCAGCTGGATGCTGAGTTTTCTCCCGCACAAAAACAGGATTTTACCTTGGAGAAAAACTGGCGAAGCGACGAAAATATCATTGCCTTTAACAATGCAATATTTGGCGAATTAAAATCAGCTTTTGAAAATTACCTGATTGGCAACCTCACAGATAACGAAGCTTATATTCAGAAATTCGATCACATTTATTCGTCGTATAAACAAGATCCGGGAAAAACTTCGAAAGAACCGAGTGGGTTTGTTCAGGTAAATTTTCTACCCGAAGATGACTTTGAAGAAACTTCAACTGAGCGCTTGGTTGAACAGGTAAAACATTTACAGGACGAAGGAATAAAAGCAAAAGATATTGCAATATTAATTCGTAAAAACAAAGAAGGCGGCCCCATCATTGAAGCCTTTTTGGCAGCGGCCAAACTTCCCGAAAATAAGAAATACAACCTGTCAGTTCTATCAAACGAATCGCTTTTTCTTTTCGCATCAAAAGCAGTGTTGTTTGTGATTAACACCATCGAACTGCTGATCGATCCGGAGAATAAGATAACACAAGCCACCTTATTAAACTTGTGGCAAAGCTGGCTAAAACCAGGGTTAAAAACGATGGGCATCTCTGTTCAATCGAATAACGGACAAAGTCTGCTCGATTTTAACGATTACTCCGACTGGAACCTTCAACCCGGTTTTGATGAAGAGTTTCACGCTGAGTTACACGAGAAACTGGAGCAGGTAAAACATAAAGTGCTGCTCACATCGCTTGATGAAACGATCACACATATTTGTTCACTTTTTGGTCTGTTCAATTTCAAATCGGAGCTTCCGTTTCTGCAAACACTTATCGATAAAGCCGGCGAGTTAAAAAGCTCTTTGTCGAACGATTTGTCGAATCTGATTTACTGGTGGAACGAAAAAGGCAGCAACACTTCGGTTAATGTTAACGAAGAGCTCAACTCCATCCGTTTAATGACAGTGCATAAATCGAAAGGATTGGAATTTAAAGCAGTGCTGCTCCCCTATCTCGACTGGAAAACAAGCTGGAGTGGAAATACCTCGCCATTGTTATGGTGTAAACCGCTTTCCGAACCTTTCAACAAATTTCCGCTGCTGCCTATCCAGGCCGGAAAACAAATGGAATTATCCGAATTTGCTCCTGTTTATTACCAGGAAAAGATGAATTATTACATCGATACACTGAACCTGATTTACGTGGCATTCACACGTGCCGAGTCGGTGTTGATGGCCAACTGCCCCGAACCAAAAGAGAGTCGAAACAATTCCGGTTCGGGCAAACCAATTCATTACCTCTTGCACAAAGCATTGATCAATCAGTGTTATCAGGACAATTTCAGCGATTGTATGAATGAGGAGCAAAACCAATTTGAATTTGGAAACATCACAATTGATGCATCCGACAAAGACGAAGAGAGTTCTGTTTTTCTCGAGAAATACTGTTTTAATGATATTTCGGATAAGATAAGTCTGCGCTTGAACAGTGATGATTTTCTGATCGAAAATAAAGAACATCATTCGGAAAAGAATACAGGAAAGATCATTCACGATATTCTGGCAAAAATTGTTGTTGCCGACGATGCGGAAGCTGCATGTTTACAGGCTTTGCACGATGGAAAGTTGTCGAAAGAAGAATTCAATGAAATTAGCGAAAGCCTGCAGCAAAACCTTGAACTACCCGAAGTGAAAAGCTGGTTCGATGGCAGTTATCAGGTACTAAACGAAAGAGACCTGCTCTCCTCTGACAAACTTTTACGCCCCGACCGCATTATGTTTTCCGGCGACGAGGCAATTGTGGTTGACTACAAAACTGGTGAAAAACACCAGAAATACATTTACCAGGTTAAAGAGTATGCAAAAGTGTTGACTCAATCAGGTATTAAAAATGTAAGCGGTTATTTGTGGTACCTCAACACCGGGGAAATAGAACAGGTGTAACGGCTGTTCGAGGCAAATCTAACCTGCATAACGAACAATAAAACACCAATCGGTGTTTATATCCCAAACATATTAATCCAACAACTATGAAAAGAGCTGATTTTATTAAAAAGTTTGCCTACGGCGGAAGTATCTTGCTTACCGCACCCCTGATTTTAAGTGCTTGTTCCGGCGACGACGACGAATTTGTACCCGAACCCAATATTCCCAACAATTTAACCATCGATCTTTCAAGTAGCACCTACGAAGATCTTGGATCAATTGGAGGTTATGTTTACGAAGGCGACATATTGATTTTCAGAACGGGTGATAGTGCCTACTTGGCTCTGTCGAAGATTTGTACACACCAAAGTTGTACTGTTGCTTACGACCATTCCAATGGTAACATTCTATGTCCATGTCATTCGTCTCGTTTTACAACTGCCGGAGCGGTAATAAACGGACCCGCAACAAGCAGCTTGAAAAAATATTCGGTGCAGAAAAACGGTGATATCCTCACCATAAGTTAGGAACTACATTAGTTACTCTCAATAACTTGCCCCTGTTCGCGGTAAAGATCAACTTTTCCGTCGAGTAGAACGGCAATTACAGTAACCTGTTCATCCAATACTTTTTCGGGAACATCGATGTAAACAATACCCGGAACTGCGCTCCAGTATTGTTTCATTTTTACATCCCAGTTCAACTTGGTGCCGTTACCAACTACCCACATCCGGTTGATTTTATTTTTAATACCTTTTAGCACCAGCGAACCATTTGGTTTGTGAGGCACGAATAAGTATAGAATATCTCCTTTTTTATTCAGCGCAGTAGGTCCGTAATAATGTTCGTATGGAATTCCTGCCTGTGTCTCATAAATTGCTTCGGCATGTTTGTTGGTCCAGCGGCCTAATTCTTTTAAAATATCCACTTGTTCTTCGGGAATTGAACCGTCAGCTTTCGGACCGATATCTAACAACAGATTTCCTCCTTTATTTATACAATCAACCAAAATACGGATAACCTGATTTGGTGTTTTATAATTATGATCGTTGTGCTGGTATCCCCAACTGTCGTTCATCGTCATACACAATTCCCAATACGGTTTATCAGGACGTGTAACAGGAAGTCCCTGCTCAGGAGTGGCGTAATCGCCATAGCCTTTAATTCTACTGTTCAGAATTACATCAGGATTCCACTCTCTTAACTTTTCGCTTAATTCGCGTGCTTTCCATTTTTCTGCCGATTGCTCCCAGTCACCATCAAACCAATACAGGTCGGGTTTAAACTGTTTCGACAATTCCTCGAGTTGACAGAAATTAAAATCAACAAAATTATCCCAACGAACAGAATCGTTTTTGTAACGTTTTGTGTTTCGTGTTTTATTTGGATAATCGGGGTGCGACCAGTCGAGTAACGAATAATACAAGCCAACTTTTACATCCTCTTTCCGGAGTTCTTTAACAAATGGAGCAACAAGATCTTTTCCTGCAGGTGTTTTATCAACCACATTTAAATCGTTACATTTAGTATCCCAAAGTGCAACTCCATCATGATGTTTAGTAGTTAAAACAGCATATTTAGCACCACTTCCGGCAATCAATTCGGCCCATTCCTTTGCATCGTATTTTTCGGCAGTAAATCCGCCAAGCTGCTTCATATAATCGTCGTACGAAATGTAGTCGTTAAAAAACGACCAACTCTCGTCGATTCCATTAACGGAATAAATTCCCCAGTGAATAAAAATACCCAGCTTGGCATCGCCAAACCATTGCATTCGTTTTTGATATTCCTTACTAAGTTCCTGAGAAAAAGCACTGAGAGACAGCACTGCAGCCACTACCAATAATAAAATCTTTTGCATAGGTTTTAAATGAATATATAGTTTGACCGCAAACTTTGTAAAAAATTTAAAAAGCAAATATGATTATTCGCAGGAATAGTGCATTATTATTTCAGACTCCACGTCCCAAACACATTCCAGTCCTTTCGGGAAAGTAACAAAATCTCCGGCCCGCACTGTTATCGGTTCAAACTCTGTTGTTATCACGGCCTCTCCTTCAGCAATATAACACAGCTCAGTTTGCTCGTAATACCAGTCTATTTTTTCTTCATCGAGTTTACGAACAGGCCAGTCAAAAACTCCCTCTTCCTGTAATTCTTCCTCGGAATAGTTGTCAACGGAAATTTTCATCAGTCATCAAATTTAGTTACTTACAAATTACAAACAAAAATGATAAAAATCTTCGATATTTTTCGATAAAAAACCTCATACACTTTAGGCCAATTGAAAGTAGAAATGTAATTCTTTAAAAAACACCACAAATCCATATTATTTTTTTTGATGCAGACGCGAAATTTAAACAGCATTCATCCCACGAATCAACTAGCTGTTAAAGATTATTTAAGTTATAATAAACACTACATTTATCTATTTCTGTTAAATTCACAACATAATTTAAAACAACAAAATGAAACATCTTATCTATTTATCAGTAAGCATTTTTCTGCTTTTTAGTTGTACTCAAAGTTCCAAACCGCAACAGGAATCGGAAACAGAGGACTTTTCGTTTGTATTTATGACCGATATACATATTACGGAAGAACGTCAGGCAACAGAAGGTTTTAGCCAGGCAATTGATACGATAAACAGTTTAAATCCTGACTTTGTATTAACAGGAGGCGACAATATAATGGATGCGCTTGCAGTATCGTATGAGGCTAGCGACAGCGCATACAATCTATACGAAAATACGATAAAACAAGTAAACGCACCGGTTTATACAACCATGGGGAATCATGAAGTTTTTGGCCTGTACGAAAGAAGTGGCGTTTCTCCGTCGCATGAAGAATACGGTAAAAAACTTTACGAAAACAGACTGGCCAAACGCTACTACTCATTTGATTATAAAGACTGGCATTTTGTGGTGCTCGATGGGATTGGATTTACTGAAGACAGACATTATTACGGGCATGTTGACGAAGAGCAATTGGTGTGGCTGAAAAAGGATTTAGAAGCTGCAGGCGACAAACCAATTGCCGTAAGTATTCATATTCCGCTGTTAAGCATCGGATCGCAGATTATGCAAAGCCCAACCCAGGGAATGGATGCAGGTTCAATTGTTACCAATGCCAATGAGGTTCGTGAAATTCTTGAGCAACACAATACAAAACTGGTTTTACAGGGACATTTGCACTTTCTTGAAGATATTGAATACAACGGAATTCATTATATAACAGGTGGAGCAGTTTCTTCGCAATGGTGGCAAGGCCAACGTTTTGGAATGGAAGAAGGGTTCCTGAAAATTGATGTAAAAGGAGAAGACTTTAGCTGGAAATACGTCGATTTTGGATGGGAGGTAAAAGAAGCGAGTTAATTTATACCACATAAAATAATGCAAAAACCGGGTAAAACCCGGTTTTTCTATTTTAGCTGTATACTGTTAATACCAATCGACGCGAACCTCCATAATCCCGAAATTCGCAAAAATAAATTCCCTGCCATGTTCCCAAATTTAAACGGTGCCGTGTAATCGGAATCGTAACTTCGGCCCCAATTACCGACGACTTCAGGTGTGCAGGCATATCATCAGCTCCCTCGTAAGTATGCACATAAACGGGGTCATTTTCAGGAATCATTTTATTTATAAAATTCTCGAAATCGGTACGCACGGTCGGGTCGGCATTTTCATTCAAAGTAATACCTGCCGATGTATGTTTTACCAAAATGTGCAATAATCCTTTCTCAGGTAATTCCGGCAATTGTTCTTCAATTAAACGCGTAACTAAATGGTATCCTCGCCGAAATGCGGGAAGTGTTATTTCTTTCTGCTCGATCATAATTCTTTATTCAATTTCAAAAGCTTAAAAGTAAAAAGTATTTACCAACTGCAGCAACCATATCACCTGTTCAATCCCCAATTTTTAACGCTTGTCTCCAATTATCGGCGTTTTACCTTTTTAACAAGGACGAAAAACCGATGGATTAAGTAATTTAGTTTTGTTTTGAAACACAAATAAAAGAAAACGATGAATTCAACATTACTCTTTGCAGGCCTGGCCGTCGGGATTCTACTTTTATCTGTACTCGTTCTTGTTCTTATTAAACAAAACAAAGCGGGAGTAAACAAAGGCAATAACGAACTGGCATCGAAAGCCATGGGACGAGGAATTGCCATTGGTTATGCTATTGGAATGGGGCCGGGAATCGCTTTTGGTGTTGCGCTCGACAATATCGGGCTTGGAATTGCGCTGGGGGCAGGAATCGGAATATCGATTGGAGTGGCACTTGGCGAGAGTTTTAAAAAGAAAGAATTGGCAAAAACGAATCAGAAAATAAAGAGACAGACCATATCGGAGCAAACGGCAATGCCAAAGATTATAGTGCTCTTGATGGCGCTATTTGTGTTTCTGTTACTGGCTTTGTATTTCTTCACAAAAATGAATTAACAACTATAAACAATGAAGATTTTAGGAAACTTAATTTGGTTAGTATTTGGCGGATTTGCCATCTTTTTAGAGTATATGATTGCGGGTATCGCACTTTGTGTAACCATCGTTGGAATCCCGTTTGGTATTCAATCGTTTAAATTGGGCATTCTTGCACTCTGGCCTTTTGGGCAAAAAATTGAATACATGGATTATGCACCGGGCTGTTTATCAACCATCATGAATATTATTTGGTTATTCATCGGGGGAATCTGGATTATGCTAACCCACGTATTTTTCGGCTTACTTTTGGGTATTACAATCATTGGTATCCCATGGGCTCGTCAACATTTTAAAATGGCATCGCTTGCCTTAACTCCATTTGGCAGAAAAATCGTTTAAAAACAAACAAATCATTATTTTAAAGCTCATAAGTTAAACAATAGTTGATGTATTGAGTTTTATTATAACAATATGAATGAATGATAAAGAATCCGGTTGTTCCCGGATTTTTTTTGAGGTAAAGTATCATCACAAATGAAAAAATGGTAATTTTAGTTATCATATTCTAAACATGGAGAAAGTAACCATATACGGGAAAAAGCAATTAGAACCGGGCAATTCAAATCTGATCGATTTCGAGAGTTTTACGCTTGGTATTAAACGTCATACTGAAGGTTGGTTTATAAAGACCTTTGATAAAAACACTGTTGAAGAAAAACCGAGTATCGATGAGATAGCAACAGGAACTTATTATCACACAGGAAAATCGAATAGTCTTTACCTTACTCCTGCCCTTCCGGCCAAACCGATGGTACTAAAAGGAAGTCGTCTGGTAATCTCTCCGCATCAGCGTCTCACTTTTTTTGTCAAAGTTCCGCTTATGCTGCAGCTTTATTCGGCAAAAAAACAGGAAGAGAATCTGCTCACTGAATTTCCGTTTCAACAAATTTCCGACACGTGGTTTGGAGAAACGGTAAACGGAGAGCCTGCTTATGCATTGGAGTCAGAAGAATACCTCGAGATTAATGAGATAGTTCCGGATGAGAATTTTGCGGTTTGCCCGGTAAACATTTTTAATAACGACAGTTCGCCTCTTGCTATTGAACGTCTGATTTTAAGGGTTGACCAGCTGCATCTTCTTCGATTTAAAGAATACCTGATCACCAGCATGGTGAAGTTGGAGTATAAAGGGAAAGATCATGTTAGTGCGGTAAACTATGGTTTTTCTAAAGCTTTACATGGCGAAAACCATGATATTGTTGCCAAACCAAGAAACCCGGAAGGCAAAAGCCTGCTGAAAATTAACTTTCATTTTATTAAAAACATTTATCGTTCGGAATAATGGAATTTGACTTTTCGAAATATTTTAATGTCGCCAACTTTGAAAAATTAATGTGGGTAGTGCTCATCCTGGTAGTAGGAATTGCACTAATCTACTTTTTGGCATTTGTTGTAAAAAAGCTACTGCCGAAGTCGCTTTCGCAGCAACGAAAAATGATCGTTCAGCGCCTTATCTATTATTCCGGCTTTTTGTTACTGGCCTTTATTATTCTTGCCCAATTAAATATTAGTCTGGCTCCTTTCTTTGGTGCTGCGGGTGTTATTGGGCTGGTGGTTGGTGTGGCCTCGCAAACCAGCATCGGAAACATTGTAAGCGGTTTTTTCCTGGTTGGAGAAAAGTCGTTCGAGATTGGCGATGTGATAAAAGTTGGAGATAAAGCAGGAGTTGTTTTTAGCATAGATCTGCTGTCGATCAAAATACGAACTTTCGATAACCAGCTTTTGCGAATTCCAAATCAGACCATTATTTCTACCGAACTGATCAATGTTACGCGCTTCCCTATCCGACGCCTTGATTTTAATGTTAGCGTTGCCTACAAAGAAGATCTGGGACGAGTAAAAACACTGTTGGAAGAAGTGGCAAAAGCAAATCCATTGAGTTTAGACGAGCCGGAACCACTCATCGTTTTTAAAGATTTTGGTGCCAGTGGCATCGATATTCTGCTTGGTGTTTGGTTTGAAAAGCCGAACTACCTGAAAGTGAAAAACTCAATTTTCCAGGAAATTAAGGCCCGTTTTGATGCTGAAGGAATTGAAATTCCATTCCCGCATGTTACCTTGTATACCGGCGAGGCAACCAAACCTTTTCCGGTTGTAAATACTACATCAGGCAAAAAATAAACCTACAATTTATAAAGTATACGGGTTAAAATGTTTCGGTGAATACCGAGGTACGATGCGATGTGCTGACGTTGTAATTTCTGGGCCAACTCCGGATATTCCACAAAAAACTTACGGATACGTTGTTCGGCATTCAGCGATTGAAACGAGTGAATACGATCCATTGCCTGAATGTAACTTTCTTCGGCAAGAATACGCACGGTACGCTCAAATTTGTGGTTGTTATCAAGCAAATTCTTAAACTCGTCCTTTTCAATAAAAATCAATCTTGAGTCTTCGTAGGCGCGAATGGCTTCCGTTGAATCTTTACCCAAAACAAATCCGCGATGATTGCTTACGATAAAGTTGTTGGGAGGAAAGAAAAAACGCGATACCCACTCGGTACCACTGTCTGACAGATATGAAGCATAAAGCAGTCCATCGAGTAGGATTCCCAGTTTTTTGTTCTTTTCGCCATAATCGATAAATAATTCGCCCTTCTTCAGCACAACCGGTTCATTCTTCAAGTCGAAAGACTCAATCAGGCTCAGGGTATGCTCAAATCGCGAGATTATTTTTTTTCTATCCATTCCTCGAATATTATTCACCGGATGCCCCTCCAATTTATTTAAAGTCATCCGGTGAATTTATTTTATTGACCAAAATTCTCATTAAACAATTTCAGGCGTTCCTCAAGGTCGCCAAACTGATGCGGCAACACAAACGAAACACAAGCACGGATACCTTCTTCATCACTTCCGGTATTATCAAGTGCGATGGCACTAATTCCGTAGAATAACAAGTTGGCAACCAATTCGTTTCCTGTCATTCCCGGATAACCGATTGTAAAATAAAAACCGTCGGCAATTGGGACGCCCAAATCATTTTCGTAAACCACCTTAAATCCGTTTTCTAGGAAAAGGCGTTTCATTTCTTTGGCACGCTCGCCGTAAGCTTTTACGCCCTCCACGAAATTGAACTCGCCATCATTGGCAGCTTTAAACATGGCTGCCAGTGCCCATTGTGCCGAATGACTCGTTCCCGACGAAAGCGAATACAACAAGCGCAAAGTAATAGTTGCACCAAAGGTTGTTCCTTTAAAACGTTCCTGCAAATCGGGATAATCGCGGCTAAACAATTTATCCGAAATAGCCATTATACCAATGCGCTGACCTGCGTAAGAAAATATCTTCGAACTGCTGATAAACAGCACGTAATTATCGGTGTAATTGGCAACTGTTGGCGGATAAGGTGCTTCGCCCGGTTTCGAAAAGTCGGTTCGGAAATCCATACCTAAATATGCCAGGTCTTCCATTACAATAACATCGTATTTATTGGCCAGCTCACCGATTATCTTTAATTCCTCGTCGTTGAAACAAATCCACGCCGGGTTATTAGGGTTCGAATAAACAATAGAATTAATGTTTCCTTTTGCAAGAAACGATTCCAGTTTTTCCTTTAGCTTGTCGCCTCGGTAATTAAATACATCAAAGGTTTCAAACTTCTGCCCCAGCACCATCATCTGCTGTTTCTGCACCGGAAATCCCGGATCGATAAACAACACGGTATCTTTCTTTTTGTCGCAGTTACCGGCAGCCATAAAAGCTGCGTAGGTTCCCTGCATCGATCCTGTTGTTGGAATACAACCTGCAGGCGCCACATCAACATTCATAAAGTTTTTAATGAATTTCGATGATTCCTCCTTCAATGGTTTTATTCCGTCTACCATTGGATAAATGGCCGATACACCACGATCGAGGGCATCTTTTTCGGCTTCCACACCAACCTTAGCCGGAGGCAAACCGGGCACACCCATTTCCATACGAACGTATTTAAAATCGCTGGCTTCTTCAACCAGGTTTACCAAAGCCACAACTTCGCGAATAGAAGCTTTGCCAATATCGGGAATGCGCAATTGCGCTATCTTTTCTTCAACAAGTTTTTTGTCGAGAGGTGAATTGTTCATACTCAAATCTTTCGAGTTTTAAGTTCAGTATTTATCCAACACTAAACCAGTTGTCATTCTAGAGAATCTCCATGAAACAGTACTGCTTCAGAAGATTTTCGAAATGACCTTATAAAATGTAATTATTAAAATCCGAAGTCGGGTTTGATTTGCTCAACCCAGGCCGCCACACGTTCGTCGGTCATCTCCGGTTCAAAATCCTCGTCAAGCGGCAAACCGATGAATTTTCCATCAACCACTGCATCCGATTCTTCAAAATCGTAACCTTCGGTGTCAACCGGTCCAACCAAAATAGCATCGTTTTTCATCAACTCCTTGCCCAATAAACCAATGTGGTCAACAAAAGCGTGCGAGTAGGTAACATGATCGCCCAAACCAAAAACAGCAACTGTTTTTTCGCTGTAATCCACTTTCGAAATTTCGGGTAAGAATTTTCCCCAGTCGTTGGTTGAATACTCCGAATCCCAGGTATCCTTGCCAACTGTTGAAAGACCAAAAATTATTTTATCGTATTTTTCGAGGTCGGCAGCCGAAGCATTTTTTACTGCAACCATCTCCACTTTATCTTCGCCAATCAGTTCTTTTATTTTGTCTGCCACGCGGTTTACTGATCCACCTTCAGGACCGTAAAAAATTGCTATTTTACTCATATCTTATAGTTTTAGTTTTATTCGTTATGTAAGTTTCCTTTTTGATATTCGCCTAAAATAGACAGACTCGATGCACATTTCAGCACCTGATGAATAGCGCGGTCGTAATTTTCAGGTTTTTCCCATTCAATATCAACATGGAATGTATACTCGTTTGGTTTGCCGATTTTTGGCACCGACTGAATCTTCGTCAGGTTAATCTCGTTTTCGGCAAACGTATTCAGAACCGCAGCAAGGGCTCCGTAAAAGTGGCCCACTTCAAAACAAACCGATGCTTTATTGCTTCCCTCGGTTGGATTACCATGTTTCGAGAGAATCCAAAAGCGGGTGTAGTTCTTCTTGTTGGTTTCAATGCCGGTATCCAAAACATTTAATCCATACAATTCCGCCGATCGAAGATTAGCGATCGATGCAGCATCTTTTAGATTTTTATCCGCAACCAGTTTCGACGACGCTGCAGTATCGAGTTTTTCGTGCAACTGCGCATTTGGATAGTTATGCTCGATGTATTCCATACATTGACGCAAAGCGATGGGATGCGAGTGAATATCTTTAATATCTTCTGCTTTTACGCCATCGTTCACGAGTAAATTCATTTGGATATGAATGTAAATCTCACCAATAATGCGTAAATGATAATCGCGAATCAACTGGTAATTATTCAGCAAACTACCTGCAATTGAGTTTTCAATAGCCATTACAGCATAATCCACCTTATCGCTATCAATCATATCGCAAACGGTTGTAAATGACTTACACTCAACCACCTCAATATCTTCACTAAAATATCGTCGGGCCGCATCCTCATGAAAAGAGCCGGCTATTCCTTGTATTGCTATCCGTTTCATTAATTTCTTTTAAGCAGACCAAATATACGAATTATGCTCTAAGTGAAAGGGTTTCGGAAAAGAATGCCAATAAAATTTAAAGAACAATAGTCATAATATTCCCAACTATTTTTACAACACCTTGAGAATCGGAGATTAGGCATTTTATGGGGAGTTTGAATCAAGCGTTGAACTACATTTGTCAAAAAATTCTTGATATTACCTCGAATCCTAAAGGATGATCAAGAATTTTCTCGCTTTCTTCCTTCAGGACCGAGGTAAAAAAGAGAGAAAATTGTGATTTTACGATAATTTTCAACCCTTGATTTTCAAATATTGGTTTTACGCTTTTCCAATACTTTTTAAAAAAACGTCGAAAAATGGAACTTTCCCAATTTTTTTTCCTGA
Source organism: Draconibacterium sp. IB214405 (assembly GCF_033963885.1). NCBI lineage: Bacteria > Pseudomonadati > Bacteroidota > Bacteroidia > Marinilabiliales > Prolixibacteraceae > Draconibacterium > Draconibacterium sp. IB214405. Next base: position 586,282 of record NZ_JAXBMA010000003.1, read on the forward strand.
AGCTTTTACCTTTACACCAAAATATAACAGCTAAAATTAAACTTAAACCAATGAAGAAGTTATTCCTGCCACTTTGTTTGATTGTATTCCTTTTTATTAATGCGTGTTCGACAAAAACCGACGTTCAACAACATCCAAACATCATATATATTTTGGCAGACGATCTTGGTTATGGCGACATTTCCGCGCTGAATGAGCAAGGCAAAATTAACACACCAAACATCGACAAGCTGGCTGCTGAAGGAATACAATTTACCGACGCGCACACTTCATCGGCAGTTTGTACACCTACACGCTACGGAATTCTTACCGGCCGATACAATTGGCGCAGCACTTTAAAATCGGGCGTACTAACCGGCAAATCCAAAGCACTTATCCCATCGGACAGAAAAACAGTAGCAAAATTGTTGCAGGAAAATAACTACACAACCGCATTTATCGGAAAATGGCACTTAGGCTGGGATTGGGCCTTAAAAAACGACGAAGATAACGGAGGAGAAGGCTGGACTCCTACTGATTTTGACAATATCGATTTTTCGAAACCAATTAAAAATGGACCGAAAGAATTAGGATTTGATTATTCGTACGGACACAGCGGCTCTTTAGATATGGCCCCGTATGTTTATGTCGAAAACGGAATGCCCACTCAAGTTCCCGATACATTTACTGTGAATACAGGGAAATACTCGTGGTGGCGCAAAGGCCCCACTTCGGCCGACTTTATTCACGAGGATGTTACACCAAATTTTTTCAGAAAATCATTTAAATATATCTCTGAAATTTCGAAACAGGAAAAACCATTTTTTCTTTACCTGGCACTGCCTTCACCACACACACCAATTTTACCAACTGAAGAATGGCAGGGAAAAAGTGGTTTAAATCCATACGGAGATTTTGTAATGGAAATTGATAATTATATGGGGCAACTGCAAAAAGTTATAACAGATGCCGGAATTGAAGAAAATACCATCGTAATATTTACCAGCGACAACGGTTGTTCTCCTGCTGCAAAAATCGATGAACTTACGGCAAAAGGACACTACCCCAGTTACATTTACAGGGGACACAAAGCTGACATTTTCGAAGGTGGCCACCGTGTTCCGTTTATGGTAAAATGGCCGGCTGGAATTGCTCCCGGTTTAATTTCCGGTCAAACCATTTGTACTACCGACCTAATGGCTACCTGTGCCGATATTATAAACACACCTTTGGCAGATAATGAAGGAGAAGACAGCTTTAGTATGCTCCCCTTGTTTGAAGCAACAAACCAGCCAATTCGAGAGGCAACTGTACATCATTCAATCAACGGAAGTTTTGCCATCCGAAAAGGAGCGTGGAAATTGATAATGTGTCCCGGCTCGGGAGGATGGAGTTTTCCAAAACCGGGAAACAAGGAAGTTATTGACACGCTACCAAAATATCAGTTGTATAATCTAGAAACAGATCCGGGCGAAACCAAGAATCTTTACTCCGCAAATCCGGAAAAGACTGATGAACTAAAAACGCTACTGGTTAAATATATTACAGAAGGACGTAGCACTCCCGGAGCACAACAACAAAACGATCCGGTTGATGCGGAATGGAAGCAAATCGGTTTTATAAACGATTAAACAATAAGATCAGACTTTTAAAATTGGAACCTCCCCTCGCCTGCTTGCTTTTTTGCAGTTTCGTATGCTGAAATAATATTTCGCATAATTTCGGCTACAGGTCTTATTTTATCCAATTGAGCGGAAACCTGCCCAATTTCCAGTTCTCCTTCGTCGAGGTCGCCTTCGAACATTCCCTTTTTTGCACGGCCACGCCCCAGCAGTTCATTCATCGCTTCGGGAGATTGCCCGGCTTTTTCGGCTTCGTCAACCCGATTAAAAAAGCTGTTTTTTACTAAACGTGTCGGAGCCAGTTTTTTGAGTGCCAGTTTTGTTCCTCCTTCACCCAACTCAGTTACCAAACGTTTAAAATCAGGGTGTGCTGATGATTCCTCTGAAACTGCAAATGCCGATCCGATCTGAACACCGTCGGCACCCAAAACCATTGCCGCCAACATCGCTTCGCCCGAACCAATTCCACCTGCTGCCAACAAAGGCAATTTTGTGGCTTGTCGTACTGTTGGAATCAGTGTCATTGTAGTGGTTTCTTCGCGTCCGTTGTGGCCGCCTGCTTCAAAACCTTCGGCAACAATGGCATCAACACCGGCTGCCTCACATTTTCCTGCAAAAAATGAACTCGACACCACATGAGCAATAGTAATTCCCTTGTCTTTTAACCAGCCTGTCCACTTCTTTGGACTACCTGCCGATGTAAAAACAACTGGTACTTCATTCGCTGCAATAATATCCATTATTCGTTCTACTTCGGGATACATCAACGGCACATTTACCCCAAAAGGTTTATCGGTTGCGGCTTTCATTTTTTTTATGTGTTCTTCCAGTGTTTCAGGGTGCATCGATCCGGCTCCTAAAAGTCCCAAACCACCGCTGTTACTCACAGCCGAAGCAAGTTTCCATCCCGAACACCAAACCATTCCGCCTTGCACAACAGGGTATTTTATATTGAATAACTCACATATACGGTTCATACTTTTCCCTTCAAAAAATTACTAAGTGAAATTACAAATAAACACCTAGCTGAACGCTTATTCAGCCGATCATGTTCAAAGAAATAATAACAAAAAAATTATGGAATTATTGGACTGTTACCTGAAACTACTACTGATGATCAACGGTATGATCTATATCAACAATATTTTCTTCCAGTATTTGTACAAGTGTTTCTTTTGATACCCGGCGTCTAATTTCTCCTTTTTGTGCCACCGAAATCGTTCCTCTTTCCTCTGATACAGTTATACAAAGTGCGTCCGAATTTTCGGTCATTCCAACAGCAGCCCGATGTCGAAGTCCCAGCGCTTTATCCAGTTCTTTCTGTGTTAAGGGCAAAATACAACCCGCTGCCACAATGCGGTTTCCTTTTATAATAATAGCCCCATCGTGCAAGGGCGAGTTTTTAAAGAAAATAGTGCGAATAAGTGCCGATGATATTTTTGCATTTATTTTTTCGCCGGTATGTACCTGATCATTCAAATCGGACTCCCGTGCAATTACGATCAGCGCACCTGTTTTCGTCTTTCCCATTGCGACACAGGCATCAACAATATTCTCGATTTGTACCTCATCGATCGTTTTTGTTTTTCCCTGCGAAAACAGTTTATCGAGCATCAATATTTTATTCAGATTATAATTGGTTCCGATAAACACAAGGAATTTCCGGATTTCGGGGTGAAAAACAATAATAAGTGCCAGTACACCAACACCAATAAACTGGCCCATTATCGATCCCAGCAGCTCCATATTCAACGCCCGAACAATCAACCAAACAAGGTAAAGCGAGAACAAGCCGATAACAATATTAAAGGCTACCGTTCCTTTTATAAGGCGGTAAAGCTGGTAAAGCAAAAATGCCACCAGCAGAATATCGAGAATATCAAGAAATCGTATGGTAATAAATGCGAGCATTAAATAATTGTAGCTTTTATTTCACAAAAGATTTTTACTGCTTCAACGGCCTCCTTCACATCGTGAACACGCAATATATCAGCTCCTCCCATAAGTGCTAAAGTATTGGCAACACTTGTTCCGTTTAATGCCGATTCGGGAGTGGTGTCGAGTGCTTTCCAAATCATCGATTTGCGGCTTAATCCCACCATCACCGGCAATTGATAAACCTTAAAAGCATCGAGCTTGTTCAACAACTCGAAGTTATGATCTACCGTTTTTCCAAAACCAAATCCCGGATCGAGGATCACTTCTTTTACTCCAAATTTGTTTAGTTTTTTCACTTTTTCGGCAAAGTACTGCGACACCTCACGAATCAAATCTTCATACTCCGGATTGTCCTGCATATTCTGAGGCGTTCCTTTAATATGCGACAAAATGTAAGGCATCTGGAGTTTACCAACGGTTTCAAACATTTTCGAATCGAGCGTTCCTCCTGAAATATCATTAATGATTATTGGCCCCACTTCGTCGATAATACGCACTGCCACCCACGAGCGAAAAGTGTCGATTGAAAGCGCCACATCAGGAAATTCTTTTCGAATGGCCTGTACCGCCGGCAAAAGACGCGTGAGTTCTTCTTTTGTCGATACCGAACCTGATCCCGGTCGTGTGGAGACTGCACCAACATCAATAATCGTTGCGCCATCAACAATCATCTTTTCAACGGCCTTTAACATGGTAGTTTCGTCTTCCATTTTACCACCGTCGTAAAACGAATCGGGTGTAATATTCACAATTCCGGCAACTACCGGAATGGAAAGGTCAACTTCTTTTTCGCCAAGATGTAGTGTACTGTTTCGTTTTAAAAACTTACCCGCTGACTGCGTAATCAACATTAGAAATGAGCTTTTATGTTTAACAAATCATTAACGAACCATTAATTGTCGTTAACTACAAATGTAGAATAAAACAGGCCAAATTTGCCATTTTTTAATACTTTTATCGGGCAATTTTAGCATACAAATTATACTGAATAGAGCGAATTGATTACAATTAGCTCAACACAAAGAAAAAAGATACTGAAGAATGGACAAAACAAATATGCAATACGACCAGGTAATTTCGATTTGCCGTAATATATTTTCGAAGAAAATGACCGATTACGGCACCGCATGGCGAATATTGCGTCCGACCTCCCTCACCGACCAGATTTACATTAAAGCACAACGAATCAGAAGCATTGAAGAAAAGGGAGTTACAAAAGTTGACGAAGGTGTAAAACCCGAATTTATTGGTATTATCAACTATTGTATCATGGGATTGATTCAACTGGAGTTGGGCCCGTCTGATCAGGAAATACCAAACGAAAAAGTTCAGGAGCTTTACGACAAATATTTCGAGCAGGCCAAAAAACTGATGATGGATAAAAACCACGATTACGGCGGGGCCTGGCGCAATATGCGCATCAGTTCGTACACCGATCTGATTTTAATGAAAATACAACGCACCAAACAGATAGAAGACAACCAGGGCAAAACACTCATTTCCGAAGGTATTGATGCCAACTACATGGATATGATTAACTACTCGGTTTTTGCCATGATTAAAATTGAATTTGAAAACGCTGAATAAATCACCCTATGAATATTGTTAAACAACTCTCACGAATTCTTTTTGGACTTGTTTTTATTTTTTCCGGTTTTGTAAAAGGAATCGATCCCTGGGGATCGGCCTACAAATTTACCGACTACTTCAACGCTATGGGCTTAGACTGGATGCTGTGGGCAGCATTTCCGCTGGGCGTATTACTGGCTTTTGCCGAATTTGCTATTGGTGTAGCCTTTTTGTTTAACTGGGCCATGCGTTTATTTTCGTGGCTGGGTTTATTGTTTATGGCCTTTTTTACCCCTTTAACGCTTTGGATCGCAGTAAAAAATCCGGTTACCGATTGCGGCTGTTTTGGCGATGCACTGGTTATTTCGAACTGGGAAACATTTTATAAAAACCTGGTATTTATTACGTTTGCGATTATTGCAGTGGTTAACCGAAAATGGTTTGCCGACAAGGTAAAAAGTAAGATTCCGGCATTGTTGAGCATCGGTGTATTTATCGTTTATTTTGGTATTGTTTACCACTCGTATAACCACCTTCCGATTTTCGATTTCAGGCCATACAAAGTTGGAACAAATATCCCGGAGGCAATGACTGTTCCGGCTGATGCGCCACAAGAAGTTTACGAAAATACTTTCTATTACAAGAATAAAAATACCGGAGAGGTGGAAGAATTCGCCGAGGATAATTACCCGTGGCAAGACACCACAAACTGGGAATATCACGACATGGAATCGAAGCTGGTACAGGAAGGCTACGAACCACCAATTCATGATTTTACCATTGAATCGCCCGAAGGAGATGATATAAAAGACTTTTTTATTTACGACCAGAATTATGTTTTTATGTTGGTAGCCTACGATCTGTTTGAAACCAGCACAAAATCGCAGAATGAGATAAATGCACTCGCCCATTGGGCAATGGATCACGGTTATTCGTTTGTTTGCCTCACCTCAACCTTGCAGGAAGAAGCATTAATGTTTGCCGAAGAACACCAGGCACCATACGAGTTCTTTAATTGCGATGAAATTACGTTGAAAACAATGATTCGCTCAAATCCGGGGCTAATGGTAATTAAAGATGGTACTATTTTAGGAAAATGGCATTATAACGATATTCCAAATCCGTTGGAATTTGAGGCCGAATTTATCAATGAGTAGATCTGGTGGAAAAAAGCAGAAAATATCCGTAAACAAATAGTTAATTGTATTTCGGCAATATTTTCAATGACCCACGAATCAATTATTTCGGTTAAATTTGTGATCGATTTTTGAAAATCTAAAAAACTAAAATTCAATAATATGAGACAAAAGATAGTTGCAGGAAACTGGAAATGTAACACCAACTTGCAAGAAGGTGTTGAGTTGGCAAAAGCTGTTGACGCGATTGTAGCAAGCGAAGGTGCTGACGATGTAGTTGTTGTATTGGGAACACCATTCACACACATTACAAAAGTAGTTGATACTGTTAATACTGAGCGTATTGGTGTTGCTGCACAAAACTGTGCTGCCGAAGCCAAAGGTGCTTACACCGGTGAAGTTTCTGCCGAAATGGTAAAATCAACAGGTGCTGAATACGTAATTTTAGGTCACTCTGAGCGTCGTGAATACTACGGTGAAACCAGCGAGATCCTGAACAAAAAAGTTGCCCTTGCTTTGGAAAACGGATTAACTCCGATCTACTGCTGTGGTGAAGCTTTAGATATTCGTGAAGCAGGTACACACAACGAATATGTTGTAAATCAATTGGAAGAAACTGTATTCCAACTGTCAGCCGACGATTTCAAAAAAATCGTTATTGCTTACGAACCAATCTGGGCAATCGGTACTGGAGTTACTGCCAGTTCTGACCAGGCACAAGATATGCACGCTAACATCCGTGCTGCAATTACTGCTAAATTTGGTGAAGAAGTTGCTGAAGGAACTTCAATCCTTTACGGTGGTAGCTGTAAAGCAAGCAACGCAAACGAACTGTTCGCCAACAAAGATGTTGACGGTGGTTTGATTGGTGGTGCTTCATTAAAAGCTGAAGACTTTATCGGAATCATCAACGGATTCTAATAAAGACAAAATAAACTTTCTAAAAGCCATTTTCGAATAAGTTTCGGAAATGGCTTTTTTGTTAACAAATGTTCACCCCGACACCAAATTCTACCGATATTTGCTACTTTTATGCCTGATCTGTAATCAGTAAACCTATATTTAGGCCGGCATGCAACATTTCACATCGCCCATGCTGAAGCGATCAATTTTTGAATTCATAAATTTTATGTTCATGAAAAAACTGGCATTCTTTTCAATTTTGTTAACCACCCTCTGTTTTATTAGTTGTAATTCGTCCGATAAATCAAAAGAAGTAGCGTCGTACACCTACGAAGAAAAAAAGGTGGAAATGAGCGATGAACTAAAAGCTAAAATTCCGGACTGGGTGGAGGAAGGAAAGATTTGTTACGGAATTGTTGTGCAGGTAACCGAAGATCAGAAACCCGTAAAAGGAAAGCCGATTAAAGCGAAAGTTGTTTTGATTGGTGAAAATTCGGTAAAGATGAAAGCACTGGAGACTGTAAGCCTTGTTGAAGTGCAGGGTTGTTCAAAAATGGGTATAACCAAAGGCGAAACATGGGATGAAGATGAAGGTGATTTATACTTGTCGCTGGACGAAGCCATTGCAGCACTTAAGGAAATGAAAATATACGCCAGCGGCGATAAAGTTACAGTAGACTAACAACGCTAAAAACCGAGATGACCGACAGTCAACTCATAGAACAAATTCGGGAAAACAATGATCTTGCATTCAGGGCACTTATTAATAAATACAAAAATCTTGTATACAATACTGCGTTTCGTTTAGTGCGAAATTCAGAAGATGCCGAAGATATTTTTCAGGATGTTTTTCTCGAGATCTACAAATCGTGCGATGCAGTAAGGTTTGAAGAAGACCTTACTATGTGGATATACAAAATCGCTTATAACAAATCCATCAGTTTTTTACGTCGTAAAAATCCGGCAAAAGTTTCGAAAAACGATGACGATATTGCCGACAACCAACTCAATGATAACTTGATAGAAAAGAATAACCCGGCCAAACAACTTGAACAAAAAGAAAACATTAGCACCCTTTACCAACTTATCGACCAACTCCCTGAAAATCAAAAGAAAATATTACTTCTACATAAATTTGAAGGCCTCTCGCAAAAAGAAATTTGTGAGCAACTTGGCATGTCGGAGCATTCGGTAGAATCGCTGATTTACCGTGCCCGAAAAAATCTGAAGCTTAAACTTATCGCGTATTTTAAACTTAATTCCTGACAAGATGGAAAAGAAACAAAAATCATTAAAGTGGCTCAATATTTTTTTCCTACTGATAAACTTATCAGCATTTACAACCTTTTTGGTGATGAACCAGGACAGTGAAACGGAAGCTGTTGTAAATGATGTTTACAAGTCGGACGAATACCTTAAACAACGACTGAACCTTGATGATAAGCAGTTTGAAGAGATCATTGAAATGGACCAAAAAGTATTCAGAAGCTACCAACTACTGATAGATCTTCAGTGTGAAACCAACTTTAACTTAATAAAAGAACTTTCATCTCCCGAGCCTTCTGAAGAGAAAATGAAAGAATTAACAGAAAAACTTGGCACCTATCATACTGCTATCAAACGGCAAACTGTTAAACACTTTCAGAACGTTAAGAGCATTTGCGAACCACCTCAAATTGAACTACTTAACAACCTGCTAATTGAAATGATGGAAGCGGGCGACCAATGCCAGTATTGTAACAAAGAAGATTGTTCGCGAAGGAAAATGATTGAAGAAAATTAAATTTTTAAGATTAAGACGCCGGATTTTATTTTCATTTTCGTCTTAATAATCAGGAATAAATTAAAAACCGAAAGCAAAACCGAAAGTTTATTGTGAAAACTGAAAGTAACAACCACGATTTTAAAGCAACAACAGAAGCTGACAATTTGCTCGAAGTACTGGATTTAATGAATCCGGTGCCAGATGTGTTAGTGGAAAAAGTAATGCAAAAAACAAAGGAGGTTGATCGTGCTCCCGATAAGAGCATCGATTATTCAAAGTACTTTCAAATTGCTGTGGTTTTTGTTGCTGCCATACTTATTGGTGTGGTAATGGGTAAAAATGCAAATAATGTATTTGCCCAAAAGAAACAAAACACCGATAAAAAGGCATTAATGGAACTGCGCGAAATTCACCATCTTTCAGAAAAAAATTCGTTTGGTTTATTCTGAATTAACCGGAACAGAAAACCCGGTTTAGACGATACTTTTGTTTAATCAACCTGCACGAAGAGTGCGAATTTATTATGAAATTAAAAACCAAGAACACTAATTGGCCGCGATTGATCGCCCAATGGGGAGTTGTAGCATTTATTCTTATTCTGGCATTTTTGCCCGACCTGACAAAAATCAACACCCCCGATTTTGAAGCTTACTGTCCGTTTGGAGGAATGCAGGCACTTGGAAGTTACCTTTTAAGTGAGGCATTGTCTTGCACCATGACTAGTGCCCAGATCGTTATGGGAATTCTTTTGTTCGTCGGAGTATTGCTGTTCAGTAAACTTTTCTGCTCATACATCTGCCCTGTCGGTACCGTTAGCGAATGGCTTGGCAGCCTGGGCGATAAACTTAAAATAAGGTTTACGATAAAAGGCCTGGCAGATAAACTGCTTCGATCGTTAAAATATATTCTTCTTTTTATAACCCTGTATTTTACGCTGCAATCCAACGAGTTATTCTGTAAAAAATTCGATCCTTATTTTGCACTGGCTTCAGGTTTTAACACCGATGTGGTTGTTCAATTTGCCATTGTATCAATACTATTGGTTGTTGTTGGTTCTATTTTCATCCGCTTGTTTTGGTGTAAATACATTTGCCCGCTAGGAGCAATTTCCAATATATTTAAGTTCTCACTATTTTTTGTAGTCCTATTATTGGTCTACATAATCCTACTCAACCTTGGTATTACAATTAGTTATGTTTGGCCTTTGACAATTGCATGTGTTGGCGGTTATGGACTTGAACTCCGCTCATTGAAAAGCAAATTTACTCCATTGGCAAAAATTACACGTAACGAAAGTACATGTACGAGCTGCCAGTTGTGCACAAAAAAATGCCCGCAGGCAATTGATGTAGCAAGCTTAAAAACGGTTAAACATGTTGACTGTAACCTGTGTGGCGATTGCTTACTGGTTTGTCCGGTAAAAGGTACATTAACCATTAATAAACAACCCAAATTAAAAAGGCTTCCTGTTATCGCAACCGTTATACTTGTACTAGGTGGCGTATTACTGGGTAATGTTTGGGAAGTTCCTACTATCGATTTAAAGTGGGCTGACCATGAAGTAATTGAGGAAGCTTCGGTATTTACAATGTCGGGGCTAAAAAATATAAAATGCTACGGAAGTTCAATGGCCTTTGCCAACCAGATGAAACGTGTTGATGGCGTTTATGGTGTAGCCACTTTCGTAAAACATCACCGCGTTAAAATTTATTATGATGACACTGTTCTTGATGAAGAAAAACTTCAGGAAGAATTATTTACACCGCAAAAGGTTGTATTAAAAACGCTCCCGGCCGATGTCCATCAAATTTACGCCATTTCGTTGCAACTCGAAAACTTCTTCGACAGCTACGATTTTAACTACCTGAGTTATGTAATTCGGGAAAAAACAGATGCTGTTGGAATGATTTCTGAATTTGCGTGTCCGGTGGTTGTAAAAATATTCTTCCCCGAAGAAATTCAGGATAAAACTAAGTTAATCAGCTTAATAGAAAGCGAAAGCTATGTAATGGAAACAACAGCTGGTCTTCAGGAAATTGAAATGGGCTATGAAGCAGCTGTTGATCCTGAATACTTTACCACCACGAAGTCGGATTATGCCAAACTGATGTTTACGCCTTTTGCCCGTACGTTTAACTACAGAAATGAATACACTGATGATGTAATAGCAGATTACACCTTACCAATGGGTGATAACGGCAAAGTGCGAAACAGACTTTCCTACCTCGTTAGCCACTTATCAAACGATAACGGAATTGTAGCGTTTCAGACAAAACTTGATGAAAACGATAAAGAAGTAATCGAGATTTCGTATGTTGATACAATAACAAATATTCCCGATATTAACGGTGCCCTTTTATCAGATTCGCTCACAATAACATACTCGAGCGGCAAAACCGGGAAAGTAAAGAATATGTTCGATTTTTCGGAAGAAATAAGTGATCAGTCAATAAACAAATAAAATATAAACTCAAAAAAATGTGCGTATGAAAAACTTTACTCTAACACTTTTAATATGCCTCATGACGATTGTGGCAAGTGCTCAAAATCCCGTCTTCGACTGGCAGGCTACTGAACTTAGCGCAGGCCACAACATGAAAGCGATGGCCATTGATGGTAACAATGCGGTAATTGCCGGATACGGTAATTCCTTGTTTAAAACTACTGATGGCGGAGAGAGCTGGTTTCCGCTTGACATTCTTAAGCCTTATTTCAATTTATACGATATCAGTATTATCGGCTCTGTAGGTTATATTGTTACCAGCAAAGAAAAACTCTACGACGCTTCACCTGACGTTTATTTAGATGGTGCAATATACAAAACCATCGATGGAGGCTTGACCTGGACTTCTATTGCATATCCGGCTTTTGGGACCGATGAAGGACCAGCAATAAATCCAACTGATACATTAAGTTTCGGAATGGATTTTACCACTGTTTCTGTTGTTAACGATTCGGTTGCTTATTGCTCAGCCCAATGGTACGAGTATCTTTTAGACGGAACTGATAGTCATGCCGGGATTTTTAAAACGGTAGACGGCGGTCAGAATTGGGTGAATGTAAGTGGCGACATTAGTACTCCGGTCTATTCTATGGATTTTTATGGTGAAAAAGGATTAATGGGTGGTAGTAAAAAGCTCTATTCAGCTGATGCTTCATTAGATTCAATTGTTGATGTTTTTGCAGATCTTCCAGGCGACGGATCGGCTTATATTTATGATATCGACTATGTTAGTGAAACAGAAATATTGCTTACGACCACTTCCGACAGTATGTTTATTTCAAACGATGGCGGAGAATCTTTTTCAACATTGGGAAACTTAAAAGGTGCAAACGATATTCAACGAATTAACGACTCAACGATTATTGTAACTGCCGGTAAAGACAATTCTTTTTTATCGACTAATAACGGACAAAGTTGGAATCCACTTGGTATCAGCGAATCAATTTGGGAAATAGGCTCAATTGCTAACGACACCATCATGTTACTGGCTAAAGCAAAAATCTACAAAGCTTCAATTAGCGATTTACTGGCTGGCACTTTTGAATTTATCACTCAGGAAGTTGGCAACGCTAACTTGCAAAAGTCTTTCGCAAGCGGCGATTACGTAATCATTGTTGGAAGTGACAATAATTTCTTGTCATCATCAGATGGTGGAACTACCTGGGATGCTTTACCGTTGCCGGAAATGCCTGCTGTTAATGCATTTATGGAAGAGGTAGATTTTGACGGACTGGCAATGAACGGAGCTGAAGGATATATCAGTTTTAACCGGATTAAATATGTTGACTATGATGCCAAAGACGACATCTACTTTTCAGGAGGAGTTTTCTATACCGAAGACAACTGGCAAACCTGGAAGAATCTGGATATGGCAAAAATTGGTGCAGAAAATACGGATGATGTTAGCATTAATCCCAACCATGCCAATTGCAATGGAGTTAATCCACAAATTTTCACTTTTGACAATGATATCATTTTAGCCTATGTTAAATGGTATGATTATGTTGATGTAAAAACAGATCATGCAAGAGTTTTCAAAACTACAGATGGAGGGAAAAACTGGTTGGCAATAACCGGAGATCTCGGAAAAAAATATGTACAGGACATTAAGCTTAACGGTGACACCTTATACATTGCCGGAAGTAGCTTATTCTTAAAATCAACCGGAACAGACGTAGCAACAGCAACCGCCCCGCTTGATTTTACCAATCTCTACCCTATTCTGGATGAAGGCGAAGATGATGCCATGTTTATTAATGCAGTTTTGGTAGACGGTGATGAACTTTTTGTAGTTACGTCCGTAGATAGTTGTTATCGATCTAACGATGGCGGAATGACCTTCTCAACATTTAGTGATTCAAAAGGAGGTAACGATATTTACCAGTTCGATAAAAATTCGTATATGATTCTTGGCGGTAGCGGAAAATCTAAATTTACAAACGATACCACCACCTGGATTGATTGTCACCCAGGGGCTACCTGCTTTACTATAGGCGGAGTGCTTAATGGGTATATTTATGGACTTGCAAGAGGTTCCATTTATGCAACCAGTGTTGAAGCGCTTGATCTGAAAACTGCTATTCCAACACTTTACACCAAAACCGAATTAAACGTTGCATACACTCCAACAAGCATCGATCTGATTTCTACTGATGGAGAAATAGAACGTTGTTCGATGTACAGCATTAGTGGTAAACTGGTATTACAAGCTGAGCCAAACAACAGTGTTTTCCGACTGAATAACAATGAATTCAAAAGCGGAATTTATATTGTAAATTCTTTCATTGAGGGCAAACGCTATGTAAATAAAATTGCGTTTAGATAAAAATCCTATTCCTTAGGGCGTCGTTCCAAAAAAACCGGAACGACGCTCTTACTATCAATCTATTTCTCAAGTAATAATGTCTGGAAAACGGTATCATTTAATCTTAACCATTATCCTTGTTGTTGCGGCTATATTTTCTGTTAATGCCCAGGATAAAGTTTCAGTAAGTGGAATTATCCGCGATGCAGCAACACAGGAAGCTATCATTTATGCAAATATTGCCTTTCCTGATTTGGGTATTGGTACCTCATCAAACGAAAAAGGTGAGTTCACTATCAACAATGTACCTTCCGGACCGCACAAACTCTCCGTCACCTATATTGGTTATCAAGAGTATACGCTCGACATGGTACTAAGAAAAGACGTTAATCTCAACATTCGACTAAAATTACAATCTCTGGGATTAGACGAAGTTATAGTAACAGCAGAAAACTCATCTTCAGGAGCTACTGCTTCAAAAATTAAACGCGATGCTATCGATCATGTTCAGGCGTCAAGTTTAAAAGAAGTTATGCAGTTAATTCCTGGTAACCTTTCACAAAATCCAAATCTTGCTACTCCTGAAAAAGTTAGTATTCGTGAAGTTGGTACCGATGTGAACAGTGCCTTGGGAACTGCAATTGTAATCGACGGCATCCCCATGTCGAACGACGGAAATATGCAACAAAGTATTCAAGGCGGATTCGCTTCGGTAGCCGGTACCGGGGTGGACCTCAGGCAAATTTCGGTTGATAATATCGAATCTATAACTGTTGACGTAGGTATTCCATCAGCCGAACATGGCAACCTCACCTCAGGAGCTGTTCATATTAAAACCAAAACCGGTGGTTCGCCATACAGTGTGAAACTTCAGGCCGATCCGCATACAAAACAATTGGCTTTCGAGAAAGGCTATTTATTGAATAACGATCGTGGTGTAATAAACGTTGATGCCGGATATACCGATTCTTATCAATATATTTTTAAAAACACCGATGAATTCAAACGAGTTAATGCCTCAACAAAATACACCAATACTTTTTTTCGCAACCGCAATCCATTGAATATTGAGTTTAAAGCCGATTATTTTGAATCGCTTGACGGCCAAAAATGGGACCCTGATATGAAAGCGGAAGAAGAATATCATGCAAAAGACAGAAAATTACAATCAAAATTATCAGCGCTTTGGTCACTGAATAAATCATTTTTAAAGAGTGTATCGTTGGATGCTGGTTACACAAAAACCTGGCAAGAAGGTTTTGAAAAAACACTCGAGTCCAATAGCTCCGGTGCAAATATCATAATTTCATCTAAAGTTGATGGAGAATATGAAGCGCAATACGGGCCATCTTCTTATTATTCTGAAGTTACTTACGACGGCAGACCTTTTAATCTGTATGCCAAACTTAAAACAAGACTTTATCATAAAACAGAGAAAACCACCAATAGTATTTTATTAGGGACAGAGTGGCGAACAACAGGAAACAACGGCGAAGGGCGCACTTTCGATGTAACCAATCCTCCGGCTGGGGAAAGCACTCGCCCACGACCTTTTACCGATATTCCTTCGTTAAACCAATTATCGTTTTTTGCTGAAGACAAAATAGATGTGGCCCTTGGATCGACGAACCTGAATGTAATGGCAGGCGTACGGATGGATAATATTCAGCCGAACGGTATTTTTGCAACCGATGGAAGTCTGAGTTTTGATCCGCGTCTGAATATCAGTTACAGCATTATTGATCGGGGCAGGAACTATTTGCTCAGAAACCTGACTTTAAGAATGGGCTACGGAAAAACCACGAAATCTCCTACCCTTACCCATCTTTACCCCGACAAAGATTACAACGATGTAAAGAACTTCGATTATTATCCCGAGCTGGTTGTAGCCACAACAAAAGTTATGGAAGACACCCGGAATTATGATCTTAAAGCTTCGCACAGTAAAAAATATGAAGCAGGAATAGATTTTCAACTGGGAGGAATTAAATCGCGGATTACCGGCTTTTACGAAAAACACGAAGGCGGATTTATTACCGATAGAAGCTACTTCCTTATGAACTATAAACGTTACGAACAACCTGATGCCGGTTTAAGTCCGTATTTAATTCAAGGAGAAGGTGTTTTTTACGATGATCCCGAAACTGGTGAAACCGTTGCCGTTCCTTACGAAATGGACGAAAAATGGAAAAGCTATAGCACCTACCGAAATGCCCGAACCCGAATAAAAAGAGGAGTAGAATATAATATTGACTTTGGTAAAATTAAGGCATTACGCACCTCCTTTAATCTTAACGGGGCCTGGCTCCAAACCGAAACATATACTACTGATGCTCCTTATTGGGAAACTGTTCAATATACCACCTACGAGGGTAATTCAAGTAAACAGGTCTCATTTATCACAAAATTCCCAAATCAAATGGGCTACGGAACTGTAAAAGAACGCTTGAACTCAAACCTGAACATTATTACCCACATCCCCGAAATTAAAATGCTGGTAACCTTGACCACACAAGTTGTTTGGTACGAAAAAGACTGGCGAAAAACCTACGATGACTATAAGTTTTATACATTAGCGGAATTGCGCGACTATCTTGAACAGCCAGAACTGTTTAGCTCGCATGATGAAGATTACTACTATTATTATTTGCCAACCAGCTACAGCACATACGACGGCATTGAACATGAATATGCAATCGACGACTTTCAGGAATCGATTCATCAACTGGCCATTGACACAGAAAGACGTTATCGCTTTGATCCGTTAACGCTATCCCCACTAATACTTTGCAATATAAAAATATCGAAAGATATTGCTCAACGCTTTAAGCTATCCTTCTATGCCAATAACTTCCTGAATATACGCCCATGGGAGTTAAATGAACGGGAAGGAACGTATATACGTAGAAACAATGCTCCGTATTTTGGAGCAGATATTAAAATGCAGTTTTAAAAATTAAGCAACGTCATGAAAAAGTTTTTGTACCTGATACTTGTTTTACTAGTTGCATGCGAAAGCTACGATGAACCTACTACTTATAATTTTTCAGTGAAAGCCGTCTATCCTGATAACATTAATAATGGAGGTGTCATCGGTGATCAGGAAATTATTGTACGAAATGTGCAAACCAGCAGAGAGTATACAGCGCGAACCAATAGTAAAGGAATAGCGACCTTTAATGTAAGAGGTGGAAACTATGATATTCTTATTTCATTTCAGGAAAAACATACTATCGAAGTCGATGGTTATCCAACAGAAAAAACACTCATGTTTAACGGTAGTTTAAACGGAGAATTAATTCTTGACGATGATATCGTCTTAACACTTAACACCGAATACTCAATCGAAAATGAAGGTTTTGTAATCAAAGAGTTTTATTCGTCTGGCAGCCGGACACCCGAAGATAAATCGTACGGAGCAGACAAATTCATCGAGATTTATAATAATACCGACGAAGTGTTGTATTCTGATGGATTGTGTTTTGGAGTAATACGCCATACAGTTAGTTACGAGCCTACTCCATGGGTAGATGAAAATGGCGATCTATTGCCACGTATACCTTTGTGGAGCTTTGTAGCCATAGTTCCGGGTTCCGGAGAAGATTACCCGATTCAACCCGGCGAATCATTTATAATTGCATTATCGGGGTTAAATCACAGAGACGATCCTAATGGTAACCCCAATTCATTCGATTTGTCTATTGCTGCCTGGGAGATGGTAGTTGAAGCTGGCAAATACGTTGATGTTCCAAGCGTTCCAAATATTTTAATGCAACGGCTTACTATAGGCTCAGCTATGACTATAGATGTTCGTGGTCAACCGGTTATTATTTTCCGTTTACCGTCGGATGATCTGGAAGCTGTTTTTACCGATCCTGATAATTTTATGATCGAACCGGGAGGTTCTTTTAACTGCTTTATGGTACCACGCGCCTGGGTAATTGATGGTGTGGATAACCTGCGATTAGATGACCGTGGAGTATTTAAACGCCTCCCAAACAGTATTGATGTGGGTTATATACAACACCGCGGAAGCTACGAAGGAGTTTCAATAAGACGAAAAGTAAAAGAAGTAATTAACGGAAGAACGATTTACCAGGATACTAACAATTCAACCAACGACTTTTTAACCAACCAGGAGCCGACTCCGGGTATAATCGCCACTGAATAAGTGAAATATATAATTTACATAGGACTTTTGTTTTTGTTTGCCTGCGAAAAGTATGATATTCCGCAGACCTATGATTTTGATATAAGCGTATACTATCCGGATAGTTTATTCAATGCCGCTCCTTTACCTAATGCAACAATTGAAATTGTAAACAAACAAACGGGGAGAAAATATTCGCAATTCTCTGATGAAAATGGAAATGTTCATTTTGAAGTGAGAGGAGGTTTATATGATATTAGTGTTTCTTCCAAGCAAAATTATCTCTTTGAAATAGATGGTAAACCTACATACAAGGATATATTATTTCACGAGACTGTATTTGACAGGAAAATACTTGCAGCAACGCAGCTAACCCTGCAAACAACTCTAACTATTTTAAATTCAGGATTTGTAATAAGCGAATTCTACAACTCTGGCAGTCGAACTCCTGAAGGGGAATCGTATTCCAGAGACCAATTCATCGAAATATATAACAATTCAGATATCACACTATTTGCTGATGGACTATGTTTTGGCAATGTCTGGTATAAAAATACCTACACGCCAAATCCTTTATTAAATCCAGATGGAAGTTTCCCTTCGGATATAGCATGTTGGAGTTATATTGCCGTCATTCCTGGAAGCGGTACTGATTACCCAATAGATCCTGGAGAGTCGTTTGTTATCGCTCAATCGGCAATAAACCATCGCGACGATCCAAATGGGAATCCTAATTCAATTGACCTGTCAGGATCTGATTTTGAATTATTTATAGAGGACGGGAGATATGTAGATAATCCGGGGGTTGCAAATGCTAACATGATTCAGGTACATGAACGTCCTTTTGCGAATGTTATGGTCTTTAATGTACATGGTCAATCGTCCATTATTTTCAGGATACCGGACAACAACTTTCAAGCTTTTTTCGGCAATGCAGAAAACTACATCATAGCGACCGGTAGCACCGACCGATGCGTATTAGTGCCTGACAGTTGGATTATTGATGGGATAGAAAACCCTGAGTTAAATCCAACAGTATACAAGCGTTTGCCTAATAATATAGACTCAGGATATATTCAACATAGAGGGAAAGGTGAGAAAGTTTCAATTAAACGAAAAGTACAGAAGGTTGTCGATGGCAGAGTCATTTTAATGGACACCAACAATTCAAGCAACGATTTTTTAACCAACCAGGAGCCAACTCCGGGAATAATTGAAAGTGAATAAATGAATAGGATAAAACATATAACATTTTTTCTCATCGTTTTAGTGGCACTGTTTAATGTTTGTCGGGCGAATTCCAGCGATCCTGATTCATTGCGCGCTTCACTGTCAACCGAATCAATATTACTGCTAAAAAGTCCCTGGTCGGTTTCGGATAACGCTGCGGGATTACAATTCCTTGAGCTTCCTCATCGTATAGGCCGGGTGTCGGTTTTTTATAACGACAGCAAAGGTGATTATCACCTGTTCCAGCAAGGCCGGGAGGATCTTCAATACGGTTTTTATACCAATGGCTACACACATTTAAAAAACTGGAATTTCTATGGAGATTTTAGTTATTACAGTCAGGTTGAAAAAGAATCTCGATGGACTGATGTAATGGAATCCTATAACGATAATCCTTACACATTAGGTGATGACATTGGTGGCAAATACATTAAAGAATACTTCGATATGAATGCCAAAGCTGCCTGGCATGCAAACGAACAGTTGAATGTTGGATTTGAAGTGAATTATCAAACCGGGGTCGGAACACGAAGAAAAGACCCCAGACCGGTAAACAAAGCCACCGATTTTCGATTTAAACCAGGAATCGTGTACAGCATCAACAAATTCAATGTTGGACTAAACTTAAAAATTGAAACGGCTAAAGAAGATATTGAAGTGGAACTGGTAGCAGATTCTACTTATACCTTCTACCATTTTAAAGGACTTGGAGTTTTCACGTCTTCCTACGAGCGTGATTTAAGAACGCAGGAAGCCACAACTTTTGGTGGAGCTCTTCAGTTCGGATATAACGGTTCAGCCTTTCAAAACATGACTGAAATATCATTCTTTCAGAAAGAAACAGATATTAAACGCGGAGTGAGCGTTCCGTTACAGGTAGTACTGCTCGAGAATTTTCAAACCGATGTAAATTCGGTGTTTCTTTTTGGCCAACCCGAACAAACAGTAAAAAGGTTAAAACTAAGTTTTAACGACAAACATATTTACGGACACGAACCGGTTGTTGAGCCTAAGCAGGTTCAGGAAAACTACCAGTGGTCAACCGCTGCCAAATATGTGTTATACTGGCACCAGGAAAATACTGTTAGCGCAAACTACGATTATTATAAACTTGTAAACAATAATCATTATAACTGGGGAATGACGGTTGGAGGAGAACTATATACCAGTGAATCGTCCTACTATTTTGTGCCTGAAAAGAATGAACAGCAACTCAAATACTTTTCTGCAAATGCAGCCGTAAAAAAGGAAATGCTTACATCTTTTGCCGATCTGATTTTTGAGATCAATGGAAAATACCAAAAAGGATTCGACAGTTATTATAAACTGGTTGATGAAGAAACACTTTTGAAACTTACAAACACCGATTTTGTTGAAAATGACTTCGAGTATTATAACGCGGCAATGTCGGAGATTGGTGCAAAAATTGGCATCGGAAAAAGAATAAAAATGTATCGTGAGTGGATGCAGATGTACCTAAATGCAAATTACACCAAACAATATTCGAAAATGATCAATAATCCCGACCGAACATATATTAATCTACAATTCGGAATTAACTTTTAAACTATGAGCGAATACGCAATCGAATGTAACAACCTCACCCACTATTATGGGAAAAAACTGGTTTACGAAAACCTGAACATCAAGGTTCGGGAAGGCAGTATTCTGGGACTTTTGGGGAAAAATGGTGCAGGAAAAACGACCACCATAAATATATTAAATGGTTTTCTGCAACCCCGCAGCGGAGAGTGTTTGATTTATGGAGAAAACACCCAACACCTGACACCGGAAAACAAAGCCAGGATAGGATTTCTGATCGAAGGACATGTCCAGTATGCTTTTATGAACATTCATCAGATAGAGAAATTTTACTCGAAATTCTACGATAAATGGGATAACGAACCATATTGGCAATTGATGTCGAAGTTAAAAGTTACTCCTACACAAAAAATCTCTACTATGTCGTGTGGTCAGCGTTCTCAGGTTGCATTAGGTTTAATTCTGGCTCAAGATCCTGATCTGCTTATTCTCGACGATTTTTCGATGGGACTCGATCCCGGTTACCGCAGGCTGTTTATTGATTACCTGCGCGAATATGCCAAAGCAAAAAACAAAACCATTTTCACCACTTCACACATTATTCAGGACATGGAGCGACTGATCGATGATGTACTGATTATGGATTACAATCGTGTGTTGGCACAGCGCGATGTTAATGAGTTTATGCGCGAATTTAAACAGTTCTACCTCGAAGTGGAGAATCCGTCAATCGACCTGTCGAAAGAAGATTTTGTGGCCAATTTTGAAAAGGTGAATAACAAAATTGAGATTTACACTTACGAGTCGGAAGAAATGGTTCAGAACTTTTTGAAAAGCAATGGTATTTCATACAAAAATTTTGAAAAAATTGAGATGGGACTGGAAGATGCGTTTATTGGTTTAACCGGAAAATATTAAGCTTATGTGGAAAGGAATGATATATAAAGAATGGCTGAAAATCAGATGGTTTTTACTCATATACGCAGGAATAGGCATACTATCGGTAGTCTATTGTTTTATTCGTGTACAACACGACATCACCTTTAGTTCACCCAACGGATACTGGTATTTCCTGCTTTTTATGGGCGGTCAATATTTTAGTTTGCTAAAGTTTTTGCCGGGTATCGGAGCTCTTGCAATCGCCATCGCACAATATTTCCCCGAAACCGTTAGCAAACGAATAAAGCTTACTTTTCACTTGCCGCTTAACGAAAACAAAGCTTTACTTACAATGTGGCTTTTCGGAGCAGGCACACTCTTTATCAGTTATCTGCTGCAATTTTTACTATTTACGGGACTAAGCTTAATTTATTTCCCCGGCGACATATTCGTACCGGCAATCTCATCGATTTTGCCCTGGTTCCTGGCAGGATTTGCGTGTTATAACCTCACCGCCTTAATTGTTCTGGAACCGGTTTGGAAATATCGCATTTTCTACCTGATCGTTGCCGTACTATTTGTCCCCTTATTATTGCAAAGTGCTTTAACAGATGGGTTTTCTCCGGTAAATCCATTCATGGCAGTTTTGGTATTGTTAAGTAGTTTTTCATTGTTGTTTTCAGGTTACCGATTCAGAAAAGGAGAAATGTAAAATGGTAAAATTTAGCAGATATATATTAGTAGTTATAGCCATCTTTAGTCTGGCTATTGCCTTACCCCGTTTGTATTGGATTTCGTTTGAGAAACCCATAAAAGCACCCAGTGTTTTTTACAGTTGTGTTGATAATGACTTCTTTATGATCCGGCCGGCTGATGGAGGAATTCTCACCAATTCAAATGGTGATGAATTTACGCGTGATGAATTTGAATTAAAGCTCCCACTGAATTACAGTCGCCAGCTTACATTAAACAGAACAATGCCCGACTCGATAAACGGTGTTGAAATGGATCTGCACGAAATAAGTCGTAACCGGTCATTTTTCCGAGTACGCCCTAAAGATATCGACACACCACTTCCATCGTTGTACCCACTTTTTGAATCGCAATCAGGAAGGGCAAATCTTGAAATGCCTGATGATTTTTTCCGCATTACCTGGCGCATGGAATTTCTTGATTCAAAAACAAACAAGATACTTGAAGAAAAGAGCCGGATGTTTTCGGCCGTTCTGTATAACCGTGGCTTTAAATTCCCGGCTACATCTATAAACGGGTTGCCAACTACCCGAAAATCGTGCGACGAAGGATACCTCGTTATTGACGGTGCCAATCAGCTTTTTCATATAAAAATGATAAAAGGCAAACCATTTGTTCGAAAAGTTGATTTACCCGAAGGACTTAAATTCAAACATATTGCCTGCGTTGATTTTAGCGACAAACTCTATTACGCGTATTTGTTTTCCACCAACCACGAAGTATATGTTTTGACGCAATACGATTATATGCTTCAAAAGCTTGATGTCGCAGAAACACATCCGGAATTAAACGAAGTACGGATTCTTGGCGATCTGTTCAATTACACAATAACTAGTCTTGGTAATGGATTTATTTCAACTACAGTTTTGGATAAAGATTTCAAGTTCGTTGATACCTACAAAGAATCCTGGTTAACAAAAGATGAACGTCTTGAAGGAAAAATCGCGCATTTGCTCTTTCCATTCGAGCTAAAGCTTACCGACAACAAATCTTCGTACATCCGCTTTTTCAGTGCTTTCCATTCATCATTCTTATGGCTAATAGTTAGTTTGTGCTTAATGGTACTTCATTTTATTATCATAAAAAAGCGAAAAGAAAACGTCAAAAACCAGATTGCAGACCTTGCAATTATTGCTATAACAGGAATTTTTGGCTTTATAGCCGTAAACTTTTTTCCGAACAAATTTTTTATGTGAACGGAAAAGGGACAGTGTAACGGCCATTCATTTATGAGTGGCCGTTTTTTTATCCCATTATCCAACTATTTATAGTTATTTTACTAACACCGTCCTTTAGGGCGGTGATGAAGACTTACCTTTTTAATAGATTTTGTAATATTTTGTATTTTAATAATTTACAAAATATTACAAAATCAAGCGAGATGTTTACTTTTGCGTTTCACCGCCCTAAAGGACGGTGTTAAACATTCTTTCAAAGTTTATAACAAGAAGATTAGAAGATAAATAGAATGGATTACCAAAAAATTACGATACAAATCACACCGTTTCAGGAGTGGTTACGCGACATATTAAATGCCCAGCTGGCAGAAATTGGCTTCGACAGTTTTGTAGAAACAGAAACCGGATTTGATGCTTTTATTCCCGCTACAGCTTATTCGGAAGAAAGTTTAAACACGGTACTCGAAGAATTTTCCGGGGATTTTTCTTTCGATGTGGAATCTGAATTTATTGCCGATCAAAACTGGAATGAGGAGTGGGAAAAAAACTATTTCAAACCTTTGGTAATTGGTGGCGAATGTATGATCAGGGCACCGTTTCACACCGAATTTCCCGAAGCAAAATATGAGATTATAATTCAGCCAAACATGGCATTTGGCACCGGCAACCACGAAACAACCGCTACCATTATTGAGTCGATTCTGCAAAATGATCTCACCGGAAAAACGATTCTTGACATGGGTTGCGGAACCGGAATTCTTAGTATTTTGGCTTCGATGAAAGGAGCAAAACAAATTACCGCTATCGACATCGATAAATGGTCGTACGAAGGGACACTGGAAAATGCATCGCTAAATAACATTACGAATATCGATGCAAAGCTGGGTGATGCCAGCCATCTGGGAAATGAAACTTACGATTTGATTTTTGCCAATATCCACAAAAATGTATTGCTGAATGACATGGAATCATACCATAAAGTATTGAATAACGGCGGTACATTAATCATGAGTGGTTTTTATACAGAAGACATCCCCGATATTAAAACCAAAGCAGAAAGTCTGGGAATGACTGATGCAGGTTTTGTGGAGAAAAATAACTGGGTAGCACATTCATTTAAAAAGTAACGAGTTGCGAGATACGAGTCACGAGATTTATTACATGAAAGATTGAGGAAGATTGTTTTTCGCACTCCCAACTTTTCTACTTTTGCCTTTTTACTTTCTACTTTCTACTTTTAACTTAAATATCCATGCAAGACCTTTTTAATTACTTTGTTAAACGCTCTGATTCGCTGGACGAGAATGAGGTACCAACATCCATCACCGGCAGATTAAAAAAGCTGAATCGACCTGACAGGGAGGAACTAAAAACGTTGTTGATTGAAAAGGGCAAACAATTGGAAGCATCCGGTCATAGACACCTAATTTCGTGGTTGGAAATCTGTATTACATTGATTAACGAAAATGCATTTCACTTTAACCGGGTATTTTTCAGTCCCGGCAACCAGATTAAAAACGAAATTAAACAACTCCTCGATCACGCTACAGAATCCGTCGATCTGTGCATTTTTACCATTACCGATTACGAATTGGCAAAAAAGATTAAATCTTGCCACAAACGGGGCGTAAACGTCAGGATCATTACCGACGACGAAAAAGTGGAAGACAATGGTTCTGAAATCACTCAACTCGCTAAAGCCGGAATCCCTGTTAAAACCGATCATTCGCATTACCACATGCACAACAAGTTTGGTATTATCGATGGTCAGATTGCAATTACCGGCAGTTTTAACTGGACTTACACTGCAACCAAACACAACCAGGAAAATTTGGTGGCTACGACAAAGTTTGAGATCGTAAAACAATACAACGAAGAATTTAACCGACTTTGGGGGCAATTATTTAAATTGGAAGAGCCGGCATAACAATTTTCTAGACTCGCGGTACTGCTTCGTGGCGCGGCATTTCCCAGATTTCAAGATCACGAATGGTCGCCCCGTCAATCACAAAACGCAGTGCCGTGCAAACTTTATGAAAACCTTTGTAGCCCGCAGCTCCGGGATTCATGTGTAAAAAATTGAGTTTTTTATCGAAGATCACTTTTAAAATGTGCGAATGCCCACTGATAAATAGATCGGGAGAATTGGAATAAATGTCTGGTTTTACATAGCGCTCATAACGTCCCGGATAACCACCAATATGTGTCATCCATACATCCACATCCTCGCATTTAAACCGCTGGTGCATCGGATGATCCACTCGAACATCCTGCCCGTCGATGTTACCATACACGCCACGTAACGGTTTAAAATCAGCCAGAGTATCCGCCGTTTCTATATTCCCAAAATCGCCGGCATGCCATATTTCATCTACCTTGTCGAAAAATGCAAACAAGCGCGGATGGACAAATCCATGGGTATCCGAAAGTAAACCTATTCGTTTCATTGATGCTTCAAAAATAAGAGAATTCCGCCAGCAAAAATGTAAAAACATTCGCGTCATTTGTTATACAACAGGATTCCCGGTAATGCTATTGACCATAAATTAATCTAAATTTGTTAACAGCACAGGGAGAAAAGCAAAATCATTCACGACATTCAACCGTGAACTCGATATGAAAGTTTATAACCAATTTTAAGAAGATGAAACAAGTAGTAATTGTTCGACATGGTAAAGCCGTTCCTTACGGATACGAAGATGATTTTACGCGCGACCTGCGTGAACGTGGTAAAAGCGATGCCAAACTGGTTAGCGAGGAGCTAAAAAAACGTGGGATTATTCCGGACAAAATCATATCAAGTCCTGCCAAACGGGCCTTTAAAACGGCGATGATATTTGCTGAAAATCTTGATTACAGCGAACAAGATATCATTACCGTTGAGGATATTTACGATGGACTTACTACCAATGATTTCCTGGAATTAATAAAAGCGCAGCCATCCGATGTCAACAAGGTATTCTTCTTTGGACACAATCCCGGATTTTACTACTACGTGTGTAATTTGCTGGAAGAATTTTACAGCGATATGCCGACTACATCTACGGTTGGAATAAACTTCGATGTAAAGAGCTGGGAAGAGGTGGAAGCACGAAATGGCAAGCTGGCTTTTCACCTAGTTCCCCGAATGTTCAAATAGCTTCTTGCAACAGACACTTTTTAAACTTTAGTTTATTAAAAACACCCCAACATCCTGTTAATGCTTGTTTTTATTTTCTAAATTAGCAGAACAATAACAACAAAAATTAATTCTATATTCCAAGCAATCAGCATTTTGAACCAAATTGCTTATATAGAATGCAGAAATCTTTAAAAAAGCTCAAACTACATGAGATAATTGTTGTTGAAATAACCGGACAATGAAAACAGATAAATAGGAAAACATGGATGAATTTATGGCTGCCAGAATGCAAATGGCCGTTTCGTTAGGATTTCATATTGTTTTTGCGTGTATTGGTATGGTAATGCCCTGGTTTATGTTTGTTGCCGAATTAAAATGGCTTCGCACAAAAAATCCGGTATACCTCGATCTGGCAAAAGCATGGGCAAAAGGTGTTGCAATATTTTTTGCCGTTGGTGCCGTTTCGGGTACCGTATTATCATTTGAGTTAGGAATGTTATGGCCCACATTTATGAAACATGCCGGGCCAATTTTCGGGATGCCTTTTTCGTGGGAAGGAACAGCTTTCTTCGTGGAAGCGATCGCCCTCGGATTGTTTCTTTACGGTTGGAAACGCCTGAACAAATGGGTTCACCTCTATACCGGAATGGTAGTAGGAATTGCGGGTGTTCTATCCGGAATTTTTGTGGTTTCGGCCAATGCGTGGATGAATGCTCCATCGGGTTTCGACTGGATTGACGGACAAGCTTTTAATATCAACCCGGTAAAGGCGATGTTTAACAAAGCCTGGTTTTCGCAGGCCCACCACATGACCATCGCGGCTTTTTCGGCAACAGGTTTTGCTGTAGCGGGTGTTCATGCTATTCTGTTCATGAAAAACAAACTGGAAATACACGCTAAAGCAATAACAATTGCCCTGGCATTTGCTTCGGTAGCAGCAATTCTGCAACCTATAAGTGGCGATTTGGCTGCTAAAAATGTTGCAAAATTACAACCTGCAAAACTGGCTGCTTTCGAGTCGCATTTTAAAACTGAAGAAAAAGCAGCACTTATCATTGGTGGAATTCCTGATGTAGAAAACCGCGAAGTAAAATACGCAATAAAACTGCCGGGATTTTTGAGTTTCCTGGCACATGGCGATTTTAACGCCGAAGTAAAAGGGCTGGAAGAATTCCCCGAAGAAGAATGGCCACCAGTACCGATTACCCACTATTCATTCCAGTTAATGGTTGGTATCGGAATGTTTCTGATGCTGATTGCTGCGTTGTTTTTTGCCGGAACCTACAAATGGAAACACTGGCTGGTAAAAAAATGGTGGTTGCGCATGTTGGCCATCGCCACTCCGTTGGGCTTTATTGCTGTTGAGGCGGGTTGGATAGTTACCGAAGTTGGTCGCCAGCCCTGGATTATTTACGGCATTATGAAAACGGAAGATTCGTTAACTCCAATGCCGGGCATCCAGTATACTTTTTACACGATTACCGCGGTTTATGCCATTCTAACTTTTGTGGTTACCTGGCTGTTGAGCCGTCAAATTCAAGTATTACAATCAAAATATCTCAAAAATGGCTGAAGCTAATCTGATCATACTGGTTATTTGTTTATTACTCTACGTGCTGCTAGGTGGAGCCGATTTTGGTGGTGGTATCCTCGAACTTTTATCAAGAGGAAAAGCATCAAAGATTGTGTCACGCGCCATTGCCCCGGTTTGGGAAGCTAACCACGTGTGGCTTATCCTGGTTGTGGTAATTCTCTTTGTGGGATTTCCATCGGTATATTCCACGATTCTAACCGCACTGCACATTCCTGTATTGCTGGTTTTGCTTGGTATCATCGCACGCGGATCAGCGTTTACATTCAGGCATTATGATATCGAAGAAGAACGTCCTAAAGCCATTTACTCGGCCATATTTCGTTACTCCAGCGTTTTTACCACATTCTTTTTAGGCGTAACGGTTGGCGGACTTATTCTTGGTGAAATATCGATGGATTACCAACTTGGTTTTTATACCGTTTACATCCATCCGTGGCTGAACTGGTTTTCGGTAAGCATGGGCTTGTTCACGGTATTATTATTTGCCTTTTTGGCAGGTATTTTTACGGTAAGTGAAATTGATGATGAGGACTATATCATTTATTTTACACGCATGACCAAACGCCTGTTAATCTCGCTGGTTGTTATGGGAGCGGTTGTTTTCGCAACAGCCAAAGTTGCCGGTCATCCGCTGTTAAAAGACTTTATCAACTCTCCTGTCAGTGTAACATGTATTGTTATCGCCACACTTGCACTGCCTGCATTCTGGTATTTTCTGAATAAAAATAAAGGTAACTGGTTGCGGTTAACGGCGGGGCTTCAAACAACGCTCATCGTTACCGGATGGTTAACCATTCAGATGCCGGTGCTGGTAAAAACAAACAGTGGTCACGATATTACCATTCAGGCAGCGAAGGCTCCTCAACAAGTACAATTATTTTTGTTGATTGCGTTAATTGTTGGAGTGTTGATCATTTTCCCGGCAATGGGCTACCTGTATAAAACATTTAAGTTCAGCGAAGAACCTGAATCTTAATTTACGTTTCTGTTTGTTCCGAACTTCGAAATTTCGAAAAAATCAGAATAACATTTTTACTAACTTTGGCACTTGAAAAAGTTTTGAATCCATGCAGTTATTTTATGTTCCAACAATTTCAGGTGCCGAAGTTCTTTTAGATGAAACCGAATCGAAACATGCCATTCGTGTGCTTCGCTTAAAAGAAGACGACGAAATTGAACTGGTTGACGGCAAAGGTGGATTCTACAAAGCCCGGATTACTGATGCCAATCCCAAAAAATGTAAACTCGGCATTATTAATTCGCAAAATGAATTCGGGAAAAAGAACTTTCATTTGCACATTGCCATTGCCCCAACAAAAAACATCGACCGCACGGAATGGTTCCTGGAAAAATGCACCGAAATTGGTATCGATGAGATCACCCCTCTCCTTTCGGAACATTCGGAAAGAAAAGTGATAAAACCTGAACGTTTGGAAAAGATCCTGGTTTCGGCCATGAAACAATCGGTAAAAGCATACCTTCCAAAATTAAATGAGTTGACCAAACTATCGGATTTGCTGACTCAAGCCACTGAAACAAAAAAATTTATTGCGCATTGTAATGAGGGCGAAAAACCTCATCTCAAGAATGTTGTAAATCCCGGCGACAACGTGCTTATTTTAATTGGCCCCGAAGGTGATTTCAGCCCGGAAGAAGTTGAACTGGCGCTGGCAAATGGTTTCGAAGCGATTTCCCTGGGAGATGCACGACTAAGAACAGAAACTGCCGGCGTGGTTGCTTGCCACATTGTAAATCTGGCAAACGATTGATACTCCGCTCCTTGAATTTCTTTACTGACTTATCTCAAAAACTGTCTGGCTGATGTTGGGCAGAATTTAGCGGAAATCCATATTTTTGAGCCATAAATTTTATCCGATAAAGAAAGTTAAGCTATGTGGTTCAGAATTCTTTTTTGTTTACTCTTGATTAGTAGTATTGTAAGTGCACAACCAACGAATCCTGTTTATCAGGATGCTAAATATTCAGTTGAAGAACGTACACAGGATTTGTTGAACCGCATGACTTTGGATGAAAAGCTGGGTCAGTTGCTATGCCCAATGGGCTGGGAAATGTATGAAAAGAACAGTTCTGAAGTTACTGTTTCTGAAACCTTTAAAAACATGCAAAAGGAAAAGCAGCCGGGAATGTATTGGGCAACTTTCCGCGCCGATCCTTGGACGCAGAAAACACTAAAAACCGGACTTTCACCAGAACAAGCTGCAGAGGCAGCAAATGCACTGCAACAATACATGATTGATAATTCCCGCCTGGGAATCCCAATATTTTTAGCTGAAGAAGCTGCCCACGGGCATATGGCAATCGGGACAACCGTTTTTCCAACCAGTTTGGGTCAGGCTGCCACGTTCAACACTGCGTTGATGGAAGAAATGGGGCAAGCCATTGCTGCAGAAATAAGTGCACAAGGCGCACACATCGCCTACGGTCCTATTCTCGACCTCGCACGCGATCCGCGCTGGTCGCGCGTTGAGGAAACTTTTGGCGAAGACCCGATACTCATCGCCCAAATGGGAAGCGCCATGGTAAAAGGACTTGGAGGTGGCGATCTGAAGCAGGCTAACAGTGTAATTTCAACATTAAAACACTTTGTAGCTTATGGTGTACCAGAATCGGGCATTAACGGAAACGCATCGATTGTTAGCAGGCGTGATTTGCTGGAAAATTATTTCCCGCCTTTTAAAGCCGCCATCGATGCCGGAGCTTTGTCGGTAATGACTTCCTACAATTCAATCGATGGTCTTCCATCGACGATGAACAAGGAATACCTGACTGATATTTTGCGTGAAGACTGGCATTTCAGTGGATTTACGGTTTCCGACCTTTTTAGCATAGAAGGAATTGCCGGATCACATCGCATTGTAAAAACAGCTGAAGAAGCTGCCTTAAAATCCATCGTGGCCGGCACAAACGTTGACCTGGGTGGACAGGCTTACGCAAGACTTAAAAATGCGGTTCAGCAAGGTCTTCTGGATGAAAGTATAATAGATTCAGCTGTTTCTAATGTTATTCGCCTAAAATTCGAAATGGGGCTTTTTGATTCTCCGTTTGTTGATCCGGGTAAAGCTGAGAAGATAGTGCACAATGATGCCCATATTGAACTGGCTCGAAAAATGGCACAGCAATCAACCGTTTTACTTGAGAATAAAGGAGCTACTTTACCCCTTCCTAAAAAAGATATAAAAGTGGCCGTTGTTGGTCCGAATGCAGATATGATATATAACCAGCTGGGCGACTACACCGCACCACAACCGGCTGAATCGGTTGTTACGGTTTACGAAGGATTGGTTAATAAACTAGGCGCTAAAAATGTAATCTATGAAAAAGGATGCGCCATTCGCGACACCACACAATCGAATATTCCTGCAGCTGTGAAAGCTGCCGAGAATGCTGATGTGGTTGTGGTAGTTGTTGGAGGATCAAGCGCCCGCGATTTCAGTACCGACTACCAGGAAACAGGTGCTGCTATTGCCAACAGCGAAGTACTTAGCGATATGGAAAGCGGCGAAGGCAACGACCGCTCGACACTTATGTTAATGGGAGACCAGATGAAATTGTTGGAAGCCATAAAAAAAACGGGCAAACCGATGGTAGTTATCTACATTGAAGGACGCCCACTCAATATGAACTGGGCAGCCGAAAATGCTGATGCATTGTTAACTGCCTGGTATCCGGGAGAGCAAGGTGGAAACGGAATTGCCGATGTTCTGTTTGGCGATTACAATCCGAGTGGACGTTTACCTGTATCGATAGCTGCCAGTGTTGGTCAGCTGCCGAATTATTACAACAAAAAAAATCCAAAAGCGCATAACTATGTGGAAGGAAGTTCCGCTCCACTTTACGCGTTTGGAGCTGGAAAAAGCTACACCTCGTTCAGTTATCAAAATATGACCACAGAAAGAAAGGATAAATACAGCTACACTGTTTCGTTCGACCTAAAAAATACGGGTGATTACGACGGAACTGAAGTGGTTCAATTGTACCTACGCGACGAATATGCATCGACAGTACGCCCAATAAAACAATTGATAGATTTTAAACAGGTCGTTCTGAAAAAAGGCGAAACGAAACGTATTGCTTTCACAGTTGGCGAAGAGCAGTTGAGCATGATAGACGCCAATTACGAGCGCGTGGTTGAGGCTGGCGATTTTAAGTTGATGATCGGTGCGGCTTCGGATGATATCCGATTGCAGGAAACAATTACAATTGATTAGATATTAGTTGAGACTTCCACCTCTAAACGCTCAAATCCCAGGTGGTGCATAACTTCACGGAGAATAAGCAAATAGGCGGCGAATTGTTTTGATTGAGGAAGAACATCCTGACTTGCAGGAAGTCCGTTTACAATTTCGGATAATCGGAAGAAAACATTTTCCAATTCGATTACAGGAACGCCAATACGCTTACCTTCATTAGAAGTATTAAAAGCCAGTCCGGCAATCTGCAAAGCCATTGAGTCGTCGGTATACAAATCAGTATCGACAACAAACCTATCCTCAACAGGAGCAAGCATCTCTTCAGTATAGTTTATGGCGCTGTCGATTTCATCGCTTGTTGGCGGAAATTCGCTGAAAAACTTTTCGGCAAGAAGCTCGTCACCCAGCCTTAAAATTGCTTCGGGCTGTTTCTTTTCAGCAGATTTTAAATGGGTAGTATTTCCGGTAATTGTTAAGTGAATCATCTTTGTTTTATCTTGCTTGTTTTCATTTGGTTTTAACGGGCGCGCTAAATCAATCCTTTTTCCTCCAAAAGCTTTTTCAAAACATCATGTTGTCGCCAAAACCGATCTTTAATCTTTTGTTGCGTTTCCCGGTATTCCGGATTGTTTTCCAAGGGTTTCAAAATCGGATCGATACCCTGAAAAACTAATATCCAGTACTGGTAATTATCCTGAGTAGCAAAAATTTTCAGCTGCTCGATGGCTTCATCGTATTTCCCTTCATAAGCATACATTACAGCCATACTCGCAGTTTTATAAATCGATTGGTCGTTATTGCAATACGCCTTATAACTATCGAAAAACTTAGCGGCCTGTTCCTGTAAACCCATTTTTTGATATACCCAGGCAATTTTTATATCCTCCTGTGGGTAAATATCCAGTCCGTATTTATCGCGGGCTTCAATAAATTTTTGGAAATAGTAGAAGGCACTGTCATAATCTTCCTGGAAATAATAAACTTTTGCCACATCCTGCAAAAGATCCAGGCGGGTAGTATCCTTGCGCCACTCCTTAAGCATTAATTTTTTTATCTGTTCTGCATCGCCATTTTTAGCGTACAAAATATAAGTTTTCACCATCGGCGAATAATAATTCTCAGGATTGAAATCCAGCGATTTATCAATATAAGTAGCCGCCTCATCAATAAAACCATTTTGAATGAGCGCATTACTCAGGTGCAAATAGATGAAACTTTTGCCGATAGAATCGTTCGCTGCAATATCGAGTTGAATACCTTTTAACGCATACTCCAGATATTTCGCAGTGTTCGGAATTACGCGGGCGTATAAATCGGCCAGCATCTGCACCACTGCCGACGAGTTTGGATTGTATTCCAGTGCCTTCTCCAAATGTGGCAAAGCCAGGTTATACTCCTCCATTTGTATGTAATAAAGCGCTTTGGCAATCAGGCTTTCGGCTGAACGCGAGTCGTAAAGCAACGCCTTATCAGCAAAATTATTGATTTGTTCGGTGTACAGTTTTTCTTTTTGGTTGACATCGAGGAAGTAATACGCGATAGCCACATTGGCGTAAGCCAGCGCGAACTGATCGTCCTCTTCTATTGCTTTCTCAAACAATGAAATCGCTTTCTCCAAATTCTCCTGCGTTCGGTTATAATACAAATTAAGCGCCTGCAAATAATAGTCGTAAGCCTCCAAATTTTCTGTTGGTATTTTCTCAATCTGTTTTAATTCCGCGGGTGTTACCACAACCTTGATGGCGTCAGCGATTTTCCGGGCTACTTCATTCTGAAGCGCAAATACATCGTCCACTTCACGACTGTATTGTTCGCCCCAAATTGGTCGGTCGCTTGCTGCTTCAATCAACTGAATATTAAGCAATACCTTGTTTCCGTACCGTTGGCCACTTCCCTCAACCAGGTAGCTTACATTTAATTCTTCAGCAATTTCAGGAATACTTTTCTCCGTATCCCGATATTTTGCCACCGAAGTTCGGCTAACAACATGCAGATCACCAATTTTCTGCAGGTTGTTCAAAGTCGATTCCATGAGTCCGTTTACAAAATAGAGGTTTAGCGAATCGCTGCTTTCGTTTACAAAAGGCAGTACGGCTATTGATTTCTCCAACTGAACCGGAGTGTCACTTTTTTTACCGAGAAGCAAAACGGACAGCACAATTACGACGAGAGCCATCGCACCAATCCCATACCATTTGTATTTTTTGAAACCACTTTCCTGGATATCTTCGTTCTCTTCCGGCATTACTCCTTTGCGCACCTCACCCGGAGAATACCCATATTCCTCGCGAAAACATTTAATGAAATACGAGGTGTTTCCAAAACCCACCTGGTAAGAAATCTCGGCAACCGTTAGCGAGGTTTGCTTCAACATTTCCATGCCTTTTGTAACACGAACCTGACGAATAAACTGACTTGCCGAAAGCTGTGTATGTGTTTTTATTTTTCGGAGCAAACTGGAACGGCTCATATTCATAAGATCGGCCAACTCGGAAACGCCAAATTGCTCATTCGCGATATTCTCCAAAATGATCGCTTCCGCTTTTTCTATAAAATCTGCTCCAAAAATTGATGTGTCTGACATGCTAATTCTTAATAAAACGAAAGTAGGAAAATTTATGAAAATGCTGCCTTAAAAAAGCTCTCCTGCTTCAAATGTGGCATTATTGCATCATAATTTTCATACCCGATTCAAACTTAACACTTATCGCTGCATATGGTTTAAATCAGGCGTTTGCGAAACCTTCATCTTTGTACAAACAATTTTCAAAAACAAAAACATTAAAATTTTAGAAGATGAAAACATTAAAAAGAAATTCGTTTAAATCAGTAGTAAATTTTTCACTTATTCTCCTGGTATTATTATCAGCATGTTCAAATTCTGGTACTAATAATAACGTTCAGTCAGAAAATGATGCCAAAGTAAAATCGAGCGTTGAAAAACCAAAAGTTGACTTGCACACCGCAATAATGTCGGGTAACCTCGAAGCCGTAAAACAACACATTGAAGCAGGAACAGATATTAATAAGAAAGAACAGATGAGTGGATCAACTCCGCTAATTGCAGCTGTATCGTTTAATAAAACTACAATTGCCAAAACACTGATTGATGCCGGTGCTGATCTGAACCTTAAAAACAACGACGGTTCGACTGCCCTGCACGCAGCAGCATTCTTTTGTAATATTGAAATTGTGCAAATGCTACTTGATGCCAAAGCCGACAAAACCTTAAAAAACAATTTTGGCGCAACCGCCCGCGAATCGGTTTTAGCCCCGTTTACGGATATGAAACCGATCTATCAGATGATGCAACAACAACTGGAGCCACTTGGTATTTCGTTCGACTTAACCGAGATAGAAAAGACCCGCCCCGTAATTGCTATGATGTTGCAATAGACAGAATAACGTGATGATCCTTAAGTGTTCAAGACATTACCCCTTCGCCTGTCGGCACTTCCCCTTACAAAGGGAAAGTAGTTTAAAACCGGCATTAAGCAGAATAATAACGCTTGAAATATTCGCTTTAGATGTTCTCCCCTCGCGAGGGGAGATGTCGAAAGACAGAGGGGTAAAGTGAAAAATTAAAACAAAAAGAAAATGAAAACAGAAAGAAGACACGATATCGACTGGTTGCGCGTGCTGGCTATTGGTTTACTTTTGATCTACCACGTTGCCATCGTTTTTCAACCGTGGGCCATGTTTGTTGGTTTCGTCAGAAGCAACATACCTCTTGAAAATTTATGGAAACCGATGACGTTGTTAAACGTTTGGAGGATTCCGCTCTTGTTCTACGTATCGGGAATGGGTTTGTATTTTGCCATGCGAAAACGCAACTATTTGCAATTGCTTGGCGAACGTACACGTCGAATTCTGATCCCGCTGATTTTTGGAGTATTGGCCATTGCGCCGCTTCACTTTGTAATTTTTCAGAAATTTTACAATTTGCCCATTAGTTATTACCCGCACATGGGACATTTGTGGTTTCTCGGAAACATATTTATCTACGTGCTGGTGCTGACACCACTTTTTATTTATCTGACTAAAAAAGAAGAAAGCAAATTCAAAAAAGGATTGTCGTTGTTGATGAAAAATCCGATTGGTCCTTTGTCGCTCTCCGTCTTTTTTATTCTGGAGGCAGTAATCATAAAACCTCAAATATTTTCCGTTTACGCTGAAACCTGGCATGGCTTTTTTCTTGGTCTGCTTGCTTTCTTCTTTGGTTTTCTGTTTGTGTA
Organism: Draconibacterium sp. IB214405; assembly: GCF_033963885.1. NCBI lineage: Bacteria > Pseudomonadati > Bacteroidota > Bacteroidia > Marinilabiliales > Prolixibacteraceae > Draconibacterium > Draconibacterium sp. IB214405. The sequence continues at coordinate 622,895 of NZ_JAXBMA010000003.1, forward strand.
CAGCGGACAGGTATTTTGGCAAACCATATCGAAATGGAAATGGTTGTATATTGGTTTAGCACTTGTTTTATACATTGTTAGATTGCTGGTTTACAAAACCACGTCTCCGAACTATCTTATGGCGATCGAATCAAATTGTTGGATATTTGGCATCTTCGGTCTGGGTTACCAATACCTGAACAAACCAAGTGCCGCACTTAGCTACTTGAGCCAGGCCGCCTATCCTGTATATATAATCCACATGTTTGCTTTATACGCAGGATCATTGATTATTTTACCGCTGGATATACCCGCGATGACGAAATTTGTAGCAATTACAGCATTTACATTTGCCTCTTGTTTTATCACTTATGAATTTTTGATCAGAAGAATTGGTTTTATGAGACCGCTGTTTGGATTAAAAACCAATTTCAAAAAAGTTGGTGTCTTGCAACTTCAAAACGAAAAACTATGAGCAGAATTATTTTAATTTTTTTCATCACAATGAACCTGTTTTCTTTCGCCCAGGAAGATTACAAGGTAAAGACATTTACAACTTCAGGAGATCATGATGCTATTGCCATTCTGCCTGACGGGAAAAAGTTTATTGCTGAGAGTTCAGGTTCATTAGATCTTTGGGACATTGATTCCGGGAAGAAGATTCGAACCTATACAACGTCAGGAAATCACGATGCCATTGCCGTTTTGCCGGATGGTGAAAGATTTATTGCAGAAAGCTCGGGATCGCTGGATTTGTGGGAAATTGAATCAGGAGAAAAGATCCGAACTTATACGAAATCTGGCAGTCACAATGCTATTGCCATTTTACCTGACGGAAAAAGGTTTATTGCGGAAAGTTCAGGATCGCTGGATTTATGGGATATTGAATCGGGAGAGAAAATCCGAACTTATACGAAATCTGGCAGTCATAAAGCCATTGCCATACTTCCTGATGGAAAAAGATTCATTGCTGAAAGTTCCGGATCGCTGGATTTATGGGAAGTCGAATAAAGTGCTTGTAAATCAACACCGAACCATTACATTGCAAAAACGTTATGTAAATTATTAAAATTCACTATCCATACATACGATGAAAAAGAAACACACAATACTAATTATTAGAATAATGTTATTAACAGGAACCGCCATATCCCTGTTTTTTGTGCCATGGATATTACTCAGAATCATGATTACGCCACTACCGAATACCGTTCAGGTGCAACTCGATAAAAGCATAAAATACGGTCTCGATGGAATAATTGTTTATGTTGACGAAGCCGGAAAAGAACCTGCTTTTTATGCTGCCGGATACAAAAACCGGGAAAACAAAATACCGGCCGATCCGCATTCATTATTTAAAATTGCCAGTATAAGTAAACTCTACGATGCAGTTGCCATTACCAAACTGGTTAGCGACGGACGTTTGTCGCTGGATAGAACGCTGGCAGACTATTTCCCTGAATTGCTGGGAAGGATTGAAAATGCCGACAAAATTACTCTGAGAATGATGGTGCAGCACCGCAGCGGAATTCCGAATTTAACCGATACACCAAACTTTTGGGCAGAACCACCATCAAGTAGCCAGGAAGCGCTTGAACGCGTGCTTGATTTACCGGCCGATTTTGCCCCCGACAAAAAGTACAAATACTCGAACACCAACTACTTGTTGATTTCCATGCTGATTGAAAAAGTGACAGGAGAAGATACCTTTCAAACGATTAAAAAAGAAATTCTGGAACCTCTTGGTCTGAAAAACACTTTTGGTGGGGTAACCGAGGAAAACATCGACGATGTAATGAGTGGTTATTACGTTGGGATTGAAGAAGATATTAAAGCCGGTGATTACGGAACAAAGCTGACTTCAATGGTTGCCAGCGCTGAAGATGTCGGCATTTTTCTTCGGGCATTAAACGATGGTTCAGTTTTTAACGAAGGCGAACAGGAAATATATTCCTCCATTTACGTATACGAACACACAGGATTAATGCCGGGTTATATGAGCATCGCAAAATACCACAAAAACACCGACACGGTTGTTATTCAATTTGTAAATACCACCAATTTTAAAGGTTACGAATGGAGTATAATGGAAATTGTATACCGGCGTGTAGTAAGAATCGTGAAGAAACATCACGTTAGCTTACAATGAACATTCACCAACTCAGTTTATTTGTAAACCATATTTAAAGCAGCGCCGATAATGCCGGCGTTGTTTTCCATTTCGGCAGGAACAACAGGCGTATCCAGGTTTATGTATTCCTCAAACCTATCCATTTTTTTGCTGACACCACCACCAATAATAAACAGGTTCGGATTAAACATCTTATCGTAATAATCCAATGCTTTGTTAAAACGTTTCCCCCATTCTTCCCACGACAGGTCTTTTCTTTTGCGAACCGAATCGGCCGAATAGCGTTCTATGGTTTTTCCTTTAAATTCAAGGTGGCCCAGTTCGAGATTAGGAACCAGGTGTTTATCGATAAAGATAACAGTCCCAACTCCGGTACCAATTGTAAGTAAAAACACCATTCCTTTTTCTTTGGCTCCGGCACCAAAATGGATCTCGGCAATTCCGGCGGCATCAGCATCGTTAACACACTCTACTTCGCAGCCTGTTTTCTCTGATAATTTTTTATTGACTTCCTGTCCGATCCAACTTTTATCAATGTTCGCTGCGGTCAGCATTACACCGTTTTTTACCACGGCAGGAACACCAACGCCAACTTTGCCTTTCCAGTTAAAATGCTCAGTAAGCTGTGCCATCACTTCCGCCACAGCATCAGGAGTTGCAGGTTGCGGCGTTTCAATACGGTGACGTTCTGTAACTAACTCACCGGTTTTTGTATCCACAATTGCTCCTTTAATCCCCGATCCGCCAAAATCAATTCCAAGTACTTCCATGTTTTATTGTTTTTTGATCCTCTAATTTACAATAATCATTTAGTTACGTTGCAATGAAATTAAATTTAGCTTATATCAGACCTTATTTCCGCAAGAAAATAATGTGTCACGCAGATGTCGCAGATGTGCGCAGAAAAAAAATAATATTGCAATAGTATAAACATACAGTATGTAAGTAACCACTTGATTTTTCACCCCTAAATCCCCTGTAGGGGACTTTAAGACTTCCGCCAACTGGCTGAGAGGTTTGAAGGGTCAAAATGAAAGTTGGTTATAAACTGAAAGTTTGATCATTATTTGTTTTACTTTTTTGACGGCCTCAAAATCTGCGATAATCTGCGTCATCAGCGTGAAAGAACAAAACCTCGTGTTTTTGGATTAGTAAACACCTACTCACAAAATACATTCATGATTCACGAGAATTACCAACAGGGATGAAAGTAAAACAAACTTTCAGCTAACTCTCCCTCACTCCCTCTCTACTTGTAGAGAGGGACGATTGTGTCGAAGGCACAATCAGGGTGAGTCAATAAATTCTTAGCCCGATTTTACTATTGGCTTTCAAGTTACTTTCACAAAAAAAGCGGATCTCCTTCCGGAAATCCGCTTATCTATTATCTATCGAATGTTTGCTACAACTGATACAATTCATCGCTTCCCAATAGCTCGGTTTTATGTTTTTGCAGCATTTCCACACAACGTTCAACACGCGTTGGACGAATAACGGTTACTGCCCCTTCATCGTTCATTGAAAAGGCGTACATGTATTCGATAAACACTTCTTCCTTTTGTAAAACATCAAGCAATTTACTTAAACTGCCCGGCTGATTTGGTGTTTTTGCCAAAACAACATCGGTGGTTTTTACCGAAAATGCATTTTCTTTTAACACCGTGCATGCCTTATCCGGATCGGAAACGATCATCCTCAGTATACCAAAATCAGATGTATCAGCAATGGTAAACGCCGACAGATTTACTTCGGCATCCGCCAAAATTTTTGTCACTTCGTTTAATCGTCCTGACTTGTTCTCTAAAAAAACAGATACTTGTTTTATGATCATGGCTTTAGATTTTACGGTTATCGATTACACGTTTTGCTTTTCCCGCTGTACGCTCAATGGTTTTTGGTTCCACCAGTTTTACATCAACCGAAATACCAAGCGTACTTTGAATATTGTGCGTGATTTTCTTTTTCAGTTTCTCAAGTTCGCGAACCTCATCAGAGAAGAACTGCTCCTGCACTTCCACCATTAGTTTCAGCACATCAAGTGTTCCTTCGCGCTCTACGATCAGCAGGTAATGTGGTTCGGTCTCGCTCATTTCGAGCAATACACTTTCAATCTGCGACGGGAATACATTCACTCCACGAATGATCAACATATCATCCGAGCGGCCTTTACATTTTTCCATGCGCACCAGCGTACGTCCGCACTCACATTTATCGTAAATCAAACGGGTAAGATCGCGCGTTCGATAACGAAGAATAGGAATTCCCTCTTTCGTAATGGTAGAAAATACCAACTCTCCCACTTCGCCCGGAGCAACAGGCTGAAGCGTTTCGGTATCGAGAATTTCTGGAATAAAATGGTCTTCGTTAACGTGCATGCCCACCTGGTGTTCGCATTCGCACGATACACCCGGCCCGATCACTTCACTCAAACCATAAATATCGATGGCTTTCAATTTTAATTTGGCTTCAATTTCCTTCCGCATGCTTTCGCTCCATGGCTCGGCACCAAAGATTCCTACACGTAATTTCAGTTCTGCCGGATCAATACCCATTTCTGCCATAACTTCTGCCAAAAACAGGGCGTATGATGGCGTACAGGCAACTACCGTTGAACCAAAATCCTGCATCAACTGAATTTGCTTTTTGGTGTTTCCGCCTGAAATAGGAATTACCGTTGCTCCGAGATTTTCGGTTCCGTAATGCAATCCCAAACCACCGGTAAACAGTCCGTAACCATAAGCTACCTGAACAATGTCGTTACGCGTTACGCCCGACATACACAATGAGCGGGTTACCACTTCCGACCACATACTTAAATCGTTTCGGGTGTAACCAACCACCGTTGGTTTTCCGGTAGTTCCCGAGCTGGCATGAACACGCACAATTTCGCTCATAGGAACGGTAAACATTCCAAACGGGTAATTATCGCGCAAATCGGTTTTGTTGGTAAACGGTAATTTGCTCAGGTCTTCCACCGAACGAATGTCTCCGGGCAACATATCAATCTCCTGCATTTTGGCCCGGTAGCTTGGTATATTGTGGTATATGCGTTGAACAGTCTGTTTTAGCCGTTCACTTTGAATAGCTGCCATCTCATCGCGAGAAGCGCATTCTATCTTTTCATTCCAAATCATAAAGTTTTAGTTGATTTTTGGTTTTACATGTTTTATTTACTACAATTGGTGATTGCGATTCACTATTTTCCGTAAACTACTTTATCGTCGAGTATACGAACATGGTGAAGCTCCAATCGTCGAACAGCTTCCAGAATATCCGGTACTTCGAGTAAAAGTACTGCCAGGTTATTTTCTGCGATAAGCCTTGTGTATGCACTTTCGATATGAATTCCCGCACGGGCGATCTTCACCAGCAGTTCATCCAAACCACCGGCTTCATCTTTCATTTCGAGCGCGATCACCTCTTTCATGGCCACCGAGTTTTTGTGATCGGAAAGAATTTTATACGCTGCATCGGGCCGGTCGACTAACAAACTCAACACTCCCCAACCATGCGCCATGTTGTTTAAAGTAAGCGAACGAATATTGATCCCCTCCTTTTTTAACAGCGCAGTAACCGCTTCAAAATGCGTGATTTTGTTTTCGAGAAAAACAGATATTTCAAATGCCATAATTGTAGTTTTTTATTCATTCAATAGGTTTCCTGTAAAAATAAAGTTTATCGCTTAAACATTTCACAACGGAAATCATATTTTCAATTCGATCAAACCCTGTTTTACTATTTTACTCCGTGGTAACATTTTGCCAAATGCTCGTCGGATGTTTTTTGCGTAAACAACGAAACGGCGATCAGCACAACAATAGATACCGGCATAGCAATTACCATCGGGTCGATGATCATCCAAGGGAAATCGGTTGCCAAAGTTGGTTTTCCGAACAAAGCCTGGCAAATTCCCAGCGGCTCCGATTCTTTTGCATGCATAAAACCAAGCGCAAAAACACTGGCTACCACACCTGATAAAATACTCCAAACTGCAGCTGTTTTTGTTACCCTCTTCCAATACAGGGCGGCAAAATAAACAGGAAGGAAAGCTGCCGCACAAACACCAAAAAATATGGCAGTTCCGCGGGCAATAATACTTCCCGGCAGTTTGTAACCGATGATTATACTGATAATGATTGCCACAATGATCGACAATTTCGAAAGCATCATGGAATTGAATTTCTTATGTGGGAATACATTCTCAATAAAGTCGCGTCCCAGCGAAGTTCCCATAGCATGAAATTGCGAGCTTAAGGTTGACATACCAGCCGACAACAGGGCCAGCATAAACAGGTACACAAACCACTCGGGCATGGCAGCGTTAATGTATTCGGGAATGATCAGGTCGACATTACCTTTTGCAAACTGAATGGCCAACTGTCCGGATTCGTTGTGAAAATACACATTGGTAAGTGCACCAACTGTAAAAATGAAGCCGGTTGCCACAAATATGAAAATACCGCCAATCAAAACAGCACGGTTTAATTCGCGGTTACTTTTAACGGTCATAAAACGCACAACAAGCTGTGGTTGCGCCAATACGCCAACTCCAACACCAAGAATTATATTGGTTGTAAGTGTCCACCACCAGGCTGAATTCATTTTCGGGAAGACCGTCCAGCCTTCGTGACCGGCGGTTTTCAGGTTATCTGGAACCATGTCAACCATATTGGTAAGCGCATGATGAGCGGCGCTAACACCTCCTAACTTTTGGTAAGTAACGATCAACAGGAAAAACAAACTCAGGAACATGATACTTCCCTGCAAAGCGTCGGTGTACATCACTCCTTTTAAACCACCTGCAATTACGTAGGCTGCGATGATAATGGAGAAAAAAGTAAGTGCCAGTGAAAAATCGATCTCAAAAATACTTTCGATAAAACGTGCGCCGCCAATCAATACTACTGCAGCATAAAGCGGCATGGAAATGAAAATTACAGCACCACTAATGATCTGTATCTTTTTCGATTGAAAACGGTTTCCCAAAAATTCAGGGAAAGTATGTGCATCGAGATTATGCCCCATTTTTCGGGTGACACGTCCAAAAAATATAAAGGCAATAAAAACGCCAACAATAATATTCAGTGCAGTCAGCCAGATCAGCCCCATCCCGTAAACTCCGGCAATACCACCAAAACCAATAATAGCCGAGGTTGAAATAAAAGTGGCGCCATACGACATGGCCATCACAAACGGATGAATCTCTCTTCCGGCAAGCAAATAATCCTTGGCCGATTTTGTTTGACTGTAGCCCCGGTAGCCGAGGTAAGCGATAACCAACAGGTAGATAACAACTACCAATCCCAGTGTAAATGTGTTCATAGTAATTGTTTTAAATGTCTTCTTTTATGTGTTCATCTTTCTCTTCCCAGTCCAGATCGCGCTGAATTTCTTCAGTACTGGTTTCCATTCCTTTATTCCAGTTTAATACCCCGTAAACCACACAGGCAATTAATCCTGCAATGGATAGCAGGTATCCGAGAAGCACCCCGGGATCGTTTATTCCAAGCATAGCGTTTTTTGTTTAAGTTTTTAGTTTTTTTATGGTTTGATTTGATTTTTAACTGACTCCGTAAACCGTGTTTTCGTCAATAATCTTTAAGCCCTGTTGTTGCAGTTTTTCTATCGAGCTTTCGTAATCATCAACATTTAATATGAGTATTGCTTTTTGTTTCTCGGTAATTACGCGGCCAACAGCATTATCGAAATTCACTTCCGCTTTTGCCACTTCCATCAACAGATCGTCGAGGCCGCCGGCTTCGTCGCGCATTTCAAGAGCAATTACTTTGCGCAATGCCACCGATACTCCTTTTTCTGAGAGTGCATCTTTTGCTTTTATAGGATCGTTGACAATCAGGTTCAGGATTCCCCAACCGTTTGCGGTATCGTTTATTGCCATCGAGCGGATATTGATCTGCGCTTCTTTTAGCACACTGGTTATCCGTTCAAAATGACCGATCTTGTTTTCGAGAAATATTGATACTTCGTAAGCCATAGTTTAGTTACAAGTTTTGAGTTTCAAGCTTCAAGTTTTACTAATTTAAAAGTCCGTTTTTGCGGTTGTCCGTAACGCGGATTGCCTTTCCTTCCGATTTTGGAATGGAACCGGCCTCCACCAGTTTTACAATCGGTTTTGCCAGCACTTCATCACGAATTTGCCGGGTTATGGTACTGCTCAAACTATTCAGTCGTTTGATATCTCCACGGAACCAGTCGGATTTTACTTCCACTTCCACCACCATTTCGTCGGCGCCGTTCATGGTTTCCAACGTTATCATATAATCCGATCCCACTTCCGGAATTTTCATCAACACACCCTCAATTTGCATCGGGAATACGTTACAACCTTTTATGATGAACATATCGTCTGACCTACCGGTAATTCGGTCGATACGGCGGTGTGTCCGTCCGCATTCGCATTCTCCGGGAATAATCCTTGTTATGTCGCGGGTACGGTAACGTATCAGCGGCATCGCTTCACGATCTAGTGTTGTCATTACCAACTCTCCATATTCACCATCAGGAACCGGTTGCAGTGTTTCCGGATCGATAATTTCCACCACGTACGAGTCTTCCCAAATGTGCAGACCGTTTTGGTACGTACATTCAAAAGCCACTCCCGGACCGTTCATTTCCGAAAGTCCAAAAGAATTAAACGCACGCACACCGTACATTTCTTCAATCCGTTTGCGTTGCGCATCGGTGTGTGGCTCGGCGCCGATTACCAAGGTTTTTAGTTGCGTATCCTTTTTCGGATCAAGACCTTCAGCCTCGAAAACTTCGTACAAGCGCCCCAGATAACTTGGGATTGCATGTGCGGCAGTAGTTCCGTAATCGCGCATCAGTTTAATCTGGCGTAGGCTGTTTCCCGCACCGGCAGGAATACTTAATGCACCCAAAGTTTCAATACCGTACTGAAATCCCAGTCCGCCTGTAAACAATCCGTAACCACAGATATTCTGAAAAACATCGGTATCGCGAATCCCCGCACAAAACAGTGAACGTGCCATCAGGTTTGCCCACGAGTTTAGGTCGTGACGGTTATGAAAAATTACTGTTGGATTTCCGGTGGTACCACTCGAACTGTGCAAACGAACAAGCTCCTTTTTCGGTAAACTTAAAAAGCCATACGGAAAATGATCGCGCAGATCCTGTTTGGTAGTAAAAGGCAATTCCGTTATCTGCGAAACGGCCTTTATTGTACCCGGTTTTATATTTTTTTTGCTGTACAATTCGCTGTAAAAAGGCGACCTGCAAGCATTTTCTATCGTTTTATTCAATCGCTCAACCTGCATTTTCTGCAGATCTTTCTTCCCCAGAGTCTCAAACTCCTCCTGCCAAAATTCCTGCGTCATCCGTTAAAAATTATAGGTCAGCATTAACAGAAATCTGTGGTTAGTGGCAGTTACTGTATCGTCGTAAAGTCCGTCGGAGAAATCAAAATCTCCTGTTCCGTAATCAGCTGAATCCAGTTCGTATTCCACTACAAAACGAAGGTTTTTATAGTTGTAGGCATAATACGGAGCAATACGGAAAGCCTGCTTCATCGTTGGCATCAAACCTTTTGTTTTTGCAGCGCCATCAAAATTATACAGCGCATCTTTTGTTCCGAAATTGGTTGACATTCCGGCAAAAAAACCAAGCTGGCGTTTAGTACCGTAAACCACATTCACCAAAGTAGAAGAAGTGGTATAGTTCGAGTAGGTCATTCCTCCGGTTGCCGCGTCGTACGATTTTACGCCGTAACCACCGATCATCAACATATTCGACAGGTTCTGCCCCACCATTTCTTTCAACAAAAAGAACCACTTATCTTTTTTGTAACCCGCGTAACTCATCACCGCATAACTGGTATTCAGCTCATCGCTCTTAAATTTACCGGCAGTTCCTTCGGTAACATCGATGGGTTTTATGGCGTTAAACTGTCCGGCAATTCCAAGGCTCATTCCATTGTCGTTGTAATATAAACCGGCCACCAATTCAGGAATTCCGGCATTACGTTTCGCCAGGTTTTTGTCGTTGGTATCATCTACCTGGTAAAAACCCGATGAACAATACTGCTGCTCGTAAAGCGCTGTTAGCGAAAGTGTGGTTTTTTCGCCCAGTTTATAATCGAAATCAACCTGTGGCGAACGGTTAAACGGGTTGTACGGACTACCTGTGTTTAATCCTCCAACCTGAGGAAAGAACGAACCGCTGCCGTTCCATAACGGGTGCCAGGTCTGTCCGATTAATAAGGATGATCTTTCCCAATCGAATTTTACAAATGCTTTGCGTAAACGTAAAACTTCCGGATACTCGGTAACGATTCCGGCAAAATCGGTTTCGAAGTTGGCCGATGTTTTTGCACCCAGAATTTCCGGTCCGGTAATGTTAAAACCAAAACGTGTTGCCATGGCTGTATACCCACTTATTGCCTGCTCATTGAGATGGTTACCTTCTGCATCCAATCCTTTGTAAAGCGGGAAAAGGTAAAAGTTGTCCTGGGCAGCATTAATCCCTTTGTACGAATCGTGGTAATACTCGCTTCGGATAAAACCGTAAAGTTCGATTGATGATTTTTTTGCAGAAACTTTGTTGTCGTCCTGTGCCATAACAAAAATGGAAATAAGACACAGAATAGCTGTTAGTGATAAATATTTTTTCATTGCGAAATGATTAGTTGTTTTTGTTGATTGAAAAATGAATGTTTTCCCGAAGACAGCGTATCAGCTCTCCGGGTAAAAACAGAAGTAATCTAATAAGAAATAATATGTTGCTGTCTTTAACACGAAGTTCAAAAATAGCAATTTTACAGGCCTGCTCAACTTTGGAATTATAATTTGATTCCAAATCATGCTTATTTATTTTGATTTCAAACTATACATAAAAATGAGGGGTGTAAATTGTCAAATAGAGGACTGGTTAATGAGCACTTTGAGCAATACTCTTGTAAGAATTAATGGTTTTAACCATTTTAAAATTGGCCAATGATCTATAACAATTGACAATGAGCCTTATAAACTGTAATTTTGACTAACCCCGACATTTATGTCGGGGATAAATCGCCAAATATAACCCGGGCTTTAGCCCTCAATCTTCAGAATAATTTCAATCTCAAATACAACTATCATTCAGAAAACCGGGTAAAAACTTTCTTCTCGCTTCGCTGCGACTTCCTTTTTTTCTACAGCCAAAAAAAGGAAGCAAAAAATGCCGCCGCTGACATGAAAATTGCTAAAATCTCGGAATCCCCGCTAAAAGAAAAGAACTCCACTGATCCTCCATTCTTCCGGTCAGTGTCAAACAGCTTTTCTTTTTTAACGCGGTGCTCCCAAAATTTCTTAACGCATTTTCCTGAAGGCGGACTGGGCTGGCGACAAAACATCAATTTTTTAAGAAATATTCTTCGTGAGTGGCCTTTTTTGATCGAGTGCTGAATCAAAACAAAACCTTATTGAGAGCGGGAAGCTCCGAAGAATTGAGGAGATCAGTTTGTTTGTCAATTAATTTATTCTGACCCCCTATTATCCCCCAAAGGGGGATGTTTCCTCCCCTTTGGGGAGGCCAGGAGGGGTCCTAAGTCGGTATTGTGAATATCCATTAAAAAAACCCATTCGCGAACTATCATCCGGAACGGGTTTTTATGAATGGTTATGAATTTTTTATTTGTTTGCCAATGCAAATTCCAAACCGGCTTTAAATGCTTTTCGGTTCATTTCTACCACAGCCTCACCTTTTCTACTGAAAATATGTGCAATTCCGGCTTCCATTTTTTCCGCTTCAATATTCAGGAACGGAGTAGCTGCTCCCAGCATCACCACATTCATTGCTCGTTTGTTACCAATTTCGGCCGCAATTTTATCGGCATCGATAGCCACAAAACGTGGTTGTTTTTCTATTTCTGCCAGAACAGCGTCCACATCAGGGTAATTAGGGATGTTGACAAAAGGCGTTGTGTTGGTTACCACATAACCTTCGGGAGAAAGAAACGGCAGGTAACGCAAGGCTTCCATCGGCTCAACTGATAAAATCAGATCGGCTTTTCCCATTGGGATCAAATCGGCAGCAATTTCGCTGTCGGAAATACGCAGGTGCGATTGCACTGCCCCACCTCGCTGGCTCATTCCGTGCGTTTCGGCCTGTTTCAGAAACAAGTTCTCGCTAATGGCCGCATCACCAATAATCGATGCGATTGAAAGAATTCCCTGTCCGCCAACTCCGGCTAAAATTATATCTGTCTTCATTTCTACTTATTTATTGGGGTTATCTTTCATTTTCTTTTGTTTGCGCAGACGTTTTGCTGCTGCCTGAATACACTCGCGACGGAAAACAATCACCGAAACACCTTCGTAAGCAATTTCTTCTTCAAAAGTCTGCACCATCATTTCATGATACTTTTTCAGCGGTGTTAACACGCGAATATGATTTGGATCAACACCAACACCGGTACAAATGCTTTCGATCTTTCCGAGTGCCGAAGAATCCTGTCCACCGGTCATCGATACCGATTCGTTATCCGAAATAACAACCACAATATTCGCCTCATCGTTAACGGCATCCAGCAAACCTGTAATTCCTGAGTGTGTAAAAGTAGAATCGCCAATAACTGCTACAGCCGGGATCAAACCGGCATCGGCAGCACCTTTGGCCATGGTTACCGACGCCCCCATGTCAACACACGAGTAAATACTTTTGTAAGGTGGCAAAGCACCCAGCGTATAACAACCAATATCGGAGAACACGCGTCCTTTGGTGTATTTATCCAGCGATTCATTCAAAGCTTTGTACATATCCTGGTGACCGCATCCCTGGCACAATGCCGGCGGACGGTTTACCACCAGTTCCGGCACATCGGCACCAAGCTGCGTTTCTTTTCCCAATGCTTTGGCAACAAGGTCGGCATTTAGTTCACCGTCGCGTGGCAAAGCACCACTTAAACGACCCGAAACCTGAATATCCCTTTTAAAGGCTGCCCGTACATGCTCTTCCACCACCGGATAACCTTCTTCCAGCACCAGCACCTCTTCACAAGTTTTGGCCAATTTATCCAAAAACTTTTGCGGAACCGGGTACTGCGAAAGTTTCAGCACGGTATACGGACAGTCGTTTTGCGGATAGTTCTCTTTTAAATAGTTATAAGCGATTCCGCAGGCGATAATTCCAAAACTTTTGTCTTCGCCTTTGATGTATTCGTTGTATTCCGATTTTTTAGCTGCCTTTTCAAACTCTTCCTGTTTTTCAAGCAGACCTTTGTATCTTCTTCGGGCAATGGCAGGCAACAACACAAACTGACTTGGATCAGTTGGCAAAACCATATCATTCTCGGCAAGAACTTCACTGCGAACCACACCGGCACGCGAGTGCGCCAAACGGGTGGTGATACGCACCATTACCGGAACTTCCAGTTTTTCCGACAGCTCGAAACCTTCGCGAACCATGTCGTAGGCTTCCTGCTGGTTGCTGGGTTCCAGAATCGGTATCATGGCAAACTTGCCGTAGAAACGCGAGTCCTGCTCGTTTTGCGACGAGTGCATGGACGGATCATCAGCAACGGTGATAATCAAACCACCGTTAATTCCTGTAATTGCTGAGTTGATAAAAGCATCGGCAGCAACGTTCAAACCCACATGTTTCATACAAACCATGGTACGTTTGCCGGCGTACGACATACCCAAAGCCGCTTCGTAAGCTGTTTTTTCGTTGGCCGACCATTTACTGCGAATGCCTTTTTCAATGGCCAGCTCATTTTCCTGAATAAATTCGGTTATTTCGGTTGAAGGAGTTCCGGGGTACGCATATACGCCCGAGATTCCACCATCGATAGCTCCCTGCCCAATGGCTTCCACTCCCAAAAAAAGATTCTTTTGCATTTTGGTTTAATTTTCGAAGCCAACAAAAGTATCATTTTGGCAATTTTATGCAATCGGAAAGATCAGATTTTGCCAATTTAGAAGGATTATAGACTTTGTATACCTCTGCCTTTTTTTGTAACGTAAGATAGTTATGCCAACCATAAACAGGCACTTTTTGGTTTACATATTATTTATGTTTACTTTTATTCGACCTTTTCACCCGGCGAAACAGGAAGAAGATTAAAAGCAGTTGAGCGCACCCCGAAAAATTAATAACCGTTTGTAAATACTTATAAGCGTTTATTAATGATTACAAACGGATATAACATTAAAAATAAACACATTGCGAAAAAATTGAAAAACTGATAGTATAAGCGATGTAAGAGTAATACGCTTACACCTACGTTACCGTCAAATATAAAAAGACAGCAATACCGATATTATAAAATACTAATATAAAGAGGAGAAAAATTAATCTAAACCAATATGCCAAAATCAGATAAAACAAAAATATTGTCAATTGAAGAATTTAATAAAATCTTTAACAAACTTCAAAACAACGAAGAATTAACAGATATAGGCACTTTTTTAGAAGTAGATATTGTTTTTATTGCTGCGCTGTTTCTGTGGTATAAACAGAATGAACAAAACTGGAGAAAAATACCTCAATTCTTTAATCTGGAATTAAATGATAACGTTTTAAATCATTCACATTATTTTAAACAAATCAGCGAACTATACGAAATAACCCCTGATGATATTTTTAATAATTTTCCATATGCATCCAATAAACAAGCAAATTCTTTTTCCAAATACTTTGCTCCACCAATATACATAAATGAAGAAAATTTGAACTGTTTTTTCGGAGAAAGAACAAATGGAAATATCAACAAATTAAAAGAAAAATACATAAAAGAATTTAAAATATCAGATTTTATAGACACTAGAGTAAAAAACTACAAGCATTACAAATTAAAATTTAGTAATTACGAAACTGAAATAAGAAAAAGGTTAAGAAACTATTCTCCAATTTTTACATTTATTTTTATCGTTGCAAGCAAGAATCTATCAAATAAGGAAAACCAATCTTTTAACAGTAGAAAAGAATATATAGAAAAGCTTATTTTATTTACTCAAGATTTTGTTAGAGGGTTATATGAACTTGCGAAAAATATAGTTGAACACAGTGGGCAAGATGGAGTAAAAGGAGAAGGAATGATTACTATTCGCACCTATTCGAAAAGCGAATCTGATAAAACCAAGATACTTGAAACTCATGTTTTTGATTACGGTACTAAAGGTATTATTCCTAAGTTTTTTGAAGATACTAAGGAAAAAGCAATTGGAAATAACGTAAAAAATGAGAGAATAAAAAAATGTTATATTTCAGATTATAACCTCTTAAATAAAAATAAAAGTTATGAAATTAAGAATTTCATCACACCTCGCGAAAACGAGATTTTAAGACAACAAACTTTTCGACATACTTCGCACTATGGAATAAATAAACTGTATAAACTTTTACAAAATCCTCTTAATGGAGAAATTTTTGCCACCTCAAAAGGACTTTTACATCGAGACTATTTCGGCAAAGATGCAGAAGATTTGACTCTTAAAGACAGCACTCACTATTTTTTAAAAATTCCATTCATCCCAGATAATTTTAAAAATATTGCGGCAAAACCATTCTCCGATGAAAGCCAGACTGCTACACTTGGGGAAACAGCTTCACTTGAGTTCTTGTCAAAACTTAACTACCGTACTATAAATTTGAATCAACTACCAAAAATTTCTGTAGCAACAGAAAATTCTTTGATAGATATTACAATTAGTGATTTAGAAATCACAAAGGACAATGTTGATAATATTTATAATCAATTTGATAAACTACATGACTACACAGATAACAATAGAATTGCAATCAATCTTCAAGATAAAATTAATGATGTGTCAGTGCTTTTGCGATTTCTTTCGTATCTCACTTTTGAATATAGGCAACCTTTTATCATATATAATGTTGACTATCATATTTATGAAAATTTACTTTCTGATAATAAAGATTTTTATAGTACGCGACAAAGTGAGGCATATTGGCACAAAGAGAAGGCTATCCTTTTATTTGTAAGAACAAAAAATGATTTTTACTTTTCAGATATTCTATTTGGCGAAGACAGGGAAAATTTTCTTTATGTAAATAATATCGTAAGCAAAAGTTTTCCTAATTCAATTAGTCTTTTACAAGATATCAAAAACAAAAAAAGGGGTGAAGAAATTACTTATTCAAAAACCATACATTCAAACCAAAATTTACGACAATTCTTCTACCCCAAATCTAATAATTTATTGCCTTTTGATGCACTTCTAAAAAATCAGAATAATAATCCAATTTTTATTTCAAATTTGACTACTATTTTGAAGAATCCGCTAATTGACCGAGCAGACACCTATAATAATATTAATGAGTACATTGACAATTTTGATGGTTTTCGGATTTCCAATACTCACTTTAAAATTGGGACTAAAATCCATTCTGAAGATTTCTATTATGCCAAACGACTTTTTCAAAATTCATTTTATACTGTTCGTTTGGCAATGTTTTTGGCTATTGAAATTAAGAAGAAAGTTGGTAGCACAAATCAAAGTATCACACTTGTCGGCTACGAGTTGTATAGTGAATTACTTTTAAGTTTAATTGAAAAATTTTTGCGAGATTTTGGTTTTGGAAAAGAAAATAATGACGAAAAAATCAATCATTTCATAACTCAGAGCCATGACAACAATTTTAAATTTCTTTCAAATGATTCTTTCAAAAAATATTTAGAAAATTACAAAAATCGTCATACCATTATTATTGTTCCTATTGCTTCAACAGGCAGCACCGCTAACAAAATAGAAAACGAGATAAGAAAACAAATCTTTAAACATGAAATAAGGACAAATAATAAAACCAGACAACAGTCAGAAAAATTAGCTTTCGAGTATCGTTTTTATAATCCGAGATATAATATTCTATTGGCACAACCTGAAAATGGTTTTGAAACGATAAAGAAAACAAGTACAAGTCAAAAATCAATTATTATCCTTCCTGCATCTTGGCACAAAATAAAAAATTGTCCTTTGTGTTTTGGAGTTGACAACAAAGGCAATCATGTAGAAACGAAAATATTATTTGAAACTGATAAATCTTCTCTTACTCCTGCTCTTATTTTTGGTAATCCAAAAGGTAAAATAAAAGCTGAACACGGTGAGGAAATTGAAAGTAGTACCTCTTATAATGACGTGGATTTTCAAGAATCTCTTAGGTATAAAGAGATTTTGCGAAATAATAACTATCGTATTTACTATATTAAAACAGATAAGTTCATAGAAAATAATCTAGCTAGAATTAAATATTGGCTACGAGAAAAAGTGAAAAAACACTTACAGCTTAATTCTACAGACAAAATTGTTATAGTAGCTCCATGCCACGAAAGCAACAGCCGTTTTCTAGATCTTGTTAATAAAATTGTATTTGATTCTTCCGCCACAATTATCCATTATCAAAATGGCGTCGACTTTCCTGATAACTTTAAACTTCTTAATAAAAAGTATTTGACAGAAGAGACAAAACTTTTTTTTGTTGATGACTCTCTTATTACAGGTAAGCATTTTTATGAAGTATACGATTTGGTTAAAGACGTTCATCCAAATC
Organism: Draconibacterium sp. IB214405; assembly: GCF_033963885.1. Taxonomy (NCBI): domain Bacteria; kingdom Pseudomonadati; phylum Bacteroidota; class Bacteroidia; order Marinilabiliales; family Prolixibacteraceae; genus Draconibacterium; species Draconibacterium sp. IB214405. Next base: position 640,530 of record NZ_JAXBMA010000003.1, read on the forward strand.
GATTGACATTTACTGCATCTATTTTCATTAATGATAAATCTGAGCCACACACACATAATAAGGTAGTAGAATTGTCTAAAATATATTTTTCTTTTGCAAACTTCAATCAACCCCCAACGCGTAATTTATTAGGACAACGCCCACTCGAACATGAAAGAGAGCGATACGAAAATCTATCAAAAGTTTCATTACACGATGTAACGATAGAATTTTTTCGACAAAAAGCTAATGGTTTAAATCCACAGAAATTAATTAACCTAAATGGGGTAAACGGGAATAAAGAAAAGGCACTTCGCCGTTTGAAGAATTTTGAAGCGACACATAAAATTTATGATTATTTCGCAAAAAATCCATCAATCCATGATTATGATATTAAAGAGATTGTAGAATTCAAAGAACTGACCCCTTTTATTGAGAAAAATTTATTTCCAGAATATACAAAAGAAGTAGAAAAGAATAGAATTGAAGAACAAAAAGAAAATTCCAAAGCATTGCTTAAAGTTCTTTCGCAATATCCGTTTGTTCTGTATCAGCCGTTACAAGTTAAAACTTTCAATTGGCTTAAATCATGGTTAAATGAAATTAATACACCTAATGAAGATTGTTTTTCACCAAAAGATTACCATAACTTCCAAACTTTAAAATTTCTAATTCGAAGAGCGACTCTTTTGGAAGATTACCAGATAGTTGAACACAACTTCTTGAAGATAATTTTATTGTGGTTTAAAAAAATTGACAAATATTTTGCGAGTTCTAATTCTAACAAATTAAAAGTAAATGAAAAAGTATCTGAAGGCGAAAAAATGAATTTGATAGACTTCCCAATTTTTCTTTTACGGAACTACATGGAAATGATTCAAAAGAATGGATGGGTTGCATATCATATTTTGACAAATTTAAACCAGATTAAATTTGATTTACTAAAATCTAAGCAAGGCTTCCAATTTTGGGATATGCTGCAAATCGAATCAGCTTTGGTAATTGATACTTTCTATAACATGATTATAGATGAAAAGCGTATTGAATGGCGTGATTTATTTATAGAGTATAAAGATTCAGAATCATTAGTAACCGAAACTGATGAGATAGTTAATTTCTTTAAAACAAACAAATACCTTATTGAATCTAACAAATATCTTATTGTAAGAGAAACCTTTTTAAACAATAGTGATGATTGGCTAAACTTAAAAACACCACTTATCAATTTTTTCTGGATTAAACAATTAATACTTGTTGATAGCATTGATGAGAATTCACATTTTCCTAAGAATATCGATTATCAACGGAAAATTGATGCTATAATAGAAAAAATGAAAAAGTTTTTTTCTCAAAAACAAATGAATGTATTTTTTATTGTCACCGATGGACAACAACAACCATACATACTAAAAGACGAACAGAATTTGTTAGAAGATTTTATTGCAGAAAAACAAAACAATGATTTATCAAAAGAAAGCGAAAAGAACATATACAAAACACAAGTTCTTATTGATTTTCTAAATGGAAATGATAGTAGCACTTATAATGCTCCCGAAACAACAACCGAATTTTACAGAGAATATTCAAATACTGAAGTCAAAGTTGAATTTAAAAAGACTTCTGCAAATAAAGACTCGAAAACCGGTACCCATGACTTATTTGATAACTTAAGCCCCAACTTTGGATTAGCGACATGGACAGATGCTTACAATAAAAAAACGGCACCTTTACCCTTTATGCCAGACGATTCAAAATGGCTTTTCCTTGTTAGGATTACACAACGAAACGAACATACTAACAAATTTGACACATTAGGAATGCTTGGTTTTTATAGTACTGAAAACCTTTTTAATTCAAGTCACAATCTTTTTCCAAAACAATTGCTAATGCTTCTTCGACAAGATATTGGTAAATTTATTGAAAAACATCACAAAAATGATGAATTTGCAGGATTACGCCAACAAACCGAAAAGAACAAATATATTTTCAAATTAAATCATGGAGTTCGAACTTATGAAAAGGCTGTAAAGAATATTTTAAATAATTGCGATGATTCAGATTTAAAAGAAAGTTTAGAAACTTTTTATGATTACCTTATAACGAAATTAGAGATAATTGATAGACTAAGTTCTAAATCTAAATCAGAAGTAATTTCGTTAAATGATATTAAAACGGAGTTTGATTTAAAGTACAAAAAAGTACTTTGTTTAAATGTTAGTGAGGTAAAGGGATTCAATAAAGAAGATATTGATAATTTAGTGAAAATCGATTATCCTGGCTTCGATAATAATCTCAATGAGGAATTTAAATTCCCTGAAAATAGTATAAAGGATATCGTTTTTGAGCTACTAAACAACATTAGAAAAAATGTGTGTAACAGAGATACCTATTTAATTACCGAAGATTCTCCTTTAAAAATAGATGTCGCATTAGTAAATGAGAAAGGACGTAAATACTTATCTGTAACCAATAATCATGTTAGAAACTTAGACAGTCCTGATTACGAGGGAGATGTTCCACATGGTATAGATTTACTAAAACAAATGTGGATTAATCATGGTTTGGGAAAAATCATTACACCTGTTTATCCATTAACAAAGAGGTCTTTTACAATTAAAATACAATTAAAAGGATGAAAAAAGTAGTTATAATAATCGAAGATAATTTTGATGATTTTAAATGCATCAAAAGTATAGTAGATACTAATTTTGAATGTAGGCAACAATATACAATGGAGGATGATTTCAACACAGATATTCCCGGTAGTTTTATTAATACTTTAAAAACTTCATTGCAGTCAACTTTCGAAAAAAAAGAGGAGTATGAAAATCAAAAACAATTAAGAATCAAACTTCAAAACGAACTAAAAAGTTATTGCAACAAAAACGAAGAACCCATTTATCTAATAGATTATTTATTAGATGGGGGTGGTAGAGGAAGTATTATAAATGGGATAAGATTTATCGAAATATTTCTAGAAGAAATGTATCCCGATAAAATTATCCCTGTTTTGATTATTACTAGTGCAAACTATAATCCTAGAATAACAGTTGAGAACTATGTCAAAGAAATTAATGATAGTTCTCTTTGTAATTTTCAAACTAAACCATACAGAAATGACTGGAGTAAGGTTAAAGAGCATATTTTGAATTTTATTTCAAATGCAAATTCTAAATCGAGAAAGGAAGAAGATATAGACAATACATTAAAGTATAATGGTAATTGATGAAAATAGTTTTATTATGTGTCATTTATACAGAATAAGAAATTTAGTTAGGGGTTTATATCCACTTTATATAAGTATTTGTGCAGCATTGTTAATTGACTTGAAATCCAACATATCATCTTTAACGTATATTGCAGGCTTATTATCTTTTATTGTTGCTTTAATTATTAGTAATATTTTAGCCAATAGGTGTGATAATTATGGACGTATTTACGATATTCAGTTTGGCCAATTTATAGAGAATAAAAGAAATGAGCCAAGTTTAAAAAAGATTTATGATGATAAAGAGAAAAAAAAATTTAGGTTTTTTAAGAATTGCAGTGTATTTATCTTAGGAATCATTGGTTTGATGTTTATTATATTAAGTTATAGTAAAAAAAATCAATCTAGTAAATTGAATAATCAGAACTTTAATCTTCAACATCAGGTAGATTCTCTTGAATCAATTAATTTTAAGTACGAAGAAATAATTTTAGAATTAAAGAAGAAAAATGATTCAATAAAAAATGTCTGTTTTGACAAAAGTCTAGAACATAATGAAATCAGAGAGCACTCTCGCTCCGAAACGGATAGTGTTGGTAATAAAAATTGACATTTCTCAAACATATTCTATGACAGATAATAACAACACAATATTTAAACCTTTCTAAAAAATGGATGCCAAAACACCAGACGGTAATCGAGTAGACTGCCCCACTAGCAAACGCTAGCTGGGAGAGCCTCTCACACCACCGTACGTACGGGTCTCGTATACGGCGGTTCGCTAAGTCATAGGAAACAACGGAGATTTAGGTTTTATGCCAAAATCCAAACGCCTATATTTGTTTATTGTACTTGTCCTGATCAGTTGTCGGGAGAAAGAAGGAAACAGTATGCGGCAGGAAAAATATATACGGGTTGATGACGGTGTAGATTTGTATGTTGAAACATACGGCAACCCGGAAAATGAAGCTTGTTTATTTATTTCGGGAGCCGGTGCCAACAGTTCGTTCTGGTCGGAGCACTTGTGCGACAGCCTGGTACAAAACGGATTTTTTGTACTGAAATATGACCACCGCGATTTTGGCTACTCCACAAAAATCGACTGGGATAAAAATCCTTACGATTTTATGCAACTGGCAAAAGATGCGGTTTCTGTTCTTGATTCGTTTCACATCGGCAAAGCACACGTAGTTGGTCATTCCATGGGCGGATTTATTGTCCAGCTGCTGGCCATCCATTATCCCGAACGTGTACTTTCCATGACCTCGATCTCCTCTTCTACCAATTCGCCAACGGTACCTTTACCACCCGACAAAACGTGGGAAATCTATCTGGCCAATAAACCAACAGGCGACTTTGAAACTGATCTGGATGGTTTTTTAAACGTTTGGAACTACCTGAACGGCACGGCAAAATTCGACAAGGAACTGGCTGTTGCCTACACCAAAGAGCTCTACAAACGGCAACCCATCACCGGAGCTTTGGGTGCTTCGCATGTAAAAGCACAGGAAACATTAAACGACCGCACCGAAGTTTTAAAGGCAGTAAAAATACCGGCACTGGTTATGCACGGCGAAGAAGATTATGCGGTGGATAAATACGGTGGCATTCAAACTGCCGAAGCCATTAAAAATTCCAAACTGGTGTTAATCCCGCAAATGGGGCATATACCGTTTAACTATGAAATCCGGGAGCGCTTCGAAAATGAGATCATTGGTTTTATAGTCGAAAATAAGCGGGCAAATACCTCTAAATAAAAGGAGACTCCCCTATTATCAAGCCTTTCAGGAGTTTTTTACCAACTAAAATAATCAGGGTACAGTCCTTCTACCCAAGGGAATAATCCTTTTACCCTAAGGGATCATAGATATTCCCTATGGAATTACTCCTATCCCCTTGGGAATATCTATTATACCCAAGGGAATTATGTCTTTACCCAAGGGAACCATAGATATTCCCTAAGGGATTGCTCCGATTGTAAGCTTCCCCAAAAACAGGACAGTTTAAAAGTAGACAAATAAACGTTAATTTTGAACTG